>CAWFJM010000036.1:0-242987 GCA_963816015.1 uncultured Planctomycetaceae bacterium | reverse complement strand
ATAGTCGGGTCGGGCAAACCATCGTACAAGAGGGGGCTCCAGCCCTGAGATCTGGCTTAGCGACTCCGTAAAGTGCCCCGCCAGTATCATCCGACACGCAAGGATGTCCTGAAGCCGCTCGAGCTGCACCCGCCCCACGGCGGCCTGGATATCGGTCATCCGGTAGTTGAAGCCGACGATCGGATACTCCTCGAAGATGACCGATTTCGCCCCGTGTCGCACGGTATCGGGCACGCTCATCCCGTGCTGGCGGAGCAGTCGGAATTTGCGATCGAGCTCCGGGTCGCTCGTCGTGAGCATTCCGCCATCACCGGTGGTGATCACCTTGCGGGGGTGAAACGAGAAGCAGGCGACCAGTCCGTGAGGTCGGCCGATACGTTCCCACTGGTCGCCGATGCGGATCTCACTGCCGATCGCACAGGCGGCGTCCTCGATCACGGGCAGACCGTGCCGCTCGGCGATCTCGAGGATCGCAGGCAAGTCGCAGGGCAGGCCCATCTGGTGCACCGGCATGATCGCCTTGGTCCGCGGGGTGATGGCCGCCTCGATCAGGCCCGGGTCCATGTTGTAGGTCTGCGGGTCGATGTCCACGAACACGGGGCTCGCACCGCAGTAGCGAATCGGCATTGGCAGTCGCGATGAAGGAATGGCTGACCGTGATCACCTCGTCCCCGGGCCCGACGCCCAGGGCGTGCAGTGCCAGGTGCAGCGCGGTGGTGCAACTGGAGACCGCGCAGGCGAACCGGGCACCGACGTAGGCGGCAAACTCCTCCTCGAACGCCGCGACCTGTGGACCCTGAGTTACCCAGCCGGAAAGGATTGCTTCGCGTGCCGCGGCGGCCTCTTCCTCACCGAGGCTCGGCTTGCTGATCGGGATCATTCGACGCGTGGTCGTCACGCTCATGGAACCAGTTCCTCCGGCTTGGCTGTCATCTCGCGCTGCCACGCCCTGAGCTGCCGCAGTCCTTCCTCCAGCGGAACCTCGGCGACGAACCCAAGCTCATCGCGAGCCCTGCTGACATCGGCCAGGCGGCGTGGAACGGGATTGACTTTTCGGGGGGGATGAAATTCGGGTTCGAGGTGATGTGCCCCGGTGACCTTCTGGATCGCACCCCATAGACCCAGCAGGGTCGTCTCCGTGCCGCTGGCGATGTTGTAGACGTCATCCTCACGGTCCGATTTCATCGCCAGGATGTTGGCCCGGGCGATGTCGTCGACGAAGATGAAATCCATTGACGCGGATCCGTCACCGTGAATCTGGGGCGCGACGCCACGATCGACGCAGTCAAGCCATCGGATGAACACCTCGGTATAGGCCCCAGTATAGTCCATCCGGGGACCGTAGACGTTGAAATAGCGAAGACCCACGCTGGCCAGTCCGTCCATATCGCGGAAATGGCGGGCGATGCCCTCATTCATCAGCTTGGCTGCACCGTAGAGCGTTCGGTTGTTGTAGGGGTGATGACGCTCACCGGTCGGGAAGTTCTCGGCGCCCCCGTAGACCGAGGCCGAGGAGGCGTAGACGACCTTGCGAACTCCCGCAGCCTCAGCCGCCTCGAAGATGTTCAGTGTGCCGCCCACGAGTACGTCGATGCACTCCCTGGGGCTTTCGGCGCAGAGGGTGATGCGAATGGCAGCCTGATGGAAAACGTAATCACAACCCGACATCACCTTTGCGACCATGCCGCGGTCCCGGACGTCCCCCTCGAAGAATGTCAGGGGAAGGCGGACTCGCGCCTGGGTGAGGTTTTCGAGGCGGCCGCGCACCAGGTTGTCCAGCACGCGAACCTCGCGGACCCCCTCGTCCACGAGTTGATCGACAATGTGCGAACCGATCAGGCCCGCTCCCCCGGTCACCAGGACCACGGCGCTTTTCAGCGAGTTGCTCATCTCAGATCAATCCTTGGTTCCGGATCGAAGGATCTCGCAAAGGGCCCGGATCACCCGGTCCTGTTGAGCCTCTGTCATCTCGGGAAAGAGAGGTAGAGTGAAGCAGTCCTGGGCGATACGCTCGGAGATGGGAAAGTCGCCCGACTGATGCCGGAGGTCCGCGTATGCCTCCTGGAGATGAACCGGGATGGGGTAGTGCAAACCCGTCTGGATCCCCCGAGATTCTAACTCCTTGCGAATACGGTCACGATGAGGATGGAGCACCACGAACAGGTGCCACACGTGCTTCCTCCCCGGTGCCTCGAAAGGCAGCTTGATCGGCAATCCGGCGAGACCCTCCCGGTAGCGGTCGGCGAGGCGGCGACGTGCCTCAGTCCACGATTCTAGATGCTTGAGCTTGACACCCAGGACCGCCCCCTGGAATCCGTCCATCCGGTAATTGAATCCGAGTTCGGAATGATGATAACGGCGGCTCTGGGCGTGATCCCGCAAAGAGCGGAGCCGATCGGCGACCTGTTCGTCGTCGGTCACGACGGCACCTGCCTCTCCGTAGGCTCCCAGGTTCTTGCCGGGATAAAAGCTGAAGCAGCCGCAGAATCCCTGTGAGCCGGCAGCCTTGCCCTGGTACTGGGCCCCGTGCGCCTGAGCCGCATCCTCGATGATCGGGATGCCGTGACGACGGCCGATCTCCAGAATGGGTTCCAAGTCTGCGGGCTGACCGTAAAGATGGACCGGGAGAATCGCTCGAGTTCGTCGCGTGATCTTGCGCTCGATCTTGCGAGTGTCCATCGTGTAGGTGGCCGGATCGACGTCAACAAAAACCGGAGTTGCGCCGGAATAGCTGATCGCCCAGGAGGTCGCGATGAAGGTCATGGGAACCGTGATGACCTCGTCCCCCGGCCTGACCCCTGCGGCGATCAGCGCAAGATGAAGAGCCGATGTACCAGAATTGACCCCCACACAGTGCTTGGCACCGACAAAGGCGGCGAACGCCTCTTCGAACGCGATCACCTTTGGGCCCAGGACATAGGCCGTGCTCTCGGCGACCTCATGGAGGGCATCCAGTATTTCCTCACGTATCGAGGCGTACTGGGCCTTGAGGTCCAAGAAGGGAACCGATGCTTCGCGTCGAGTCAGCGGTTCCGAGGACGAAGACACAACAGGAGCTGCCAAACTCATGCTCGAATTCCTCACCGTTCACGTGGCCTGAATAGCCGTGCGGGGACCCCTGCGACGATCGTATACGGGGCGATGTCCCTCGTCACAACGGCTCCCGCTCCCACCAAGGCCCCGGCCCCGATGGTGACCCCGCCAAGGATAACCGCCCCGCTGCCGATCGAGGCCCCACGACAGACTCGGCTGGGCAATACCTCCCAGTCGGACTCGGTCTGGAGCCGGCCGTCGGCCGTCGCCCGAGGGTCAAGATCGTTGATGAACATGACCCCATGGCCGACAAAGACCTCGTCCTCGATCGTGACGCCCTCGCAGACGAATGTGTGGCTCTGAATCTTGCATCGGGCACCAATGGAGACGTTTTTCTGGATCTCGACGAAAGTACCGATCCGTGTATCGTCGCCGATCTGGCATCCATACAAATTAACGAACGCGTGCAAGGCCACGTTTCGACCCAGACGGACGTCCGGCGCGATCCGGATGCAATTCGCCGGATCCGCTCGCTCGTGCATCGAGGACGCCATTGCTCATTGACTCCATTGGATAGGACAACTCGGCCTCCTTGGGCTTTCAGACTGCGGGTTGCCGCCTCCATCAATCGGACGACGCGTAATCCAAGGTTCCCATCGCTCAGGGGAGCCATGCCCTCGCGGATACACTGGGCGAAATGGCCGACCGCTGCCTGCAGCGGCTCGCCAGGTTCAATGTGCGGGCTCCAGACGTCACCCGAACGATAATTGACCATCAGCTTACGTCGCTCATCCAGGCTTTGCCCCACCTCGATTCCCCGGTCATAGACCTTGATCGGCTCGGTGGGGTTCAGCTCGTTGAAGATCAGGCTTTTCCGCGAGCCGGCGAAGATCATCTGCCGCACCTTGACCGGCGACAGCCAGTTGACATGGAAACTGGCCATCAGGCGTTCGTCATAATCCACATTCACGTAGGCCATGTCCTCGATGTTGTCGTCGGCATGGCCGCAGCCCCAGGCCGAGATGCTTCTGGGGTTTCGCTTCAGCACGTGGTCGACGATGGACAGATCGTGCGGCGCGAGGTCCCACACGACGTTGATGTCGTGCTGGAACAACCCCAAGTTGATCCGGATGCTGTCGACGTAATACAGTTCGCCAAGCTCCCCGCCGGCAACGATTTGCTCGATGAGCCTGACGGCGTTGCTGAAGAGATAAGTGTGGTCGACCATGAGCACCCGCTCGTGCCGGGCAGCCAGTTCGACGAGGGCTTGGGCTTCCGTGACGCTTGCAGCCAGCGGCTTCTCCACGAGTACATGCAGGCCCGCTTCGAGGCACCGCTGCGCGATTGGGAAATGGGTCGACACGGGAGTCGCGATCGCCACGGCATCCAGCGGTAATGCCAGTAGCTCGTCGACTGAAGGGACAAGGACCAGACCGCTGTAACTTCTCCCGATGCTTTCCAGGCGCGCGGGATTCGCGTCACAGACCGCGAAAGCCTCGGTCTGCGGGCACATAGAGAAGTTCCGGACCAGGTTGGGACCCCAGTAGCCCGCACCTACCACGCCGACCTTGAGCCGATTCATCGAATATCCTCTTTCATGTCTCTTCTTGGGGATCGATCGCCTGGCTATGATCCAAATCAGATGATGTCCGCGAAGTCACGCTCAACCCGTCGAAAGTAAAGGCAGCCGATCACGAAAAGTCCGGCGCCCACCGCGGTGGAGACCGCCAGGGAGTAGACATCGATCGCTCCTCCGAGCATGGCCTGCCGGAAGTTGCTGATCAGACCATAAGCCGGGTTCAGGGGTAGCAGTGGCTTCCATCGAGGGCTAACGATCCCCTCGGCCTGGAGGTAGATGCTGGGAGTCGCAAACATCCAGAGTTGCACCAGAAACGGGACCACATGGCGGAAGTCGCGATAGGCGACCGTCAGGGCTGACAACAGGGTTCCGACGCCGAGCGATGCGAGGAGGAGACTAAGCAGGATCGGAGGCACGAGCAACATTTCCCAGCCTGGCGCGACTCCGAACCAGAACATCATGATGACCAGCATGCAGAACGAGATGGCGAGATCGACCAGGCCCGCCCCCACCGCGCCCATGGGAATGATCAACCGAGGAAAGAAGACCTTGGTCACCAGGTTTTGATTCCCCACCACGCTCTGGCCGGCGCTCGCGATCGCATTGGAGAAGAATGTCCAGGGGATCAACCCCGCGAGGACGAAGAGGGGATAGGGCCACCGCGCCCCGGAATCCCCTGCGGCCCGCCCCAAGAACAGGCTAAACACGAGCATGGTGGCCAGGGGTTGAATGACGGCCCAGGCGGCACCGAGCACAGTTTGCTTGTAGCGCACCTTGATGTCGCGCCAGGTCAGGAAGAAGAGGAGTTCCCGATAGCGCCAGAGCTCTCGTAGATCGATGAACCTCCAGCCTGGGCGACGCTCGATCACGGTCACCGGCAAGGATCCAGGAGAGTGGCTCCCGGGGTCAGACCGCTCAGGTTCCCGGCAGACACGCTGTTGATGGATCGTCTCTGATACCGTGCTCACGCTGTCTCCTTCGGTTGGGGGATTCACAGAGATACACCAGTTCCACCCGGGAGACAGCTATGATCGCTGAGTAGCAGCCTCAGCGGGGGAGTTGAACGGGAACCAATCGTGATCTGCAATCAATGGGAAGTCGGTGTCATGCCTGCCGGAGCTATATGCCCGATTCTGCCGGCAATACGCTCAGGAAGATCGAGGATCGTGCCCAGCGGCTCCAGGCATTGTTCCCACCGATGGTGTGACTCGACGAAACGACGGCCCTCGATGCCCAGACGTCGCCGACCGGCCTCATCGCCGAGCAGATGGAGGACAGCATCGACCCACTCGCTGGGATCGGAGGCGGTCAGAACAGGTGGCGTACCGTTTGCTTGGAGTCCGACCAGGGATTGAGGCGATGCAACGGTCGCTTTCCCCATGGCCAGTGCCTCCAGGACCTTGTTCTGGACCCCTCGTGCCAGTCGCAGCGGCACCACCACCACGGCTGCGGCCGCCAGGAAGGGACGAACGTCCGCGACCTGTCCGACCACGATGACTCCCGGGACCTTCGCCAGGCGACGCACCGCCGCGATGGGTCGGCGTCCCACCAGGGCCATCGTCGCCTCGGGATGACGCGATGAATCTCGGGCCACACGTCCCGGCAAAACCAGCAGGCTGCATCCACATTGGGGAAGTAATCGAGGGCGCCGACGAAGACACAGCCCGACTCTTTCCGAGCCGGTGTTCCCTGGATCTGGAAAGCCTCCAGATCCACCCCGTTGGTGACGGTGTAGACGTGCTCGGCGCCGGTGAAATTCCGATACAACTTCGTCTCGGCCTCGCTCACCAGCACGATGGCCTTCTCCATCCTGAAAGTTCGCACTCCAGCTCGCGGAGTCGCTTCGCCTCGGTCGAGTACAGCCAGCGTCTCGGGCCGTGGGTACTCTCGCGCGTAGTCCAGCCACTTCTGACTGTCGACATCAACCAGATCAAACACCGTTCGGGTTTCTTCAGCTCGGGGATGCGCAAGTATGGTGCCAGTGCCGAAGACGAGGCCATTGCCGCCTTGTACTGTGTCTGCCGAGCCCAGTCGCTCACGATCTTCGCCAGCGCGGCCGACCGGAACGCCCCCACACTCGCCGTCTTGCCTCGCGCCAGGGAGACCGCCGATCCGGACTCGGCTCGAGTACTTGCCCAGCGAGAGACCTCGACCCGTTCGCAGATGCGTCTCGAGCCGCTTCAGGGCCTCCATCTCGAATGGCTCATCGGCCAGGCAGCCGAGGTGGATCCTCGCCTGTCGCGAAAGCCACTGGAGGATATGAAATGTCCGGATCCGATCCCCTTTGTCGGGCGGATAGGGAAAGCGGTGAGCAAGGAAGAGGATCTCGGGCCGCCCGGAATCGTTCATGGAATACCTATCCATCTCGCCTCGAGAAGATCAACGTTCTCGCCCGATGGAGCGACAGGATCGGGAGTCAGAGATCTCGGAGTGTTTGGAGGAACTCGGGAAAGCGACAGACCCCAAGGCAAGGCACAGCACTCGCCTTCAAACGATCGCAGGAAGCAGACTCTGTCGCCGGGTCAGTTGGCCGGGGCGGGCGATGTCAAACCAGTGTCAACGAGGTTACCGAGAGATAGGCCCGGCTGCCTCTCGGCATCTCCGACCGTGTCCGCCGTGGGGGTCGCCGGTGGCAAGCCTGCTCGGGTTCGAGAAAGCAATTCCTCAAAGGCCGACTCGACCGGACGACCACTGGGGATACGCAGGATCACGCGGGATACGACAAACGGGATCATGAGCACGCCCAGGGCTGTGCTGAGCAGGATCCGCAGATCGAGCCAAAGGTTCTGATTCCGGATGTAATAAAGGTCGCATGCCAGTTTCCGGTTCACTCCCCCGACATCCTCATCGGGAGGGAGCTGAACCTGGGCCAATCCCGTGAGTCCGGGAAGAACTCGGAGCCGTTCATCATAGAGCGGGATGACATTTCTCAGTTGCTTTGAGATCTGCGGCCGTTCTGGCCGGGGGCCGACCAAGCTCATCTGCCCAAGCAGAACATTGACCAGTTGGGGAAGTTCATCAATGTGCGTGGCCCTGAGGAAGTGGCCACCTCGTATGACTCGCGGGTCGCGGCGAGTCGCCCACTGAGGACCAGAAGAGTGTTCGCAGTCATGCTTCATCGTCCGAATCTTGTAGATCATGAACATGCGACCGTTCTGGCCGAGCCTGATCTGAGAGTAGATGACCGGCCCCTTTGACGAGAGTCGAACGAATAGCATCGCCAGCAGGACGAGCGGTGCAGCGAAGACCATGATGAACACAGAGCAGACGATGTCGAACACTCGCTTGAGGCCGACACGGAGATCCGAAGTCGATCCGACCGCTTCATCTTGAAACCAGGGTTGATAAGACAAGCAGGCTAAGTAATCCGATTCCTGGGTCGTCATGGATTCGTTCAGCTCCCGGTGCAGAAACAAGCAAGTCGCAGAGACTCATGATGTTTGGAATGAACTGCGGCAGTCTCGGCTCGACAGGCGCAGCTTACTGATTGCCGTTCTAGGTTCTTGTATAATAATATTTTGAGCCATCTCGTTCTCCTGCCACGACGGCACCGAGCACACGGATCCCCAGCGCGATCAGACGACGGTGGGCCGTCAGCACATCGGGGATCCGACTCACGTCGTTCATGACCGCGAAGACAACGGTGTCGACGTGCAGGCCGATCACCAGGGGATCCGCGACGCTCAAGACGGGCGACGTATCGACAACTACGAAGTCGAACGCCGTCTTGAGTGTCCTGAACATCGACCCCAGATCCCGCTGTGCCAAAGCGGTCAAGGCCAGATCGTCACAGTTGCCTGCGGAGATCAAGGACAGATCGGCGACCGCTGTGGGGCGAATAATATCCGCAAGTTCGACCTCTCCTCGCAAGTACTCGCTGAGCCCAGGTCCTCGAGGTGCTTCGAGGAGGTGATGGAGCGTGGGTTTTCGAAGATCAAAGTCCAGCAACAGCGTGCGACGACCAGAACGAGAGAGGCTGACCGCCAGATGGGAAGACAGGGATGTCTTTCCCTCGCCCGAGGACCGCGCTGGTGATCATCACGACCCGAAGAGACTGGGGCTGGGTCGCTCTGATGAGCATCAGACGGGTCATGTCGATGGACTCAACGAGCAGGTCTTTTCGGCGTTGATCTTCCGCTCCCTGAACCTGTCCCAGTTTCTCGCGGCCACGCCTACGCAGAACCGGCAGCGTTCCCACCACGGTCATTCCTGTCGTACAGACCACGTCTTCGGCAAACCCCACGCGTTGAGTCTGGTATTCCTTGAATGTGATGGCGAGGACCATGAGCAGGAATGCCGCTCCCCCAGCCATCGCAGAGAGCCGGATCTTCCGATCCTGGTCCTTGACGTGCGGTACTTTGGCCTTCTCGAAGGTCTTGATTCGGGGCGGCGCCTGATTGAGCTCCAGTTCCACGTGACGGATCTCGTCCCCGACTTCCCTGGCAGCTTTCTCGTCCAGTTCGACCTCGGCTTGAAGCAGTCCGAAGTCGAAGGTTTTGCCATTGAATTCGCGCGTCTCCTCCTTGATGCTTCGGAGCTCATGCTCATACTGCGATTCAAGCTTTTCGAGCATGGCGACCTGATCGCGCAGGGCCTCGGTCTTTCCCGTGCCCTCTTGGTTCGGCACTGCCGAGGACTTGAGACGCCACGAAGGGACGCATCTTCTTGCGGCGCTGGCTCATGGCGAGCTCTTCGGCGCGAATCTTGTTCCGGATCGACGAGATACTGGGATCGAGCCCCGGGTTGCGGATCGTTCGAGACTGCTGCATTATCTCTTCTTTATACTTCCTGATGTTCTCGGTGTGCCGTGGCGATGACCGGGTCGTTGAGCAGCTCTGCTTCGATCTCCGCCTCGCTCGCTTTGCGGCTCGAGCCACCCGTATCCTTTGTATTCTTGTCTCCCGCAAACTCGAGCTCCGCTCTGCGTTTGAGCAACTCCCCATGGACTTCGATCAAATTCCGCCTGACCAGATCTTGGCGGTCGACTTCGTATTGCTTTTGAAGGGTCAAGGCCTTGTTGTCGTCGGAGCCGATCGCCTCGGCAATTTTGCGGAGTTGCTCACGTTTTTGCCGCAAGTCGCTCTCATACTTTTTCCAGATCTCCTTCAGACCTTCGAATCTTCGCTGGCGATCAAGATGGTCCACGTTGACGACTTCGTCGAGATAAGCCGCCGTGACGGCGTTCACCAGTGCCGCCACTGTCTTCGGATCATCGCCGCTCAAGGCGATCTCCAGGACCTCGGATCCGCTGGCGAAGGAAACGGAGAGTTGTTCCCGGAGCCATTCCCCCGGGTCTTCCTTGGTCATGACGCCTTTCAGTTGTGCCACGTCACTCGAACGCAGGGCCGCATCGATCACCTGCTGACTCTTCAGCAAGGCGAGTTGTGTTTGGCGGAACATCGCATAGTCCGTGGTTGTCTCCCGCGTCTTGTACATGAACATGGGCGGCACCGCGGCCACCTGGAGCCGGGCGGTGGCCGTGTACTTGGCAGCCGGAACAACGGTCCAGGTGATCACTCCCGTTACGATGCCCACGATGCTTCCGACGATCGATGCGAGAATCCAGCGCCGGAAGAATGCCAATGCCAGCCGGCGATAATCGATGCGATGTTTCGCGCTCGGAGTCCGCGGAAGCGGACACAATTCTTGGTGCGGGACCAGCACTGTGCCAGCCAGGGCCGATTGCCTCGGAATACACCTTGCCCGTCGCCCACTCCGGGTAAGACGTCTGGATCGCGTTGGCAACCCCGGGCACGCCGATCGACATCGTGACGGGCTCTTGATCCCCCCTGGAACCGAGCAAATCCGCTGGAATCGTCTCTGGACGATTCTTGGAATGAGCTGGATTGCTCGGGTCAGGCAACTCCATGGCCTTCCTTCCTACGCATAGCACTCAGCACCGGGCTCAGTCGGGTCGTTTGGACGTGTTCTGCGGCCGATCGCCATCGACGGGCCATCAAGACCGCCACTCAAGCCTTGGCTCTTCCCAAGTCGCGATCATCCAACGGAACCCTCTTCCTCAGAACTTTGCCGAGCGCTTCGCTCCGAGACTTCACAACCCTGTCCGATGAGTGACAGCCTCTTCGTATCGGGCGGCCATCGAGGATCGGGCGAGGTGCAGAAGACCGAATACTCGGCACTTTCTCGAGGATTGCGGAAGCAGCACACGTATTCAGAGTCGTTAACCGATTTGCGCTGGTGTGAACAATGAGAAGTAACTTGAACACCAGTGACAATGTCGTCCGACGGTCCTCACAGCACAGGCTTTGTCCATGGGTTGCACGACCCACCCTCGCCCCCGTCGAGATTCGGTGTCCCACCGATATCCCAGCCTTGGAAAACCCTCAAGTTGTGATGACTCACAATCCTTATCGGTGCTTTGCGCACACTCCGTGCCCGTGGGTTGCACCCCTCTGCCTGCCACCTGAAACTGTCCGAGGAAGGAAATCCACCAGAAACACATGGTTCTGGGGCTCACCTTCACTTCTTGTCGGGTTGTCCGTTCGAGGTTCAACGACGATCCAGTGCTGGTCTCAAGCACCGACCACCAAGTCAATCAGACGCATCAACGGAACAGTAGGACGTGCATACCTGCCAGCTGTGGGTGTTCATCGCAAAAGTGCAAATGCCTGCACAGAGCCGGAGCGGATAAGTTACACCATGCTCGCGACCTTGGATCCAACACTCCTCTCATGTGTAATGAGCTTATCGCCTGAGAGCGTGGAATTCAAGAGATAAGGGGATTGTTAAAAGTTTCTTCACGATCATAATAAACTTAGCATTCGTGTTGAGGGATTTCGGAGACCATGGTTTGGCGTGTTGGAACGCTAAAAAATGAAATAAACCGCTTTCGCAAACTTTCTCCCCATGCTAGGTGGAGTGGGTGCTCGCCCGAATGTTGCGAGGCGACATGACTTGCGGTATTGGTGGAGGGATGCATCGTTGGCTTGATTCAGGTGTGATTCTGTAGTATTAGGCGGTTGGACTTTCCTAGCTGGCCTGGCCCCGATCGCGGAAGATGAGATCTATGACGAGGATCATTAGGAAGCCATCGACGGTGCCTTGGTGCCGATCAGCGAGGGGACTGGTCGATACTGAGCCTGTTGTGGCCGTTCGCGTCAGAAGTTGAGCCAAAAAAGGGGGAAATAAACAGTTGGCCCGGGCCAGGATCGGCTGCCGGCTTGTTTCTTTTCATCAACATGCGGAGGGGAATGAGCGACAGGGCGTGGTGGATGGGCCCCGTCCCGTCGGAAGATCACCCGGCGTGCAGGGGGGCGCAGAGATGAGGCCGGATCAGTGCCGGCGGTCCTGGATTCTCAGAAGGGTGCCCGTGTTCGAGCCGTTGCCCCGCGACAAGATGTATAACACATGTTCTCCACCGGGTTCAGCTCGGGCGAATACGGCAATAACTGGATCAAACTCACATTCTTCGGAATTCTCAACCCGTCACTGATATGGTAGCCCGCCCCGTCCCACAGCAGCACTGCGTGCACCCCGGAGGGCCGCTCGCGCGAGAACTGCTCCAGAAACCGGTTGACCACCTCGGCGTTCAGGGTCGGGGAGATCTACCCCGAAGCCGCCCCGGTGCTGGCGCGACGGCCGTCGCACGTAGAGAAAGGTGTACCCGGTCTGCCGCACGCCGCGCGCCGCGACCCACGGCGTGCCCAGACCCGCGTCAGCGTCCCCTGCTGGCCGAACCGGGCCTCGTCCTCGAACCAGACCTGGACTTGCTCGTCGCGATGCGCCTGCGGATGGCCTCGATCTGGTCGGCCACGACCTCCTTGTAGATCGCCTGCAACTCCTCGTCGGCGACCTTGTGGTGCGGCCTTTTCATGAGGCTGCTGTAGCCGTGGCGGTGCAGCAGAGGTTGCCGCTGGGATCAACGGCCAGGGTGTCCAGCATGGTGGGCAGTTTCGAGGCGAATCCTCGTTTACAATCACGGGGCACAAACCAAGAGGGATGCACCAGGCGTCCGGGCGCACAGCTCTTACATCCATCCGCTCTATGGACTGGATGGCGAGGTCCTGACCGACGACTTTCCAGCCGACCATCCGCACCACCGCGGTCTGTTCTGGGCCTGGCCGCATGTCACCGTCGACGGGCGCCATCATGACCAGTGGATGCTCGATGGCAGCGAGCCGCGGTTCATCCGCTGGGGAATGCGGGAGGCCGGCCCCGAGGATGCGCGACTGGGCGTGGAAAATGGCTGGTTCGTGGGACAGCAGCAGGTCATGCGCGAGCAAGTCCTGCTCCGCGTGCACAAGTCCACCGACGAGGAACGCGCCATCGACGTGGATCTCACCTGGACTCCGCTTGGTCAGCCGATCACACTGGGCGGGGCCGAGGGCAAGAGCTACGGCGGCCTGACCCTCCGATTCGCACCCGGTCACGATACGATCATCAACGTGCCTACCGGACGCTCGAAAGACGACCTCTACATGACGGCTCTTCTCTGGGCCGACCTGACGCGCCTCTGGGCCGGCCGCCAGATCCCCGGCGGCGTGGCAATCCTCGTGCACCCCACCCATCCCGATTACCCCCCGGCTTGGCTGACCCGTCACTACGGTGTCCTGTGCCTCGGATGGCCGGGCGTCCGGCCCAGGACGCTCGTCGCGGGAAAACCTGTGCGATGTTGATACCGGATCTGGATCCATCGCGGCCGGCTCGACGCCGAACGCCTCAGCAAGCTCCACGCAGTCTACGCCGCTGATGACCTGGAACCCGCACCTTGATCGAGCGACTTGCGCTGTCGCGCAGCCTTCTTGCCGGCCCCTGCTCGAGCCGGAGGCCACACCATGACCATGAGCGGTCCGTGGGGCGGCATAAGATCAAGGCAGCGTCTGCACCTGAAGTCAGCACGCCAGCCAACAAGGACATCTTGCCTGCGACTTCCTAGATTCGTAAGTATAATTATTGAAATAGCTTACGGAACTTGCCAAGGTCTCGACATCGACTCGGGCATGAAACCTGCTCCTGTGCCCTCATTCTGATCATCGGTCCTTCCCAGTGGTTCGTGCTCATTGCCGCCGAGCTCCCAAGCAACGTTGCTTTTCGGGTGACTGATTGGGATCTCGTACAGTGATGCTGGAAAACTCCATGCCGCAGCCAAGACGCTCAGCTCGCATCGCTTCGCGTTCATCCTCGAGAGAGGGGCTTTACGATCCGGCCTTCGAGCGAGACTCCTGTGGTGTCGGGTTCGTGGCCGACCTCAGCGGTCGGAAGAGCCATGCGACCGTTCTGAGCGGTTTGCAGGTCTTGAGGAACCTCCAGCATCGCGGGGCGTGCGGCTGCGATCAGGACACGGGCGACGGGGCGGGGATCTTGATGCAGCTCCCCGATCCTTTCTTCCGTTCCGAGAACGCCCCCATATCGGACGATCTGCCGGCTGCCGGCGACTACGGCGTGGCATTCGTGTTCCTGCCCCGGGGCGAGGCCCAGCGCCTGATCTGCCACCGGACGCTGGAGAACATCGTCGCGACGGAAGGCCAGCGGATGCTGGGCTGGCGGGACGTGCCGGTCGTCTCCTCGGCCATTGGCTGGCTGGCTCGGTCCCAGGAGCCGGTCATGGAGCAACTGTTCATCGGCCGGGGAGCCGGCACAGCCGCCGGAGATGATTTTGAGCGGAAGCTCTACGTGATTCGCCGCCGGGCCGAGAAGTGGGCAAGCTCCGAGAGCATCGGCAACCACGCCCTGGGCTTCGCGATCGCCAGTTGCAGCTCGCGGACCATCGTGTACAAGGGCATGCTCAAGCCGGACCAGCTGGCGGAGTACTTCCCGGACCTGCGCGATCCGCGAATCGAGTCGGCCCTGGCCCTGGTGCACAGCCGCTACAGCACCAACACCTTTCCCCGGTGGGGCCTGGCGCAACCGTTCCACCTGCTGGCCCACAACGGAGAGATCAACACGCTCCAGGGGAACATCCACTGGATGAAGGCGCGGGAATCGCAGATGCGGAGCCGCGTGCTGGGCTCGGAGATGCGGAAGGTCCTGCCGCTCGAGTTCGAGGGACTGAGCGATTCGGCCGCCCTCGATCAGGTGCTCGCGCTCCTGGTTCATGCCGGCCGCAGTCTCCCTCACTCCCTGATGATGCTCGTGCCCGAAGCCTATGAGGGAGACCGCTTCATCGATCCCGCCCGGCGATCCTTTTACCAGTATCACAGCGGCCTGATGGAGCCCTGGGACGGCCCGGCCAGCCTGGTCTTCTGCGACGGAACCCGGATCGGCGCCATGCTCGACCGGAATGGATTGCGTCCCAGCCGTTACGTCGTCACGGATGACAACCTCGTCGTCCTTGCGAGCGAGGCCGGGGTGTTGCCGATCCCTCCGGAGAAGATCCGCCTCAAGGGGCGGCTCCAGCCGGGCAAGATCTTCCTGGTCGATCTGTCCGAGGGGAGGATCATCGACAACGAGGAGCTCAAGGAGTCGATCTGCCGCGCCCAGCCCTACGGGCTGTGGCTGGAGAAACATCAGATCGGCCTGAAAGACCTGCCCGAGCCGGTCGAGGTTCCCGCGGCCGATCTCGACAGCCTGCTCGCCCGGCAGCAGGCGTTCGGCTACACGCAGGAGGATCTTCTCCGCATCCTCCTGCCCATGGCCCAGGACGGCAAGGAACCGGTCTCGAGCATGGGAACGGACATCCCCCTGGCCGTGCTGAGCCGGCGCAGCCAGATCCTCCCCAGCTACTTCAAGCAGCTCTTCGCCCAGGTGACGAACCCGCCGATCGATCCGATCCGCGAGAAGATCGTCATGAGCACCGAATCGCTCCTGGGCGGCGAGCTGAACCTGCTCGAGGAGTCTCCCGAGCACGCGCGGCTGCTCCGGCTCAAGTCGCCGACGCTCGGCAACGCCGACCTGGCGAGGATCCGCGCAGCGCGGGCCCCGGGCTTCCGGTCCCAGACTCTCTCCCTGCTGTTCGAGCGGAGCCAGGGAGAGGCGGGGCTGGAACCCGCGCTCGATCGCCTCTGTGCCGAGGCATCCCAGGCGGTGGAACGGGGAGCGACGATCCTGATCCTCTCGGACCGGGGTCTCCATGCGGGCCTGGTCCCCATTCCTGCGCTGCTGGCCACGGCGGCCGTGCATCATCACCTGATCCTCAAGGGCCAGCGCACGCGGTGCGGGCTGGTGGTCGAGACGGGCGAGGCGCGGGAGGTCCACCATTTCGCGCTCTTGATCGGCTACGGGGCGGGGGCCGTCAACCCCTATCTCGTGCACGAGACCTTCGAGGGCCTGGCGCGGGAGCGAATGCTGGTGGACCCTCAGGGGGCACCGCTGGCCCCGGAGCAAGCGGTGACGAACTATGCCAAGGCGATCGATGCCGGCCTGCTCAAGATCTTCAGCAAGATGGGCATCAGCACGCTGCTCAGCTATCGCGGCGCCCAGGTCTTCGAGGCCATCGGCCTGAGCCGGACGGTGATCGACCGGTTCTTCCCCGGTACACCCAGCCGGATCGAGGGGATCGGCCTGGAGACCATCGCCCGCGAGGCGCTCCAGCGCATGGAGGTGGCCTACCCGAGCACATCCGGTCCGGAACTTCCCCAGCTTGACGTCGGCGGCGAGGTGATGTGGCGCCGCCGGGGCGAGCATCACATGTGGAACCCCGAGACCATCCAGAAGCTCCAGCACGCCCTCAAGAAGCCGGACTTCTCCAGCTACAAGGAGTTTGCCGCCGCCTCCAACGACGAGAGCCGGCAGCTCTGCACGCTCCGTGGCCTGTTCGACATCAAGGCCGGCCGCAAGCCGATTCCCCTGGAGATCGTCGAGCCGGCCAAGGAGATCGTCAAGCGGTTCTGCACGGGAGCCATGAGCTTCGGGAGCATCAGCAAGGAGGCTCACGAGGCGCTGGCCATCGCCATGAACCGGATCGGCGGCCGGAGCAACACCGGGGAAGGGGGGGAAGACCCGGCCCGGTTCCGGCGCGACGGCAATGGCGACTCGCGCAACAGCGCGATCAAGCAGGTGGCCAGCGGCCGGTTCGGCGTCACCGCCAACTACCTGGCCAACGCCGTCGAGCTCCAGATCAAGATGGCCCAGGGGGCCAAGCCGGGAGAGGGAGGCCAGCTCCCCGGCCACAAGGTGGACAACTTCATCGCCAAGACCCGCTACAGCACGCCGGGCGTCGGTCTCATCTCCCCGCCCCCGCACCATGACATTTACTCGATCGAGGACCTGGCGCAGCTCATCTTCGATCTCAAGAACGCCAACCCTCACGCCGAGATCTCGGTCAAGCTGGTCGCCGCCGCGGGGGTGGGTACGATCGCGACCGGCGTCGCCAAGGGCTACGCGGATCGGATCCTGATCAGCGGCGACGGTGGGGGCACGGGCGCCTCGCCGCTCTCGAGCATCCGGCACGCGGGCGTTCCCTGGGAGCTTGGCCTGGCCGAGACCCAGCAGACCCTCGTCCGCAACGGACTGCGGGGCAGGGTCCGGCTCCAGACCGACGGGCAGCTCAAGACCGGTCGCGACGTGATCGTCGCCGCCTGCCTGGGTGCCGAGGAATACGGCTTCGCCACCGCGCCGCTCATCGCCATGGGGTGCGTGATGATGCGCAAGTGCCACCTCAACACCTGCCCGGTCGGCATCGCCACGCAGGACCCCGTGCTCCGCGCCCGATTCTCGGGCACACCCGAGAACGTGCTCAACTACTTCTTCTTCGTGGCCGAGGAGGTGAGGGAGCATCTCAGCCAGATGGGCTATCGCACCCTGGACGAGATCATCGGACGGGCCGACCTCCTTTCCGTGGCCGACCTGAGGAACCACCCGAAGGCGAAGCACCTCGACCTCCGGACCATCCTCGAGATGCCCAGGGTGCCCCACGGCACGCCGATTCGCTGCGTCGAGCGCCAGCCCGACGTGCTCGCCGAGCAGCTCGACTGGGAGCTCCTGCGGGTCTGCAAGGATGCGGTCGAGCATCAGAAGCGCGTCCAGCGATCGCTGCCGATCTCCAATCGGAACCGGACGGTCGGGACCCTGCTCAGCTACTTCGTCACGCGAAAGCATGGCGAGCACGGACTCCGCGAGGACACGATCGACCTTCAGTTCACGGGAAGTGCCGGCCAGAGCTTCGGAGCCTTCCTCACGCGGGGCATCACCCTCCGTGTCCGGGGCGACGCCAATGACTACATCGGCAAGGGACTCTCCGGCGGCAAGCTGGTTGTCGCCCCTCCACCGGAGGCCGGTTTCCATGCGGGCCAGAACGTGGTCGTGGGCAACGTTGCGCTCTACGGGGCGACCGGCGGTGAAGCCTTCTTCCGGGGACAGGCCGGCGAGCGGTTCGCCGTCCGGAACAGCGGCGCCAAGGCCGTTGTCGAAGGGGTGGGCGACCACGCCTGCGAATACATGACAGGCGGGGTCGTCGTCATCCTGGGCGAGACCGGCCGCAACTTCGCCGCCGGTATGAGCGGGGGCTACGCCTTCGTGTATGACCCCGAAAACCGGTTCCGGGATCGATGCAATCTCGAGATGGTCGATCTTGTGCCGGTCGAGGATTACAAGGACGTGGGGCTTCTGAGCAACCTCATCAACCGCCACGTGCTCTACACCGGGTCCGAGATCGGCAACGAGATCGTCAATGACTTCCCGACCGCGCTGGGAGCCTTCGTCAAGGTCTTCCCCCGCGATTACCGGCGGGTCCTGGAACAGAGCAAGATCGTGCAGCGCCAGTGGGAGCTGATCAATGGCTGATCGGAGTTTCTCTTCCCGGCCGGGCCCTCTAGCAGAAGCCGGTGCGGAGCTCGCTCATGGCTGATCCTCGCGGATTTCTCAACATCGAGCAGCAGAAGGCGACGCCCCGGCCCGTTCACCAGCGGATCAGGGACTTCAAGGAGCTCTACCAGCCGATGCCGGTAGAGAGCGTACGCGCCCAGGCATCGCGGTGCATGGACTGCGGCGTGCCGTTCTGCCACAGCGGCTGTCCGCTGGGCAACGCGATTCCCGACTGGAACGAGCTGGTCCACAGGAATCGCTGGCAGGAGGCGCTGCACGCGCTTCATGACACGAACAACTTCCCCGAATTTACCGGCAAGACGTGCCCTGCGCCCTGCGAGTCATCGTGCGTTCTGGCCCTGGGCGGGGCCGCGGTGACCATCAAGGACATCGAGGCGGCGATCGTGGATCGGGGCTGGGAGATGGGCTGGATCGTCCCCCGGCCACCCGCCCAGGAGTCGGGCAAGACCGTGGCGATCGTCGGCAGCGGACCGGCCGGGCTGGCCGCGGCCCAGCAGCTCCGCCGGGCCGGCCACACCGTGACGGTCTACGAGCGAGACGACCGGGCGGGCGGACTGCTCACTTACGGCATCCCCGACTTCAAGATGGCCAAGGTCTATGTCGAGCGGCGGATCGATCAGCTCGAGAAGGAAGGGGTCCGCTTCGTTCTGAACGCCGAGGTCGGCATCGGCCGGACGATCGACCCCCGCGAGCTTCGAGCCCGCCACGACGCCTTGCTCCTGACCGTGGGCGCAACCCAGTCGCGTGATCTCGAGATCCCGGGGAGGCACCTCAAGGGAATCGAGCCGGCGATGACGTTCTTGACCCAGCAGAACCGGCGGAGCTACGGCATCGACATGAACGGAGAGTCGATCCTGGCCACCGGGAAGAACGTCATCGTCATCGGCGGTGGAGATACCGCTGCCGACTGCCTGGGAACCTGCCACCGCCAGCAGGCCCGATCGATCACCCAGCTCGACTACAATCCGCGCCCCCCCGAGGGTGAGAACCCCGAGACCCCCTGGCCGCTCTGGCCCAAGATCCTCCGGATCACGCCGGCTCACGAGGAGGGGGGAAAGCGCGACTGGCAAATCAAGACCAAGACCTTCATCGGTGATGATCGTGGACAGGTCAAGGAGTTGCACGCGGTGCGGGTTCAGCAGTATTTTGACGAAGCCGGGGAGCGGCAGTTCGAGGAGCTCCACGGCTCGGAACTGATCTTCCCGTGCGAGCTCGTGCTGCTGGCCATCGGCTTCTCCGGACCCGAGGGCGAGTTGCCCCAGGCGCTCGGGCTGGCACTGACCGAGCAGGGGGCGATCCGCTGCAATCACCAGTACATGACCAGTCAGGAGGGAGTGTTCGCCGCCGGCGACTGCCGCCGAGGCCAATCCCTGGTGGTCTGGGCCATCACCGAAGGGCGAGAAGCGGCCCGCCAGATCGATCAGTATCTGACGGGGCGATTCAGCGCCCTGCGATCTCGAGACCGGACCTTCGCCCCGAGCGAGCCCATACCGATCAAGCTGCCCGGCTCAGTGAATGCCGGGGACGTCCGATTCGGCCAAGATTTCCGGCGACGTGAGGTAAAACCCCTTTCCATCATCCCGGCCCCGGAGCTGCGGCGTTCCGAAGTTGTCCCGCAGATCACCGCACAGCCGGCCAGCCGCTCGAGCAGGGGAGGAGACTTCGATGTCCCCCGTTCCAACCCTTCAGGCGCAGACCCAGGTGGGCAGCCAGACGCAGACGCAGACCGCCGCCGGCCCGGAGACCGAGCATCGGCTGTTCGAGGATTACTCGATCAATCCCAAAGCCTGGGACGAGCTCTTCGCCGCGCCCGGCCAGGGGCACGAATTCTGCCGGCTGCTGCTCGATCGCCTGGGACAGCTGAGCGTCCAGGAATTTCAGGAGCGGAGAACGTCCGCGGACCTGGCGTTCATCAACAACGGGATCACCTTCTCGGTGTACTCCGACCGCAGGGGCACCGAGAAGATCTTTCCGTTCGACCTGATCCCCAGGCCGGTCTCCGGAAAGGTCTGGGATCGGCTCGAGTCTGGCCTGATCCAGAGAATCCGCGCGCTGAACATCTTCCTGGACGACGTCTACCACGACCAGAGAATCCTCGACGAGGGGGTGATCCCGGCGAACCTGGTGCTGGAGTCGAAGGGGTTTCGCCCCGAGATGATCGGCTTCAGCCCGCCGGGCAAGCAGTACGTGCACGTCGTCGGCACCGACCTGATCCGCGACCCCAGCGGCGAGTTCCTGGTCCTCGAGGACAACGGGCGCTGCCCCTCCGGGGTCAGCTACGTGATCGAGAACCGGGTGGTGATGAAGAAGGTCTTTCCCCAGTCTTTTCCAGCAGTGCCGCGTTCGCCGGGTGGAGGATTATCCACGACACCTCTGGGAGGCCCTCAGCTCGGTGGCGCCGCCGGGAGCCGACGACCCGCCCACGATCGTCCTGCTCTCTCCGGGGCCATACAACTCGGCCTACTTCGAGCATTGCTTCCTCGCCCGGCACATGGGAATCGAGCTGGTCTTCGGCCAGGACCTGTTCGTGGAGGACGAGCAGGTCTTCCTCCGGACCACACGGGGACCGGAGCGGGTCGACGTGATCTACCGCCGGCTCGATGACGACTTTCTCGATCCCCACGCGTTCCGCCCCGACTCGATGCTCGGGGTGCCCGACCTGATGAAAGCCTACCGCGCCGGCAACGTCACGCTGGCCAACGCCGTGGGCACCGGTGTCGCCGACGACAAGGCGATCTATCCGTTCGTCGAGGACATGATCCGCTTCTACCTGTCCGAGGAGCCGATCCTCAAGAATGTCCCGACCTACATCTGCGCCCGCCCGAACGATCTGGCGTACGTCCTGGACCATCTCCCCGAGCTCGTGGTCAAGGCGGTCAACGAGTCGGGCGGCTACGGCATGCTGATGGGGCCGTGGGCGACCTCGCAGCAGTGCGCCGAGTTCGCCGCCAAGCTCCGGCACAACCCGCGGAATTACATCGCCCAGCCCGTTGTCACCCTCTCCACCTCTCCCACCTGGACCGATGAGGGCCTGGCGCCACGGCACGTGGACCTGCGGCCCTACATCGTCAGCGGGACCTCGACCTGGGTTCTTCCCGGCGGCCTGACGCGGACGGCCCTGGTGAAGGGCTCGCTCGTGGTCAACTCGAGCCAGGGGGGAGGCAGCAAGGACACCTGGGTCATGGAGAACGGCCGATGATCTCTCGCGTCGCCGATCATTGCTTCTGGATGAGCCGCTACCTCGAGCGGGCCGAGAACACCGCGCGCGTTCTCGAGGTCAACCAGACGCTCCTCCTGGACTTCCCCGTCCCCCTCGAGCAGCAATGGCAGCCGCTGCTGATCATCAGCGGGATCCATGACATGCCCGGCGAGGCCGACGGGGAGAGCGTTCAGAACTACCTTACCTGGGAGCCGTCCAACCTCGCCAGCATCGCCTGCTCGATCGCCGCCGCGCGGGAGAACGCCCGGAACATCCGCGAGGTGATCAGCGCCGAGAGCTGGGAACGGTTGAACTTCTACTACCTCTGGATGCAAAGCAGCCAGGCGCGGTCTCTCTATGACAACGATCGGAGCGCCTTCTACAGCCAGATCAAGCGCATCAACCAGCTGATCGCGGGGATCAGCGAAAGTACGATGTCGCATGGCGAGGCCTGGGACTTCTTCCAGCTCGGCAAGTATCTCGAGCGGGCCTGCCAGACGGCCCGCATCCTCGACGTCAAGTACCATATTCTCTTGCCCACCGCCGACCAGATCGGCACTCCGGTGGACAATGCGCACTGGGTGGCGATCCTGATGAGCTGCTCCGGGTACGAGCCGTTTCACAAGCAACGGCCGGGGTCGGATCCGGGCATCGCCGTCGCGGACTTCCTGATCTTCGACTCGATCTTTCCCCGCTCGGTGCGGTTCTGCCTGGGCAAGTGCCGCGCGGCCGCCTATGCGATCTCGGGCCGGGCGGTCGGCAAACCTGGCAACGAGGTCGAGCGCGAGCTTGATCGACCTTACGGCCTGGCTGAACCTGACCCGGATCGACGACTTCGTCGAGGCTGGCCTGCACGAGGCGCTCACCAGCATCATCGACCGGATCCACGGGATCGGCGCGGCCATTCACCGCACGTACTTCGACCAGAGAGCCAGCCTGACAGCCGACGAACCGTCCGAGAGCGACAGGACCAAGCTGGTGTCTGCGAGCATGGGCTCGCCCTTGCCGGAAACTTCACGCCAGCCCGCCTTGTGAGCGGCTGAGCGACAGCCTTCGGGGGCCTCTTGACCACAAGCCAGGACATCGACTCTCCATGCCAATCCTAGTCGCTCTCAATCACAAAACGACCTACCGCTATGACCGGCTCGTCACGCTCTTGCCCCACGTCGTCCGGTTGCGGCCCGCGCCCCATTGCCGGACCCCCATTCGTAGCTACTCGCTGCGCGTCGAGCCCCACCCCCACTTCCTCAACTGGCAGCAGGACCCCTACAGCAACTATCTGGCCCGGCTCGTCTTCCCCAATCCGGTCAGCGAGCTGAGGATCGAGGTCGACCTCGTGGCCGAGATGACCGTGATCAATCCGTTCGACTTCTTCGTCGAGGAAGCGGCGGAGCGTTCCCCGTTCTCTTACGAGCCGCTCCTTGCGCGAGCTCATTCCCTACCTGGAGAGGGAGCCGGCCGGACCGCGGCTCCAGGCGCTCGCAAGCGAACTCCGCGGGTCTGACATCCGGACCATTGATTACATCGTCGAGCTCAATCTCCGCCTCCACGAGAAGATCCGCTACCTGATCCGCCTCGAGCCGGGCGTCCAGTCCTGCGAGGAGACGCTGACGCTGGGCAGCGGTTCGTGCCGTGACACCGCATGGCTGCTGGTTCAGCTCCTGCGGCAGCTCGGCCTGGCCGCCCGGTTCGTCTCGGGATACCTGATCCAGCTCAAGGCGGACGTGGCCGCGCTCGACGGACCCTCGGGCCCCGAGGAAGACTTCACCGACCTGCACGCCTGGGCCGAGGTTTACCTTCCCGGCGCGGGCTGGGTGGGTCTCGACCCGACCTCGGGGCTGCTCGCCGGCGAGGGCCATATCCCGCTGGCCTGCACGGCCGATCCGCTCACCGCCGCACCGGTGTCGGGGTCGTACTCGTGGACCGAGGACCCGCAGCGCGGCGAGCACGATACCTGCGAGACCGGTTTCACCCACCACATGTCCGTGCAGCGGATTCATGAGGATCCGCGGGTCACGAAGCCCTATACCGAGGAGCAGTGGCAGGCGATCGAGCGGCTGGGGCACGAGATCGACGTGCACCTCAAAGCAGGAGACGTGCGCCTCACCATGGGGGGTGAGCCGACCTTCGTCTCGATCGACGACATGGACGGCGACGAGTGGAACACGACCGCGCTGGGCGACATGAAGCGGAAGCTCGCCGGCGATCTTCTCAAGCGGTTGAGAGATCGCTTCGCCCCTGGAGCCCTGCTGCATTACGGCCAGGGGAAACTCTATCCCGGAGAGCCGTTGCCCCGCTGGGCGCTGGGCTGCTTCTGGCGTGTCGACGGCGTACCCATCTGGGAAAACCCGGATCTCATCGCCGACGAGTCGCGCGATTACGGCCACACCCCGGCTGACGCCCAGCGCTTCATGACGGCCCTGGCGGAACGCCTGGGCGTTGATCCGGCCTGCGCCCAGCCCGCCTACGAGGATGTCCTCTATTACATGTGGCGCGAGCAGCAGCTTCCGGTGAACCTCGATCCCCGGAAGAACAAGCTCGACGACCCGGTTGAGCGGCATCGCCTGACCCAGGTCTTCGACCGCGGCCTGAACGAGGTGGTCTCCTATGTCCTGCCGCTCAAGGCTCAGCAGGCCCAGGCGGACGCACGCCGGACCCGCTGGGTGAGCGACCACTGGGAACTTCGTCGGGGAAACCTCTTCCTCTTGCCGGGCGACTCGTCGGTGGGCTATCGCCTGCCGCTCCCTTCGCTGCCCTGGGCCACGGAGGAGGACAGCGACCCGCTCGTCGAGCTTGATCCGTTCGCACCGCGGGCGCCGCTGGCTCCTCGCAAACCCGACCGTTCACGGCGGCAGCGTATTTCCTCCGTGACCGATGCGCCGCGCCGGCCCGGGGGGCCTGATGCCGGCGAGCTTCGCGAACACTGGGCCGTGGGCCAGAGCGTTTCGGGAGTCGTCCGGACCGCGCTATGCGCCGAGCCGCGCGACGGCCGCCTCCACGTGTTCCTCCCGCCCCAGAGGCATCTGGAAGATTATCTCGACCTGATCAGCGCCCTGGAGGCCACGGCCCGAGAGCTGGACATGCCGGTGATCATCGAGGGGTATCGGCCCCCCAACGATCCCCGGCTCAACCATTTCGGCATCACGCCCGACCCGGGCGTGATCGAGGTGAACATTCACCCCTCGCACTCATGGGACGAGCTGGTCACGAAGACCACGATTCTCTACGAGGAGGCACGGCAGACGCGGCTGGGGACCGAGAAGTTCATGCTCGACGGCCGGCACACCGGGACCGGGGGCGGGAATCACATGGTCCTGGGCGGCCCGACCCCGGCCGACAGCCCGATACTCCGCCGGCCCGACCTGCTCCGCAGCCTGATCACCTACTGGCACAACCACCCTTCGCTCTCCTATCTCTTCTCGGGCCTTTTCATCGGCCCGCATAGCCAGGCGCCGCGGCTCGACGAGGCGAGGAACGACAGCCTTTACGAGATGGAGATCGCCTTCCGCCAGATTCCCGACCGGGGCGGTGCTCCCCCGTGGCTGGTGGACCGCGTTTTCCGGCACCTGCTGGTGGATGTCACGGGGAACACCCACCGCGCGGAATTCTGCATCGACAAGCTGTACAATCCCGACTCGTCCAGCGGCCGGCTCGGGCTCGTCGAGATGCGGGCCTTCGAGATGCCGCCGCATGCCCGGATGAGCCTGGCCCAGCAGCTTCTGATCCGCGGCCTGGTCGCCAGGTTCTGGGAAAACCCCGTGCTCGACCGGCTCATTCCCTGGGGCACCGATCTTCACGACCGCTTCCTGCTGCCCCATTTCATCGATCTGGATTTTCAGGACGTGATCCAGGAGATGCGCCGGGCCGGGTATGCGTTTCAGAGCGACTGGTTCGCGCCCCACTTCGAGTTCCGTTTTCCCCAGATCGGCTCGATCTCGCTCGGGGCACTCGTGCTCGAGCTTCGCCAGGCGATCGAGCCCTGGCACATCCTGGGAGAGGAGACCACCAGCAGCGGCACGGCGCGGTACGTCGATTCCTCGGTGGAGCGGCTTCAGGTGAAGGTTCAGGGACTGACGGAGGGGCGGCACGTTGTCACGTGCAATGGCCGCCGCGTGCCGCTCCATTCCACCGGGGCCTGCGGCGAATATGTCGCGGGGGTCCGCTATCGCGCCTGGCAGCCTCCCTCGTGCCTCCACCCGACCATTCCGGTCAACTCGCCGCTGGTCTTCGACATCTGGGACCCGTGGCTGAAACGGTCCGTCGGCGGCTGCACCTACCACGTGGTTCATCCGGGCGGACTTGCTTTCGAGGACTTCCCTGTCAATGCCAACGCAGCCGAGAGCCGGCGGCATGCCAGGTTCTTCCCGTTCGGCCATACGCCGGGCATTATGGAGGTGCCCCCGCTCGAACGCCATCCCGCAGCCCCGCTGACCCTGGATCTTCGTCGTCCCCCGGTCGAGTCGGGTTCGCTCGAGCCAGACCGGCCCGCCGCAATTCCTGGGTTTGCGGGATGACTTTTGCCGATGATATCATGGTCTCGGCATGATTCCGCGCTGCTGCCGAGCCTCACCGAGTGGTGCTGATGCAATCCATGACGACCGGAGCCCAGACGTCGCCCTCGTGGTCCCAAGTGCCGACCGAGCCCACGCTCTGGGACGCATACCGGGCGCTGGGCGACCTGTACGACGAATTGAAGGCTCCCGACGATGCCGTCCGGCCGCACTGGCGGTCCTTCGTGGATGCCCTCCAGGTGCTGGGTGCCAACGAGATCCGCCGCCGCTGGGAGGAATCACAGGACCTGATTCGCCAGAACGGGGTGACCTACAACGTTTACGGCGATCCCCGTGGAATGGATCGGCCCTGGCAGCTTGATCCCGTTCCCCTGTTGATCCCACCGGCGGAGTGGAGGGCCCTGGAGGACGGCCTGATCCAGCGCGCCCGGCTGCTGGATCTGATCCTCGCCGACCTGTACGGTCCGCAGCGGCTGCTTGAGCGGGGCTTTCTTCCCCCGGAGCTCGTCTTCGGCAACCCGGCGTTTCTCCATCCCTGCCATGGAATGCAGGTCCCCGGCAACCGCTACCTGCACCTCTACGCAGTGAACCTCGGCCGCTCGACCGATGGCAAGATGATGGTTCTGGGGGACCGCACCCAGGCCCCCTCGGGTACCGGCTACGCGCTCGAGAACCGGCTCGTCCTCTCGCGCATGCTTCCCGACGTGTTCCGCGACTGCCAGGTGCAGCGATTGGCACCGTTCTTCCAGGCTGAACGCGAACTGCTCCAGTCCATCGCTCCCCACAACCGGGATAATCCCCGGGTCGTCTTGCTCACTCCGGGTCCCTACAACGAGACGTACTTCGAGCACGCCTTCCTGGCAGGATACCTGGGTTATACCCTGGTCGAGGGGGCCGACCTGCTGGTGCGTGGTAATCGGGTCTACCTCAAGCTGCTGGGCGGCCTTCAGCCCGTGGACGTGATCCTCCGCCGGGTCGATGACGACTACTGCGACCCGCTCGAGCTCCGGGGCAATTCCTTCCTGGGCGTGCCGGGACTGCTCCAGGTCCTGCGGGCTGGCAACGTCGCCATGGCCAACGCGCTGGGGAGCGGACTGGTCGAGACTCCGGCCCTGCTGGCCTACCTTCCGGCCATCAGTCGCGAGCTGCTGGGAGAAGACCTGAGGCTGCCCTGGGCGGAATCCTGGTGGTGCGGTGAGCCCATCGGGCTGGGGCACGTCCTGGCCAAGCTCTCCCGGATGGTCATCAAGCCGGCCTTCGCCAACCGCCGGTTTGAGCCGATCTTCGCCGATCGGCTCACCCCCCAGCAGCTCCAGGAGCTGGCCTGCCGGATCCGCTCCCGGCCCGGCGACTTTGTGGGCCAGGAGCAGGTGGCCCTGTCCTCGGTTCCGGTGATGCTGGGCGAGCGGCTACAGTCGCGGTACGCAGCCGTCCGCGTCTTCCTGACAGCGCGGAACGGCGGCTACGCGGTGATGCCGGGCGGCCTGACCCGGGTCGCTGCCGCGGCCGATTCCAAGGTCGTCACGATGCAGCGGGGAGGCGGCAGCAAGGATACCTGGGTCCTGGGCGACCAGCCGGTCAGCACCTTCAGCCTTCTGCCCCCCGCCCACCGCCCGCTCCGGCTTAGCCGCGCCGGTGGCGATCTCTCGAGCCGCCACGCCGACAACTTCTACTGGCTGGGCCGGTACGTCGAGAGAGCCGAGAGCGTGGTCCGCCTGCTCCGAGGAATCCTCGTCCGGCTGACCGAGAAATCGGGCATGGCGGAAGTTCCCGAACTTCCCGTGCTCCTGCGAGTGCTCACCGCCCAGACTCGGACCTTTCCGGGATTCTTCGACCCGACCCGCTCGGTGTCGGTCGAACAACCCGAAGGCGAGCTCCTCTCGGTGATCTTCGACCGCGAGCGGTCCGGCAGCCTTGCCTCCACCCTGGCCCTATTGCAGTGGGTCGCCTCCAAGGTTCGCGACCGGATCTCCGCCGACATGTGGCGAGCCCTCAGCCACCTGATGGTCGACATGATGGCGGACCTCACCGCGATGGCGCAGCCGTCAGCCAACGGCCAGGATCAGCCGGAGCTCAGCCACCTCGACGCACGCGCCATTCTGAGCGATGTGCTCGAGCTGCTCGACGCGGGAATCAGCCGGCTGGCGGCCTTCAGCGGCCTGGTCTCCGAGAACCTGACTCGAGGCCAGTCGTGGACCTTCCTCGACATGGGCCGGAGGCTCGAGCGGTCGCTCCAGACGTCCAGCCTGCTCCGCGGCACGCTGGGGACGGAAACCCGCACCGAGGGCTGCATCCTCGAGGCCCTGCTCGAGATCGCCGATAGTACCATGACCTACCGCCGCCGCTATCTCAGCCTGCTCCAGGCCGCGCCGGTGCTGGACCTGCTTCTGGCCGATGAAACCAACCCACGCTCGCTGGCGTATCAGTTGGTGGCCCTGACCGAGAGCATCGATCGGCTCCCCCACGATCCCTCGCTTCCCGGGCGGAGCACCGAGCAGCGGCTCGTCCTGGCGAACCTCACCGCGCTGCGGCTGGCCGATCTCGACACCCTGGCCCGGGCCGAGGGATTCGGGGCGCCGCTCCCGGCTGGAAAGCCTGCTGTCCCGGCTCGAAGCCGACTTGCCGGTCCTCTCTGAGGTCATCGCCGCCAGCTACTTCAGCCACCTGCAAACCTCCCGGCACCTGGGTGGCCAGGCCCCCGCGTGACAACCTTCTCTTCGGGTATCGGGCCAGGAGGGGCAGGACGAGGCACACCATGCTCTATAAAGTTGTGCATACGAGCATTTATGACTATGTTTCGCCCGTCTCGCTCTGCCACAATGTGTTTCACCTCGCGGCACGGAGCGGGTTCTGGCAGACTCGTCGGTCGAGCGAACTACGGATCAGTCCGCCCCCCTCGGTCATGACCGAGCGGATCGACTTCTTCGGCAACACCGCCACCTTCGCCACCATCGAGGAACCGCACCGGCAACTGAGCGTCACGGCCATCAATGTGATCGACCTCGTGCAAATCTCACATCCGCAGGCTGAGCTCACGCCTCCCTGGGAGTTCGTGCGAGACCAGTTGCGTACCGACCCCAAGCCGGATGTCCTGGCTGCCAGCCAGTTCGTCTTTGATTCCCCTTACGTTTCCGGCGGTGATCCCTTCGCCGCCTACGCCGCGCCGTCGTTTCGGCCGGGCTCGCCCGATCCTCGAGGCCGTCCGCGATCTGACCGCGAGGATCCACGATGAGTTCCGCTACGACCCGACCGCGACGACCATCGCCACCCCGATCAAGGAAGTGCTCGAGCAGCGCCACGGTGTTTGCCAGGACTTCGCCCACCTCCAGATCGGCTGCCTTCGCTCGCTTGGCCTGGCTGCTCGCTATGTCAGCGGCTACCTCGTCGACACACATCCCGACCGGCCGCGCCTGGTCGGTTCCGAGGCCTCTCATGCCTGGGTCTCGTTCTTCTGCCCCGGCTTCGGCTGGATCGACCTCGACCCGACCAACAACCAGGTTGCCTGCGACCACCATATCGTCCTCGCCTGGGGCCGCGACTACGACGACGTCAGCCCCATCAAGGGGGTCATCCTGGGTGGTGGGAATCACACGGTCAAGGTCGAGGTCGAGATCACGCCGATCACCACCGGGGAAAGCCCCGCTCTGACTCCGCATTACGAGGAATCAGCGTATTGACGAGATCCGGCCGGAGGATCGACGAGGTCATCTCGTCCCAGGTGACGATCGAGCCGGTGTGAACGGCGGCCCGCCCCATCAGCGCCGCCATGTTGGTCATGCAGGCGCGCCGGCTCTCGTTGTAAGGCTGGTCGCTGCGGATGGCCTTCAACAGGTCGTTCCATTCCACCTGCCAGGGATCGAATTTCTCCGGATCGGCCTTCCAGGCGATGTTGTTGCGGGCAATCCTCTGGTCCTTGTAGGTGTTCACCGTGGCGGCGTGGATGTTGCCCGAGAACTGTCCTGCGCATTTCGTTCCGTGAACATACGTGGCGAAATCGTTGTGGCTTCGATTCACGTACTGGCCGACAACCTGGGCTTTGGTGCCGTCGGCGAAGGTGTACTCGATCGAGTAGGTGTCCAGGTTCTGGCTGCAATCGGTGTTGTCGGCCGTCCGCCCGCCGAGGCCGAGAGCGGAGACCGGGAACGAGTCCTTGATCCAGCAGCATTCGTCGATCTGGTGGATCGTCATCTCGATGAACAGGCCGGAGGAAGCCCAGTACAAGAAATAGGGCCGGCGGATCTGCCAGAGGAGCTCGCGCTGCCCCGGCTTCCAGGGCTCCATCGCCATCGCCGGGTCCATGCGGCACGCGCGGATGAGCTCGATCGGTCCCATGCCTCCCTCGCGGATCTTCTGGATCATGGCCTGGCGGGCGACGGAATGGTGGCACATCAGCCCGGCGGCGAGCTTGAGGTTCTTGGCCTCGGCCGCCTGGCTGGCACGGAGGACCTGCTTGACGCCGCCCGGGTCGGGGGCAAACGTCTTCTCCATGAAGATGTTCACGCCCTTTTCGACAGCATAGTCGAGATGCGTGGGGCGGAACGCCGCATGCGTGGTCAGAAGGACGACGTCGCCCGGCCGGAGGCAGTCGATGGCCTTGCGGTAAGCGTCGAAACCAAGGAATCGCCGGACGGGCGGGACGTCGACCCGGGCCCCGAACTGGTCCTTGAGCTGCTTGTATGAGCTGTCGAGACGATCGGAGAAGAGATCGGCCATGGCGATCAGCTCGACGTTCTCACCCGGGACCGAGAGGGCATTGCCCACCGCGCCGGTGCCTCGTCTACCACAGCCGACGATGGCCAGCTTGATGGTGTTGTCTTCTCCGGCGTGAGCCTGCGGGATGGCCACCCGGGCCAGGGCCGAGGCCGCGGCGAGCTGGCCCGTATTCCGGAACAGATCGCGACGCGTCGTCTCGTCAGTCTTGGGTCCTGTCATGACGGAGATCCTCCTAACTCAGGTGGAATCGGGCTCACGCCCGAGGTTGGGGCGGGGGGAACCCCGCTTGCGGGGTCGGCCCGTGTGGACCACGACCTTACGGCCCTGCTTGCTGCTTGGACGATTAGCCGATTTGTGGTAGCTCATACCCCTTGCGGCGGGGACGCGAGAGGAGCAGGTTGGCTTGGTCGTCGCCGGCGAACTTCTCACCCTGGGGATCCCAGTAGAGCCTTCGCCCCATGATCCGGCAGATGTTCACAAGGTGGCAGAGCGTGGTCGCGCTGTGGCCGGTCTCGACGTCGGCGTTGGGCCGCTTGCGCGAGCGGATGCAGTCGAAGAAGTTCTGGATATGGGCCACCGACTCCCCGCGTCCCTGCTTGGTCTCGGGCGGAGCCCCCTCGAGCAGCTCCTTCGGGTCGGCGGTGTAGCTGCCGCGCTTGATCTCGATCGTGCCGTGGTCGCCGATGAAGATCGCCCCAAGGTCTTTTATGCCGCGCTTCTTGCCTTCGAGCTTGAGCAGCGTCCCGCTGGCATAGCGGGCCGTGACCCGGGCGGAAAGCCCCCTCCTCCTCGGGCCAGATCTAGACCGGGCCGGTGTGGTCGGTCCCGAGGGCACACTGGACCTGATCCAGACTGTGGGTTCCCCAGCCGGTCACACCCCAGGGCTGGCCGCCGGCATCGCAGTCGATGTAATTACCCCAGCCGAACTGAAGGTCGTTTTTAAGTTCGAAGCTCGGCCTGGTTGCACCACTGGTCCCAGTCGAGCCTGCTCGGAATCGGCTCCGGGGCCCTCGGCGTCCAGCCCATTCCGGGCAGGAAATTGAAGGTGATCACGGTGTGGATCTTGCCGATCGCCCCTTCGCGAACCAGCTTGCTGGCGTACTGGTTGATGGGCATCGACCGCTGCTGCGATCCGGTCTGGAGCACGCGGTTGTACTTCTGCACGCCGGGCCGGCCTGGAGCAGCCAGGGCGTCTCCGGAGACGCGGGTGGGAAAGACGAAAGTCGACGCGGCCGCAGCCGCGGAGCTATTGGCGACGATTCATGGAAAAACCCCTTCTCGGTGAGGTCATGAGACGGAACCCTGAGAAACGGGCAGGGCAGGGCGGGGGGGAAACTGGCGTGATCGTCAGGCCACTCGTCGTGTCGTGGCGGTGGCCGGCATGGGAGTAAACAGGCCCCGCCAGCGCGCACCATGGGGCCACCCAGGCGGGACATCTCCGACCCGACATGAGCCGGAACTGTCGCTTCATGAATTCTCCAGCGCACTCGCTGTCGGGTCAAGCAGGTGTCGTCGCCACCGCAGTCTCCGAGCTCTGCTGGTGAAAACACGGGCGATATGGCACGATAATCGAGTTTTCCCCCTACGCGACTTCGATGTGGAGCGACAACCTTGACGAAGACCGAAGACAGCTCGTCCCCCGGGCCGGCCCCCGTCCTGTGTGATTTCTGTGGCAGGACCACCGCCGAGGCTGGTCCCATGATCGAGGGGCGGGCGCTGGTTCCCATGGCCTCGAGCCGGCCCATCGCCCACATCTGCGCCCATTGCGTCCAGGTCGGAGAGAACCTCTTCGAGCAGCACGAGCGGAAGAATGCCCGGCTCGAGAAACTGCCGACACCCCGCGAGCTCGTGGCCCACCTGAATGACTACATCATCGGCCAGGAGCGGGTGAAGAAGACGCTGGCCGTCGCGGTTGTCAATCACTACAAGCGCGTGCTCGGCGGCGAGATCACCGACCCCGCGCTCCAGGACGTCGAGGTCTCCAAGAGCAATGTCCTCCTGATTGGCCCGACGGGCTGCGGCAAGACGGCCCTGGCTCAGACCCTGGCCCGCCGGCTGCATGTTCCCTTCGCCATCGGCGACGCCACGACCTTGACCGAGGCCGGCTACGTCGGCGAGGACGTCGAGAACCTGATCCTCAAGCTCGTCATGGCCGCCGACTACGACATCCCGGCTGCCGAGAAGGGAATCATTTACATCGATGAGATCGACAAGATCGGCAAGACCAGCCAGAACGTCTCGATCACCCGCGACGTGTCTGGCGAAGGGGTGCAGCAGGCCCTGCTCAAGCTGCTCGAGGGAACGATCGCCAACGTGCCCCCCCAGGGGGGACGAAAGCACCCCGAGCAGCAGTATCTCCAGGTCAACACCACCGACATCCTTTTCATCTGCGGCGGGACCTTCGTGAACCTCGAGGAGATCATCGGCAAGCGACTGGGACGCAAGATGATCGGCTTCGGCCGGGGTGACGAGCAGAAGCAAGACCGCGAGCTGGAGCGGAACGAGCTGGTGGCCCAGGTCACCCCGGAAGACCTCGAGCGCTATGGGATGATCCCCGAGCTGATCGGCCGGCTCCCCGTGATCGCCACGCTCAACCAGCTTTCCGAGGAAGACCTGGCCCAGATCCTCACCGAGCCCAAAGACGCCCTCACAAAGCAGTACGCAGTGCTCTTTCACTACGACGGCGCGAAGGTGGAATTCACCGACGGCGCGCTCCGCGAGATCGCGCGCCGGGCCAAGGCCCGAGGCACCGGAGCGCGAGCGCTGCGGTCGATCATGGAAAGCCTGATGCTCGATATCATGTACGATCTCCCCGAGCGCCCGGCGGGCCAGACCTACACGATCACGGAAGACGTGGTGCAGGGGAAGAAGTCGCTCTTCGGCCCCGAGGCGGCGTGATGGTTCTCGTGGGGCAAGATTTCAGTCTTGCTCTTCTCGCTCCATGGCAAGATCGGAATCTTGTCCCACGACTTTTTCAAAGAAACTCGGAACCACGGACTGTCGCCGTTACATTACAGGTGTAATTCACTCAACTCCGGCGGGGAGACCGGCCTGTGGCGACGGGACAGGATCAGCGGGTCTTGCGCCAGCTCGGCGCTCTGCTCACGGTCGGCACGGCCGGCGAGCTGACCGACGGTCAGCTCCTGGAGCGGTTCACAACCGCGATGGAGCAGGGGCCGAGCAAGCTTTCTCCACGCACAGGGAGATCTTACAGCCATGTCCATGACACGATGGTGGAAAGCCGCTTTGTTTCTGCTCGTGGCCGGTGCGACGGTCTCGGCCGCTGGCCTGCTTGCGAGCCGAGGAACCCTGGCCGTCGAGCCCTACTCGCAGCAGCCGGCCAGGGCAGCCACGGGCTCGATCCCAGCCTCAGGTATGCCGGTCGCTCAGGTGAAATCCGGCAAGTTCAAGATCGCGGACGTCGAACGCGGTTCGCTGGCGACCATGAGAGCTGAGGACATCTACAACCGGGTCGAAGGCCAGACCAACATCCTTTCGATGCTACCCGAAGAGAGCAGCGTCAAGAAGGGCGACCTCGTCTGCGAGCTGGATTCATCCTTGCTTCGCATGCAGTTGACCAATCAGAAGATCTCCACCCAGAGCGCCGAGGCAGCGTACCAGAATGCCAGACTGGCCCGGGAAGAGGCGGAGATCGCGGTCAAGGAATACGAGGAGGGCATCTACCCTTCCGAACAGCGCACGATCCTGGGCGAGACCAGGCTGGGCGAGTCGGAAGTGGAAAAGGGCAAGGTTCGGCTATAGCGAACGCAAGGGGCTCGCCAGAAGCTGAGCGATGCACTGGCGCGGAGCGGGGGAGTGAAAACGCCGGTCGAAATTCTCGCTGAGCTCGAGATCGAGGACCGTCTCCATTCCGCCGAACAGTCACTCCTGCGTGCGGGCTTATCGCTCGAGCAGGCGCAAGACAAGCTGACCTTGCTCGAGAACTACACCAAGGACAAGACCATCAAGGAGCTGCGGAGAGGGGTCGAAAAACCCTTTCCGACGAGCTGGCCAAGAGGCATGGCTGGCAGCTCGAGGAGGAAAAGCAGGCCAAGCTCGAGAGGCAGATTCAGTCCTGCAAGATCTCCGCTCCGGTCGATGGGATGATCGTGTACGCCAACTGGCCCGCCCGGGCCAGACAGGCGCCCCTTATCGAGGAGGGCACACTCGTCCGCGAGCGGCAGTTCCTCTTCCGGATCCATGACCTCGGTTCTTTGGTTCAGGTCAACGCCAAGATTCCCAAGTCCAGCATCGAGCGGGTCAAGACGGGGCTGAAGGCCCGCGTCGCGATCGACGCGTTCCCCGGAAGAGGCTTCGTCGGTCTCGTGACGGAAATCGCTCCTCTGCCAGACACGACGCGGATCCGGCTCGTCGATCATCCCCGCTCCTTTCGACCGGGCATGACCGTCAGAGTTGAGATCCCCATCTCTGAGCATGAAAACGTCGCCACCGTGCCGGCTGAGGCCCTCCTTCGCTACGATGACAAGGATCAATGTGGCCGTGATATTCGAGGGCGGGTTCCAGTGGCGCGAGGTCACCCTCGGAGACACCGACGGCACCCTCTATGAGGTCAAGAGCGGGCTCAGCCCGGAGAGCAAGTTGCCATCAAACCGCTCGTCCTGATGAACGAGCGAGAGCGCGTAGAGAAGCAGATCGGCAAGCCGACCCGTCCCGCAGCAACAAAGTAGAAGTAGCCCGGAGCACTGGCCCGGCAGCCAGCGCCCCACGATGGCGTGCCCTGCTCGTGGCCGACTTGCCTTCCACTCCCCATGGCGCCTACACTTCATTCGACAGGGGGACGCTGATGTCGAGGAACCAAGCCATGGTCGCAAGCACTGTCGATTGGAACGAGCTCTGGACCGAACCGGTGAGCGATGCCGGCGATCAAACGCTCCAGACTGTGGGGGTTTCCGAGGCGATCGACCACGATGATCTGTCGCTTCTCGACGCCTATTCTCGAGCGGTCGTGGGCGCCGCGGAACGCGTCGGCCCTTCCGTCGTTCACATCGAGGCCCGATTCCCGCAGTCGGGCCGGGGACGATCAAACCGAGGAACCGGCTCGGGTTTCGTCTTCACCTCCAGCGGTTACATTCTGACCAACAGCCACGTGGTCCATGAGGCCGAGCGGCTTGACGTCACCCTGGCCGACGGCATCCAGCACCGGGCGGACCGGATCGGAGACGATCCTGAGACCGACCTGGCCGTGATCCGCGTCCACGCGGGTGAGCTCGTGCCGGCCACGCTGGGAGACTCGAAGAAGGTGCGCGTGGGCCAGCTTGCGCTGGCCATCGGCCACCCTTACGGCTTCCAGAGCTCCGTGACCGCCGGCGTGGTCAGCGCGCTGGGCCGATCCTTGCGAGCCGGATCGGGCCGGTTGATCGACGACGTGCTCCAGACCGACGCTGCGCTCAACCCGGGAAACTCCGGCGGCCCGCTGGTCGACTCCCGCGGGAACGTGATCGGCGTCAACACGGCCATGATCCTGCCGGCCCAGGGAATCTGCTTCGCGATCGCGATCAATACCGCCAAGTTCGTGGCCGGCCGCCTGATCCGCGACGGGCGCGTGCGCCGAGGCAGAATTGGAATCGCCGTGCAGACCGTGCCCCTGCCACCCGGCCTCGCTGGCCGGAAAGGCTCGAAGGGTCGTGGCGGCGTGCTTGTCGTCGGCGTCGATCCCGGTGGTCCCGCCGACCGGGCGGGACTGGAAGAGGGCGACATCATTCTCAGGCTCGATGGCCACGACGTCGCCGGAATCGACGACCTGCACCGGCTGCTCACCGAGGAGCGCGTGGGGGTGAAGGTTCCCCTCCGCGTGCTTCGCCGGCCCGAGATCCTGACTCTGCCCATCGTGCCGGCAGAGTCTGACTTGCAAGGGTCTTGATGACCAGGAGAGCTCGATGGGTGACTCTCGACCCGACCGGCAGACGATCCTTGCGATGACCGCAGGCTTCCAGGAGGCGTGCGTGATCGGGGCCGCGGCCGAGCTGGATGTCTTCCATGCCTTGAAGGAGCAGTGGCTGACGGCCTCGGAGCTGGCCGATCGCCTGAAGGCGGATCTCCGCGGTACGACGATCTTGCTCGATGCCGTCGCCGCGCTCGAGCTCCTGGAAAAGCAGGACGATCGGTACCGCGTGCCGGCAGCGATCCGTCCGGTCCTGTGCCCGGACGAGCCCGACAACATCCTGCCCATGATCCTGCACCGGATGAACGTGCTCCGCGGCTGGTCGATGCTCTCCTGGACGGTGAAAGCCGGAATCCCAGCCCCTCGACCGGCAAGCGTACGCGGGGCGGACTCCGATACGGCCGCCTTTGTCGCCGCGATGCACACTACGTCCGGTCCAGTGGCCGACGCTCTTGTCGAGCGACTCGGTCCGCCGCCGTTCACTCATCTGCTCGACGTCGGCGGAGCCTCGGGAACGTGGACCCTCGCGTTTCTTCGCGCCAGACCCAGCACCAGGGCAACCCTCTTTGACCTGCCTCACGCTCTCGGTCAGGCCCGAGACCGCTTCGAACGGACCGAGTTCGCCGATCGGGTCCGTCTCGTGCCGGGCAATTTTTACGTAGATGAACTGCCCGGGGGGGCCGACCTGGCCTGGGTCAGCGCCATCGTTCACCAGCATTCCCGGCCTCATAACCGGGCCCTTTTCGCCAAGGTCCACCGCGCGCTGGTGCCGGGGGGATTGATCGCGATTCGCGACGTGGTGATGGAGCCTGACCGGACCCGACCGATGGCCGGGGCTCTGTTCGCGGTCAACATGCTTGTCAACACAGCCTCCGGAACCACCTTCACGTTCGAGGAGCTGGCCAACGATCTCGCGCCTCGGGCTTCCGCGAGCCCAGGCTGGCTGTTCGCGACGAGGCCATGAGCTCGGTCGTGATCGCGACTCGGCCATGAGCAAGACAGCCGCTCATCGGCCGAACCGCTGTCTGTGGAGTTTCCGGGGCCACTCGCCTTTTGCGTTGGCCTGGGGTCGGCTTGTTTCGATGGGGAGAACGTGCCGTGCGCGCGACTGGACCTCGGAACCGCGACGTTGTCTGGATGCTTGTTTCACTTCCCGGCCTCTTGAGTGCGGGGTAGAGCGTCTTCGGCGGAGCCGAGCCGCCGCCGGCCCGGCCGCTGAGACGCCCAGCTGATCTCCGGCTCGACCTGGAAGGCCCTGTTCGAAACTACCTGGACGCGATCACGCGGAACTGGCTCTTACCCGCACCCGAGGCCAATCCGGCGATCCTGGCGATGTTCGCCGATCGCGACCGGACATCCTACCGGGACTTCCTCCCCTGCTCGGGCGAGTTCGCCGGCAAGTACCTGACAGGGGCAACACAGGTCATGCGGGCGACGGGCGACTTCTGGCTGCGCTCCCACCTCCAGCGCTTCGTCGCCGAGCTTGTCGCATTCCAGGACACTGATGAATACCTCGGCCCTTTCTCCAGGGGGCACCGTCTGACCGGCTCCGCCCCCAACATCGGGGGAAAGGTCGGAGGCACCTGGGAGGTCGTGTCCCAGGAGAATTGAAAACGGGCCTTAAGCCGCTGCGAACCAAGGAATTATGGATTTTGGTGCCGATTGAGTGAACCCGCTCGTCCACAAGAGCTTACGACGACCGTTCAATTTTCCTGGGACACCACCACCTGGGACACCTGGGGACATTATCATGTGATGCTCGGCCTGCTCCTGTGGCACGAGGCCACCGGAGATCCCGGCCGGGCCCGCCGGTTCGGGGATCTCTTCTGCAATCGCTTCCTCGGTGAGAAGCGCCCCAGACTGGTCGACACGGGCTCGACCGAGATGAACCTCGCGCCCGCGCATGGGCTGCTGCCTGCTCCATGAAAAGACCGGGGAGAAGCGCTATCTCGAGCTGGCGCGTCAGATTGTCGACGAGTTCGCCGCTGATGATCCGAAAGGACAGCCGCTGGCCGGCGATTATCTCCGCCGGGGTCTGGCCGGCGGGGAGTTCTACCGCTTGCCAAAACCACGGTGGGAAAGCCTCCACCCCGTGCTTGCCCTGGCCGAGTTGGCCCGGATCGACGGTGATGAACGCTACCGCAAGGCCTTCACGAACCTGTGGTGGAGCATTGCCCGGATTGACCGGCACAACAACGGCAGCTTCTCTTCCGGCGAGTAGGCCCAGGGTGACCCGTACCACCCGGGGGCCATCGAAACCTGCTGCACGATCGCCTGGATGGCCATGACGCTCGAAATGCTCTGGCTCACGGGCGATCTGATCGCGGCCGACGAGCTCGATCTCTCGACGCTCAACTCGGCCATGGGACTCTTCTCGCCGACTGGGCGGTGGAACACCTAACGCGGCAAAGCCGCAACCCAAAAAGACTACAGCACACACCACGAACCCTCCGAGATTCGCAGTTACTGATGTAATTCTCTCTGCTGTTCACCGGGCGTTAAGGGCTCTATTGAGCAGGCCGCTCGTTTACATCAGCGGTTGTTACGGGTGCAGGACTTCGGCCTGACCAGAGCGGAAAACCATTCGGAAATCAGGACTTAACTCGGCGTTTGTCCCGTGATAATCATTCAGTCGCAGCTCACAGGTTCGATCTGAAACAGGGCTCTGGCAACTCCATAGGTCTACCCAAGTGTCGAGGCGAATTCCACAAGATGCGCGCACGGCGCAGAGAACTTACGGAGGTAGAATCTGAGCTGCGCCGACCCCACTCGACTGCAGCAACTCTGCAATGCACTCTCGGCTCACAATATCAACGCGCTGCTCCGAAAGTGGCTGTGCGCATCCCTCACCCCTTCACGCCCAAGGATCGAGCGGCCGGCTATCGCTACGACATTTCAATTCTTCAGGCTGAGTTCTCTCTGAGACGAACGTGAATCGAGTGCGCTGGCTGCTTGTGCTCATCATGGTCTCCCCGCAACCCCGGCTGCGCCCGCGTCGGACGCGGTCGCCCCTGGGCTCATCGCCTTCTCGGTCAGGCGATGGGAAGGAGAGTACCAGTCGCGCGACGCGTCGGGGGGCGTGATCTCGACACCGGTGGCCGGCTCGATCCACAGCATCAGGTCCGATGGATCCGAGCTGTGCAAGATCGTCGAGCCAGGTCAGGATGCCAACGCCCCGGCCTTCAGCCCCGACGGGCGCTGGCTCTATTTCCAGTCCAGCACCACTGGAACCTACAAGATCTCCCGGTGCCGGACCGACGGCTCGGAACTCCAGACGGTCGTTTCTCCGAAATCGGTCGGGCCATCCTGGAAGAGTGCCTTCGGTATCTCCGTGGCGCCGGACGGGCGCCTCGTGTCCACGGTACATGACGGTCAGCTCGGTCACGTGGCCATCGCCAGCCCCGATGGATCACGGCCCCGGGTGATTGCTCCCACGGCCGGTTACCTTTACATGGCCGTCCAGAGCCCGGCCGGGGATGTGGTCGTCTGCTCGGGACCGGCCGCGGTGTACCGCTTGCAGCGAATCCGGCTGGCGGACGAGACTCCCGTCGTGCTCACGCCCGACCATCCGGAATCGTTCGGTCCCCAGTTCACTCCGGACGGCAAGACGATCGTGTTCTTCCGCCATGATGGCGAGATTTACCGGGTCGGTGCCGACGGTCATGATTTCCGCCGGCTCACGGTCGGCGCCCATCACATCGAGTTCCGGCTCTCGCCGCAGGATCAGCATGGTTCCAGCGACGGCCCTCACGTCTCGCCCGATGGCCGGCGCATCGCCTACATCAGCGAGCAAGGTGGCGTTGCCAACGTCCATGTCATGGACATCGACGGAACCCATCAGCAAAGGCTCACGAACCGAACATCCCCTTGCGGCATGGTTCGCTGGAGCCCCAATGGCCGGCACATCGCCTTCTTCTCCTTCGAGGGCAAGTACCCCCAGCTCTTCGTCATCCCGGCGGAAGGGGGCGAGCCGCAGCAGCTCACCAGGCTCGACGAAGCCGTGTACCTCCTGGCGTGGCAGCTCGGGAACACCAGGAGTCCAACCCCCTCTCTGCCCCTCTCCGAGGCTCCGCCAAGGATCCCGCTCACGTCGTGGACCATCCGGTGAGTCCGGAAAGCCTCGCAGCCACGATTTACCGGGCGCTGGGGATCGCGAACGACCTGCGTCTCCTCGACGCCCAGGGACACCCGGTCCTGATCGTTCAGGGGTGCGAGCCGATCCCGGGGCTGTTTGGATGAGCCCGCTCTGTTCATGAGAAAAGGGGCCACCCGTGCGTCCCGCTCCCATGGGAGTCGCGATCCCTGACCACGCCGATTCCGGCCCGGCCGCCAACACACCCCTCCTGTGGTCTGAAGCTCGACCACTATTGCAGTCTGCGCTGGGGCGTCTTGACTTATCGCATTTTGCGAATACTATCTTACCAGGTGCTTTCCCTGGTTGAAGGGTCTGGTGTGCGGGTCATCTCGAGGCGAACGTTGAGGGAGTTTTGGGAGTCCCGGAAGAGCGATTCCGAGATCGCCAGGCGGGACTTGTCCGTTTGGTACAAGCTGGCAAAGAACGCTCAATGGGCCAACTTCGGGGCGCTCAAGCAGACGTTCGGGTCTGCCGATCAGGTTGGGAACTGCGTCGTGTACGACGTGGGCAACAACCACTACCGGCTAATCGGCCGAGTGAACTACGCAAAGGGCATCATCTACATCCTGAAGGTGATGGACCACCGGGAGTATGACAAGAAGGCTTGGGTTGATGACTGTGGATGCCACAAGCCAGCGCCAAGGAACCCGGCCAAGGCGAAGGAGGCACACCGAGGGAGAAAGCCAGGCCGCCCGGGGCAGAGGGGAGGGACGTGAGCGATGGCGATGAAGACCACCAACCGTTCGCTACCAGATACCTACTTCAAGCTGGTGAGGCAGTTCCCCCTCGTCCACATTCGGGATGACGATCACCTACTCGCAGCCCAGGAGATGATGAACCGACTGCTGGAAGAGGATCCCGATGTGGGAGCACAGGAGTATCTGGATGCCCTGACCGACCTGGTCGAAACTTACGAGAACGAACACGAGCCGATCCCGGACGCCTCGGAGGCGGATGTATTGCGCGAGTTGATCCGGTCGAGCGGGCTCAGTCAGACGGGGTTCGCAAGAGAAGTAGGGATCTCGCAGTCCACGATCTCCGCCGTCCTCAACGGCACCAGGTCACTCACCAAGGAGCAGGTGATCACGCTCGCGAAGTTCTTCCATATTGCTCCGGCCGCGTTTCTCCCGGCTTGAAGTCAGCCCTCCGGTCAAGTCGATTGCCGTTGTGGCAACGTGCCGTGGCTTCGAGGGCCTGATTTCCGCCGACCCACGACGCGGAGAGGCAAGATTGCCCCATCCTACACGCTCACTCGCCGGCCCTCGCGGGCCGATTGCTTCTCGGCCAGGACCAGGCGGATAGTCTCGCGTGCGTCCTGGGGAGTGATGATGGGCTCGACCGGGCGGCCGGCCACGGCGCGGGCGAAGTGCTCGACCTCCCGCGAGTAGCCGTCGCCGAGCGGAATCTCCAGGCGCAGGGGAAGTGCCGTCGGCCGTGAGGACGCGGAAGGCTGGGGTGCTGCTCGAGTTGAACAGGATGGTCGCCCGCTCGAGGGCCACCACGAAGCTCATCTCGAAGCCGAACGCGGGGGCCATCCGCCAGGTGCTCTCGGCAACCACCGCCGGCCCGTTCTGGTAATGGTACTGGGTGGAGATGTAGGTCTGCGACTCGTCGGCCACGCTGCTCACCGCGGCCGGCAGTCCGAAGACATGATGAACATAGTCTGTATCATGGATATGCAGGTCGAGCGGCTGTCCGCCGCTCCGTTTCTCGTCGGCGAACCAGCTATCGGGGCTCCAGGCGGGCATGGCCGTGAACCGGCGGAACGACGCCGCGATGGGGCGGCCGTGCTCGCCCCCCTCGATGAGCTGGCGGGTCACGACGTATTCGGGCCAGAACCGGATGCAGTGGCCGATCTGGAGAACCCGGCCGGAGCTTCGAGCCGCCGCGACCATCCGGTCGCAGTCGGCGACGGAAAGCGCCATGGGCTTCTCGCAGAGGACGTGGACGCCGGCTTCGAGCGCCTTGACCGTCGTGTCGGCGTGCAGAAAGGTCGGCAGGGTGATCGAGAGGGCGTCGACCGATCGGGTCGCGAGCAGCTCGCCCAGATCGGAATGGACGTCAAGCCCCTTCAGATCAATATGGTCGGCCGCGCCTTCCACGTTCCCCTTGGAGGGCTCGCCCGCGGCGGCCAGCACCTTGGTGTTGGCCTCGCAGATGGCCGTGATCTTCGCGTCCGGTAAGTGCCTTCCAGCAACGATAGTGCATCCGCCCCATGAACCCCAGCCCCACAATTCCGACGCGAATCATGGCGAACCTCTTTCTTGACGGCGCGACCCGGAGCGCCCGGGGCCTCACCGGATTCGGGGCGGCTGCCCGCTCATCGTGGCCCGGGATACGCGACGGTCAAGGATACCACCCCGTTGTGGCCGATCCAAGATGGGCCGGATCGGACCAGGATAAGCGATTCGCAGGGCCGTAGTCTTCCGTGGACCGGCCGAGACATGGTGCAATCGTTAGGCTGGCCCGGCATTGGCGTCAGAGGGCGCTCGGGCTGGCTCAACCCCGAGCCGCCACGCAGGTCCTGCCGCAGGCCAAAGAGAAAGAGCACCTCGGCCGCCAGGAACAGGGGGGCATTGAAGATCTGGAGCAGGTTGTCGGCCAGAGCCGGGCGCCGGCCCTCGAACGCATGGCCGAGCAACTGGATGGCCCAGCCGAGCACGAAGGCGGCGATGAAGATCGTGAGCGACTGGCGGAAGGGAAGCAGCGCCACCCGGTCGGCCAACCAGAGCAGCGCCAGGTTCACCGGGGCCTGCAAGAGCGCCACGGGCCAGTCCAGCCGCAGGTAGTAGAGAAACACCACGAGAAAGAAGAGCGTGGCCCCGGTGATCGGCCAGTCCGGCGCGGCGACGAAGCGGAACCAGCTCAGCACGAGGAAGATCGAGAAGGTGACCAGCGGAACGCCGACAAAATGGGTCAGCTTGTTCCGCGGGTCCCGGTGATAGGCGCCGTAACTTTCCAGTTGATCTCTGAGTGACGTCATCGTCGGCTTTCCTGGATCATGGCGGATCGGGTCATGCCGGACCGGCCCGCGGGACTTGTCTACTTGAGCATCTGCTTCAGCTTCCTGACCTTGGGCTCGATGTAGATCTGGCTGTAGTCGGCTGTCGGGGTGATTGCGATAGTAGTCCTGATGATAGGCGTCGGCGGGGTAGAACTCGGTGAACGGGACGAGCTCGGTCACGATCGGCGATCGGCGTGACGCGATGAGCCATCAACTCCTTGTACTGCTTCAGGGCTTCTTCCTTCTGGTCCTCGGTGTGGTAGAGGATGATCGAGCGATACTGGGTGCCGAAGTCGGGCCCCTGGCTGTTCAAGGTCGTCGGGTCATGGGCCGACCAGAAGAACTTGAGCAGCTTGTCATAGCTGACGACGGCCGGGTCGTACTCGATCTGGATCACCTCGGCATGGCCGGTCAGCCCCGTGCAGACCATCTCGTAGGTCGGGTTCGGCACGGTCCCGCCGGAAAACCCCGAGACGACCGATTTCACCCCCGGGATCCGCTCGAAGACCGCTTCCATGCACCAGAAGCAGCCGCCGCCGAACGTCGCCTTCTCGGTCGTCTTCGCCTTGGCGGTGCTCGCCTTGTCACTGCTCTTGCTCGAATCCTTCTCGCTGTCTTTAGCGTTCTCGCCACCGGTGTCTTTCTTCGGATCCGCCGCCGGGGCCGAGTCCGCCTGGCTCTTCTGAGCCGGGGCCTGCGCTTTTCTTGTCTTCTTCGGGGTTTGCCCCATTCCCACCATCCCGAGAGCGACGGCGATTCCCAGACTTGCCACCAGGAGGCGCTGGTTCATTGCGGTGCTCCTTCAAGAGACTGCCGGCATCCGCCCGGCTTGAATGGCTTGTGAGCGAAATGGTCCGTGAAGCATTATAGACCGGCTTCGCGGATCACGCACCGCTGGTTGTCTGGCTTTGCAGGGCTGTTTCGTTGTCATTGGGGGGCGAGACTCCTGCCGAGCCTGCAGGAGATGGGGCGAATGGCCAGGCTCGGCAGGAGCATCGCCCTGGGAGGATGCAACGTTGGGCTCGACTTAGCCGTGGGCAAGGCGGAATCGGAGATGGTTCTGTTGCGCGGCTTTTCGAGAACTCTCCATGCCGCCAAGGGCAATTGGTCATGACCACGCCCGTGAGGGCCAGTGTTTCACCCTGGGCTCCGCTCCGCCGACCCGTTGGGCCGAAAATCGGGGGTTCGATCCTTGGCGATCGCGATCGATACCCTGGGTTTCACCCTGGGCTGGGTTCCGTCGGCCCGTTGGGTCGAAAATCGGGGGTTCGATCGATGTTCATGTCGGCCTGAAAGGCCGTGGGATACCAGCCCAGGGCAAAACCCTGGGGCTCGTGCAAAATCATGAAACACCACTCGGCCTGAAAGGCCGTGGGATACCAGCCCAGGGCGAAACCCTGGGGCTCAGGGCGAAACCATGACACGTGAGGGCGTCGGTTAGAACGGGGCTGGCCACTCTTCAGGCTTGGGCGCACCAACCTCAGCCAATCCCAGCCACGTGCTCACACGCACGTGGTCAGATTGAGGGTGCCTGGCTGCCTTGAGATCAACGTAGCCGCGATCGTAACGGTCAACAAAACCGGGATGACCTCGAACCAGTCGCAAGCCCAACTCTTCATCAGCCCGGCCTCGCCCTCCCGAAAACGTGTTCTCAGCGCAGTTCCAGCTCGGGCACACGGTCCTTCAGCTCCCGGTTCAGCTCGGGCAACCGGGCTAGCATCGCGCGGTACCACGCCTCACGCTGGCGGTAGTGCCGGGCCAGCAACCGGTTCTCAGCCACCTCATGATAGGCGCTGGCCGCCAGCCGGCGGCGGAACGGAGTGTCCACGATCAGCCGGGCGAGCTGGTCGCGGAATTCCTCCTGCGACCCGTAGATCAGGCCCGTCTCACCCTGGCGGATGACGCCGGAGTAGACGGTGGGGCTGGCCAGAACCGCAACACCGTGCCCGGCACACTCAAGGAACTTAAGGTCCGACTTGTGCCGGTTGAACCGCGTCGGCTCGAGGGGAAGCCAGGCGAGATCGGCCGTGTGCAACAGGCTGTGGTAGCGGTCATACGAGCAGAGCGGCTCGAACACCTTGTCCGTGGTCTCGAGGGCCTGAAAGAGGGCCTGGTCGTAGACCACCTGAACCCGAACCAGGCCCTTCTGCTCCGCCAGGACACGGTTCAGGGCCGGTAAGAACGGCGCCCAGTCGGCCTCGCGATTCAGGGCGCCGAAGAAGAGCGTTGTGGGGGAGACGGAGACGTCGCGCTCGGTGCCGGCCTCGAGGTCGAGGAAGGCTTTCGGGGGCGGCAGGATGGCGAGCTGGTTCGGGAAGACCTGGACGTTCGGGTTGTACTCGCGGAGGACCTCGGCCAGCGGCTCGGTGGTCGTTTGAACGCCATGGCAGCCTCGCAGGGCGAAGAAGCCGGATCTCACCAGGTCGGCAAAATGGAGCGGGTCGTCATCGAACTCGGCGATGATCAGGTAGCCCTGCTCCAGGAGCATGCGCTGCAAGTGAAGATGATCGCCGATCGGAATTACGATCCGCTGCTCGATGAAGACCCGATCCTCGCCGGGCAAGGTCCGGCCGAGGTCCGCAAACTGGAGCCCCGTCCCGGTCACAACGTGCACCCCCGGGAGGGTCGCCAGGAACCGGTGGGGCTCCTGGATTCGCACCTCGCTGCCGACTACTGATCCCAGAAGCGACCAGAGAAGCAATTTCCGGCCGGGGCTCGCGCCCGGCGCTGACCCGCGAACGGCCCGCACCAGGTATTGCACGGCCTGGGTCTGGGCGGCAAACCTCGCCGGATCGATCCCCAGAGGCCCGAGGACCGGGGTCATGATCTGCCGGAACCGTTCGACGTTCTCGTCGCCCCACATCCGCGCCTGCACGTCGAAGACCTGGAGCCCCGCCCGGGTGAAGAGCTCGTGAATTCCCTCCAGCGTGAAGAACCGGAGATGCGTCCGGTCGAGCAGCCCCTCGTCTTGATAGCTCCAGCTCCCGCGGAGCAGGTTGACGATCACCGAGTAGTGCTGGACGTTGGGGATGCACGCCAGCACCAGCCCTCCCTCGCGAACCCATCCGGCCAGCCGGGTCACTACGCTCCAGGGGTCAACCATGTGCTCGAGCACGTCGCCGAAGATCAGGCAGTCGACCCCAGGCTCGGCCTGGAGCTCAGTCAGCCCGAGCGCAGCAGGCTCGACGGCCGCGGCATCGCCGGTGATCACCCGGTCCAGTCGCCCGGCTCCACGCGCTGCCTGGGCCGCCTCGGGATTCAGCTCGATTCCCAGGTAACGGGCCTCTGGGTTGATCCGCCGGTACGCTTCGGCCATCGCCCCCGCGCCGCAACCCACCTCCACAATGATCCGCGCATCCGGCGGAATCCGCTGCAACAGGTCGGGATTGACGCGGTTGTAGTAGTCGGCAAGCGCCATGGAGTTCTTGGTTGGTCGAGTGAAACGGTGCGTCCTTGCGGGCCACCCTGCGGGTCCGGCTGCGTCAATGGAAGAGGTCACCCCGGGCCGGCTCGGCCGGAGCAGGACTTCCAACCGCTGCAAGCCGTCGGTCACGGTGCCCGCCGCCAAGTTCAGACCCAACAGCCGCCAAGAGGCCAGCAAGCGCTCGGTGGGTCGATAGGTGAAATACTTGTCCAAGAGAATTTCGACCCACACCGAAATGCCGTACCGCCCTTTGGGGATCAGCTTGGGAGGAGGTGGAGCAGTAAGGGTGCGCCTGCCCTCGCAGGTGCAGGTCCGCTCGTACCGCCGCCGTTGAATCTTGCGGCGGTAGGCATGCACGTCGATCTCGATCTGCTCGGAGTCTTCGGTATCACTTCGGAGACGTAACGGTTGACCGCAATCCGGGCAGACACATTGCTCGGGGGAAAGTCCGAGGAATGACTCGCGGACCGGCAGCCGGGAATAATCTCGCCGCTGGGGTCCGTGGTTCTCCGGTTGCTGGCCCCGTTTCCGCTTGGGTTGCTGGGAGTCGTCCTGGGAATCGTCCAGGTGATTGGAGCGATCCTTCAGAGGCTTGGTTTCGGAGCGTCGTCCGAAAAGATCGGCTTGGAGTTGCCACTTTTCACCTTCGAGTTGGTCGATTTTCTGCTCTAACGCGGCGATGCGGCGCTGGGCATCGCGATGACGACTCTTCCAATATCCGACCTGCTGGCGGAACTCAAGATTCTCGCGTTCCAAGCGCCGGACTTCAGCGCGCAACTCAACCAATTCCTGGCGTGGGTTCTCCACCAGGGCGACTGACTCCGGGTAGGAGTCACTGGGGCAAAAGACCTGGACCAGTTGGCCATCTATGACCACCTTGATTTACCCCAAACGCCCAAGAAAGAGAAGAGGCTGCTACCCTTCACCCAGAACGGAGAGAAAAGCATGGACGGGTTCGGCAAAGCATTACGATGGGTTCGATCCGTAAGGCGACGAACAGACCCAATTTCACGCAGTCTGGCAGGAGCGGTCGGGAAGGGAGCCCGGCTGCGGACCAGGGGTGGACAGCTCGACCTGGCCCAGGACGAAGCAAGGAGGGATTCATCCAGGACTGGAGCCACTACGCTTACAGAACGCGCGATCCACAAACTCGACCGAGATTCACAATTCGCCGCTTTCACCACAGATTTCTTAGTATCTCCAAACCAGGACATCGAAATTGCCGATAACGTGACGAGACCGGGTTTGGTGGCACGGCTTCGTGAATTGGCGGGCTTTACGTTGACGGGTCTTCGGGGATGGGCTATGGTTCCGGCGCCGGTGAGTCTGGCCAGTGGCACCGGTGGGGGCGGATTGCCTTGCGGGGCAGGGAGGCCCAGGATGGCAATGATCACGGATGCATCCCTCGCCTTGGAGACGGAGGCCGAGGGCGTTGCGTTTGCGCGGAACGTGTTGCGGATCGAGGCCAACGCGCTGGAGCGGGTGCGCGAGCGGCTGGGTCCGGCGGTGTGCCCAGGCTGCGGACCTGATCTATCGCTGTCCGGGAAGCGTGATCGTCACCGGGATGGGCAAGGCTGGGCTGGTGGGCCAGAAGCTGGCGGCGACGCTGGCCTCGACGGGGACCCGGGCCTTCCCGCTGCACCCGGCCGAGGCGGTGCATGGCGACCTGGGGCGAATCCGGGCGGATGACGTGGTGATCGCGCTGTCGCAGAGCGGCGAGACCGAGGAAGTCTTGCGGCTGATCCCGGCGTTGCGGCGTCTGAACGCCTGTCTGGTGGCGATCACCGAGCGGGCGACCAGCTCGCTGGGCCAGGCCGCCGACCTCTGCATCGCGCTGGGGCCCATCGAGGAGGCGTGCCCGCTGGGACTGGCCCCGTCGGCCAGCACGACCGCATTGATGGCCGTGGGAGACGCCCTGGCCCTCCTGGTCAGCCGGATGCGGGAGTTCTCCCCCGAGGATTTCGCGTTGTTCCACCCGGCCGGGAGCCTGGGCCGGAAGCTGACGCGGGTCGAGGACGTGATGCGCACCGGAAAGCAGCTTCGCCGGGCCCACGTCGACGAGACGATCCGCGAGATCTTCATCCGGCTGGCCGGCCCCCGCCGCCGCTCCGGCGCAGTGCTGATCGAGGACGATGAGACCCACCTGCTGGGCATCTTCACCGACAGCGACCTGGCGCGGCTTTTCGAGAAGCGTCGGGAGGCCGACCTGGACCGGCCGATCGGCGAGATCATGACCGTGGACCCCAAGCGCGTCCGGGTCGGGGCCATGCTGAGCGACGCGGTCGAGCTCTTGAAGACGCACAAGATCAGCGAGCTGCCGGTCGTGGACCGGAGCAATCATCTCGTGGGACTGATCGACGTGACCGACCTGATCGGCCTGGTCCCGGCCGAATTCGAGGAGTGACCGCATGGGGCAACCGTCGTCGCCCGATCTGGCCGCGCGATGTGCGGCGATCGAGCTCCTGGCGGTCGACGTGGATGGCGTCCTGACCGACGGCGCCATCGTGGTCGACGATCAGGGCGTGGAATCGAAGCACTTCCACGTCCGGGACGGCCTGGCGTATTCGCTCTGGCATCGCGCGGGCAAGCACTCGGCGATCCTCTCGGGGCGAAGGGCTGAGGTCGTTCGCCGGAGGGCGGCCGAGCTCAAGATCGCTCACGTGGCCCAGGGGCTGGACGAAAAAGGGGAGGCCTTCCGGACCTTGCTGGTCGAGCTCGGGCTGAAGCCTCATCAAGTCTGCTTCGTGGGAGACGACCTGGTGGACCTGCCCGTGCTCCGGTCAGTTGGCCTGGCGGCCTGTCCGGCCGATGCGGTCGCCGAGGTGCGCGAGCATGCCCACCTGATCACCGCGGCCGGCGGCGGCCAGGGGGCCATCCGCGAGGTCGTCGAGGTCATTCTCAAGGCGCAAGGGCTCTGGCACGGCCTTTGCGGCTCCTTCTTCGTGCCAGCCGTGTGACCAGCTCTGAAGCCGGGGCTGGTCCCTGGACCCGACGATCGCGAACGCGGAGGCGCTGTGAGCGCACCCCGGCTTGAACCGATGGCTGGCGACGCTACGGAAACGGTCTTGTGCTCAAGAAACTCCTCAAACATGGTGACGGTGCTCGGCATCCTGGTGGGGTGCTATCTGGGCTACGTGCGCGCCTTCACGGTGGTGGTCTCGCACCTGACCGCAGCCCGCAAGGTCGACGATATCGGCTTCACCGTCCGTGACTCCAAGTCCAAGAAAGAGGCCATCCTCCGGGCCCGGGAGGCGTTCGGGCCCAAGCACTGGACCGTCGATGACGACCTGCAATTACGTTATTACAACACCGAGCGCGGATTCTGGATGTACTCGCAGAACGACGAGCGGATCATCGAGGAGGACGGCGTCCGGTATGACGGCAAGCGGATCAAGCTCAGGCCCGCGGCCATCATCTGGAGGGCGCAAGACGGCAGCAGCACCAAGACCGTGACCGCCGAGGAAGCGATCATCGACTTCAACCAGTCGCTGTCGTTCAACGTGAAGCCCGATTCGGAGCCGATGGTTGTCAAGTTCGCCCGGCTCGAGCGGAACGTGATGATCCGTGACGACCGGGGGACGCCGGGCGACCTCGCGGACGACATGGTCATCGGCCCGCTGACCTGGGTGGAGTATGACGACAGCAAGCTGCAGATCCACAGCGACTCTGACGTGTTGATCGTCGATCGGGACACTCGGATCACGGGCACCGGCATGCTGATCCAGCTCCGCCCCAAGTCGGAGCCGGTTCCCGGCAGGACGGAGCGCCGGCTTCGAGGGAGCCCAGAACGCACAGCTCAACCAGAACGTCCACGTCGTCTTCAGCGATGTGGGCAAGACCGGGATCCTGCCGGGCTCGGTTCAGACGAAACGCGTGGAGCCCGGCAAGGTCGAGGTCAAGGCCCAGGTCAGTCCGGGCCAAGCCAGGGAGACCGGCGCGAGCCGGGGCCAGTCTGCAACCGAGCCGGTGCCGCTCGACCTCCGGTGCGATGGGCCGATGCAGGTGGATCTCCCCAAGCCGCACCTGCCGGTCAAGGTAGGGCCGCCGGCTCCTCCCGGCCCGACCCTGGTGAATTTCACCCGCAACGTGGTCGTGCGCCGGGGCAAGCTTTCCGAGCTGCCCGATCAGCTCGATACCGACACCCTTGACCTGACGCTGGTGCAGGCGGAGAAGCCCGCCCCGAAGCCCTCCCGGGAGAGTCAGCCGGGCAAGCCGGCGGCCGCCCCGTCCGACACAGGTGCGAAGTCAGCGCCCGGCCAGGATGCCGGCAACGGGGACGATGAGCAGAGGGGCATGTTCGGCGACCTGACACTCCGTCGCGTCAAGGCCAGCGGCCACGCCGTCTGGCTTCAGCTTCCCGCCGAGGGGGCCAAGATCCGCTGCAACGAGCTGCTTCACGAGATCGCCGCACCCGGGGGCCAGAACATGACCTATTTCCGCGGTGACGCGACGCGAAAGCTGACGGTCGAGAAGTACGATTTCGTCGAGGAGCGGCCCGAAGGAGCTGAGGGCCCTGTCACCCGCAAGGCCAAGTCGATCACTCGCGTCTGGACGATCGACGCGACGCTCGTCGACAGCGGCAGCGGCATGCAGTCCGCCAACCTCTTCACGCACGGGCCTGGCCTGCTCGAAACCCGGCCGGTGCCAGGCCAGGCCGACAGTCCGGTCCAGGACGTGCCCCCCGATCAGACGGCCACCTGGCAAGACCTGATGATGGTCAAGAACTTCCTCGGACCGGACGGGACGATCGCGCAGCGGAAGATCGTCCTCAAGGGGCGGCCCAGGGTGGTGGACCGGCTCCAGCAATCGTCGATCGACGCGGTCGATACGATCGTCGTCTGGCTCAAGCCGAAGCCGGCCGAGAACGCCGGCGGCCAGACAACCTCGGCTGCTCGCAGCCGCGATGGGGGATCGTCGGGCTCACGGGAAAGCGGCTTCCAGATCGAGCGGCTGCAGGCCGACCGGGATGTTCATCTCGTCGCGCCCTCCCGGAACCTGACCGCGCGGAACCGGCTCGAGGCAGAGTTCGAGGATGGCCCCCGGCCCGTGATCACCGCCCGCAACACGGCCCAGGGACCGGCTCTACCCTCCTCGGGACCCGATCCGCTCTCCTCGGCCGCCGCGCCCGACACCCAGACAGCCGCGGCTGCGGACGCGAACCCGGCACCGGCCAAGGACAAGCCGGTGGAACCGAACATGGTCGCCCTGGCCGACCGTGTCGAGGCCAAGATCCTGATCAGCCCGAATGCCGAGGTGGGCAGCAACAGCAAGCCCGGCGCAGCCAGGGCCTCGCGGACCCCGGCCGCCTCCGGCGCTGGTGATCCCGACGCGAATTACGAGATCCGCGACGCGCAGATGTTCGGGACGGTCAGCCTTCACCAGGATCCCTCTCCCGGCAAGACCAAGGGACAGGATGCCTACGGCGAGGCGCTCATCCTTCACACCGAGGGTCCGGGAAAGGCGGTCTTCAACCTTTATCATCACGATCCCAGGGTGGCGAAAACGGCTTCCCCACCGGCAGCCGCCCGGCCCCCAGCCAGGGTCATCACCGAGGACATGACCATCGATGGAGAGAGGATCGGGGTCAATCAGGTGACCGATCAGGCCTGGGCGTATGGTCCGGGCAAGCTGGTCCAGCTCACCGACCGGAGCATGCTGACCGACAGGGCCGAAGGGGCTGATCCGCAACCGCCCGAGAAGGCCGGCGTCGAAGAACCGGCAAAGCCGAAGGACGCCCAGCCGATCAAGCCAAGGCCAGGACCCGGGCGGGCAAGCTGCAGACCGAGAAGGTCCCCCTGGTGATCACGTGGGGCGAGAAGATGCTCTTCAACGGCCGCTCGCTCGACCCCGAGAACCGCCCGTCCGCCAAGGCCGTGTTCTACAAGAAAGTCCGCGCCGAGATGGAAGACGGCCTGCTCTACTGCGAGGACGTCATGACCACCTACACCGACCAGCCCATCCCGCTGGCCGACCTGGGGAAGATGAGCCAGGCCGGCACCGGGTCTCGCGGACAGATGGAGCAAGCCACAGGCGAGAAGGCTGCGGAAGCGGAAAAGCCCAAGCCCGACCTGACCTTGATCGACCTCGTCGGCAAGGCCCAGGCCATCAGCCGCAAGGTCGATCCCGACCGGCCGGTCTTGCTCAGCCGGCAACGGATCACCGGAGACCACCTGATCTACGACCGCCGGACGGGAAAGTTCCAGGTCCCGGGGCCCGGCGTCGTCTATCTTCACGATCGGGGAGACAACGCCTCGATGCAGCCGGGACAGAACGGCGCCAGCCCGATCGCCAGCGGCCGCACGATCCGCCCCACTTCGGGGAAGCCCGGCGATCGACCGGGCGGCCAGAGCCGAATCCCGGACCTGATCCTGACCCAGATCAAGTTCACGAGGGAGATGAAAGGCCGCTTCGGCACGGGCAAGGCCGCCGACCAGACCGAGACCCGGTGGGCCGAGTTCTTCGGCGACATCGAGGCAGCCCGCGCCGTCGTACCCGACGAGCGGACCATCATCAACTATGACCGGCCTCCCGCCGACACCTACTTCCTCACCTCGCAGACCATGCGCGTGGTCACCGAGCCGCCACCACCGGGCGCGGCTCAAAACGCCCCGGCGCGGAATTTCCTGAAGGCATGGGAGAACGCCTACGCCAAGACCAGCGACACGATGATCCAGGCCGACGTCATCACCTACGATTCGCTCAACGACCTGGTCTACGCCAATGCTCTGGAGGGCCGCCAGGTTCAGGTCGTGCAGCAGATCGGTGACGGCCAGCCAGGCTCCCCCATGAGAGCCGAGGCCGTGCGGGTCAATCCCAAGACCGGCGCAGCCGACGTGGTCGGTCCCCAGGTCATCCAGATGCTCGACAAGCGGACCGGAACCCGGCCGACACCCGTGGCGCCGCCCGATCCCAACGCCAAGCCGCCCAAGACCCCCAAGAAACCGTACCGGCCCCCGCTCAACAACGTGGAACGGAAGGGTTTCACGGGACGATAATACACATGTAGATGTGTAATGGGAACCACCCGGCCTGGGCCGCACGACCTTCGCGTCTCAGTAAACTTCCCCGGGAGCATGCGCGGCACTCGACGGCGCCGGAGAAGGGCCACCTGACGCATAGCGCGCGTGCCAGCCTTCAGCGGCCCGGATCGTGACCAGCTCGTCCTTGCTGAATCCGTAGCGGGCAAACCAGGGAGTTCCCCGGGACCGGACCAGCGCATCGACGTCGGCAAGCCGTTTCCGGCCGGTCGTCGCGGCGAAGTGCCTTCGCGCCTCGGCTCCGTCCTGGAGGAAATACTCTTTCCAGAAGGCTCGACCTCCCAGGATGCCCGTGGCGCCGACGCTCATGGCCATCTCGACTTGCTTGTAGTAGTCCGGATAGTCGACTCCCGCCGAGAGCAAGACCCAGGGCGCTCGCTGGCGGCATCCAGCGCATGCAGGTTGTCCTCGAGCTGCTCTTCCGGGTCGCGGCCCAGCGTGCCGGGAAACTCGGACTTGTAGATATCGCAGAAGGGGCTGAGCTGCCGGGCCGATTCGATCACGGTGCGGGCCTTGCGGTCCAGGTAGCTGGCGTCGGTCTTCTTCTCCCCGCGGAAGGGAAACGAGACGGTCTCCAGGAGCAAGAGCATGTCGAATTTCCTGCACTCGCGGTGCACGTGCTCGATGAGCTGGAACTGGTGCTCGGCCGAGTCTGGCTCGGTTGGCTCGAACTGGGCCAGCAGCTTGACGGCGTCGGCGCCCATCAGCTTGATCTTCTCGACGCTCCACCCCGGCTCGACGGCGGCCAGCGGTGCGCCAACCTTGTTCTTGGGGCTGCCCGACATCTCGTACCGGACCAGGAGCCCGGTATCGGCAGGGATGGCCTCCGAGGCGATCGCCGACCAGGCCCCGTAATAGGCGTCGATCAGCACCCCCGAGGCCGCCGGCGCCAGATTCCTCATCAGGTCGAGCTTGGCCTCGACGATCTCCTCATAGGCCGGCTCGCGAGCTTCTCCCCTGGCTCGCAGCGCCTTGGTGGCCATCTCGATCACGGAACTGTTCTGGTCCAGAGCCAGCATCGTCAGCGTTCCGTCGGGATTGCTGATGCGCTGCAATCCCCGCAACTTGCCGGGCGTCAGTCCCTTGCCCAGCAAGACCGTGGTCCCCAGGCGCTCTGTACTCTCAGCCATAGACATAAGCCCATTTCTCTCTTCGAAATTGAGATGTCGAGTAACGGAAACCGCATTCTAACGCGTCGGTCTCGAGACCGGGAGGATTGCGAAGCCCGCGGCGGTATCTTATGATAGATCATCGATCCGATCGTTACCGCGTGGCCGAAGCAAGTGTTCACCGGGTCGGATCGGGACGTTCGAGCCCACGGAGCGAGCGTTCCCCGCAACTGTGCCTGCGTCCGCTCGTCCAGGGGCCGGAGCGCGGGCCGTGATGGCATTAGGACCATCTTGATCGCATCCACCCAGAACGCGGATCCGCTGGCCCCGTCCGCCCCGACGAGGGACCGCCACGGCTGGCCGCACTTCGGAGAGTCTCCAATCATGGCGACCCCCATTCGCGAATTGCTCGGAGCCGAGGCTGACAGTCTGTGCAAACACGTGTGCAAGACGATCCCCAAGGAGTCTCTGCACCTGCCCGGTCCTGACTTCATCGACCGGATCTTCGCCCCCAGTGATCGCAATCCCCGCGTTCTCGGCAACCTCCAGCGCCTCTTCAGCACTGGACGGCTGGCCGGAACCGGCTATCTCTCCATCCTGCCGGTCGATCAGGGCATCGAACACTCGGGAGGCGCCAGCTTCGCCAAGAACCCGGCGTACTTCGACCCGGAGAACATCGTCAAGCTGGCGATCGAGGGAGGCTGCAACGCCGTCGCCAGTACCTACGGCGTCCTGGGCGCGGTGGCGCGGAAATACGCCCACAAGATTCCGTTCCTCGTCAAGATCAACCACAACGAGCTGTTGACCTTCCCCAACCAGTTCAACCAGGTGCTCTTCGGCACGGTGAAGGAAGCCTATGACATGGGCGCCGCGGCCATCGGCGCAACGATCTACTTTGGATCCGACCAGAGCACTCGCCAGATCGTGGAGATCTCCGAGGCCTTCGCCCACGCGCATGAGCTTGGCATGGCCACCGTTCTCTGGTGCTACCTCCGCAACAACTCGTTCAAGAAAGACAAAGACTACCACGTGGCGGCCGACCTGACTGGCCAGGCCAATCACCTGGGCGTCACGATTCAGGCCGACATCATCAAGCAGAAGCTCCCCGAGAACAATGGCGGGTTCAAAGCCCTGAACATGGGCGGCTCGAGCTATGGCAAGCTCGACGAGCGAATGTACACCGAGCTTTCCTCGGACCACCCGATCGACCTTTGCCGCTATCAGGTCGCCAACTGCTACATGGGCCGGGCGGGGCTGATCAACTCCGGCGGCGCCAGCGGCAAGAACGACCTGGCCGAGGCCGTGAAGACGTCGGTCATCAACAAGCGGGCCGGTGGCATGGGCCTGATCTCGGGCCGCAAGGCGTTTCAGCGTCCGATGGCCGAGGGGGTCAAGCTGCTCAACGCCATCCAGGATGTCTACCTCGACGGCTCGATCACCGTGGCCTGACCCTGAGGGACGGGCGGACAGACGCCAGCCTGCCCGCACGCGACCGGATGCCAGGAGCAACGTATGGCGGGGATCTCTCGGCCCCGCCGTACCTGGTCGCCCTGTGCGGCGGAATTTAGTTGCAGTACCCCTGCCTGGACGGCCGATAGAACCTGTGTCGGTTGGAAAGCCGACCCGGTCAGGGAAGACCGAGTCTCCAGGCCCCGATTCAGCGGTCGCCGTCCAGGGACGGAATGGCGGCTCGCGGGCCGCTGGGCCAGGGAAGGCCCTACCTCGTCTTCTGATGAACCCGCATCTCCACGCTCCCTCAGGGGTCACCAAGACCCGGAGTTGTGGAATGCGGTTGCCTATGCGCGCGTCACAACGCACGATTCACCGTGCCCCGACACCGATCAACACCCGGGTTCCGTCCTTGAGCAACCGCTCGTAGAAGAAGAGCTGGTTTGCGGGAGTCTTCACCAGGGTCGAGAACTCGTGCTTTCCATTCAGAGCCAGGGTACAGCGGAGCCGGACCTTGCCGTTCTCGTCGAGTGACTGGATCAAGATTGTCTCGGTCTTGTAGCCGTTGCCCAGGTCGCACGTGACCGACTGCCCTGTCCCGATCCGCTTGCTCTCCATCGTGAGCAACTTGAACCCATGATCGGGCAGGACCTTGCGCAACTGAGACTTGATCATGGCCAGGCATGGATCGATGGTCTTGGAGCCGGGCGTGGCGAGGATGGCGAAAACCGTCACCTGCCGCACGGACTCATCCGCGGCCAGCATGGATCCCGGCTCCGTGGAGGCCCGGATGGGAGCGGCCAGGTGGAAGCTGGGCGCGAGAAGCCTGATCACGACGAGCACGGCCGAAAGCCCGAGGGCGGCAAGGCCAATCCCCATTCGCCCTGTCGTTCGTTGACTTCCGAGAAAGGGCACGACCTGTCACTCCGTCATGGCGACCACGGTGCCCCCGGACTCCACACGGCCGAAGAACACGTACCAGGGATCTTCGCCGTTGGGCATCTCCAGAGCCGTCAGATCGAGGATCGCGATCGCCGGCCCGTCGGAACGGATGTAAACCACCTGACCGTCTTCCACGTCAATCACGGATTCGAGGTTGGGAACGGTTCCCTGGACCAACCCGGCACTGGGGGTCACGGCCGGAACGCCAGCAGGCTCCGTGGGACTGTGCCAGGCCAGGCTGATGGCCAGGAGAATTGCCGCCGCCTGGGCAAGGACGATGGTTCCCACCATCGCCAGGCCCCGCCAGAAGCGAGCATCCCTCGAGGATTGGTGCGGTGAGTCACCGGAAACCCGCTCGGATCCTCGTGCACGCCAGGGCCGATGTGCCTTGTTCGGACCAGAGGAATCGAGCGCCTCATTCACCGAGGTCCAGAGGGTGCCCCAGGCTTCGGAACCCGGATCGGCGGGCCGGGTCACGTCCCAGAGGCGATCAAGTTTCGCAGCACGGTCTGCCCAGTCTGCGCATTTCTTGCAGTGCCCCAGATGGTTGGCCAGTGCCTGATCGTCTCGGCAGTCGCTGGGGGCGGCCAGTTCACGAGTAACCTCTTCACACCGCATCGTCCATCATCCTCTCTGGCTCGTCTTCCCTGAGCCCCCCTCAGGTCTTGCCTGTCCGAAGACACGCATGTCAACGCTGAAGGCTCATCCTGTCTGATCTTGGCAGTTTCGCGGCCGTTCCATTCCCATCCCAAGAACGCTTGCAATCCCGGTCAGGTTAGACATTTGAGCGTGTCCCAATCCAGGGCTTGTTGCAACTTCTCCCGAGCGGCGTTGATCCGGCTCATGACGGTCCCGATCGGGATCTTCTGCGTCTCGGCGATTTCCTTGTAAGTCAGTCCGAGCTCGGCAAATAGCACGAAGGTCGTCCGGATCTTGGGGCTCAAGCCACCAAGTGCCTGGTCGAGAGCGCGGCGAAGGTCTTGCTGGTACAGGCGCCTGGCCGGATCATCATCGAGAAACGGTTCGGGAAGTCCTGACCCGCTATCGCCGATCATGAGCGTGGGCCTACGCTTGCGACGGCGTCCCCAGTCGAGGGCCGTGTTGGCGACGATCCGCAAGAACCAGTAACGAAACCCGCTTCGCCCGTCAAAATCGTCGAGTCCCGAAAAGGCCTTGATGAGCGATTCCTGGACAACATCCATCGCATCTTGTTCGTGCCCCAGGAGCCGGTAGGCCACCCGGTAGGCATCGCTCCGGTAACGTTGAAACAGCTCCTCGCGTGCGGAAGCATCCCGCTCCCGCGCCCGCTGGACCAGGATCTCGTCGGGCGTTTGCACGCTGGGGGGAGCTTCGAGCATACAGTCACCTACGGTCAGAGACGCCGGAAGTGCACGTCGTATTCGCTTTCTGGCTGCTTTCACCCATGATCACGGCCCACCACCGTCTCGTCGAAACAAGAGCCAGTCCCGTGGTCCCTTGCGGCGGAAGGGAACCAGTGTGTAGGTCCCGCGCAACCGCTCTCCATGCAGGATGAACGCGATCCTCGCGTCGCTCCACTCGAGCAGGTCGAAGACCCCTTGATCCCAGATCTCCACGGTACCTGCGCCATAGGAGCCCTCGGGGATTGTCCCTTCAAACGATCCCCATTCCAGCGGATGGTCGGGAACCTGGACGGCAAGGTGGCGTGGTCCGGCCTCCTCGGGAACACCTTTGGGCACGGCCCAGCTCTTGAAGACTCCGTCTTTCTCGAGCCGGAGATCGTAATGCAGGGTCCGGGCGCGATGCTTCTGGACCACGAATCGGAAGACGGGAGCCTGGGCTGGACCCATGGTTAGCCTCGATCTCAGCGGTTTCACGCGTACTCGCCAGTCACAAAAGCATCAATCAAGGCTGCGACCTGGCGGGCATGGTTGCCGAAGACCATCGTGATGTGATTTCCGGAAACCTCCGCATAGCGACCATTCGAGAGCGCCCGGACGGTCTCCATCGCCTGGGCTTGCGGCAAGAGCGGCGGCGCTCCCGGGGGACCGTAGGGGTCTCTTGCGTTGATCAGCAAGACCGGCTGGGAAATGCGGCCCAGAATCGCGCGCCAGTCCTCGATCAGGATCGCCTCCACGGCCGCCAGAATCGCTTTGGGCTCCACGCGTTGCTGGACACTGCCATCGTGGCTGATGTCAACGTAGGTGCGGAAGTAGCGTTCAAGCGAGGGATTCCAGGCATCCTGGAGGTACGGCAGCGCCTTGACGGCCGCCACGTAAGCATCCCATGAGGGCACGCGAATTCCGAGGCGGTCGATCATCGGCCGCAGTTGCTCTCGAGTCGCGGGGCTCACCAGCGCAGTCGCCGCGTCGAGGACCACAAGACGCGGAAACCGCTCGGGATGCCGTGCGGCAAGGAAGAAGGCCAGCATCCCTCCGAACGAATGCCCGACGAGGATCGGCTGGCTCAGCCCGAGCGTGTCGAGAAGACAGATCACATCCGCCGCGTGGTCGGCCATGGTGTAGTTGGCCGCAGGCGCTGCCAGGTCGAAACCGGCGGGCGCGGCCCCGCTCCGGCCCCGTCCCCGAAGGTCAAGAGAGAGGGCCCGGAAGCGCGGGCTCAGGCCCGCGCCGATCACGTCGTCGAAGATCGGGGCCGTCGCTGAGAGCCCGGGCAGAAACACCAGCGCCGGCTCGCCGCCGGGATGGTCGAGATAATGCAGTCTGAGGTTGCCCGATTCCACGTAATGACCTGTCATGGGCCGCCATGCACTTTCTTCAGGCGTTCCTTGTCGATTTTGCCGGCGGCGGTCCGCGGCAGGGTCTCGACCACGATGACGCTTCTGGGAAGCTTGTATCGAGCCAGCCGCTGGCCCCCGAAGGCGAGAAGCTCTTCTGTCTCGATCCGCGCCGGGCCGGGGAGCCACAACCGCCCGGGGCGTCTCACCCCATTTTACATCCGGCACGCCAATCAGGGCGACCTCGGCCACCGCCGGGTGCGCCGCCAGCACGCTCTCCACCTCGGCCGGATAGATGTTCTCGCCCCCCGAGATGATGACGTCCTTCAGTCGCCCGACGATGAAGTAATACCCTTCCGGATCGCACCGGGCGAGGTCGCCCGTGTGCAGCCAGCCGTCCCGGATCGTTTCTGCGGTCTCCTCGGGCCGGTTCCAGTAGCCGGCACAGACGTGCGGCCCACGGATCAGGAGCTCGCCCACCTCGTCAGCACCCACGGCGCGGCCCTGGCCGTCCACGATCTTGACGTCAACATGGAACAGGGGGAAACCCACCGAGCCCGGCTTCCGCCGGACGTCCGCATCCGGCAGCCAGAAGGTGTTGGGCCCGGCCTCGGTGAGTCCGTATCCGCTCTTGAACGCGATCCCTCGCTCCCAGAACCGCTCGTAGACCGGAGCAGGGCAGGGGGCTCCGCCACTGATCACCAGCTTCAGCCGCGAGAAATCGGCCGAGCTCCACCGCGGGTGCTGCTGAAGGGCCTGGAACATGGTGGGGACGCCGAAGAGAATCGTGACCCCGGCATCGCGGATCAGGTCGAACACCTGGTCCGGGTCAAAGCTCCGGCACAAGATCGACGTCCCGCCGATGTGCACCAGCGGCGCCGTGAAGACGTTCAGGCCCCCGGTGTGGAACAGGGGCGCGTTCAGCACGGTCACGTCATCCGGCGTCAACCCCCAGCTCACCATCGTGTTGATCGCGTTCCAGGTGATGTTGCCATGAGTCAGGATGGCTCCCTTGGGAAGCCCCGTCGTCCCCCCCGTGTAGCAGAGCACCCACGGGTCGTCCCAGTCCAGCTCGACCGGCGGTAGTGCCGCATCGCCAAGCCCGTCCCGCTCATCGTGGCTGCGATCTTCCGGAAAGGCACGTGCGTTGGCATCCAGCGCCAGGCCCGCCAAACCCGCGGCGCCGGCCTCGCGGAGGCTGCGAGCCTGCTCCAGGAACTCCGGGCCATAAACCAGCACCCGGGGCGCCGCATCGTGGATCAGCTCACCCAGCTCGCGCGTCGTCAACCGCCAGTTCAGGGTCTGCAAGATCGCGCCCAGCTTGCCGCAGGCAAACCACAGGTCGAGAAACTCGACACCGTTGTACGCCAGGATCGCCACCCGATCACCCTTCCCCACCCCCAGCGTCCGCAGGAGCTGGGCCGACCGGCTCGCAGCCTGGTTCCACTGCCGATAGGTGATCTTCCAACCTCCGCGAATGGCATCGACGAGCGCAACCTTGCCGGGCGTCAGCAAGGCCCGCCGGTAAAGCCAGTCGCCGAGGAACACGGCCACCTCCCCGGGGAGATTAGAGGATTCCGGTTCCTCGATTTTCGGGGATTGAGGAGGTGGGCGATAGTCAGTCCTCCTCGACAAACCCGACATCAAATTTGCGAACGGAACATCCCTCGTAGGTCACGCTATTGCGTGACGAGAGCCTTGAGAGCCGTCACGCAATAGCGTGACCTACAACTCTATGCAGCGGGTCCGTTGTTTCGGTGATTGTTCCGTTTGAGCATCCACACCCGCTCGTCGGCTTTGGAGAGGAAGATGCAAACCTCGTAGTCGCCGACGTGTCCAGGGGCAACTCGCCGGCCGCTAGCTTCACAAGCTGTGTTTCGATTTCCCCGGAGCAGGTCTCCAGCTCCTTCTTCCGCCCTTCCCGGACCTGCCGGAGCTCCCAGTATCTGCCCCCCGAGGCGATGAACCTCATCTCGGCCGTCTTCCGGGCGACGTCTGCTCTCTGGACATGGTTCTCCAGCGAGGTGCGCTCTTCGTTCAATCGCCGGATCCGATCGCCCAGCTCTTGGGCCTGCTTCTCCAGGGCCTCGACCTTGTCCCGATGCCCCCCCGTGGCCCCCTCCTTCGCCTGCCTCGCCTGGATCACCGCGGCGTCGGCGATCAGCCGCTCGACGATATCCAGACCCAGCAGCGACTTGATCGGGGGCCATTTACGGGGACATACATATACCGGGACAAAGCGACACACATATACGGTGGAAAAGCGCCTATTGATGGGCTACGACCCGAAATGTCGAACGTACCCTTTTCTCGTCACCGAAGCCTCTGGACGGTAGAACTACCGATCTGACCTGGCACGCAAGGCCGCCCCTCCCAGGAAACACTGGGGACGGGGGTGTCGCCGAGATGCCATCGACGCATCCCGACGCAGTCCCCGCCGCGCATCGGCTGGCGTGTTACGATTACCGGGCGGTCCTGGCCCGCCGCGGCAGTTCTGGTAGAATCGATGGTCTGCGAGGCGGGCCGGTCCGCTGAGCTTGGTCGTTGGGCCGCATCACAATATCGCGACAAAGAGAGATCGGTGAACCCACTCTATCGTGACTTGGTTCTTGCTCAAGCGCAGGCTGCGGTTGCCGCAGCGGGCTCCGTCAGTCGCGTGCCCCACGCAGGTCTTAAGGGGCAGCTCCGTGAGATTGTCGTACGAGAGCTACTCCGGCCCTTGCTGCCGCTCGACTTTGTTCTCGCGACGGGCCAAGTAGTGTCAGCGTACGGCGACGTCTCCGATCAAGTTGACATTGGTGCGTGCGACCGACGTTTGGTGCCCCCGATCCTCTTCGAGTCGGTGAGCGGAGTGCTTCCACTGGAGGCCAAATTGTTCGTCGTGGAAGTAAAGAGCACGCTCGACGCAGGCGAACTCAGAAGGGCGGACGCAGCAGCTCGGAGACTTTCAGACTTCAGGTATGCCCCGCCGGTTGGAACGGCAGGATGGGACCCATCTCACCAGATAGAAGGCATCGTTCCGTACCTTATTGCCTTCGATTCCGACTTGGTGCCCAGCGGAAAGAGCGAGACTGAGCGCTACACGGAGGTTCTCCAGGGACAAGTTCCCGCGGTAAAAGGGCTGTGCGTTGCTAACCGGGGGTTCTGGTTCTGGGCTTGATGGTCGGTGGCACGAATGGGTTCTCCCGTATCCTTCCGGAGAGGTCGTCTTGTTTGCCGCTTCAATCCTCAACACTTGTCAACGCGTTGCCGGTACACGCAGGCAGCCCGACTACTCCTCTCTGTTAGAATGTTACCTGTTCGAGTAATACGGCCCAACCATGATGGATTGCAGTTCGCGAAGCCGAACCTGCAATCGGTGTTCAAGAAGCCCGGCGGCAACACCGCAGAGCCCTGACTATGGGCAACGCTTCGCGGTGAGATGGGTGAGCAAGGGCTCAGCCAGGCGGAGGGGGGCTGTCGCCGGCGGATGATCGCTGCCGTGAGGACCGGGGCGGTATGTCGCGACGTGATTTCTGTGCGACGAGATCAGCCTGGGGATAGCCGCGAACGGTCGTGAATCGGACATTGGCGCGCACCGCAACCGGGCCTCGACCTCGGCAAGGCTTGAGGAAACGCATCAGGAGGTGACTCACTTCAGTCATCGGGCTAGCTCGTGTCGAAGACGGCCGGCGCCAGGGCCAGCACGAATCCCAGGGCGGCCATCAAGCCGCCGCACACGGGGCAGTGCGGCGCGGGCTTCGCTGCGGGCTCCGCGTCCGGCGCGGCCAGCAACGTGAACACGGCCCCGTTGTGCACCGTGATCAGCCACCGCACCGCCTCGATCGCGGTGGCACTGTTGGGACTGAGGAAGCCGTAGTGACAGACTTTCTGGAACCCGGCCGGCAGGACGTGCTGGAGAAAGCGGCGGAGGAACTCCATCGCGTCCAGGGTCATCTTCCGGGGCCGGTTCGACCCCACGCGGCGATAGGCGAAGGTCACCTTGCCATCGTCGCACGAGACAATCCGATGGTCGCCGATGGCGACGCGGAAGACATACGGGGCGAGATACCTGAGCGACTGCTGGCCGTCGCCAGCGGCCTGTGAATGCACAACCCAGTCGCGAGACCAGACGGTTGGGGCAACCAGGTTCAGGAGGCCCGGGGTAGGCTTCGCGGGGTCAGATCCGCTTTCCGGTTTTCAAGTTCGAGAACTGGAAACCGGATCTGAGGCCTACACCACTGATGACCTTCATGATTTCCCGGGGTTCTCGCGGCTGGGCGAGCCGGGACGATCGTGCGGATTAAAGCGCCGGGATTCTTGAACCGGAGCCCGGCCGGAGTTGACATCGTGTCGCACACTGTCTTCGGGGATGTGCGTTCCCCGCAGTCCCCCGGTTCTTTGACAATTCGGTGACGGTGCTCTGGATGATCTGGCGGAGGCGCGAGGGGTGCGAAAACATGACGAGCGAAGCCAAATTGGAATTGACGTAAGAGATGATCAGGAAATGTCTTAGTGGCTGTCAAAGCGAAAATTCGCGGTGACGAACAAACCCATCTATGAGAGGGGCGTTGTCAAGCGAGGCGGTGCAGATTTTGTGTCGGAGGGCTCCCGCACATCCCCTTCGCCGTCGGCTTCGGTCGATCTGGCCCATCTCAGACCTGTCCGCGGACGAATTGGTTGTGCACCCCGCAACACATCCTTTGAGCCTGAGGCCGAGGGAGATTGCTCCCCCTCAGTGCCGGCAGTGTACGAAGCGTTAGCCGACGTGACGTGATTCGCTCAACCATCTATTCGGGATCACCGGATCGCTCCGATGTCGCCACTCAGCCGGAATCCAAGGGACGCCACCATTCAATTTCACGACAGTTGGTGATGGGGTCGCTGTCGGGGTTCGTTGCGGGGTCGTCCTCCTGGTCGTCACGTCCACCGGCCTTCGCTCGACAGGTGGCTCGCTCTCACAGAGATTGTGTTCGATTCGGTCTTGGCCTCCCCTCCTTTCTGGGGGTTGGTGGGCCCGCTAGGCAGCCATCACCTTGTAGGGAGTCGACGTCCTGAGCATGGCGTAGAGCACGCACAAGAGCTTCCTGGCCACCGCCACGATGGCTCGCTTGGTGCCGCTGCGCTTCCTCAACCGGGAGAACACGGCCATCCATTTCGGGCTCGTGTTCACCAGCCGCCAGGCCGACTCCACCAGGGCCCACCGCAACAGTCCCGATCCTTGTTTGCTGATTGCAAGATCTTTGGATCTCTTGCCCCCGCTCTGCTTGACGACGGGTGCCAGCCCCGCGTAGGCACAGACCGCCTTGGCGTTGCGGAATCGGCTCACATCGCCCAGCTCGCTGAGGATCACCTCGGCGGTCACCGTCCCCACGCCGGGCGCCGTCTTGAGGATCGTCCGGGCCTCGGCTTCCCGCTTCGATGCCTTGGCCGCGAAGGCCTTGATCTTCTTGGCCAGGGCCAACAGCTGGGCTTGAGAGTCCTCGAACTCCGACCACAGCTGCCTGATGACGAACCGCTCGGCGTCGCTGAGGGGCACCTGCTTGAGGTAAGCCTTGCCGCACTGGGTCGAGAAGAGGTCCTTGCGGTCGGCGTTGTGGTCGGCCAGGATGTGGCGGATCTTGCACCGCACGGAGGTCAGGCACTCTCTGAGATACTGTCGATGGCGGACCAGAATCCGGTGCTGCCGTTGCCTGGGTGTGGGCATGTAGGCTTCGGGGATCATATCCCGGGCCAGGAACTCCGCCAGGATCTGGGCGTCGAGGCGGTCGGTCTTCTTGGTGGATTCGGCGATTACCCTCAGCTTCTTGGGATTGGCCAGGACGACCTTCTCGGCCAGGGGTTCGAGCCGATCGACGAGCCAGTGGTAGTTGGCCGTCGCCTCCACGACGACCTTGAAGGGCTGGAATTTCCGGAAGAACTCAACGATCTGGTCAGGCTGGTTGCAGTAAAGGGTCTTGCGTGCGAGCACGGTACGGTTCTGGTCCATTACGCAGACGGTGATAATCTTCTTGTGAAGGTCGACGCCGATGTAGTTCATTGCAGGGCTCCTGGTCTGGGTAAACGGGGAAACTGGGATAATTCCTCAAGTTTTCCCCAGGCTCAGGGGTTCTGCAAACCGTCGCGTCGACCTTCACCTCCCTCTCATAGCTTCAATTTGGCGGGATCGCAGGGAGTTCACGCGTCAATGATCCCGCCGCGCCTCCGCGAGACAGGCTTCGGCCCAACGGGCCGACGGTGTCGAGCCCAGGGTGAAGCCCTGGGGCCGTGGGAAATGACCAATGATCAATGCTCATGCCTTGACCCGCATCCTGAGGGTCTTCGGCCCGAGGGGCCGAGGGTGTCCAACGCATCCCTGGGTTTCACCCTGGGCTGGGTCCTTCGGCCTTTCAGGCCGACATTCCCGTGGGTGGTTCGAGCCCTCCCAGGGTTTCACCCTGGGCTGGATTCCCTTGGCCTTTCAGGCCGACCGGCCCTTTGCGAGCCAATACCGGCGAGATAAACCCTGCCCTACGAGACTCCCGCACCTGGGAGGGCGAGGCGCCTGCCGAGCCTCCCCATTCACCCTATCTTCCTGCAGGCTCGGCCGGAGCCTCGCCCTCCCAAAGACAATGAAACAGCCTTGGGATCACGTCTTTTCGGGGTTGACCGGTTTTTTCGTTCCCTGCACAATACGGCCCTCAAGTCCCTGGAGTCTCCTGCCGAGAGCTTCACCTTCTGAGGAACCGACTCCCTGGCTTGAGCCCGACCGTCCCGCCGTCGAGAGGATGGAGAAAGCCTTGATCATCCAGAGCCTGGCAAGGCGGGCGGAACGACGCGAAGCGAGTCTGAAAGTCAAGGACGCGACGAAGACCACTCGAGTCCATCGAGCTCAACACACAATGCGGATTTCTGGCAGAGTTCAAGGAGGATCCTTGCCGTGATGCTTCGTTGTTCATCCCCCGTGGCGCTGGTGGGGGCGATGCTGGCGATTGGCCTCAGCTTCAGCCTGCAGCCCACGCCGACGCATGCCGCCTCGGTCAACCCAAATGCCTCCACAGCCACGGCCACCTACCGCCTGACCAGCAGTACCAGCATTCCGGTCCCCGACGCCAACATTCAGGGCCCCCAGGTCGTGGCCCTGATCACACCGACGGGAAGCGTTGTCCCACCCACCCTGGCAGATGGGTCCCAGGGAAGCCCGCTCACGGTCCTCCCCGACTCAACTGGATTCGACGCCAGTCACCTTGTCGTGGCCTTGAAGAGATGGAACTTCCGCCTCCGGGCAGCCCGAGCAGATGTTCGGACTGGTTTTCTTCGGGCAGGGCCTTCAGCCCGGCGGGGTTCTCCATTTTGCACTCAGCATCGACAGTTCCCTGGCCAGCAACCCCCCGGTGCTCCAGTCGCAGACGCCTGGCGTCACAATCACATCCGATACGCCTGCCGCGTCGCCCTCGATCATCGTGAGCGGAGGTGGTGGAGCGGGCTCCCCCTCCACGGGATGGTCAGGAAACCCCCGAGCCACTCTCCCTGGTCCTCTGGTCGGCCGTCCTTGTCGGAGTCGTCGCCCGACGGCACCTGCTGCGGCGATCGCGGTCACTCTGAGAGCATCACTGCGATCCGGATGCCCTCGGGTCGGTGAGTCTCCTGCCCGAGCTCGAGACGGATGTCTGGAAACGAGAAGCCGCGTTCCGGCAGAGACCAGCCGGGCCGCGGCTTCCTGCATTCGGTGTCGTCAGAGGCCGGTGGCCATAGGGATCCGTCCCGTCGTCGGTTCGAATCATACGCATTCTGCCGGTTTTCCCGGACAGGCAAGCTTCACCGGGTCAATTGCCCGTTGAAATCCAGGAGTCTCCCTGACAAAGATCGAGTACAGCGACCGTACACCAGAGCGGTGATCCAGTTCTCGGCCTCAGCTCCCCTGATATTGACACCTGTGTCCGCGGAAGACGAACCATGAGCGAGATGTCCTCGCACTTTGTGGCCGTTTGCCCCAACTGCCTCGTCAGCCTGAGGATCAGGCATGCGTACAGCGGCAACTACGTCCGCTGCAAGTATTGCGAGCACACGTTCCGCGCTCTTGCTCCGGATTTGATGGCAACGCCCAGCCCCGAAGAGTTCTCGGCTGGTCCCGTCGACCCCAGCAACGCGGAGGCTGGGCGCATTTCCGTGGCTTGCCCGACGTGCTCGGCACCCTTGAGCGTCCGCCGGGCCTATGCCGGTCATCATATCCTGTGCAAGACATGCGGCCACGAATTTCTGGTCGAGAACATCGTGGAATCGCCCAGAGCGACCAGGCCCGAGAGTGCAAAGGGGCATCTCTTCGACAGGCTTTACGGGGAGCCTGAAATCCCGGGTTCGACCGTCGAGCCCACGCGAAACATCGGTGAGACTTCCGAGCTGGTCGGCGAGCTTGCGACCCTCCGCGCCGAGCGCGACCAGGTTCGCGCCGAACTGGCCACCCGGGAAAAGGAACACGCTCGTCTTCAATCGGAACACGACGCGGTCCTGAAGCAGATCGAGGAGGCTCGCGGCGAGCAAGAGCGGCTCAAGTCGGAACTGAACCAGCAGCGGCAAGACCATGAGCACCTGGGCGCTGAATTCGCGTCGTTCCGGGATGCCCTTGGCGGTCTTACTCCCGGAGAGGTTGAGGCTCTCAGGAATGAGGGCGATTCGCTCCGCGGCCAGACCGAGCCGCTCCGAGAGGAGGTCCGGCGGCTTCAGGCCGAGCTTTCTGCCCAGGGAGAGCTTGGCGGTATCGTTGCCCAGCGCGAGGAGGAGCTTCAGACCGCTCGAGTCCAGGCCCAGCAACTTCACAGCGCTCTGGAGAAAGCTCGCGTCGAACAGGACCAGACTTGGCTCGAAGGTCCAGGATCTCCAGGCTCAGCTCGACGCCGCTCACGCCGAACGCGACCAGCTCGGCCCGAAGGTCAAGGACCTCCAGGCTCAACTTGATGCCAGTCATGCCGAACGCGACGACCTGGCCCGCCAGATCGAGCGGTTCGATCATGACCTCAGTGCAGCGCACTCCCGGAACGAGGAGATTGCCGGCCAGCTCCGTCAGCGAGACGACGAGCTTTCCGCAAGGAACGTCGAGCTGGAACGGCTGAGTACGTTGAGTCAGGAGTCTGAGAAGGGTGCCGAGCAACTTCGCGCCGCACTGGCGGCGCGCGAGCAGGAGCTCCGCTGGGAATGCGAGGCACTACGCGCGGAGATCGACCAGCTTCGCCGATTGCAGGACGAGGCCAGGCAGGCCCATCACCAGGATCGAGAGCGGCTCGACGAGCTGGTCCGTCAAGCAACCGAGCGATTTGAGTCCGCCGACTCCGAGCGATTGGCGCTCCGGGGGCGGGTCCGCGAGCTCCTCGAGATCCACGAGAAGACGCAGGACGATCATGCAGAGGCCATCGAGACTCAACGAGCCAGGATCATGGCCGAGCTGCACTCGGCTCTCGAGGCCGAACGATCCCGCCACGAGGGGCAGCTTCGGGCCGCCGAGGATCGTTTCCAGGAGAATGCGCAGCTCGTCGAGCGGCTGAAGGCCGAGATCCTGGCGATCGCCCAGTCGCGATCCACTCCCGATACCGATCTCGAGGCAGCGCGCCTGGAGATCGCCGATCTACGAAGGAAGCTGGCCGCGACGGAGAACTCGAAGCGATCGATATCATCGCTTCTCGAAGGGATGGGGATCCGGCTTTATTGAATCCCAGCAGAACGAGGTGCCGATCACATTGGCCTCGCCGACCAGGTTGAAGCCGAGGCTGCGCATGGCCTTGTGCGGTTCGATGGGATGGCCCAGGAGCCAGCGAGGACAAAGCTCGGTGCAGAAGCTGCATTGATCGCAGGCGCTGCGGCCGATCCGGGCGATCTGGTGCCAGTCCTGGTGCCGTCGCCTCACCACCACGTGGTCCTCGGGCAGAACCACCACCCCGCCGGTCGTCTTGTCGACCAGGGCGTCGTGATTGTCTTCCAGCCGGCCCATCATCACGCCGCCGACCACGTAGCAGGCGTCGCGGATCGTGGCCCCGCCGGCCGCGTCCACGCACTGGGCCAGGGTGACGCCGATCGGCACTTGCAGGGTCACCGGCTCGGCCACGGCGCCGGCGATCGTCAGGTACTTCTCGATGACCGGCTGTCGGTCGGCCCGGATGACATTGAGGGCTGTCTCGACATTGATCACCACCGCACCCACGTGAAGCGGAATGCCGCCCGGCGGAATGACGCGGCCCAGCACGTCGTAAACCAGGATGAACTCGTCGCCGGCGGGATAGGAATCCCGGAGCAAGGCGATCTCCACTCCCCTGGTCAGCTTGGGCCGCATGGCCTCGATGACGTCCTCCTACTTCTCCTTGATGCCGATCCAGCCTTGCGAGGCCCCCACCAGCCGCATGGCCGCCTGAAGGCCCTCGAGCACCTCGTCGCCGTAGGCGTGCAAGACCTCCTTGTCCTTGTGGAGCAACGGTTCACATTCAGCGGCGTTGATCAGAACGGCGTCCGCCTTGCCCGCCAGCTTGACGTGCGTGGAGATACCGGTGCCGACGACGACGCCCGCCTCGGCGATCGCGGTGAGATCGACTGTTGTGCTCGGCATGATGCCCCCGTACCGTCCCTGTGCGCGATGTTCCTCTTCGAGCCCGAGGAATCGACCGGATTATATCGCGTCTTCCGACCTCCTGCGACGGGACGGTGTCCGGGTTGAATCGCTCACGCTGGAACGGGACCGAGCCCCAGGGCCTCGCGCTTCTCGATGATGAAGTTCAGGTGATGGGGGATGTGCTCGGCCTCGGCCCGGAGCAGATCCTCCAGGCTCATCAAGCCGCGTTCGCTGTGTACCCCCGAGAACGACCAGGCCGCCTCGGGGAGCGTCCGGAAGATCCGGACCATCTGCTGCCGCATTCCCTCGAGCAGCGACAGCTCCTGCTCCAGGTCCCGGTCGTGATAGGCCAGAGCGGCAGCGAACCGGCTCTCGTCATAGCCGATCAGGAGCGGCTTTTCCTCGGAGATGACCCGCTTCATCCGATGACACCACGCCTGCTCGCTGTCCACCAGATGGCAGACCACCTCCATCGTGCTCCACTGGCCGGGTACCGGCCGTGCCAGGAGCTGCTCGGAAGTGAGGTCGGTGACAGCGCGGCGGAGCTTGACTGGTCCTTCGAGATAGGCCTCGATCAGAGCGGATGGGCCCGACATGTGACTCTCCCCTGGAGCGAGAACGGAACGGGTGATAAGAACCGAGCGAGACACGATCGATCTTCAGGTTGACGTTCACGTAAAACCAGCGCTGTTCATCTTCGAGCGCGCGAACTCGAACTTCTCGCTGAGCCCATTCTGGTATGCTTTCGGGCTCATCTTCTGGATCTGGACCGAGGTTCGCTTCAGGAACTCGAAGAGCTGGAGCCACCTCCGCTGCCCGTCCATGATGCGCCATGAGCCCGCAATACAGGCAATAGACTTCAAAGTCCTCGCGCGCCAGCCTGTTGGCCTCCTCGGCGATCGGGAGGGCCTCGTCGAGCCTGCCGAGCCGGACCAGCGCCCAGCCCAGTGCGTTGTAATGGGCGGCGCTCCGGCTTCCGAGTTCCAGCGCCTTGCGCGAGCTCGGCTTCGGCCTCCGCGGGACGCTCGTCCATCAAGTAGAGCTGCCCCAGGGCGCCGCGCACGGCCGGTGAGGATGGCTTCCTCTCCCGCAAGACGCCGAGATCGGCCAGGGCCCGGGCAAGCTGTCCCTTGCTCGCCCGCTTGAGTGCTCTGCGAGTGGGGCTCAGCCATTCGAAGAGGGAGTACCCGAGGAAGACAGATCGCCCCCGCCGCGAGAGCCAGGACAAGGAAGAATGGACGAGCCGCCATGATCAATGTCTCGAACGTTCGGGACGGTCGACGCGAGATCCGCCGGTGCACCGTGAGCCGTCATCGACCATGATGGGCGGGCGGGCTCCGACGTGCAATTCCCTCCGCCCGCGTTTTTCGATCCCGGAGGCCGCTGGAAGAGGAATCCGCGGCATCACCCGATCACGCTCGCCCGGTCCATGAGGCCATGTGCGCCCGTGAGCCAAGGCGTTAGACTGGTGGCAGACGATGCGAGTCAAGGAGAGTGCCGTGGCCTCAAGACCCTGGGAGCAGCCCGGCCGCTCCAGGATCCGAAAGTGAGTGCGTCCGCCGTGGACCCGACCGTCGAAATTCTGATCCAGGAATCGGAGATCCAGGAGCGAGTGCGCGTGCTTGGGCGGCAGATCGAGGCCGACTACCGCGGCAAGCCGCTGACGATCGTTGCCGTTCTGACCGGCAGCCTGATCATGCTGGCCGACCTGGTTCGCCGGATCGGGATCCCGCACAGGATCGCCCTGATCCAGGCGAGCAGCTATCGTGGAGCCAGCACAACCGCCACGACCCTGGTGATCAACGAGTCGTTCGCCCCGGACGTCGCGGGCCGGGACGTGCTGCTTCTGGATGACATCCTCGACACCGGGGCGACACTTGCCGCCTTGATCCGGCACCTGTCCGACCGAGGTGCCCGGAGCGTGCGAACCGCGGTCCTCCTCCGCAAGATCGGCCGCCAGGAGATACCGCTCGACCCCGATTACTGCGGTTTCACGATCCCCAACGAGTTCGTTGTGGGCTACGGGCTGGATTTCAACGACGATTACCGGCATCTGCCCTATGTCGGCGTGCTCAAGGAAAGCGAAGCGGCCACTGGCCGCCAGTTACTCCACTCGTGATTTCTCCCCTGAGACTGGCCCTCGTCACGCGACGTTATCCGCCGCTGATCGGAGGGGCCGAGAAAGTCCTGAGCTACCTGGCCGAGGCCCTGGCCCGCGAGGGGGCCGAGGTGACCGTGCTCACCTCGCAAGCCCCCGGCACGGAGGGGCTGCCGTCGCGGGAGGAACGTGCACATCCCCGGCGCACCGGAGAGCGGCCGGCTGACGATCGTCCGCCTGGCGACCTCTCGGCTGCGGTTCCTGGGAACCTGGCTTTACATGCGAAATCTCGCCCGGTGGTTCGCCACACATTCGATCGACCTGGCTTACGTGTCGATGCTCAAGCACGATGCTTATGTCGCGGTGGCGGCCGGGCGGCGGATGGGTTTCCCGGTCGTGCTCCGGCCCGAGGGCGCCGGCGCCACCGGCGACCTGGCCTGGCAGGCCTGGGGCAACTTCGGCCGCAAGATCGGCTCGCGGTGCCGTCAGGCCGATGCCTTCGTCGCCATCTCGCGGGAGATCGCCAGTGAGCTGAAGGAGGCGGGCTACGATCCGGCCCGGATCCACTCTCTGCCCAACGGCGTCCCGGTGCCCGAGAGTCCGTGGCAACGGCGGCCCGACTGGCGCAAGGCACCCCGTGCGATCTTCGTGGGACGGCTCGCGCCGGAGAAGGGTCTTCGCCTCGCTCATCCGCGCCTGGCCCAGCGTTCGCCAGGTTTACCCCGAGGCCCGCCTGATCCTGGCCGGCGAGGGGCCCGAGCGGCCGGCCTGGAAGCGGAAGCCCGATCACTCGGCCTGACCGTGGGGCCGGATCAAGCCGGTCGAATTGACCCGGCGCTGTGGCCGATGTGACCGCGGCGTCTGCGGTCCGCCGACCTTTTCGTGCTTCCTTCACCGGAGGAGGGCATGAGCATCGCCTTGCTGGAAGCGATGGCTCTGGGCATGCCGCTGGTCGCATCGTCGATTCCGGGCAACCGCCGGCTGGTCAGTGACTTCAAGCACGGCCGGCTGGCGCCGCCCGAGGATCCTCTGGCCCTGGCCCGGGTGATCACCGACCAGTGGGACAACTTCGACCGCGCCTTCCACATGAGCCGGGCGGCACGAAGCCGGGTCCTGAACGAGTTCTCGATCGCCGCTGTTGCGCGGAAGCATCTGGCGCTGTTCGAGACGATCCTGGGAAAACGAGGGGACTGAACCGGTGCTCAATGTGCTGCAATTGATCCCGACGCTCGATCGCTCGGGGGCCGAAAAGCAGATGGTCCTGCTGGCCAAGGGCCTGCCCCGGGACCGGTTTCACGTTGAAGTGGCGACACTGACCCGGCTGGGCCCGCTCCAGGACGAGCTCGAGGCCGCCGGGATTCCCGTCACGGACGATCGGCAAACGGTTCAAGCTCGATCCCCTGGCCCTGAAGCGCCTGGTCGGATTCCTCAAGTCGAGCCGCTTCGACGTCGTCCAGACCTGGATCTTTGCGGCCAACACTTATGGGCGGATCGCGGCTCGCATGGCAGGGGTGCCGATCGTGATCACGACCGAGATGGCCGTCGACCTCTGGAAGGGAAAGGCCGAGCGGTTCGTCGACCGCCGGCTCGCTCGGTGGTGCGACCGGCTGGTGGGAAACTCGCATGCGGTCGTCGACTACTATCGATCACTCGGCGTACCCGAGGACCGGCTGGCGCATGATCTATTCCGGGATCGCCGAGGAAGAACCGCCCCCGGTCGATCCCGCCGCGCTTCGCAGCGAATTCGGCTTCGCGGCCGAGGCGCCGCTGGTCTTCTTCGCCGGCCGCCTGGCCGAGCAGAAGCGGGTCGACGACCTGCTCAAGGCGCTCGACCTGCTCCAGCACGTGCAACCCGATCTTCGCACGCTCATCGCGGGCGACGGCCCGCTCCGTTCGCGGCTCGAGGAAACCGCCCGGTTGTACGATCTCGATGGCAAGGTCAGGTTCCTGGGCCATCGCGAGGATGTCCCCCGGCTGATGGCGGCTGCCGACCTCGTGGTTCTCCCCAGCGCCTACGAGGGACTGCCGAACCTGGTGCTCGAGGCCATGCGGTTCCGCAAGCCAGTGGTCGCGACCGCCGCGCCCGGAACCACCGAAGTTGTGGTCGATGGTCAGACCGGTGTCCTCGTTCCCGTGGCAAACCCCCAGCTCCTGGCCCGGGCGATCCGCGACCTTGTCCGCGATCCCGCCCTCGCACGCCGGCTGGGTCAGGCGGGGCGGGAACGCGTGGACGCCGAGTTCCGAGCCCAGACGATGGTTGACCGGTTCGCCGCCCTCTACGACGAGCTGGCCCGAGCCAAGAACCTGGAAAGCTCGAGCTAGGAGCCATCGAGACGAGCGACCTGGCCAGGCAACGTGGCCCGGGGCTTCTCGACCGGCGCTACCCCCGTTTGATCTCGAACCACTCCCCGGGCTGGAGCACCACGGGCGTGGCACTGGTCTCGCTCTTGACCCGGGCCGCCCACGCACCTGCGTCCTGGGTGATGGGCGGGAAGGTGTTGTAATGGATGGGCAACACGAAACGGGGCTTGAGCAGCTTGACGGCACGAACAGCATCGTCGGGCCCCATCGTGTAATAGTCGCCGATCGGCAGAATCGCCAGGTCGAGCCCCTCCTCGCCGATGAGAGCCATGTCGCCGAAGAGTCCCGTATCTGCCGCGTCGTAGACCTTGATCCCGTCCGGGAAGGTGATGAGAAAACCGCAGGGGTTTCCGCCGTTGCTGCCGTCGGGAAGCGCCGAGCCGTGGAAGGCGAGGGTCAGCTTGACCCGGATCCCGTTGGCGAAGGTGTAGCCGCCACCATGCTGGAGGCCGTGGACCTTGGTCAATCCTCGGGGGGCTTGCTGGAGCCAGTTGCTGATCTCGTAATTGGAAAGCACCGTCGCCCCTGTGCGGTGGGCGATCGCCACCGCGTCGCCGACATGATCGCCGTGGCCGTGCGAGACCAGGATCAGGTCGGCAGGAACCTCCTCTGCGGTGGCCGCCGCCTTTGGATTTCCCGTGAGGAACGGGTCGATCAGCACATGATATCCCTTGACATCGAACAGCAGGCTGGAATGGCCCAGCCATCGAACGCGTGTTGACATGATCTTTCTCCCGTCGTCAATAGGACCGCTCAGGGATGAGTGGGAACCGGGCCGAGCGTGATCGCCCAGGCAGGCGGAGCAATGCTCCACCCGGCCAACCGGTCCACATCCCCACTCCGTGATCATCGTTCACCGTCCGGCCACTGGCAACCCGTCTTCCGAACCAGGTTCGGCGCTCTGGAATCGCTGGCCGGGTACCGGCTTTTTTCGAGAATGCACTTAACGTCTGTACGGACAGCGAAGTAAATTCCGGCTCCTGTTCGTTGTTGGAATCTCTGGTTTCCGACTTCCCGATCCCCAGGGTCGTAGGACGTTGGCGAGATGGCCTGCGAGGCAAGGCCGGGACCCGCGCTGGGGGTGGTCACCGTGAGTCGGCCGAAACGGCCTGGCGGTTCTGAGCCGGGATTTTCGAATCAAGGCGTAACGCGATCGACCCTGGGGTCCGGACTCTGGGGGATCGACCGGGGCCAGGGCGATGCCGAAAATTTCCCGGTGTGGCCCTGGTTCTCTCCACACGTTTCGATGAGGCATGAACCTCTGAAAAAAAACAATGGTTCGATGTTTTTCGGGAAGAAATCTACGTTCGGGTCGGAAGTGTTTGGATCACTTCGTTGGCGCCAGTGCCTGAGGATCGTCCACGACGAGGTAGTGCCCGTGGTCAGCCGAGACGATCAGGACCGACTCGTCCCAGTTGCTGTGGGTCTCGACCCAGCGGACGATGGTCTTAACCGCTTCCTCGCCGCTCAGGACAGCACCGACGGCGTTGTCGAGGTTATTGGCATGGAGGGCAAAATCGATATCGCCCGCCTCGACGAAGAGGATGAAGGGTTGAATGGGCTTGGCCGAGAGAACAGCCAGGGCAGCCTCGGTCATCTGGGCCAGGGTCGGTTGAGCCTCCAGATCGCCCGGGGAGTAGACCTCGGCAGGCGCTTGGTTGCCCTTCATGTCCAGGCTGGGAACGGGATCATACCGGCCATCGGCGGTGCGGTAGGGGAGATGATCGAACTTCGGGGCGCCGAAGAAGCCGAACAACCTGGCGCTTATTTGCGCAGCAGTGGCCGCGGCTTGGCGCAGGGCCTGGCCCCCATTGACGCCGTTCTCGGTGTGTACGCAGACGTACTTGCCGCCGCTCCTGACGTCGATCGCCGCCCGGTCGGCGTCGGTCAAGAAGAGGTTGCCGGCAACGGCGTTGTGGCCCTGCTGCTTCAGACAATCGGTCGTTGCTATGATGCCGTATCCGGTGCCGATCACGACGTCGAGACCCGGATACAATTTTGCTCTCCGCGCTTCCTGGAGGACGCCGGGAAGACCGAGCATGGCCCGAGCGATGTCCTGGTAATCGTCGCGGTCGACGTTCTGAGCATACATCCCTGCCGGCGAGGCGTGGCAGAACGGAACGCTGGTGACCGTGCCGGTCTTCCAGCCCTGGTCCTGAAGCTCGTGAAACAGGGTTGTGACGATGCGGCCGTCGTCGGCGATATTCAGGCCGCTGTTGTATGACTTCACGCCGCTGACCAGCTCCGCCGCGCTCTGGGACGAGTCGGTATAGGCATGCAGAACGCGACCCGCTGACAGAACGCCCGCCCTGTCCACCTCATCGGCCGATTGGCCCTTCAGATAGCCGGGGGCCTGGGGTCCCAGCAGGCCGAGTGTCCAGGGATCGGGGCCGGCGATCCAGGCGTCGTAACCCCCTCCCAGGCTGTCCGGCGGGATGGTCACAAGCTGCCTGTCCACGTCCTGCACGCTCTTGTTGTGAGTCGGGCTGGTCACCACGAAGCCGTACTGGGCAGATCCATCGGCAGTGTAATCCTGGAAGAACAGACCCGCGCCTTTGCCCTCGGTGTAAACCTTGCCCGACTTGACGATCGCCGCGGCCTGGGTGGTGGGCCAGTCGAGTCCGTCGAACCAGACGATGAACACATGCCTGGCGCCTCGTACGATCGCCTCCTTCTGCACACGGTAGAGATCGCTCTGGTCGGCGTAGACAGCCCGGTCGTTAAGGGTGTTCTCGGGCACGACCCCATACGTAGCCTTGATCTTCTCGGCATCGCGATAGCGGCTGTTCTCGCCGGTCACGGCGCCGAGGTCGGCCTTATGGCCGAAGACGTAAACCGGGACCAGGCGGTTGGAGTGGCTGACGTGGTTCGAGAAGACGCTGTCCGGCCCCTGGGAGCCGAAGTGGTAAACGCGTCCTTCCTTCTGCCTTGCCGACGCAACGTACCGGGTCTGGAGGTTCTTGAGCAGGTCCGTCGCCTGTGCCTGACCCGGTGGTGCCTGGGCAAGGACGACGTCTGGCAAGCTTGCCAGCGCGATGATCACTCCGAGCAACAGCGAGCGGGGGTGAGACCTCGGTCCTTTCCCACGAAACGGATCGCCGACCGAGGCGATCAGGACTGAGTGATGCAACATTCCCGTCGAAGCTCCTGGACGAGACAGTAGCCGCTCACGGCGCGACGGCATGCCGTCGATGGCCTCAGGCAAGAATGCGCGAAGCCGCCACTTACCTTGCGTTCGCGGACCACCAGAATGCCGGCTCGCTGAGAAGAAACCTTCAAGAACTCGTGAAGGAGCCAATCAGCCGTAGAGCTTGTTGGCCTTACCATAGGTGATCTTCGGGGCCTTGACGAGTCCTCCCGCCACCTTCTCTCCGAGCGGGTCGATATACACCCTCCCCGGGCTCTTGGGATTGCCGGGGTCACTTCCATTGACGTGGATGTTGAAGATGATCGAGGCTCTTGAGCAGTGCGGGCAAGTCGACGCGGCTGTAGAGAGACTCCAGGGACTTCTGAAACTCCACGTCCTTGATCCTGTGATCGGCCACGTCCTTGCTGATCGCGTGCAAGTCGTGAAACCAGTCGTCGATGATCGGCTGAACGTCCGCGCCGAAGAGGCGGTGTGCCGCCAGGCCCTCGATCAGGGCCCCTGCCGTGAGCGACTGAAGCGCCTGGCGTGTAAACTTGCGGCGATTCGGGCACGAGGAGGAAATCTGGCCATTGCTCGTCATGTCGATCACCTCTCCTGAGCTGAGAAGACGGCAGCAAAATCGCCGGAGATCGCGGATGCGGCCGGCGCCGGCCGACTGAGACACTCGATGATTGTAGAGCAGGGGAGGGATTCAGGCCACGCGATTCCCCCTGCGAAGGCAGAAGGGGGTGGCCGATTGGCTTGCAGCTCAATCCGGGACAGAATGGGGAATCTGATCCCTCCGGGAGGATCCGGTCGGTCTCGACCGCGCGACCGCTTTTGAGGCAGCGAGTGGAGGTGGCCTGGTGTATCGAGACGTGCTGGCGATCGTCCTGGCGGGAGGCCGGGGATCGCGCCTTAATCCGCTCACGCGGGACCGTGCCAAGCCCGCGGTCCCCTTCGGTGGAATCTATCGCATCATCGACTTCACTCTCTCCAACTGCATCAATTCCGACCTCCGCAAGATCCTGGTGCTGACCCAGTACAAGGCATCCAGCCTGAATCGCCATATCGACCAGGGCTGGAAGTTCCTCTGCCGCGAGCTCGGCGAGTACATCGAGGTGATCCCGCCCCAGCAGCGGCTGGCCGAGATGTGGTACCAGGGCACCGCCGACGCGATTTACCAGAACGTCTACACCATTGAGAAGGCCGCCCCCCGGGACACGATGATCCTGGCCGGCGATCATATCTACAAGATGAACTACGCACGGATGATCGACTACCACCGGGACAACCGGGCCGACCTGACCGTCGCCTGCCTGCCGGTGTCGCGGGCGCAGGCCCGGGAGTTCGGAGTGATGGGAATGGACAACGCCGGGCAGATCACCAGCTTCGTGGAGAAGCCCGCCGATCCGCCCTCCATGCCTGGCCAGCCTGATGTGTCGCTGGCGTCCATGGGCATTTATGTCTTCAATACCGATGTGATGTACGAACAGCTCTTCCAGGACGTCGCCCGGAAGGAGGCCAGCAGCCATGACTTTGCCAAGGACATCATCCCCGCGATGATGACGGCCGGGATGCGGATCTTCGCCTACCCATTCCGCGATGAGAACCGCAAGACCGCGGCTTACTGGCGCGACGTGGGAACCCTGGACGCTTATTTTCAGACCAGCATGGACCTGATCGCGATTGACCCGATCTTGAATCTGTACGATCAAGAGTGGCCGATCCATACCTATCAGCGGCCCTATCCCCCGCCCAAGTTCGTGCACACCGATCCGGACCGGCGAGGCGCAGCGTTCAACTCGATCGTCTGTCAGGGAGCCATCGTCTCGGGGGGCCAGGTCTTCCGGAGCATCATCTCGCCCGACGTGCGGGTCAACAGCTACGCCCTGGTCGAGGACTCGATCCTCCTTGATGGCGTGGATGTTGGCCGCCGCGCCCGCATTCGCCGCGCCATCATCGACAAGGACGTGAAGATTCCTGCCGGTTTCAAGGTCGGTTGGAACCGCGACCTCGACCTCGCCCACGGCCTGACCGTCACTCCTGAGGGTCTCACTGTCGTCGCCAAGGGCGAAGACCTGGAGCGGTTTGCGTGAGCAGGGCAAAAAACGGGATGATGAGCTGGGCCAGTGCGTCACCCACCAGGATCTCGATCCGGATCACCGCCCAATGAAACTGCCTCCGGATCGAATCTCCATCAGAGCGGCCCCTCCTTCTGCCCGCTTCCATTGCATTGCCCTCACCGGAGATTCCCGATGCTGAACAAGAAGCTGTCTCGCCGGCTCCGGCCGTGTCTTGCCCTGGCCGTATCAGCGCTGCCGCTCCTGGCCTTGACCGGCTGCGCGGCGGTCATGGCCAACCGGGTCAGGGCGACAGCAACCGAGCAACGCGCGTTCTCGGTCTCGGCACAACCGTCGGTGATCATCGACACCTTCAACGGCTCGATCACCGTCAAGGTGAACCCGGAAAACAAAGTTGAGGCGATCGTCACGAAGATCGGCTCGGGGGCGAACCAGGAGGCCGCCGAGGCGGACCTGAAGAACGTCGATGTGGACTACACACAGGAAGGAGAGACGGTCCGCATCACCGCCCGGCGGATCGGCGCGAAGACGTTCGGATCTTCGGGAGCCTCCCTGGACCTCAAGGTCCCGGCGCGGACAGTCCTCTCGCTGACGACGCGGAATGGAGAAATCTCCACCGAGGGGATCCAGGGGGATCTGGTCGCACAATCGTCCAACGGTGGCCTGAATGTCCACGAAGGGAAAGGGAAACTCGATCTCAAAACCAGCAACGGAACAATCCAGGTCGACGCCGCCTTGGCGACCGTGAGCGCCGAGACTTCCAATGGCGATGTCCGCTTCGTGGGCACGCTGGCCAGGGGAAGCCACTCGCTCGCCACCAGCAATGGCAGTGTCGAGCTGAAGCTGCCTGCCGAGACCCAGTTTCACTTCGAATCCAGAACCTCGAACGGGACCGTGTCAAACCGGTTCCCGGGGCTGCAAACGACGAGCGGCAAATCCGGCAGCACCCGGCTGGCCGGGCTGGTCGGATCGGGATCCGCCCCGGATATCAACGTCAAGCTCGAAACAAGCAACGGTAGCATCGCGATCGAACCCATGCAGCCGGCCGAGGCGCCCAGGCCATGAGGCTGTGACGGGCCGGCGCAACTTCAGGTGGTGCCCGAACCGGTTGTGCCCGGCGATCGGAGCGCCTGAATCATCGCCGTATACGCCGAGGTCAGCTCGCGACGGCTCAGAAGGCCGATCAGGCGGGTCGTGTCATCGGGCTCGACCACGGGAATCTCGTCGATGTTCAGCTCCGTCATCCGCCGCAGGGCCGTGTGCAAGGTATCCTCGGGGGTGACCGTGAGCACCGGGCGCGTGGCCAGGTCATCGGCCAGAACCAGCGGCCCCCACTCCGAGCCGACCAGGGCCAGCCGAAGGTCGCGGAGCGTGAAGACACCGGTGAGACGACCTTGGCCGTCGACCACCGGGAAGAGCGTCTGGGTCGACCGTGCGACCCGCTGGATCAGCTCCTTGAAGGGCATCGCGGCCGGGATCGGCTCGATGCCCTCCTTGCGGATGGTCACATCACTGACCTGGATCCGATCCAGCACGTCCACCACGAAGTCTCCCTGGTGCGCCGGGCTGTCGATCGGGCTGGGCACCTGCTCCTCATAGATCGTCCAACGCCGCGAGATCGCCATGTTCAGCCCGCAGGCCAGCATCAAGGGAACAAGCAGGCTGTACGACCCCGTCATCTCGCTTACGATCACAATCGAGGTGAGCGGCGTCTTGGAGACGCCGGCGAAAAAGCCCCCCATCCCCACCAGCACGTAGGCTGCCGGATTGATGTGGGCAGCCGGAAACAGCCAGTCCGTTAACTGCCCGTAGAACCCGCCGATCATGCCGCCGATCAGCATCGACGGCCCGAACACGCCGCCGCTGCCGCCGGAGCTGATGGTGAAGCCGGTGGCCACGATCTTCAGAAGACAAAGCGTCAGGAGCAGCTTCATCCCCATGTGCGGAGCGAAGCTCGCCTCGCCCGGCATTGCCAGTTCGGGCGGCATCCCGATCGCCCCCCACTGAACCCAGCCGTAGCCGCCGGTCATCACCTGGGGATAGGCCAGCGCCACAAGTCCCAACAGGAGTCCGCCCACCGCCGGCTTGAGCTGCTTGGGGATGGGCATCGGCTTGAAGAGCTTGTCCCTCAGCCCATAGAAAACGCGGACATAGAGCCAGCCGAAGGCCGCGCAGGCCAGGGTAAGCCCCACGTACAGGGGCAGGTCGCGCAGCCCCTGAAACGTGAGTTCGGGCAAGCGGAAGATCGGCTTGGGAGTGATGAACAGGGCGAACGTCGAGTAGGCCACGATCGAGCTCGCCAGGCAGGGGAGCAGCACGGTCGCCTCGAACGCGGTGGTGGAGTAAAGCACCTCCCCGGCGAACAGGGCCCCTCCCAGCGGTGCCCGGAAGATGGCGCCCACACCCGCCGCCGCGCCCGCCAGCATCAGGATTCGCCGCTCGCTGGGCGGCAGCTTCAGCACCCGGGCCAGGTAGGAGCCGAAGCCCGAGCCGATCTGGGCGATCGGTCCCTCCTGGCCGGCCGAACCTCCCGTTCCGATCGTGATGATCGAGGCCACCGACTTGATCAGGGGGACCCGTGCCCGGACCATGCCTCCCCCGAGATGAAACGCCCGGATCATGGCGTCGGTCCCATGCCCCTCGGCCTCCGGCGCCCAGGTGTAGACCAGGGTGCCCGAGATCAGCCCGCCCACGGTTGGCACCAGAAGGATCAACCACCAGGGCCAGGGATAGGTGACCGCGTGCGGCTCGCCCTCGAGTGTGGGAGGCATGTGAAAATGGAGCAGGCCCCCGAGAACCAGGCTGTACATGCCCTGAAGGCAGACCAGGAAGGCCACCGCCCCGAGCCCGGCGACGATCCCGACCACCGGGCTGCACAGCGCCACGCGTCCGACACCCGGTGTTGCCCAGAGTGCGGCCAGCCTCTGGAAGCCTTGCCGCAGCAAGCTTTGCAGCCGGCCCGAGGACCGGGAAGTCGACGTTGATTCCGGTTCGTGCATGAACGAGGGTTCCTGGCGTGGCGATCTCCGCGTCTTGATCATGATGAGCCTGCTCGAAGAACGCCACCAGCCCAAATTCACCACTCTGAAAAACCGGCTCATTCGCGGATCGAGCCGGATGATCGCCCTGGCGAGATCTCGCGAATCGAGTGACAATCGATGACATGGCAAGGTCCTTATCGTTGCCGGCACATTCTCCCGGCCACAAGCTCGCCAGACCATGCCCAGCCTTTCGAGGCAAGATCCGATGTGCGGTATCTGCGGCGCCGTCTGGACCGATCCCCGAGCAGCCCTCGATGGCGAACACCTGGACGCAATGATGAACCGCCTAGTCCACCGCGGCCCGGACGATGCGGGGCAGTACCGGGACAACCACGCCGCGCTGGGGTTTCGCAGGCTGGCGATCGTCGACCTGGCGGGCGGCCATCAGCCCCTCTCGAACGAGGACGGGACGGTCTGGACGGTCTTCAACGGTGAGATTTACAACTTCACCGCGTTACGGCACCGCCTCGAGGCCAAGGGGCACACGCTCCGCTCGAAGGGCGATACCGAGGTCCTGGTCCATCTCTATGAGGACGAGGGGACCGGCATGTTCAGCCTGCTGCGTGGCATGTTTGCCCTGGCGATCTGGGATGCTCCTAGGCGCACGCTGCTCCTGGCCCGGGACCGGCTGGGGCAAAAGCCTCTGATCTATCGCCACGACGGATCCCGCCTGAGCTTCGCCAGCGAGCTCAAGGCTCTCCTGGCCCTGCCCGAGCGGGAGTTTCCCCGCCGCGTTGATCCACTGGCCATCGACGAGTACCTGACCTACGGCTATGTACCCCATCCCCGCACGATCTTCGAGGGCGTGAACAAGCTGCCCCCGGCTCACTACGCGGTCTGGCACGAGGGTACGCTGAAGATCGACCGCTACTGGAACCCCGACTGGAACCTTGAGCGAAACAGGCCGATTACAGACGACGTCGCCGAGCTCCGGTCGACCCTCGGCGACGCCGTTCGTGAGCAGATGATCGCCGACGTCCCCCTCGGCGCCTTCCTCTCCGGGGGCATCGACTCGACAATCATCGTCGGCCTGATGCAGCAGCTATCGAGCCGGCCGGTCAAGACCTTCGCGATCGGCTTTCCGGACTCCGCCTACGACGAGACCCGGTATGCCGAGCTGGCCGCTCGTCACCTTGGAACGGAGCACCAGACGTTCGTTGTCGAACCGAGGGCCTGGGAGACCCTGCCTGCCCTGGCATGGCAGTTCGACGAGCCCTTCGCCGATAGCTCGGTGTTGCCCACCTGGCACGTCGCCCGGGAGACCAGCCGCGCCGTCACGGTCGCCTTGACCGGCGACGCGGGCGATGAGCTGTTTGGCGGCTATGATCGCTACCGGGCCCTGGCCCTCACCGAGCTCTTCAACCGCTTGCCCGCCAGCCCACGGCGGTGGATCGGCGGGACCATGACCCGCGTCCTGCCTCGGTCGGGAAGATCGAAGTCCCGGCTCCGGGCTCTGGAGCGGTTGTTCGAGCGGATCAACGAACCTGCGGGAATACGCTACCTGGGCTGGATGACGACTTTCGACGAGGTCGACCGGCTGAATCTCTATGCCGACGCCCACCTCGATCGACTGGCGTCCGCCGCATCGCTCGACCCCGACCAAGTCATGGCGGACCCGGCGTTGGTGCTAGCTCGTGCCTGCGCAGCCGCTAGCCGGCGGGACCGGGTCACCCAGGCCATGGTCGGCGACATCTTGACGTACCTTCCCGGCGATCTCCTCGCGAAGGTGGACCTGGCGAGCATGGCCCACAGCCTGGAGTGTCGGGGGCCCTTCCTGGATCACCGGGTTGTCGAGCTGGCTGCTGCCATGCCCCTGGACCGCAAGCTCAGGTTTCGCCCGGGCCGGTCCAAGGTCGTGCTCAAGCGCGCCTTCGCCGACCTGCTTCCCGAGCCGATCCGGACACGCCGCAAGATGGGCTTCGGCGTTCCCGTCGGCCGCTGGTTCCAGCACGAGCTCAAGCACGAACTCCGCGACGTCCTGCTCGACCGTTCATCCCTCGACCGCAGCCTCTTCCGCCCCGACACCATCCGGACCCTCGTTGCCGAGCATCTCGAAGGCCGCCGAGAGCACGGCCACCGCCTCTGGGCCTTGGTCATGCTCGAGCTCTGGTTCAGGAATCATCTGGACGGATCCTCCCCAAGTTGATCGACACCAGGGTTTCGGACACAATCAAGTTGTCGCGCTCCCAAGAGGTCACCAGGAGACACGTCCATGGCCACCGATGCGGCTCTGCTCACTGCCAAGGAGTTTGGTCGTCGATCGGATCCTGGCTATCCAGAAGAGCTGGTTCAAGGAAGGATCATCGGGATGCCCCCGCCAACTCCCTTTCACGGTCAAATCTGCGGCCAAGCGTATTACCTCCTCAGACGGCACGCGGACGATCATGATCTTGGCCACGTCATGAGCAATGATTCCGGAGTCATCACTGAACGCGATCCCGACACAGGCCGTGGGGGGATCTTTGAGCTCGATCTCGGGCTCGAGGGCGAGTGGATGGCCGAGGGTATCGGCGGCCTGGCGAAACTCCCGGCCGAGCCCGTTCATCGTGTCACCGTTGATCCCATCCGCGCCGATCTCCTTCATCAGCCGCGCGCCGGCCTCGGCCAGTGTCCGGCCCTCCTGACGAGTGCCCGTGTCCCAGGGCATGACGGGAAAGAAGACGCGGACGCCGCGGCGATGGAAGTCGCCGATCATTGCCCGTACACCCTCGATACCGCCGGGCATGGGGCGCAGCAGGTCGTGCTGGTTGCGATTGTCGATGCCGATATTGGGATAAACCGGTCAGAGCAACACCGAATCGATGCGCCCGTACCGCTTTTCCAGATCATCGAGGTAACGATTGACCGAGTACTTGTTCGCGACCGGATCGAACAGATAGCGGTCCTCCACCATCACCTGGGGCTGGATGAGGCTGCGCCGGGTCCAGAGCAGATCCTTCCTCTCATACTCGGCGCCGTTGTAGTTGATCCGCTCGCGCTCGGAAGTTCGCCAGCGCTTCATCTGGTTGAGCCAGGCGTCTCGATGGCCAGCATCCGGAGGTCCGTTGATCGTCTCGCTTTCAAGCTTCAGGAGGGGCTCGGGCTCCGATGAAGCAAGCTTCGGGCCGGTGGATGTCTGGGAAGCGGCAATCTGAGCCAGCATGAGCAGGCAAAGGGCACCGAGAAGAGCGGGAGAGCTTTGATCGCGAATTCGTGGATTGGTTTTCACAACGGTTGAGCTCCGTGACAGATGGTGAGCGCCCGATCATGACTTGCGTGGCACGTACGTCAGCCCCCCCTGGGGAAAAATGCGAATCCGCGGTGTCGCCTGGCAACGTGTTTCAAGCGATGCGATCGCGACTTTCCAAAGGGCGGACTGGTCGGCAAAGAGCCGCACGGGGCCCAGGCGGTGGCCGATCCGGGCGTGGAGCAAGGGGGAGTAGACCAGGACGGTGCGATCGACAACCAGCTCTCGGGCCCAGCGGAGCATGAAAGCGCCGGGAGATCCGCCGGCCGACATCGCGCGTTCGGCAAGAGGGACGGCACGTCGAATGACCCAGCCACCGGGAGCCCCTGTGGCCGCGATCAGACGCATGGCGGTTTGCGGAATGGACCGGTCGATCTCGACCGGGTCGGTCCAGAAAAGGCCGACAAGCACCGCTCCGGGCTTGCTGGCCGCCTGGTGGTGCAGCAGGACCTTGAAGCTCTGCATGGGATCGCCCGGCCAGGGATGATTACCCGCCACGACGATGTCCGCCGTTTGCGACTCGGGAGCCCGAAACCGTTTCCTCGCTTCGGATGCCAGCAGCTCCTGAACCGTCTCGGGGCGCCCTGAGATCACCCGGAAGACCTGGCCTGGTCCGCCGATCAGGTGGCTGATCGAGATGCACGGACCGAGCCGTCCCGCCGCCTCCTGGATCGCCCGACGCATCGGGTTGCTCGCCGCGTCGCCCCCCAGCAAGAGCCCGGCATCGCTGCCCCCCGTCAGCCCCTGGCGATGCAGGGCCCCAAGCGTGCTTCGATGGCTGGTTCCCGGGAAGATCAGCTTGTACCCACCCCCAAACCCGGCCTGAAGGTGGGGCAGGACCGAGCCGATCAGGATGCGGAGGCCGGCCTTGGCGACCGGCCCGTAAACGCGCACCGGGATTCCCTGGGAAGTTGTTCCCAGATCAACATAGGCCGCGAGGTCGTCGACCGGAGGGCTCAGACATCGGTAGGTGGCCACGATCTCGTCACCGACCCTGCGTTTCATCGCCTCGAGATCGACGCGATGGTGCCGGCCTACGCCCACGCTGATCGTCACATCCTCGGTGCGAACCCCCGCCGCGTGGAGCCGGTGCAAGACGAAGGGCAGGGCGTCCCGAACCGGAGTCCACCGAGAGGGATCGTCGACCACGAGCGCCACGCTCGACCCGGCCCGCACCAGATTCTCCAGCGGCGGCGACCCTTCGGGAGCCACGAGCGACTGCTCCAGGGCAGCCGGGTAATTCCCCACCGCACCCGCAAGATCCGGCCAGACGATATCCGTTGCCACGACCGGAATGCCTGCCGGTAGTGTCAGTTCGAAGGTTCCGTCCGGTCCCCAGGGAACCCTCAAGGAATGAACACCGTCGTGCTCGCCGTTTTCCGTATCGCTGATGCGACCGGCGGAAGTCGAACCGATCGGCAACTCGTTCATGCTGTTCAACTCCCGGTGGAGTGCCTCGAGGGGGCACGGCTTCAGCCCTCACGCTACTGGCTCGAGCACGAGTCGCCAAGACACCACAGTCGGGCCGAGGGATCGGGTCTTCGCTAGAATCGAACCAACAGGTAGAACAATCCGTGAGCTGATCTGCATTGCGGCGATTTGCCATCAATCCGATTCAGATCCCAGGAAAAAACGACCGATAGGGAAAGGCGATGGAGGATCCGAGATTGTTCTCGGAGGCTGGCTCTTTGACCGCGAGACGCCTTCGTGGAGCGTGGACTCCGCGGGTTGCACGAGGGCCTCCTTCCGGCAGCGCAGACCCTTCAAGGCCAAGATGCAGCTCGACGTTGGTACTTGACTTGCCGCCGACCCCGCCTTAAGCTCATGGAACCCTGTGTTCGAGATCAGTCGTGCTACTCAAGGTGGGCAATCAGTCCTGAGGATGCCATCCTTGTCGTGTGATCGTACTCGCACGGATGGGGGGGTTTGCGCAGGAGATACCCGATGCCAGGGGCAAGAGCACCTACAGGCTCCGACCATCTCCTGCGAGACAGACATGCCGTTTCTCCTCGAAGGTCGCACCGTGTGGCTATCCCGGGGATGGGAGCGATTGTGGCCAGCAGCCTCCGCGTGGAAGGACCGCTCACCACGCTCTTGTGCATTCGCAGCATGATCTTCCCTGAGAACCGGAAATACAGCGAAAAATGCTGGAAAACAGCCGAAGAAAAAAATTTTGCAATCGCAGCATTTTCGCTTGACGTAGGGGTCGGGATGCGTCACGATGGGGTAGTGAGTTATTCACGAGACCCTTTGGAGGTGAGCGATGTTTGACATGATTCTGGAGAACTACCGCAAGGCCACCGAGTCGACCATGAAGATGCAGCAGGACATGCTGCGAAGCTGGACGCTTCAGTGGCCACAGATGTTCGGGGCACAGACGTTCGGGTTCCCCATGACGGGACTGCCGACCTCTGGCTCCGCGATGCCGGGAGCTGCCTGGCTCGAGCAATTCAGCGCTGCTCAGAAGAAGTGGGGCGACACGGTCACCGAGATGCTGAACAAGCACCGCGAGTCGCTCGACGCGCAGTACAAGGCAGGGATCCGCACCATCGAGGAAGCGTTCAAGGTGGCAGAAGCCAAGGATCCCCAGCAGTTCCGCCGCCTGACCGAGGAAATGTGGAAACAGAGTTTCGAGTGTCTCAAGACGGTGGCCGAGTCGCAGGTGCGTGACGTTCAGTCCGCGATGCAGAAGTGTTACGAGGTTGCATCCAAGGCCGCCTCGGGCATCAAGGTCTGACCCCACCATCGGCGTTAACGGATCGATGAACGCGCACGGCCCGGAAGGAGCCATCCGGGCCGCAGAACCAGTCCAGGACGGGCCAGATCCCACATCTCTACGAACGTTCCGCAAGGTCGAGGACCAAAACGATGGCAAGCAATCAGGCGTTGATCGTGACCGGGGTGAGGACACCGATGGGGGCCTTTATGGGAGGGCTGGCCGGGGTTCCGGCCGCTCAGCTCGGGGCCACCTGCGTCAAGGCATTGCTGGAACGGTCCGGGGTGCCCGCCGACCGGGTTGATGATGTGATCATGGGGACGTGCATCGCTGCCGGCCAAGGAATGAATCCGGCGCGGCAGGTGGCGATCTTCGGCGGCCTGGCACCAAGCACTCACGCGGTGACAATCAACGAGGCTTGCGCCTCGGGGATGAGGGCCGTCATGCTGGCCGACCAGTTGATCCGTGTTGGCGACGCGGGGCTGGTGATCGCGGGAGGCATGGAGAACATGAGCCGTCCCCCGTACATGTTGCTCAAGGCCCGCGAAGGCTACCGCATGGGCAACAGCGAGGTGATGGACGCCTTGATGTACGACGGTTTGACCGATGCCTACAGCAACAAGCCGATGGGCAACTTTGCCGATCAGTGCGCCACCAAGTACGGCATCACCCGGCAGCAGCAAGACGATTTCGCGGTCGAGAGCCACGCCCGCGCCCGCAAGGCCGTGGCGGACAAGATCTTCGTTGATGAGATTGCCCCGGTCTCGGTCACCGTCAGGGGGAAGACCACGACGGTCGGCGAAGACGAAGGGTTGAACAAGTTCGACGAGGCCAAGATGCGGGGGCTGCGCAGCCTTCAATGCCGATGGCACCGTCACCGCCGGCAACGCCTCGAGCATCAACGACGGGGCTGCGGCCCTCCTCGTGGCCTCACCGGAGAAGTGCCAGGCGCTGAATCTCAAGCCGCGAGCGCGGATTGTCGGCGCCGTGATCCATAGCCACGAGCCGGAGTGGTTCACGACCGCGCCGATCGGGGCCGTCAAGAAACTCTTGGACAAGGTCGGCTGGGGCGTCTCCAGCGTTGACCTGTTCGAGGTCAACGAAGCCTTTGCCGTCGTCACACTGGCCTGCGGAAAGGAACTGGGCCTGTCGCCCGAGAAGACCAACATCTACGGCGGCGCCGTCCCGCTCGGCCACCCGATCGGCTGCAGCGGCGCGCGGCTTCTGGTCACGCTCCTGACCGGGCTGAAGCGGACCGGCGGCAAGCGCGGCGTCGCCGTCCTGTGCGTCGGCGGCGGCGAGGGGATTGCCATGGCCATCGAGACGGTCGGTTGAGCCGTCTGCCCTGCCAGGAGACTACCACAAATGTCATCCACCGAGACCACGACCAAGCCAAACGCCAGCGTGGCGGCCGATCCAGCCACCATCATGGCGTCGTTCTGGACCCAGTGGCTGGAGCAATCCAGCCGGGGCACCCAGGCATTACTCGAGGTGATGCAGACCGCCGGCGACCCTCAGCAGATGCAGCGCCGCTGGCTCGACGCCATGTCGCGCAGTCTCGACGACTTCATGCGCTCCCCGACGTTCCTCGAGCTCATGAAGAACAGCCTCAAAGCGATCACCGACATGAAGGGCGTGCAAGACCAGGTCGTCGGGGATACGGTGCGCCAGTTCGGCTTGCCGCTGGCCACCGATATCACGGGCCTGTTCGAACGCCTGCACAGCACCGAGCAGACCATCCTCGACCGGCTCAAGGCCATTGAGGACCAGCTCAAGGCGATCGAAACCAAGCGTTAAGTGGAACGGCCACTCCTACCCCTGTTTCCGTTCGGAGTTGATGATATGTCGACTGGGAGCACAACCCCCGAATCGCCGGATAGTGAGTCGGCGGTGCCAAACTTCAGTCTGGCGGGGAAGAAGGCGTTTGTCACCGGAAGTTCGCGGGGCATCGGTCGGGCCGTGGCCTTGGCCCTGGCTCACGCCGGGGCCGATGTCGCCATCAGCTGCAATACCGGCGGCTCAGCCGCCGAGGACGTCTGCACGACGATCCGGGCCATGGGCCGCAAGGCTCAGTATTACGCTCACAACGTGGCCCTGGAGTCAGAGATCGAGGCGATGTGCAACGAGGTCAAGCGCGACTTCGGCACCATCGATATCCTGGTCAACAACGCGGCCATCAACCGCGATCGAACTTTCAAGAGGCTGACCAAGGAGGCCTGGGACGAGGTCATCACCACCGACCTGACCAGCGTCTTCCTGGTCACCAAGCATTTCATCGACGAGATGTCCGACCGCGGGTGGGGCCGGGTCATCAACATGTCGAGCATGGCGGGCGAGATCGGCAACTTTGGCCAGGCCAACTACACGGCCGCCAAGGCGGGCATGATCGGCCTGACCAAGACACTGGCCCGTGAGTACGCCCGCAAGGGCGTCACCATCAACGCCGTGGCGCCGGGCTTTACTCGCACGCGAATGACCGAGGGGATTCCCGACAAGGCGATGGAGGCCGTCCTGGTGGCAACCCCGCTGGGCCGTATGGGCGACCCGGTTGAGATCGCCGCCGGCGTGGTCTACCTGGCCTCCCCATCGGCCGGTTTCGTCACGGGGCAGGTGCTCGACATCAACGGGGGATTCGCTATGTAGAAAAAAGCCCCGGCACCCGCAAGGTGCCGGGGCGACTCGAGATCGCGGGGCCGCTCCGATCGATCTGGCAGTAAAGTCCCCGATATGCCCCGGCCCGCCGTCGGCCCCATCGGCGGCCGGCGGCATCGACATGACATGACGGGAAAGGCAAGCATCATGGCCAATGCGATTGACGATATCACCCTGGGCTTCCAGAAAGAGTGGTTCAACCAGGCCCTGGCCCAGCAGAAGGCCGTCTACGAGGCGACGCTCAAGATGTGGAGCCGCCTCTTCGCTGTACCCCGGGTCATGGACTGGGCTCGCGACGTCAAAGTCGGCACCACGCCCTCCGAGATTGTCTATGAGGAAGACACCCTCCGCCTTCTTCGCTATCGCCGCGATACGCCGGCCGTGTACGCCGAGCCTATCCTGGTCTGCTATGCTCTGGTCAACCGGCCCTACATCGTCGACCTGCAAGCCGAGCGGAGCGTGATCAAGCAATTTCTGGCCCGTGGCTTCGAGGTCTACCTGATCGACTGGGGCGTTCCCTCGGCGGCCGACCGCAGCATGACGCTCAAGGAGTATGTCGACGGCCTGATGAGGAACTGCGCCAACGTCATCCTCAAACGGCAGGATGCGTCCGCCCTCCACCTGGTCGGCTACTGCATGGGCGGCACGATGTCCACCATGTTCACAGCCCGGAATCCGGACATCGTCAAGTCGCTCACCATCATGGCCGCCCCCATTGACTTTTCCGTGGGTCAAGACGAGTCGCTGGTGAGCTTCTGGTCGAACGCCGACTACTTCGACGTCGATGCCCTGGTGGATGCCTTCGGCAACGTCCCGGCCACGTTCCTGCAAGCCAGCTTCCAGATGATGAAGCCGGTGCAGAATTACTACAGCAAGTACATTACCTTCTTCGACAAGATGGACGACGACAAGTTCATCGAGAACTACTTCGCCATGGAGAAGTGGACCAGCGACAACATCCCCGTCTCCGGCGAGACCTTCCGCGAATTCGTCAAGAAGCTGTACCAGGGCAACGAGCTGATCAAGGGCGAGTACAAGCTGGGCAACGAGCTGATCGACCTCAGCAAGATCACCTGCCCGCTGCAGATCCTCATGGCCAGCGCAGACCACCTGGTGCCGCCGAGCCAGAGCGAGGCCCTCAAGACCAAGGTCGGCTCGAAGGACATCAAGTGCCGAACCCTCGACGCCGGCCACATCGGCCTCTCGGTCAGCTCCAAGGCCCACAAGACCTTCTGGCCCGAGGTCACGCAGTGGCTGGCCGATCGCTCGGGAAGGGTGAGCTACTGAACCGGTCCTGAAAACCCCTGCTTCCTCGGGAGGGCGAATCTCACGACGAGCCGCCTCCACCGGTCTCGTCGGCGGCTTTGTCCTCCCTTCTATATTCACAGTGGTGATCGAAGATTTCACCGATGCCCGGCCCGGACCTGCCGCCCGCCGATGCCGGTGGCCTGCACGGGAGCCCCCCCGAGCGATCTCAAGGCTGCCGATCGCAGTCGCAAGCCGCCGAGCTCTTGACGAATTCGCGGCGCGAGACGCTGGGTACAGAGGGCTGCCTCATGAGAGGGGTCCTGGGGGGAGGAGCAGAAAAATTATCCGGGTGTTCCCGGACAAGGCAGGACGTCCGCGATCCATGAGGAGTTCAAGGGCGCTTCAGTTGTCAAATCGACAGCCCGAACTGCTTCCATGCAAGGAAGTGGCGTAGTCAGGAAGGGGAAGGGCGAAGAGGCTGCGAAGACGCACCCTCAACGCTCCCACAACCCGCGAGCGAATCGGGGTAAGTCTGCCCTACGCATCCTACTGGAACCTCACAATCGGCTGATCGACGGCCAAGCTGTCGCCCGTCTTGGCCATGACGTCGGCGACAACGCAATCACTCTCGGCCCTAAGGATGTTTTGCATCTTCATGGCCTCGATCACGACGAGGTTTTCTCCGGCGCGCACTTCCTGGCCCACCTTGACGGCAACCTCGGTGAGCAGGCCCGGCATCGGGGAGAGGAGGAACTTGGAGAGATCGGGGGGCGGCTTGTCGGGCATCAGCGCCAGGAGTTCGGCGGCGCGGCCGGTCATGACGATGGCGTCGGCCTGGGTCCCCCAGTGGTAGACACGGTATTTCAGGCCCATGCGCTCCACCTGAACGCAGACCTTTTCTCCGTTCCAGGTGCCTCGAAGGAGTAACTCACCGAGCTTCCAGTTGGTGCGAAGGGGATAGGTTTCACCCTCGTAAGTTACGTCGCATCCACCGTCGACGAGCTTGAGGTCGAGGTGGTAGCGCTGGCCCTGCATCAGGACGACCCACTGCGTGCCGACCCTCCGTTCGTGGCCCTTGAGTTGCCCGGTCGTCCGCACTGCCCGATGAATGTAGCGACGGCGAGCGTAGGCGGCCACGGTCGCGAGCAACAGGGGATCTTCGTGAAGGAGCGTTGAGGGATGGAAGCCCTTGGGGAACTCTTCGGCGATGAAACCCGTGTTGAAATTGCCGGCGACGAACCGCGGGTGCCGGGAAAGGGCAGCCTGGAATGCCAGGTTCGACGAGATGCCGCGGATGAAGAAGGCGTTGAGCGCATCGTGCATCCGGGCGATCGCCTGGTCGCGAGTTCCACCGTGGGTGATGAGCTTGGCGATCATCGAATCGTAGTAGATGGAGATCTCGTCGCCCTCGTAAACGCCCGTATCGACGCGAACCACGCCGGGCTCTTCCTCGGGGGGCATGAAGCGAACGAGGCGACCGGTCGAGGGAAGGAAGTTGCGAAACGGGTCTTCCGCGTTGATCCGGCATTCCAGGGCCCAACCCTCACGCCGGACCTGCTCCTGGGTGAAGGGGAGGGGTTCGCCGGCGGCGACGCGGATCATCAACTCGACGAGATCAAGCCCGGTGATCATCTCGGTGACCGGGTGTTCCACCTGGAGCCGGGTATTCATCTCCAGGAAATAGAAGCTCTTGTCCCTTCCCACGACGAACTCGACGGTGCCGGCGGACTCGTAGCGCACGGCCTTGGCCAGGGCCACGGCCTGCTCGCCCATGGCCCTGCGAGTCGCGTCGTCAAGGAACGGGCTGGGGGCCTCCTCGATCACCTTCTGATGCCGGCGCTGCATCGAGCACTCGCGCTCCCACAGGTAGACCACATTTCCGTGCGTGTCGCCGAGCACCTGGATCTCGATGTGGCGGGGCTCCTCGACGAACTTTTCGATGAAGACCCGGTCGTCGCCGAACGCATTCTTGGCCTCGGTCCGGCAGGACGCGAAGCCCTCGGCCGTTTCCTTATCGTTCCAGGCCACCCGCAGGCCACGGCCGCCGCCGCCGGCGGACGCCTTGATCATCACCGGGTAACCGATCTTCCGGGCAATCTCCACGGCTTGGCTGGGCGCCTCGATCGGGTCGTTGTACCCGGGAATCGTGCTCACGCGCGCGTCACGGGCGAGCTTCTTGGAGGCGATCTTGTCTCCCATCGCGGCGATCGAGTAGTGCTTGGGCCCGATGAAGACGATGTGCTCATCTTCGAGCTTCCGGCAGAACTCCTCGTTCTCGGACAGGAAGCCATAGCCCGGATGGACGGCCTCCGCCCCGGTCTGCTTGCAGGCGGCAATGATCCGGTCCATTGCCAGGTAGGATTCCTTGGACGGTGGAGGGCCGATACAGACGGCCTCATTAGCCAGCTCCACGTGCCGTGCGTTCCTGTCGGCTTCCGAGTGCACGGCAACGGTTGAGATGCCCATCTTGCGGGCGGTCTTGATGACGCGGCACGCGATCTCGCCCCGGTTGGCGATCAGAATTTTCTTGAACATGACTGCCTCGGAAGTCGTTCACCGCGGCCTGGCAGAGATCACGGAACCCGCGCTGTTCCTCGAGAGCGGCATCGTTCCGCGCCTCTGCGCTCGCCGCGGTCGGGGTTTTTCAGAGCGGGATGTTGCCGTGCTTGCGCCACGGGTTTTCCAGTTTCTTGTTCCTCAGCATCGCCAGCGATCGACAGATGCGTTTCCTCGTCTCGTGGGGCATGATCACGTCATCGATGAAGCCCCGGTGTCCCGCAATGAACGGGTTGGCGAACTTCTCCTTGTACTCCTTCTCACGCGAGGTAATCTTCGCCGGGTCGCCCTTCTCCTCGCGAAAGATGATCTCGACCGCCCCTTTGGGCCCCATGACCGCGATCTCGGCGGTGGGCCAGGCGAAATTCACGTCGCCCCTCAGGTGCTTGGACGACATCACGTCGTAGGCCCCGCCATAGGCCTTGCGGGTGATGAGGGTGACCTTGGGAACGGTGCACTCGGCATAGGCGTAGAGCAGCTTGGCACCGTGCTTGATGATCCCGCCGTACTCCTGGGCCGTACCGGGCATGAAGCCGGGAACGTCCACGAAGGTCACGATCGGGATGTTGAAGGCGTCGCAGAACCGGACGAACCGCGCTCCCTTGATGGCGCTGCGGATATCGAGGCAGCCGGCCAGGACCAGCGGCTGATTGGCCACGAATCCGACGGTCTCGCCGTTCAACCTGCCCAGGCCGATCACGATGTTCTTGGCATGGTCGGGCATGAGCTCGAAGAAGTCAAACTCGTCGACAACCTTGACGATCAGCTCCTTGATGTCATACGGCTTGTTGGGATGGTCGGGTACGAGGGCGTCAAGCGACATCTCCATCCGTTCCGCCGTGTCCTCGGTAGGAACGATCGGTGGCTTTTCCTTGTTGCTGGAGGGGATAAAGCTGAACAGCCGGCGGGTCATCATCAGCGCCTCGACGTCGTTCTCGAACGCGAGGTCGGCAATCCCCGACCGGGTGCTGTGGGTGATCGCGCCTCCCAGCTCCTCGGCGGTCACCTCCTCGTGGGTGACCGTCTTCACGACTTCGGGACCGGTCACGAACATATAGGAGGAGTCCTTCACCATGAAGATGAAGTCGGTCATCGCCGGCGAATAGACTGCACCGCCGGCGCACGGTCCCATGATCAGGGAGATCTGGGGAATGACACCGGAGGCCAGGACGTTCCGCTGGAAGACGTCGGCGTAACCGCCCAGAGAGGCGACCCCTTCCTGGATCCGCGCGCCGCCGGAGTCGTTGAGCCCGATGACCGGCGCGCCGACCTTCATGGCGTGATCCATGATCTTGCAGATCTTCTCGGCGTGAGCCTCCGACAGGGAGCCGCCGAAGACCGTGAAGTCCTGGCTGAAGACGAACACCATCCGCCCGTTGATGGTCCCGAATCCGGTCACCACGCCATCGCCCGGCACGGACTGACCGTCCATGCCGAAGTCGTAGCAGCGGTGGCCTTTGAACATGTCCCACTCCTCGAAGGAATCGGGATCCAGCAGGAGCTCGATCCGCTCGCGGGCGGAGAGCTTGCCCTTGGCGTGCTGCGCGGCGATACGCTTCGGGCCGCCACCAAGCCGGGCGGCCGCTCGCTTTTCATCAAGCTGACGGATGACATCAAACATGAGGCACCTCGGCGATTCGGGACGGCTTCGATCCGGGGCCACGGGGGCGCGTGCTCGTTAAGATTCTCCGGCTGGCTGCGCGACCGTGGCGCTGCAGTTCAGTCTCCTTTTCTGGGGCTGTCTAGGTATCCCAGAAGGCGGTAAGCGGCGACGGCCGGTGTCTGGCCTCCTCCGGCCACGGCCCGGCTGATGGTATCCAGGCTGTGCTTCACTTGCGGATGCTGCCGGAACCGGGTGCGCAGACCGCTATCGATGAGGGTCCACATCCAGTTCACCGCCTGGTGCTGGCGCTTCACCTCGAACTCGCCGCTGGCAGTCATCACCTGGCGGAAGCGTTCGATCTCGGCCCAAAACGCGTCGATGCCCGTGCCGGCCGCCGCGCTCAGGGTGACCACCGGCGGACGCCAGTGGGGCGACGCGCTGCGCAACATGGACAGCGCACCGACGAACTGGTGCTTGGCCAGGGCGGCTGCCTTGGGATCGAGGTCAGCCTTGTTGATCACGATGATGTCCGCCAGCTCGACGATCCCCTTCTTGATCGCCTGCAAGTCGTCGCCGGCGTTGGGAAGCTGGATCAGCACGAAGGCATCAGACATGCCGGCCACGCTCGTCTCCGACTGGCCCACCCCCACGGTTTCCACCAGGGTGACGTCAAAGCCGGCCGCCTCGCAGACGAGCATCGCCTCCCGGGTCTTCTCCGCCACTCCCCCAAGCGATCCACGAGAGGGCGAAGGGCGGATGAACGAGTTGGGCTCCTGGGAGAGCCGCTCCATGCGCGTCTTGTCGCCCAGGATCGAGCCGCCTGAGATGGAGCTGGAGGGATCCACCGCCAGGACCGCCACCCGGTGTCCCTGGCCAATCAGATGCAGTCCCAGGGCCTCGATGAAGGTGGACTTTCCCGACCCTGGTGAGCCGCTGATCCCCAGGCGGATCGATCGGCCCGTCGAGGGGAGGATCGCTTCGAGCAAGGCCTCGGCCTTCGCCTGGTGATCTCGGCGCGTGGATTCGACCAGCGTGATAGCCTTCGCCAGCGCCCTCGGCTGATGCGCGAGCACGCCTTCGATGAGCTTCTGGTCTGAGGCGTCCAGCAAGGGTTTGCCGGTCACAGGGTCTTTCATCATTCGGTAGGGAGCGCCACACTGCTCGAGAGTGCCGAAGTCCGGCGGACTGCGAACCGACTCCCATTATGAAGCCGCCTCGGGGCGGAAACCAGTCTCCCGTAGCCGGACCGGCGGGAATCCGCGATCGGTTCCGATGGCGAGATCCCTGGAGTGAAAATCGAGGTGGACCAACCCAGAACGCCGGCGAGGGCCATGCTCGTCTCGCAGGGCATACCCCTCGCCGGTGCGTCAGGGTCGAGTCAACGTGAGACCGACGACCAGAGGGTCCGGCTCACGCGTGGACGCGGGCGGCCTTGATGGCCTTGAGCACCTGCTTGGCGCAGGTGGGGATGGGAGTGCCGGGGCCAAAAATGCCGGCCGCGCCGGCCTGGTGGAGGAAGTCATAGTCCTGGGCGGGGATCACCCCTCCCACGAACACGATGATGTCTCCGGCACCCTGGTCCAGAAGCGCCTTGAACAGCGCCGGGACCAGCGTCTTGTGGCCTGCCGCCAGGGTTGAGACGCCGATCGCGTGGCAGTCGTTCTCGATGGCCTGGCGAGCTGCTTCCTCGGGAGTCTGGAAAAGCGGGCCGATGTCGATGTCGAAGCCGAGGTCGGCCAGTGCCGTCGCCACCACCTTGGCGCCCCGGTCGTGTCCGTCCTGGCCGAGCTTGGCCACCATCACCCGAGGGCGGCGGCCCTCGGCCGCAGCGAACGCATCCACCTCTGTCTTCAACTCGTCCCACTCCTGGTCCATCCCGAGGGCCGCGCCGTAGACCCCTGAGATGACCTGGTTGGTGGCTCGAAACCGCCCCCACACCTTCTCCAGTGCGTCGGAGACCTCACCCACCGTCGCTCGCGCTCGGATCGCCTTGATGGCCCCGTCGAGCAGGTTGCCCTGCCCCTCGCGGGCACACGCGCTCAAGTCGTCCAGCGCCTGGCGAACCGCATTGGAGTCACGGTGGGCCCGGACCCTCTTGAGCCGCTCGATCTGAGAATCACGCACGGCCGAATTGTCGATCTCCCGGAATTCGACCGGTGCTTCCTCGTCGAGCCGGTACTTGTTGACGCCCACGATCACATCCTGGCCGCGAGTCGATCTTCGCCTGCTTCTCCGCAGCACTCTCCTCGATCTTGAGCTTGGCCCAGCCCGACGCGACGGCCTTGGTCATGCCCCCCATCGACTCGACTTCCTCGATGATCTCCCAGGCCCGATCCGCCATATCCTGCGTCAGCCTCTCCATCAGGTAGGAGCCAGCCCAGGGATCGACGACATTGCAGATGTGGGTCTCCTCCTGGATGACGATCTGGGTGTTGCGGGCGATCCGCGACGAGAAGTCCGACGGCAGCGCGCTGGCCTCGTCGAACGAGTTGGTGTGCAGCGACTGGGTTCCGCCGAACACGGCGGCCAGCGCCTCGATCGTCGTCCGGACGATATTGTTGTAGGGGTCCTGCTCGGTGAGCGACCAGCCCGAGGTCTGACAGTGGGTCCGGAGCATCATCGACTTCGGCTTCTTGGGATTGAACCCCTTCATGATCCGCCACCAGAGCAGCCGGGCCGCACGAAGCTTGGCCACCTCCAGGTAGAAGTTCATGCCGATGCCGAAGAAGAAGCTGAGCCGGCCGGCGAAGTCGTCCACGTCCAAACCCTTGGCCAGCGCGGTCTTCACGTACTCCTTGCCGTCGGCCAGGGTGAACGCCAGCTCGAGCGCCTGGGTGGCACCTGCCTCTTGCATGTGATAGCCGGAGATCGAGATCGAATTGAACTTGGGCATGTGCCGGGTCGTGTATTCGATGATGTCGGCCACGATCCGCATCGACGGCTCGGGGGGGTAGATGTAGGTGTTCCGGACCATGAACTCCTTGAGGATGTCGTTCTGGATGGTGCCGGACAGCTTTTCCTGCGAAATCCCCTGCTCCTCGGCCGAGACGATGTAGCCGGCCAGCACCGGCAGAACGGCGCCGTTCATGGTCATCGAGACGGAGACCCGGTCGAGCGGGATTCCATCAAAGAGAATTTTCATGTCCTCAACCGAATCGATGGCCACGCCGGCCTTGCCCACGTCGCCCTGGACGCGGGGGTGGTCGGAGTCATAGCCGCGGTGGGTCGCCAGGTCGAACGCCACCGAGATCCCCTGGCCGCCGCCGGCCAGTGCTTGCTTGTAAAACGCGTTCGACTCCTCGGCGGTGGAGAACCCGGCATACTGGCGGATGGTCCAGGGCCTCACTGCGTACATGGTCGGTTGCGGCCCGCGCACGAATGGCGCGAAGCCCGGCAGGGTGTCGGCAAAGAGCAACCCTTCCACGTCCTTGGATGTGTACAGCGGCTTGACGGTGATGCCCTCGGGCGTGTTCCAGTTCAGGGCGGCAATATCGCCCCCGGGTGCGGACTTGGCCGCAGCCTTCACCCATGCGTCAGAGTTGGAGGAATTCGGTAGTTTCTCGCTCATGCTCGGAACCTCGAGTGCAGCGGGCGGCGAAGGGCCGCCCAGTCCATGACGGGCCTGATGAGAGTGACGGAGACGACCATGCTCGGCTCATCACCGCCAACCACTCGTATCTCTGGAGGCTTTCCTGACGAGGCTCCCCAGCGTGGGCGATCTCACGGGTGTCACGAGCAGTGACATGGTTTCAAACCCAGGCTGCGGAACCCTCGTCGGGCGTCGCCTGTTCCACGAAGATACCGAAAACGTGGCATCGGGGCTATCGTCGAAAGGCTGTCCCTGGCGATTTCGCGTCTTCACGCGGCCTACAAGATCATCGTCAGCGGCTGCTCCATGAAGTTCTTGAACGCGGACAGGAACCGGGCGCCGACGGCCCCATCAAGCACGCGGTGATCGGCTGAGAGGGTGCAAGTCATCACGGTGGAGACGATCACGTGGCCATCCTGGGCGACGGGCCGCTCCACCGCAGCACCCAGGCCGAGGATGGCAACCTGGGGCGGGTTGATGATCGCGTAGATCGAGTCCACCCCGTACATTCCGAGATTGGACACGGTGCACGTCCCCCCCTGAAGCTCCTCGGGACGAAGCCGGCCTTCCCGGGCACGCCGGGACAGGTCACGGGCCTCGGAAGCAAGCTCGGCCAGGCCCTTGTGGTCCGCGTGGCGAATCACCGGTGCCATCAGTCCAGCGTTGGTGGCAACGGCCATGGCCAGATCGATGAAGCCATGCCGGCGGACCGCTCGCTCGGTCCAGGAGGCATTGGCCTCGGGAACGCTCCGCAACGCCAGTGCCGCGGCACGCAGCGCAAAGTCATTGATCGACAGTTTCAGTTCCCCGTCTCGCCGCGCCTGGATCTCGGTACGCACCTTCAGCAGCGCGTCGGTTCTGCACTGGACTTCAAGATAGAAGTGAGGGATCGATCGCTTCGATTCACTCAGTCGCTGGGCAATGACCTGGCGGATTCGCGTGTGGGGAAGATCCTCGAACGGGACATCGGCGGGTGCAGGCTCCTCGACCGGCTTGCCGGCTGCTCCAGGCGATCTCGCCTCCTCGAGACCGGACTGGAAACCCAGCGCCTTGATCACATCAGCCCGCGTGATGCGGCCTTCCGGACCGCTGCCTCGAACGGAGGAGATATCGAGCCCGGCCTGTCGTGCCATGCTCTCCGCCAGGGGACTGATGTCGATCTCGGCCCACGAGGCCGCGGCGATCGAGGCCCGCGCGGAAGCGGCCAGGGGAACGGTGGCGGGCGACCGGACCGCGTATCCATTGTCCCGATCGGGCGGGAGCGGGGGCCCAGGCGCTGGCTGCAGCATCGGGTCGGCCACTGCCTGACCCGCTGGAGCCAGGATCGCCAGCACCTGACCGACCGCGACGTTCTCCGCCCCGGCCGCCACGATGATCCGGGCCAGCGTCCCATCCCCGGGTGATTCGAGATCCACCGTCGCCTTGTCGGCCTCGATCTCCGCGATCACCTCGCCGGCCTGCACCGGCTCCCCCTCCCGCTTCCGCCAGGCCACGACGCTGCCCTGGGTCATCGTGTCGACCAGCCGAGGCATCCGGATCTCGATGGACATGGAAGGCGTCCTATTTCTCACATCGATCCAGGCACGCGCGGGCGGCGGCGGCGATGATCGCCTGGGAATCGAGGCCGTACTCACGATAGAGGTCGGGGATATCGCCGGACTGGCCGAAGCGCTCGACCCCCAGGGCAACCACATGATGCCCGGCCACGGCACCGAGCCAGGAGAGCGTTGCCGGGTGACCGTCGAGCACGGTCACCAGCGATGCTCCCGGCGAGAGAGCGCGCAGCAAGATCTCGACATGGGAGCGGGCCTTCGGCTCACCGCCGGCCCGAGTGCGGGCCGCGGCCAGCCAGTCGGCATGCAGTCGGCCTGCCGAGGTAACCACCAGCAGTCCGGCCTCGGGGAGATCCTCACGGATCCGGGCATGAGCCTCGATCGCTTCGGGAGTGACGACGCCGGAGCAGACGACTGCCAGGCTTGCGCCCGGCCCGGGTGGAAACAGCCAGTAAGCCCCCCGCACGATCGCCCCGCAGAGCTCGGAGTCGAGCGCCCGTTGCGGCTGGTCCAGAGGCCGGGTTGAGAGCCGTAGATAGACCGAGCTGCCATCGTCGTCCTGGATGTGGCTCAGGGCCCACGCCAGGATCACAGCCAGCTCGTCCACGAACGCTGGCTCGAACGCCGTCATCCCCGGCTGCCCGAGGCCGATCAGCGGCGTAATGACCGACTGGTGCGCGCCCCCCTCGGGGGCCAGGCTCACTCCTGAAGGAGTCGCCACGAGCAGGAACTTCGCTCCTTGGTAGCAGGCGTAATTCAATGCGTCGAGACCGCGACAGATGAACGGGTCGTAAAGCGTACCTATGGGGAGCAGGCGAGCCCCGAAGAGAGGTCCGGCCAGCCCCAGCGCGGCCAGGAGCAGAAACAGGTTGTTCTCCGCGATGCCCAGCTCGATGTGCTGGCCGGCCGGGGACATCTCCCACTTCTGCGTCGACGATACCGCTTCCTCGCGAAACAGATCGGCGCGAGGGCGGCGATCGAACAAGCCGCGACGATTGACCCATGCACCGAGATTGGTTGAGACAGTCACGTCCGGCGAGGTCGTGACGACGCGGTCTGCAAACCCGCCCGGATCTCGCGCCAGGTCGTTCAACAACCGGCCAAAACCCTCCTGGGTCGACATCCGCGAGCCCACGGGAACCGTCAGGGCCTCGGGTACGGCCACGCGGGGTGGCTCGTGCCGGCGGTGAAGCTGCGCGGTGAAGGGCACCTGGTCGAGGAAGCGACGGAGCTCGTCCTCGGGAACGTCCAGGCCGGCGAACAGGTCGTATTCACGCCCCGGCGCGATTCGTTGCGCCTGGCGGAAAACCTCCATCTGCTCGGTGCTCATCAGGCCCGAGTGGTTGTCCTTGTGGCCGGCGAATGGGAGTCCGTAACCCTTGATCGTGTAGGCGATGAAGCAGGTCGGAGCATCGGTGCGAATGCCGTGAAAGGCCTCCAGAACCGATTCCATGTCGTGCCCGCCCAGATTCGTCATCAGCCCCTGCAGCGACGCTTCATCGTGCTCGTCGAGCAGCGCGCCGATCCCTCGGGTCGAACCGAGATCGCGCTTCAACCGTGCGCGCCAGCCGGCGCCACCGCGGTAGACCAGAGCCGAGTAGAGCGAGTTGGGACAGTTGTCAATCCAGTCCCGCAGCGCCTCGCCGCCTGGCTGCTCGAAGACCGCCTGGAGGCGCCGGCCATACTTGAGCGTGTGAACGTCCCAGCCCATCGACCGGAACGTGCTGTCGATCCTCAGGAAGAGCCGGTCCTCGACCACGCTGTCCAGGCTTTGCCGGTTGTAATCGATGATCCACCAGACGTTGCGGACATCGTGCTTCCAGCCTTCGAGGAGAGCCTCGAAGACATTCCCCTCGTCGAGCTCTGCATCACCGGCCAGGGCGATCATCCGGCCCGCGGGGTGATCGACGGACACCAGTCGCTTGAGCCGGAGATAATCCTGTACGAGCGAGGCGAACAAGGTAATCGCCACGCCCAGTCCGACCGAGCCCGTCGAGAAGTCGACGTCGTCGCTGTCCTTGGTCCGCGACGGGTAGGATTGCGCTCCGCCATAGGCGCGAAACCGCTCGAGCTTCTCGCGGGGCTGACGCCCCAGGAGGTACTGGATCGCATGAAAGATCGGGCTGGCATGGGGCTTGACAGCAACCCGGTCCTGGGGACGCAGAACATCGAAGTAGAGCGCCGTCATGAGCGTCGCCAGCGAGGCACACGACGCCTGGTGTCCGCCCACCTTGAGCCCGTCGCGACCCGGACGCAGGTGATTGGCCTGGTGAATCATCCAGGTGGAGAGCCAGAGCACTTTCCGCTCCAGCGCGCGGAGGTAGACCAGATGCTCCGGCCCCGGATTTCCAGCCAGGACGCCGTCAGGAATCCCGTCGGCCACCGTGACATCCCGCACTTCGTCCATTGTGAAGAGTCCCGGAAAAAGCCAACTGCATCGGCGGTCACACACCACGATTGTAACAGGAAATCGGCGGAGTGGATCGAGCCCCGTGCGCTCTTCCTCGGAATCTTCGCCGAACCGATGACCTGCGGACAGGGTGCCTGTGTGCCTGTCATGATGCGGACGCAACATGAACCTGCGTTTTCGCGCCTCTCTCTCCATGCCAAACCCAGTCGTTTTCATTGGCTCCAGCGTTCTTCCTGTTTTTTTGCAGTCACAGCATTACCCTCTTGACACGCTGGTAGGATGTGGCAAGATGACGCTAGGGAGAGAAGGGTTGGCAGGAGATGGTAAATTGCTCTCTCGCTGAAGGTTGAACCTCAACCAAAGTCGTGGATGGATTCGTCCCGGAAGCCCTGCGGTGGTTCGATCTCTTGCTCCGCGAGAGAAGCCCGAGTCAGGAGCAACTCGCCGTGTTCGACCAGGTTTTCGACAACTTTCGCAAGGCGACGGAAACGACGCTGCAAGCTCAGCAAGAGCTGTTTCGCCAGTGGATGTCGCAGTGGCCCATGGTTCCCATGGCCCCCACTGCGACAAGCAACTCCACCGCCGTGACCGAGCAAGCCCAGACGTTCCAGAAGCAGTGGGCCGACAGCGTGACCACGCTGATGACCAAGCATTGTGAGGCTCTGGACGCCCAGTACCGGGCGGGGATCAAGACCATTGAGGACGCGCTTCGCACCACGGAGGCCAAGAGCCCGGAGGAATTCCGCAGGCTCACCGAGGAACTCTGGCGAAAGAGCTTCGAGGTGCTCAAGCAGACCATCGAGAACCAGCTCCGCGACTTCCAGGTCGCCATCGAGAAAGGGTCCGAGCTGATGACGCAGAAAAGCACGAAGGGATGAACGCGAGAGGCGGTTTTCGGACGCTCTGTCCGGCCTTGCAGGACGGCCAAGGCGGAGCGGTCCCCGAACCGCTCACCATTACCTGATATCATCGGCGAGGGTGAGCGCACGAGCGGCTTGACACGGGGGTCGAACTTGCCGCTTGCGGGTGGATTGCCACCCGCTGGATCCGTCAAGAGAATCGACAGGCCGTCGGTGAGCCGACGGGCCCACGCCAGGGGAGAGACCAGCATGGCAGCGACGAAGGAGAACACTGGGACGAGTCTGGCCGCCGACCCAGCGCGGGACTTCCTGGAATTCTGGAGAAACTATTTCGAACAGACCGCCATTCAGACCCGGATTCTCCTGGAGAGCATGCAGGGGGGTCAGTCTCCCGAAAAGCTGCACAATCAATGGCTCGGATCGTTGAGCCAGAGTCTTGACAGCTTCATGCGGACTCCGGCCTTTCTCGAGGTGCTGAAGCAATCGCTCAAGAGGATGATCGACCTCAAACTGCTTCAAGACCAGATGGCACAGGCGGCCGCTCAGCAGACCGGCCTGCCACTGGCAACTGACGTCACAAGCGTCTTCGAACGGGTTCACAGTGCCGAGCAAACCATCCTGACACGGCTTGCCACGCTGGACGATCGCCTCAAGTCGATCGAGTCGAAATTGAGCTCGAGCCCAGAAGAGCGGAAAACCGGAGAGTTCTCGGTGATCTCCACCAGCTGATGACGACCATGAGCTGTGACCACGGTCGTCAGACCGTGGTTCGGACGGGCGAAGCCACCAACCTCGGCCGTAAGGCCGATGGAAGTCGCTCTGAGGATCGCACTTACGTGCGGGGTTGGCGGGTTCCCCCGTGTGAACCAACGCACTTACGTGCGTGGTCACTCGACTATCCTCCTGAAACCCAGGTGGAGATCAGCGAGGAGTGTCGAAAACCGACTAGGGCGGCTGGCTCAGTCTGGGAACGCGCGCGATCGCCGCCGCAAGTCGGCCGCCAGATCCAGATTCAACCCAGGACCGCGACCACAAGGTCGTCGGCCCCTCCGCCAAAAACCGCTGGCTCAGACGAACGATCGGCGCCAGTCGTGCCGGGACCTTTTCGGTGCCACGGCGTTTCGCCATTCTTCAAGACACCAACGCACGGATCCGTTCTGACTGATCGCGATGGGGGGATCATCATGAATATCAAGGGTAAATCCGCTGTCATCACGGGTGCAGGGAGTGGAATCGGTCAGGCCATTGCCATCGAACTGGCCGAGCGGGGCATCGGCGCAGTTGGTCTGGTCGATCGCAGCGACAGTGTGATCAGCGTCGCCCGGATGGTCAACGACCGGATGGACCGGCCGGTGGCCGAGGCCATGATCGGCGACGTCACCGATGCCGCCTTTCGTCAGAAAGTCTACGACCTGATGTGCAGCAAGTACGGGGCGCCGGCCGTCTGCGTCCCCGCCGCCGGCATCACACGCGACCGGCTCGCCGTCAAGATGGACAAGCAGACCGGCCGGGCGTCGATCTACCCGATCGAGGACTTCCGACTGGTGATGGAGGTCAACCTCATCGCACCCGTCTACTGGGCGATCGAGACGATTGCCCGGATCGCCGAGGAGCGGCTGCGCAAGGGCAAGGGCCGCTGGGCCGCCGAGGAAGGGATTCAGGGAACTATCATCTTAATCGGTTCGATCTCGTCGTCGGGCATTCCGGGCCAGGTCTCCTACTCGGCCACCAAGGCCGCACTCGAGGGTGTCGCGGCCACCCTCAGCAAGGAGGCCGTCTACCACGGTGTCCGGCTCGCCACGATCCACCCGGGCTTCACCGATACCCCGATGGTCCGCGCGCTGGGGCAGGAGTACATTGATAAGAACATTCTTCCCTACACTCAGCTCAAGCGGCTGATCGACCCCGCCGAGATCGCCGATGCGATCTACTTCATGATCTGCAACTCGGCGGTCAGCGGCGAGCTCTGGGCCGATGCCGGCTGGCACCCATCCGCCTGAGCACCCGGGAGAACCGCTCTCGAGATCCTTCTGGCTTCATCGCGGAGGACTCTCGCCACCAAGGCCCGACCAGGCGGGCGAAACCTCGCCTCGCCTGGTCGAAAACGACCGGGCGCCAAGGTCTGACGGCCCGCTGGCATCGCTGGTCGACGTTGTGGGAACCCCGACAGTCGTGGAGACTTGACGTTCATGTGCCCGTGACTTGCGGACGGTCGGCCGCTTTATCGTCCCCATGTTGACAAGCGGCTCAACCCATGGAGAGTGGAGTCATGCCCAGATCGCGATTGCACGTGACCCCCGACCACAACCTGGCGCTCGACCTGGTGCGAACCACCGAGGCCGCCGCGCTGGCCACGGCCCGATGGGTCGGCCGGGGGGACAAGAACTCAGCCGACCAGGCCGCCGTAGACGCCATGCGCCTGCTCTTCAATTCCGTGCCCTTCGACGGACTCGTCGTGATCGGTGAAGGAGAGAAGGATGAGGCCCCGATGCTCTACAACGGCGAGGTTCTGGGCACAAGCGTCGGCCCCTCGGTCGATGTAGCGGTGGACCCGATCGACGGCACCCGGCTCGTGGCCCGTGGCGAGGCCAACGCCATGTCCGTGGTTGCGGTCGCCCAGCGGGGCGCCATGTTCAACCCCGGCCCCTGCGTCTACATGGAAAAGATCGCCGCTGGCCGTGAGGGCGGCACGGTCATTGACATCACGGTCCCGATCGAGGACAACGTGCGGAACGTCGCCAAGGCCCGCGGCATGGAGCCCGAAGAGATCACGGTCGTCATCCTCGATCGGGAACGGCACAAGGAGTTCATCGATCGCGTTCGGAGCATGGGTGCGCGCGTCCACCTGATCACCGACGGCGACGTGGCCGGAGCCATCACGGCCGCCCAGCGAGGCACCGGCGTGGACCTTCTTTACGGAATCGGCGGCACCCCCGAGGGAGTCATTGCCGCGGCCGCACTCAAGTGCCTGGGAGGAGCGATCCAGGGCCGCCTCTATGCCCGAAACGAGGAGGAACGGCGGGCCGCTCTCGATGCCGGCTACGACCTCGATCGCGTGCTCACCACCGACGATCTCGTCCAGGGCGACGACGTGTTCTTCGCCGCCACCGGGATCACCGACGGCGTTCTCCTGGAAGGAGTCCGCTACAACGCCGACGGGGCGACCACCGAGTCGATCGTGATGCGTTCCAAGTCGGGTACGATCCGCGTCATCCAGGCCGAGCACCACTGGGATACGCTGATGCCCATATCGGCCATCGAGTATGCCCCCGAGCACGCCGGCCAGTTGCCTTCAGCGACCCGTCCCTCGGCGACGGTCCGCCAGCGCGAGAGCCGGCAGCGATCGCTCAGAACCTGAACACGCCAGGCCAGGGCCCCATCGCAGCCAGATCCGATTCCAGCGCAAGACCGGGAGGGTGAGGCGGCCGACCCGCCTTCCCGGTGCTCTCCACTGCCTGCCTCACTCAGGTGCGGAAGCCGCTGGCCAGCTCATCCGGCACTGGACGGCTCTTACGCGTAGCTGGATCGATCGTGACCATGGTGACCACGCCGGCGGCGGCGAGCTCACCCCCGCGCTTGCGGATCTCCTGGCGAAGCGCAAAGCTCGTGCGGCCCAACCGCTCGGGGCGCGTTGTGATTGTTAAAACCTCACCCTGGCGGCATTCCTGGCGAAAATCCAGGTTCAGGTTCACCGTGACCGTCATTGCCCCCAGCGCGAGGAGCCGGTCATAGGGAAGCCCGTTCCGTTCGTACCACTCCTCCCTTCCCCACTCCATATATTCCATATATTTCGCATTATTCACGTGTCCATTGACATCCACCTCAGTCGGCCTCACGACAATTTCGAGCGATGTCTCCATGGGATCGCGACAACTCCCCCGTGTGCCAGCCCATGTTCCGGGGACCGTCCATCGGTCACTCCGCAACTGGACTCATGCGAGGTTTAGTGTACCATACCCCGTGCATCACTTTGGCCAGGTCGAGGACAAGACTCGTGAAAGAACGGGCCGGGCCTGGTATGCTAGAGGTCCCCTCGGTTGAGCCGGAGGCGGTCAGGTCGAGCCGGAGGCGGTCAGGTCGAGCCGGAGGCGGTCAGGTCGAGCCGGAGGCGGTCACGTGCTTAGGGACAGGCATGGCCGCGGAGTCGAGGAGACTGCCGTCGCAGCCATCACCGGGAAGATCGGTGCGGAATTGCCTCCCCGATCGCCACAACCCTCGGCGATCAACGAGCCATGCACGAAGTTAAAGTCACGACAAGGAGTTACGCAAGATGTCACGATTGGTCGAGGTCACGGAGCTGGTTCTTCGCGACGGTCACCAGAGCGTGCTTGCCACGCGCATGGCGACGGAGGACATGGTCGGGGCCTGTGAGGACATCGATCAGGCCGGTTTCTGGAGTGTGGAATGCTGGGGAGGCGCCACGTACGACTCCTGCATCCGCTTTCTCAACGAGGACCCGTGGGAGCGGCTTCGCACGTTTCGGAAGCTGATGCCCAATTCCCGCCTGCAAATGCTCTTGCGGGGTCAGAACCTGCTTGGTTACCGACACTATGAGGACACGGTCGTCGATCGGTTCGTGGACAAGTCGGCCGAGACCGGCATAGATGTCTTCCGCGTCTTCGACGCCCTCAACGACGTCCGGAACATCCGCCGCGCGCTGGACGCCGTGCGCCGCACGGGGAAGCACGCCGAGGGTACCATCTGCTACACCACCTCCCCGCTGCACACGGTGGACAAGTTCGTCGAGATGGCCCAGCGGCTCAAGGAGATGGGCTCCGACTCGATCTGTATCAAGGACATGGCGGCCTTGCTGAGGCCCCAGCCAGCCTTCGAGATCGTCCGGGGAATCAAGGAGAAGTGCGGCAAGGACACGCTGGTTCACGTGCACGTTCATTCCACCACGGGTGTCACGATGGTCAGCCTCATGAAGGCCATCGAGGCGGGCGCCGACATCGTCGACACCGCCATCTCCTCGCTCAGCCTGGGCCCCGGCCACAACCCGACCGAGGCCCTGGTCGAGATGCTCAAGGACACGGGTTACACCACCAGGCTGAAGAAGGACCGGCTGCTCAAGATCAAGGACCACTTCGCCAGGATCCGCCCCCGGTACGCGGCGTTCGAATCCACGATCATCGGGGTTGAGACCGAGATCTTCGACAGTCAGATCCCCGGCGGCATGATCTCGAACATGGAGAGCCAGCTCAAGCAGCAGGGGGCCGGCGACCGGGTCAAGGAGGTGCTTGAGGAGGTGCCGAAGGTGCGCAAGGTCGCGGGATATCCGCCGCTGGTCACCCCTTCCAGTCAGATTGTCGGCACTCAGGCCGTCTTCAACGTGCTCATGGGCCCCTACAAAGCACTCACCGGCGAATTTGCCGATCTGATGCTCGGCTACTACGGCGAGACGATCGCCCCCCGCGATCCGGCGATCATCGAGGCATCCGCCAAGCACGCCAAGAAGGAGCCGATCACCAGCCGCCCCGCCGACCTGCTCAAGCCCGAATGGGACGAGCTCCGCGCCGCCGCCTTGGCACTGAAGGGGTGTAACGGGACCGACGAAGACGTCTTGACCTACGCCATGTTCCCCCAGGTCGCCTCCAAGTTCTTCGGCTCGCGGGCCGAGGGTCCGAAGAATGTGGGCAAAGTCGCGTCCGAGCCCGATGCAGCCGCCGCCAAGCCCGCCGACGGCAAGGCCAAGCCCGCCGACGGCAAGGGGCCGATCACGAGCCCGGTGACCTATGAGATCCAGATCGGTGAGAAGTCGCACAAGGTGACCGTACAGCCCGCCTGAGCCGAGAAAGGACATTTCGCTGATGAGCGTCAAGAAGAAATCGATGGAGGACCTGATCAAGGACCTCCGCGCCAAGAAAGCCGAGCTGGAGCAGGGGGGAGGCGCCGACCGCCTGGCCAAGCAGAGGCAGGACGGAAAACTCACCGCTCGCGACCGCGTGGATGCGCTGGTGGACTCGGGAAGCTTCGAGGAGATGGGACTCTTCGCCCAGCATCGGCAGACCCTCTTCGGCATGGCCGGCAAGGAAGTTCCCGCGGATGGAGTAGTCACCGGCGCGGCGTCGATCGACGGCCGCCTGGTTCATCTCGCCAGCCAGGACTTCACGGTCCTCGGGGGCTCGGCGGGCGAGCTCCACTGCCACAAGGTCGCCGACGTGATGGAACTGGCCCTGCACACCGGCAGCCCGTTCATCTTCATCAATGATTCGGGCGGGGCACGCGTGCAGGAAGGCATCGACTCGCTGTCGGGCTACGGCCGGGTCTTCTTCACCAATGTCGAGCTTTCCGGCGCAGTCCCGCAGATCTCGCTGATCTGTGGTCCGTGTGCCGGCGGCGCGGCCTACTCTCCCGCGCTGACCGACTTCATCATCATGACCCGCAAGGCCCAGATGTTCATCACCGGGCCCCAGGTCATCAAGCAGGTGACCGGCGAGCAGATCACCGCAGAGGCGCTGGGAGGCGCCGATGCTCACATGGTGCATTCCGGCGTGATTCATTTCATCGCCGAGGATGACGCCGACGCCATCCAGACCTGCAAGCGCCTGCTCAGCTTCCTGCCGTCGAACAACCTCGAGGAATCTCCCCGCCTTCCCCACGACAACAACGTCGACCCCAATCCCGCACTCAACAAGGTCGTCCCCGTGGAGCCGAAGCAGGGCTATGACATGCGGAACGTGATCTGCGGGATCGTGGACGGGGCCGACTTCCTCGAGGTCCAGGCCGGTTACGCTCCGAACATCGTCGTCGGCTTCGGACGGATCCTGGGCCGCACCATCGGCATCATCGCCAACCAGCCCTTGGTTCACTCCGGCGCGATCGACATCAACGCGTCGATCAAGTCCAGCCGGTTCATCCGCTTCTGCAACGCCTTTAACATCCCGCTGGTCACGTTCGTGGACGTGCCGGGGTTTTTGCCGGGTGTGCAGCAAGAGCACGGCGGCATCATTCGAAACGGCGCCAAGATGCTCTTCGCCTACTCGGCGTCCACCGTGCCCAAGATCCAGATCATCCTCCGCAAGTCCTACGGCGGCTCGCACCTGGCGATGTGCTCGAAGGACCTGGGGGCCGATCGTGTCTTCGCCTGGCCGACCGCCGAGGTCGCCGTGATGGGGGCCGAGGGAGCCGTCGAGATCGTCTTCCGCAAGGAGATGGAGGCCGCGCAGGACAAGGCCGCCTGCCGCGCCGAGCTGATCGACACCTATCGTTCCACGTTCTCGACCCCCTATGTCGCGGCGGGTCGCCGCCTGGTCGATGATATCATCGAGCCGGCCGATACGCGCAGGCACCTGGCCCAGGCTCTGGAATACCTCCAAACCAAGCGCGATCACCGGCCACCGAAGAAGCACGGCCTGATCCCACTGTGAACGGGAGCCTGAAATGAAATCGGAAACAGTGGACTTGACCACGGTTGTCGACGCCCTCGAGGGACTGCGGCGGGAGCTGAGCCGGCTGGGGGAGCGCGTGGCCGCTCTCGAAGCGGGCACGAGATTCCCGGCTCCTCCGGCTGCTCCCGCCGAAGACCGAGCCGTGGCGAAGGCTCCCGAGACCGCCCCGCCCCCCGCACGATCCAGTTGCCGCGAACGAGCTCAACGAAGAGCTGATCTTGATCATCAGTGCGGCCATCGCGGCCTTCCTGGGCAAGAAGCCCCACATCCGGCAAATCCATCTGATCGGCTCAGCCGTGTGGGCACAAGAGGGCCGCGTCATGATCCAGGCATCGCATGCCCTATCGGTTCATTCGCGCGAGGAGTTAGCCTTGAAACTCAAAATTACCGTTGATGGAAAACTTTACGAGGTCGATGTCGAGGTTTCCGAGCCGGAACAGCCCCAGCCCGGTTTCCATCCGTCCCCAGGGCATACGCGGGTTCCGGCCGCATCGCCCATCGCCGCGCCCCCGGCTCCTTCCCCTGGCGGTGGTGCCGCGGTTGCCGACGAAAGCAAGGTCTGCCGCAGCCCGTTCTCCGGCACCGTCGCCAAGATCTCTGCCCAGGCCGGGCAGACCATCCAGGTCAACGACGTCTTGTTGATCCTCGAGGCGATGAAGATGGAAACCGTGATCACGGCGCCCATTGCCGGCAAGGTCGCCAAGATCAATGTCAACGTGGGTGACGCTGTCCAGCAGGGCCAGGTCCTCGTCGAGTTCGAGTGAAGCCCGGCCCGCCCGGCTGGCCCCTCGCAGGCTGTGTGCTCGCCGAGACCAGCCGGCCATCCGATTCCTTCATATCGGTGAACAGGAGCAAGAACAACCATGAAACCCGTCAAAGCGATCAACCACATCGGGATCGCCGTCCGTTCGATCGACGCCCAGCGCCCGTTCTACGAGGAGACCCTCGGAGCGGTCTACGAGGGGATCGAAGAGGTCGCCGACCAGAAGGTCCGGGTTGGCTTCTTCCGGGTGGGCGACGTCCGGCTCGAACTGCTGGAGCCCTCGGATCCCTCGAGCACCATCGCGGCGTTCCTCGACAAGAAAGGTGAGGGGCTGCATCACGTCGCCTACACCGTCGAGGATCTCACGTCGCGCATCGCCGAGCTCAAGCAGGGTGGTGTGCGGATGATTGACGAGTCGCCGCGCCCGGCGCGCATCACACCCAGATTGCATTCGTCCATCCCAAGAGCTCACGCAGCGTGCTCACCGAACTGTGCGAGCCTGTGGCGGGCCATGGGCCAGCCTCGACCTGAAAGCCCCGCGCGGCGAAGTCCGATCATCGGTTCCAGATCCTTGAACCCGCCGTTGCGGGCTCTTAGAATAACGTGGTCAGAACGATCATCCCCACGGCCGGAGCGGAGACAGCCCGTCCTGGGGAGGGGCTCTGAAATGCCACACCGGGTTGAACCGGCCCGGGCGGCCCCTTGGTGCGTGATCGCCCGGAGGAGCTGATCTGATGCCCCAGCGAGGATCCGGCAGGCTCTTGACTCGCCGTGAGCCCCCACAGCAGTCGCTCGAGAAGCAGTGTTCGGTTGCCGGACGTTTGCCGGCTTGTGGCCTCCTCGCTCGGTTAGACTCCTCTCGAATGCGGCTTCGTCTCTTCCCGACGTGCAAGCTCAGGCCTGCAAGAACTTCAGGACCCACGATGTGGACCGGGGAGACGTCTCTCTCCGGTCTGTCGGCTGGCATGCCGGCATGACTGGCTTGTCGTACACGGCTCACTCCCCTTGAACAGAAACAGGAAATCCCCATGAGCGCGGTCGCCACGAGTCCCGCCGCCGGACAGAGGCCGGTGTACCGAACTCGCCTCCAGAGGATGCTCTTCTCCTCGATTGGCCTGAAGATCACCATGGCACTTACCGGAGTGATCCTCTCGGGCTTTGTCCTGGTCCACATGCTGGGCAACCTCCAGGTCTATCAGGGAGCCGAGGCCATCGACGCCTACGGCAAGCTGCTCCGGAAAGAGCCAGCGCTGCTCTGGAGCTTCCGCTTCGTTCTGCTCGGTGCGGTCGGGCTCCACATCTGGGCGTTTCTTGCCCTCACGCGAAAGAACCTGCGGCGCGGCCCCAGGCCTACCAGAGCCGGAAGTACAAGGAGTCCAGTTTCGCCTCGCGGTCGATGACGATCACCGGGACCGCTCGTCCTGCTGTTCATCATCTTCCACATCCTGCACATGACCACCGGCACGGTTCATTCCGAGCTTCAAAGAAGGAGCCGTCTATCAGAACCTGGTCGACTGAAGGCCTGAGCGGCATCATCGGCGTGATCTACATCGTGGCCATGATCATGCTGGCGTTTCACCTGTGGCACGGGGTCTGGAGCATGTTTCAGACGCTCGGAGCGCCCGGAGGACCGCTATCGCTCCCTGGGTCGGCGGTTCGCGACGATTTTCACTCTCCTGGTGACGCTGGGGTTCGCCTCCGTTCCCCTGGCCGTCCTGACCGGGTTTCTCAGATTACCTTGAAATGGTGAGGAGCGCCCCTTGGAACTCACATCAAACGTCCCCCCTGGCCCGATCGACGAGAAGTGGACGAGGTACAAGTTCGAGATGAAGCTGGTCAGTCCGGCGAACAAGCGGAAGTATTCCGTCATCGTCGTCGGCACCGGCCTGGCCGGAGGCTCCGCGGCCGCCAGTCTGGCGGAGCTGGGCTACCAGGTGTCTTGCTTCTGCTACCAGGACAGCCCCCGGCGGGCGCACTCGATTGCCGCCCAGGGCGGGATCAACGCAGCCAAGAATTATCAGAACGACGGCGATAGCGTCTACCGGCTCTTCTACGACACCGTCAAGGGGGGAGATTTCCGGGCCCGTGAGGCCAACGTCTACCGCCTTGCCGAAGTCTCGGTGAACATCATCGACCAGTGCGTGGCCCAGGGAGTGCCGTTCGCCCGCGAATACGGCGGCACGCTGGCGAACCGATCGTTCGGCGGGGCCCAGGTCTCGCGGACCTTTTACGCGCGGGGCCAGACGGGCCAGCAACTCCTGCTGGGAGCCTATCAAGCCCTGCAGCGGCAAGTCGGTCTGGGCGCGGTCCAGATGTTCCCACGGCACGAGATGCAGGAGCTGGTCGTGATCGACGGCAAGGCGCGGGGTATCGTCGCCCGCGACCTCGAAACCGGCGCGATCGAGCCCTACGTCGCCGACGCCGTCATCCTCGCGACCGGCGGCTACGGCACCGTCTTCTACCTGGCGACCTACGCCAAGGGCTGCAACGGAACGGCCATCTGGCGGGCGTACAAGAAGGGGGCGGCGTTTGCCAACCCCTGCTATACGCAGATTCACCCCACCTGCATCCCCGTGACCGGCGAGTATCAGAGCAAGCTGACGCTCATGTCGGAGTCCCTCCGCAACGACGGCCGGATCTGGGTTCCCAAGAAGAAGGGTGACACGCGGCCGCCGGGGCAGGTTCCCGAGGACGAGCGCGACTACTACCTCGAGCGGAAGTACCCGAGCTACGGCAACCTCTCGCCCCGCGACATCTCCTCGCGCGCCGCCAAGGAGGTTTGCGACGAGGGCCACGGTGTTGGCAAGACCGGGCTGGGCGTCTATCTCGACTTCGCCGAGGCGATCAACCGCCTCGGCGTGGGTACAATCCGTGAGCGCTACGGCAACCTTTTCGACATGTACGAGCGGATCACCGACGAGGACCCCTACAAGGTTCCGATGCGAATCTACCCCGCCAGCCACTACGTGATGGGCGGACTCTGGGTCGATTACAACCTGATGAGCACGATCCCCGGCCTCTTCGTGCTAGGTGAGGCCAACTTCTCCGATCACGGGGCCAACCGCCTGGGGGCCAGCGCGCTGATGCAGGGCCTGGCCGACGGTTACTTCATCATCCCCTACACGATCGGCAACTATTTCGCCTCGAACAAGTTCGATAAGGTCCGGACCGACCACGCTGCGTTCAAAAACGCCGAATCGTGGGTGGCCGATCGGATCAAAAAACTGCTCAGCATCAAGGGCCGGCGAACGGTCGACAACTTCCACCGAGAGCTGGGCAAGATCATGTGGGACTATTGCGGCATGGCCCGCAACGAGCAGAGGCTGCAGACGGCGTTGGAAAAGATCCCCTCCCTCCGCGAGGAGTTCTGGAAAGACGTCCGCGTCCTGGGCGACGGGGAGGAAGTGAATCAGTCGCTTGAGAAGGCCGGCCGCGTGGCCGACTTCCTCGAGCTGGGCGAACTGCTCTGTCTCGACGCGCTGGAGCGCCGGGAATCGTGCGGCGCCCATTTCCGCGAGGAGTACCAGACCGAGGACGGTGAGGCAGCCCGCGACGACGAGCACTTCTGCCACGTCGCGGCCTGGGAGTATACCGGTGAAGGCAACCGCCCCAATCGCCTGGTCGAGCCCCTCGTCTTCGAGAACCTTCCCCTGCAAACCCGCAGTTACAAATGAAACAAGAGTAGGCAGTGAGCAGTAGGCAGTGGGACAGACCGATTGAAACCTCTGATGACTTCGTTCTGCCCGTTGCCTCCATCAAGCGAAAGCGAATGCCAAGCTGAGAGGACGATCCATGGCCGGGAACGGTACTGAAAAGAAGATCAACCTGACCTTGAACGTCTGGCGCCAGAAGAACCGCAACTCCTCCGGACGGTTCGAGACATATCCAGCTCGCGATATCAGCACGGACATGTCGTTCCTCGAGATGCTCGACGTGGTCAACGAGCGGTTGATCCTCGAGGGCAAGGAGCCGATCGCATTCGATCATGATTGCCGCGAGGGGATCTGCGGGCAGTGCGGGGTCGTGATCAATGGCGATGCCCACGGGCCGCGGCGGGCGACCACGACCTGCCAGCTCCACATGCGGAGCTTCAACGACGGAGACGTCCTGACCATCGAGCCCTGGCGGGCGGCGGCCTTTCCAGTCGTCAAGGACCTGATGGTCGATCGCAGTGCCTTCGACCGAATCATCGCCGCGGGAGGATTCGTCTCCGTCCGGACCGGGAATGCTCCCGAGGCCAATGATCTCCCCGTGCCCAAGGACGACGCGGAACTCTCCATGGACGCCGCGGCTTGCATCGGCTGTGGCGCCTGCGTGGCGGCCTGCCCTAATGCCTCGGCAATGCTCTTCGTCGCCGCCAAGGCGGGGCACCTCAACACACTTCCCCAGGGCCGGCCCGAGGCGAATCGCCGTGCCACCGCGATGATTGACCAGATGGACGCGGAAGGCTTCGGAAGTTGCACCAACCATGGCGAATGTGAGGCGGTCTGCCCCAAGGAGATCCGCCTCGAGTTCATCGCCCGCCTGAACCGCGACTACTTGAAGGCCAGCCTCCGCCGCCGCCGGGAAGCCTCTGCGGCCGGCGCGATCTAGCTCTCTGCCGACGGTGGAGGAAATGACTACGTTACGGTTGATCCCTCTGGGAGTTGGCGAGGCCTTCACGGCCCGTCACTACACCACCTGCCTCTCGCTGGGGGCCGATGACGACTGGATCTTGATCGACTGCCCCCACCCCGTGCGGAAGATGCTCTATGAAGGAACTACGGCGGCCGGAATCCCTCTCGACCTTGACCGCATCTCGGCGGTCGCGGTCAGTCATCTGCACGCAGATCACTGCTGCGGCCTGGAAGATGTCGGCTACTATTCGTTCTTCGTGCTGGGCCGCCCCGCCCGGTTGCTCATGCATCCCGACGTCTCTGCCCGGGTTTGGAGCGGCCTGCTTGCGGCCGGGATGGAATTCTCGCAGCAACAGCCCGGTACGCCGCCGGTCCGCAACCAGTTCTCGGACTACTTCGAGCTGATCGACCTGGACGATGCGCGGCCGGTCACCGTCGGACCATTCTCCATCGAGTGCCGACGGACCATCCACGGGGTGCCCACGACGGCCTTCCGCATCACTGCCGGCGGCCGGTCTCTGGGCTTCAGCGCCGACACGGCCTACGACCCCACCCTGATCGACTGGCTCGCTCCCTGCGACCTCATCGTCCACGAGGCGACGACGTTGGTCCACACGGGAGTTCACACCCCCTACGAGAAGCTCGCCGCCCTGCCTGCCGAGCTCCGCGTCCGGATGAGGCTCACCCACCTGCCGGACGACTTTGACGCAGCATCGAACGTGATTGAAGTCCTCCGCCAGGGGCAGTGCTACGTGATCTGAGCCAGAAAAAAACCCATCGGCAAGTGTGCACGCGAGTCGACTCCTCTGGTGCCTTCTCCTTCCCTGGCAGGAGCGGTCCCGAGGAAAAAACCAGATGAAAGATGAGAAGCCGTCTGGGAACCAAAGGAGCGATCACGGCGACGGCGCACAAGCTGGCCCCGTACGTGTACGCCATGCTCAAGCACGGCCAGGCCTACGTCAGCCAAGGCCCGGAAGAATACGAGGCAGTGATGCGCGATCGAATGGAACGGGCGTTGCGGAAGAAAGCCCGCGCCTTGGGCTATGATCTGGTCCCGCATGGACAGGCCGATGGCCTTCCGGCCGTGGCATGACCCACGACCGTGGCGGCCGCCTGCCCTAAATCCACTTATCTCGACTCATGCCAAATTAGAGGTGGGCGGAGCGAGCCACAACCGTCGCGGTTATATTCCCTGGGCGCCCCCAGCCATGGCCTACGCAGGTGCCGAGCATCCGGGGACACCCCGGGGGGATATTGTGCCGTCACCCTCCACTCCGGTTCCGGACCAAAGCGCCTCACCAACCATCCTGGCGCCGGAGTTCATGGGGAGGGTGGGATACTGTCGGTGAACTCGTCTAGCACGGTTTTCCCACGAATTGTAGACGCTGCACAGGCAAGATGCCTGTGCCACCCAAGGGAGTCGGACCCGCTGCCCATGTGTAATCCAATGGAAAACCGCGCTGGCCCGCTCAGGTGGTAACTGTTAAGCAGTTCAGCTTGCCCGTTTTGGGGTTGTCAGGCAAACTGCAGCCATCATGGACGACCAACGACTACGAGAACGGATCGCTGAGCTGGAAGCGGAGAACGCAGAACTGCGGCGTCGGGTGGCGCAGCTGGAGCACGAACTCCAGAAGATCCGCCAGCGCGGCAAACGCCCGCACAACGGCCGCAACGACCCGAAAGGTCCCCGTACGGACCACCGTCGCAAAGAGCATCGAAAGCACCCCGGCTCCTTTCGGCCTGAGCCGCCCACCAGGCACTGTCTTTATCGACCACGACGTCCATCCCCAGCAGTGTTCCCATTGCGGTGCGAGCGATCTCGAACCGGCCGGCCAATTCGAAGACCACTTCGTGGCCGATCTTCCCCGAACCCAGGATTGAGTGGCATCGCTATCGCCGCCACCTCTACCGCTGCCGTTGCTGTCAGCAGACCTGCCAGGGCCGCGGTGACCTGGAACTCCCGGGCTCGCACATCGGCCCGCGGGCTCGCTTGCTGACCTGTTACGGCCGCGCCCACCTGGGCATCTCCTTGGGAAAGACCCAGAACTTGCTGCACGACTTCTTCGGCCTGAGCATCAGCAGAGCGGGCCTGCTCGGTCACTTGCGCTGGGGCGGCCAACTGTTCGCCCCCGTGGTCGAGGAACTCTTCGAATGGCTCCGTCAATCTCCCGTGGTCCAGGGGGACGAAACCGGCTGGCGCATCAACGGCCAGACCGCTTGGGCCTGGTGCTTCCGCGACCCCCGGTTGGCCCTGTTCCTCATCGACCGCCACCGCAGCCGAGATGTCATCGCCCGTGTCCTAGGGGAATCGTTTGCTGGCACCCTGGTCAGCGATTTCTACGCGGCTTACAACGGCCTGGATTGCGCCAAGCAACGCTGCCTGACCCACTTGCTCCGCGAACTGGCGAAACTCCGTGAGGAACTCCCCTGGCAATCGGTGCGGGCGTTCATTCCAACCGCTGATCGACCTGTTTCAGGACGCCATCGCCTTGGGCCAAGACCGTGAGAGGCTTGGTTCCGAGGCGTTCGACCAAGCCTCCAAGCAACTCATCGATCGTTGCGACGATCTGATGCTGGGAACCCAGACCCGTCATCCCGAGTGTCTGCGGATTTGGACGCGGCTGTATCAACATTGCGATGAGCTGTTCACCTTCCTGGACAACCCCCAAGTGCCGGCGGACAACAATGGCAGCGAGCGGGACATCCGCAGCCTGGCGGCGGCGCGCAGTGACGGCGGGACGGATCGGGCCGCCTGGAGTGCCGCGGCTTTTGCCCGCATCAAGAGCGTGATCGTCACGGGCATGAAGAACCAGGTTCGCTTCATTCAGTATGGAATCGAAGTGGTACGTGCCAAGCTGCGGGGAGAGAGCCTACCACTTCCCTTGGTCGCTGCACCGGACACCAGCTAACCGCTCCGCGCCCTGAGCCAGTCCTGGCCCCGGCCGGCCCATCCCCAATCTCCACTCACCTACTGATCCACAGCCAACCCGAGGTGGCTACAATAAACGTACGCGCGGAACGGCTTAACAGTTACCAGCGGAAAGCCCGCTTTCGGCTCAATCACCATGCTTGGCCCGCAGCCGGGGCGAAAGCCGGAGGATTAGGTGGGCCCGTTCGAACTCGGCGAGCCACTCGGCCGTGATCGTGGCAAGAGCCTCATCGGCCGGGGGAACTAGACCAGTCGGGCACGCGGGGCCAAGCTGGTCGGCAGCCATCTTGCGATAGATGGACAGGGTGCGCTCGCCGTAACGGAACACCTCGTTCCAGTCTTCGCTCAAGAAGACGACCACCGGCACGCGCTGGCCGCCGTTGATCGTCAGCGCGTCGCGAACCGCGGGCAGGACGTCGCGGTCAAGGAAGCGCAAATCAATAGCCGATGAGACCTGGGCGAAATGATCGAAGACCGGGCACTGGTTGATGCAATCTCCGCACCAAGCCCCGGCCAGGCAGATCACCGGCATCCGGCGGATGAAGCTGCCCAGTAGGTCGGTCTGCGCGGGGGACAGGGCGAATTGCGCATGCGTCGCGTCCCACCTCTCGCGCTGGGAGTGCGTCGCGTGATGATCGAGAAAAGCCCTGTAGGACAACGATTCGGCAAACACGTTCGACCAGTCGATCATCGCAGGCTCCCGGGAATTTCCTCGCTCGCCTCACAGGTCTCCCCTGATCGTAGATCTTCGGTGGCGGCTGGTCAAACTTCGTCCCCGGGCCTCAGCGGCGCGAGGGCCGGTTGTGGGCCGTGGCATAGGCATCGAGAATCCCCAGACGTCCCGGGTGGATCACCTCGAGCCCGAGCTTGGACTTGACCGCCGAGGAGAGTCGCTGACCGGATCCCGTGAAGATGATCAGCCGCTGGCCTTCCGGCAGGGAAAGAAGCTCGTCCACGGTGCTCAGGTCGCGCTGGGAGAGATGGGGAAGCGCGGTACGGAGGATAAACCGCAGCCAGCCCCCGGAGTACTGTTCCTGGGAACGGCGGTCGGGGGGAGCCGCTGAGGAAGGCAGGGGCGTGCCCGGATCGGGCCCGACCACGGCCAGGAGGTCGAACGGGCGTTCGCGATTGCGCCGCAAGATCATGGTGCGGAGCGTCAAGAGGTCGTGGGTCTCGCTGTGGCGGAAGACAACCTCCTGAACCCCCGTGCCGACCGTGATCGCCAGAACAGCGAGGAGGTAAAACGCTAGGACATGGCGCTGGCGGTCGTCGCGGCGGCGGGCCCAGCGGTCGAGCTTCCGGGTGAACCAGATCAACGCCAGGATCAGGTCGATCGCCATGTGGACGCCCAGGGCGGTGGCGACACTGGCCCGGCCGTGCACCAGGTCGTCGACCGCACCGCGCAGGTCTTCACTGGCCCACCAGGCCACCGACATCGCCGTGGCCGGAGCCAGGCTGATCAAGGTGCGGACGGGCACGCGGCGATTGACCAAGTCGGCAACGGTCAATGAGGCCAGCAATGTCAGCGGAACGAGCAAGAAGAGGTCCATCAAGGCACGCGGACCTCCCGGCCAGAACGCCGGCGTCAATGCAGCCGCGCCCAGCCATACGACCCAGAGGGATCCGCCCACCGTTTCCGGAGTGATGTTCTCGTCGATCAGAGCCAGGCGAATCGCCCGCGCGGCGCCATACACTCCCAGGGGAAGCGTCACCGGCGCCAGCTCGAACAGGCGAGCCACCAGCGAGGCATCCTCGCCACTCGCCCCCCAGGGCCGGAAGGCGAGCTGGGCGAGAGCCTCCCAGCCATAGAACCGGATCATGCGGAGGTGCCAGGGAAGCGCCAGGAGCAGAGCGATCGCCAGTGCCAGGAGAGCGTCAACGACACCCCGGCTTTGCGACCAGTCGAGCCACCCGGGCCGGGTGCGCGATCGAGTGGCGGACCGGGCGGGTGATCCGGATTTCAGATAGACCTGGTGGAGGATCACGATCGGGATGACGATCAACCCGAATCCTCCCTGGCTCAGGAGCGAGAGGCCCAGTGACAGGCCTCCGACCACCGCGCAGACGACGGGCCCGGCCCAGGGCCAGGGGCGCACCAACTCACTCGTGGCACGCTCGTGCCAGCCATAACAGAGCAGGGCTCCTACCGCCCCCACCAGTGCCAGTGTGGTCGGCGTGGCCTCTTGCATTCTCAGGAGCAAGCTGGGGTTGAACCCGATCAGCAGCGCGGCGGCCAGGCCCATACCTCCACCACGCCAGAGCCGGCCATGCAGGTAAATCAGAATGACGACAGCCGCGCCGGCCACGTAGCTGGGAAGCACGGTTGCCAGGGGATCGAGATCGGCACTGAGCCTCATCCCGAAGGCGGCCAGCCAGGCGTAAAGAGGGGGCTGAAACGACACGGCCCGCAGCGCGGTGGACTCTCCCACCGGCTTGATTTCGGCCCCAGCGGGCACCTGGTCGATGGCCAGGCCGTTCAGAACCGCCAGCGCCCTCAATCCCCACAGGGGCCCGGGAGGTGTCAGGTCCCACGAGTTCAATGCCACGAGGCCGGGGAGCACGGCAACCAGCACGACCAGCGGAAAGAACATCGCGGAGCGGGGTGCGGGGCCAATGAGCGGCTCGGCCCTCTGCGGCATCGGCGTCGTGAGCCGAACCCGGTCTCTGGACGCTTCCCGCGCTCGCCGCAACAGACCCGATTCCATCGTCGCCGTCGTCTCAACCATGCGAGTATGCGCCCGGCCCTAGATGACCGGGACACTCCGTTCGACGTGCCGCCACGCGAACCATATCATAATTGGGCAAACGGGGGGAGAGTCGTTTGCGAACTCGCAAAGACTCTCTGGAATCAAGGGCGGTGTCAGCCTACGATGGAGGCGTTGCGGCTCAATCAACTCTTATCGGCACGTCGACCGCTCAAGGGCCAGTTTTTCCGGTGGTGCACCATGAGCCTGACGACCCCGGGCACCGCGTTGTTCTTCACCGTGCTTTCCCTTATCCTCATGGGAATCACGATGACCATCGTGGGACTCGTGGTCGCTGTCCGGCTGCTAATCTCCTCCCTCCTGACGAAGCCATCATAGGCAGCCGAGGAACGAACCAAAGCCGCCATCCACAGGGCAAGGCTTGGCTTCATGGCGATCCTCTGTGGACCCGTGCTCAGCTCACTGATCATGGTGCCCGCATGGTGCGCGGTGAACATCGAGGAGGGAACGAGGAATGGCAGCCTCTGGAGCGCTATCGTTCTTGCCGTTGGGATCGCCACCCTTGCCGGGCTCATTGCTGTCGGGGCCTTCTGGATCCTGTCCTCGACCATCAGGCCAGCCCGGCGAGCCTCGAAACGGCTCCACGCACTCTGGGATCCCAACCTGGACGGGTTGCCCTAGCGCCATCCGTTCCGCCGGGCCGGAATACTCCTGATCCCCGCCCTCGGCGGCCAGAAACATCAGGGCGTATCGCCCCCGCTTCTCGATCCGAATCCGACGGGGTGCCGTCAGGTTCGCTTGCACCTCGTGGGTCGCTGCACCCCAGGCCTCGCGGAACTGGAGCGATGTCAGACCGTCGCCGTGAAGGGCGACATCAATATAGGCCGAGTCGGCGTCGAGGCTCTGACGAATCATCAGGCACGCCTTGCGATGTGGAACACACCCCTCACGGGCAGAGCATTACCGCTGCCGTCGAAAAACCCGCGGCTTCGGAGCGGCTCCGAGACGGCTGGCTCCCACCAGAAAATGCCGATGCCCCGATGGTTGGGAGTGTCCAGAACGATCCGGTTGACCTCGTCCAGAAACGCCTTCTGCCCCTCGGGACTCTCGGCGAACGGGGCGGCCTTCTTCCTTTTGTACTCCGTGGGCCGCCAGCAGTAGGCCACTTTGACCAAGATGATGTCCTTGTTGTAGACCCTGGCCATGAAATCGAGGTTCTCACCCAGATCAAGCAAGCTTTGTTGCCATCACGCGTAATACGACTGTCCGATCACGTCAAACTCCACATCATTAGGAGTGAAGCTTGTCGAAGAAGGCCTTGGTGCCGCGCCGGTCAGCTCCCCGATCAATGTGGATCATGATTCGCGGGCGTGGGCAGTGATCCCGGCCGGCATCGACGCCCCGGATGCCCGCCTTCACCAGGGCGGCGAACTGGTCCCAGTGATCCGGCAGCTTGCCATCCGGCCAGAGCATGCCGTTGCTCACCTCGTTGCCGATCTGCAACATGTCGGGAAGCACGCCCGCCTCGCGAAACGCCTGGATTGTCTTGCGCGTGTAGTCGAAGACCGCACGTACCGAACGCAATGTCTGGTACGATGATCTCCATGCGGACCCTGCCACGATCCTTCTATAACCGGGATGCCGAAAGTGTCGCGAGAGAGCTTCTGGGTAAGCTCCTCATCCGTCGCATCGGTCGCCTCAAGCAGGTCGGGCGGATCGTGGAGACGGAGGCGTACCTTGGCCCGCACGACCTTGCCGCGCACTCAGCCCGCGGCCGTACCGCGCGAACCGAGGTCATGTTCGGCCAACCTGGACATGCCTACGTCTACCTGATTTACGGGATCCACCATTGTCTGAACGTCGTGACCGGACCCGGCGAGCACGCATCGGCGGTGCTTCTCCGCGCCCTGGAGCCCATCACCGAGCTTGCCTCGGCCAGCGGCCCTGGCCGGCTCTGCCGCGCGCTCGCGATCGACCGCCGCCTGAATGGACACGACCTCACAAAAGGTGAGCTCGTCGTGGCGGAGCCCGTCGCTCCAACCCCTTCCGACGAGGTTGTGGCCCGCCCCCGCGTCGGCGTCGACTACGCCGGAGAGTGGGCTAGCAAACCGCTCCGGTTTTACATCGCTGGCAACCCGTTCATCTCGAAAACGTGATCGCCGAACCAGGAGGGACGCCATGCGGCTCAGACTCATCGGTGCGACAGGACACTGGCAGACCTACACTCCCGGGCTCGAGCACATTCGCAGGCTGACGCTGGCCGCGGTCGCCCCGGCCGGGCCGGAAGAGACGACAGGCACGTTTGACCATGCCCCTGGCGTGACGATGAACACTCACCGCTACGAGGATGCTCGAGACCGAGCAGCTCGACGCTCGTGCAGGTCTCACACAGAGCACGCGCAGCCCCGGCGGATCCCCGACTGGACACGGCTCTGTCTCCAGCGGGGTCTTCCCGTCATGGCAGAGAAGCCGCTGGCCATGGACCTGCCCACACTCGAAGACCTGTTCCATCTGTCGAAATAGACGAACGCGGCGCTGGTGCCCAATGCACACAATGAAGAAGGATGTATCCGAAGGGCCGCCTCAGACGATGGCTTCTCCGCAGGCCGTTTCGGCCTTTCGGGTACAACCTTGTTGAACGAAGCCGCTTCGCGGTAGGCCAAAAGCGGAAGACCGGGGGTTTTCACGGCTGAGTCTTCCGTACCTTGGCCCGTTTGGTTGTTTGGGCCTATCTTCCTTCACATCCGCGTGCGGCAACCCTTCCCTCCCCACATCGCTGGTCCAGACGCGGGCTCGCTCCCTCATCATGAAGGCTGGTGGACTTACTTCGTCACTTCCTGTCCCGCTTGCCCTGAAAAGGAGCTTGCCATGACATCGCTTCGCCGCCGCATGATCGAGGACTCTAAGCGAAGGTGCGCCGGGGTTATGCTCCAGCAGCTTCGTGACCCGAGGCGGTTGGACAGCTCCAGCAGCGATCCGTTTCCAGGAGAACTGGAACGAAGGCCGCTGTTGCGTCGCTCGTTCGAGGCACAGGGCGACTCGTCCCGAGCACGTGAAGGACGAACCAGGAGGCCAGTGCTTAGGTCCTCCGCAACCGCGTCCTCTCGGACGATTCAGGCTTACACCGAGTGTATCGCCGATTTCGCCCCATGTACTTCAACGTTCCCCGGGCGAGAAACGCGGGACTCCCGACAGGTTCGCATCGCACTTGCTAGACCTCGCCCAGGAGCGTCACGCTCCTGGAGCTACTGACAACCGAGGTCGCGCTAGCGCTTGCAGTTCCGTCGTCCGCGTCACCCTGGTCAAGGATTGGGTCGTTCGAGGTAAGTGGCCTGCCCAAGGTGCCCAGCACGACTCGCCCGTCGTCCTCAGTCCTGACAAGCTGGTCCGGTTCTGTCAAGGCGGTCTAAGCAATCGGGTGCTCAACGTGACCGCGCATCCCATGACCAACTATGCCGCTGGCTTGCGGCTCTCCAAGCGTTGCAGAGATCTTCGCTCGGTGATTATCAGCCTCACCAGTTGCTCAGTACTTCCAAACAGCATTCCGACGCATCCGAGCTGGCATGAAAGTTCGCAGCTGTTGACTGGGATGACATGCTCACCTGCTGTCATAGTCGTTGCTAGTGCCTACATCGTTTCGTGCGCACATGACCCAGCCACAGGCCGCGGTCCTCTGCCACTCGGCCGGAACTTCGCCGTTGTAGACGACGACAGGCCACGTCTGACCATGCCCGCTGGCGTGACGATGATGCACTACACCGCACGAGGTATCCTCGAGACCGAGCAGCTCGACCCTCACCGCTACGAGGATCGCTCGACGGACCGAGCATCTCTGATGTCGTCGCAGGTGTGCCGGCATCGGTGTCGACCTCATGCCCCGACTGGACACGGTCTCTGATCTCCGAGCCGGGGTCTTCCCGATACATGTGCTCAGAGCCCAAGCCACGCGCCATCGACCGTTAGTCCCACACTCGCAAGACACCGTTCCATCATGTCGGAATTCAAGTCGATACCATCGCCGGTCCCAATGCCACCACGCACAATCGACGAAGGATGTATCCGACAGCGGCCGCCTCAGTTCCTACGATGCCGCTTCTCCTGGCAGCGCCGTGCTTCAGACCTCTCGGTGTACAACCTTGGTTGAACGAAGCTCGCTTCGCGGTGAGGCCAAAAGCGGAAGACCGGGCGGTTTTCACGGCCTGGCAGTCTATCCCGGTACCTTCGGACCCCGTTTCGCGCCCGTTTCAAGTTTGCGGTATCTTACCTTCACACTTCCCGGCACCACTCTTCCCTCCATCCAACATCGCCTGGTCCAGAGCGCGGGCTCGCTCACCTAGCATCATGAAGGCTGGTCGGACTTACCTCACTTGAGCCTGTCCCGAGCGCTGTGCCCGTGAAAATGCGAGCCATTGCCGATGACATCGCTTCGCCGCCGCATGATCGAGGACCTAAGCAGGTGGCATCGGCGAAGGTGTAGTGCGTCCACACGTTCGCCTGACCGCGAGGGTTCTGCTGAGCAGCCCAGCAGGACCGTTGCTCGGAAAGCTGGAACGGAGCAGCTCGTTGCCGCTACGTTCGCACGAGGTCGCTCGCGCCGAAAAGCGAAGGAAACCTGGAGCACAGTTGCTTAGTCCGTCCAGCAACCGGCGCTCTCGGACGATTCAGGCTTACACCGAGTGTATCGCCGATGTTCGGCAGTCTAACGCTTCCCCGGCAGAAACGGTGAACTGGTTCGCTCGGCCTTGCTACGAGGCATCCTCGCCCTCTTAGGGACGACGTCACGTCTGCCTGGACGGCCTACGGACGAACGCAGGTCCGTCTAGAGCTTGCAGTTCCTCTACCGCGTCACCCTGGTCAAGCGATTGGGTCGTCGAGGCCAAGTGGCGCTGCCCAGCAAGGCGACTGGCCCGAAGCGGTCGACTTCAGCCCAGGTCGTCACGTCGGAGTCCGGTGCGAGCTTGGTCCTGGTTCTTCAAGGCGGTCAAAAATCCTCAAGCGCCAAGCGCCATTCCTCATGACCACATTCTTCAGTTTTGGCCGCTCGGCTTGCAACTCTCCAAGGTCTGCAGGATCTTGTCGGGATTATCAGGCTGGCAGATTGCATTCTGCCACCATGGCGGCGCATATCGGAAATCGGCCCGGCCCAGTTCAGGACCGGCTGCACCATCGCCCCGAGCCATTGCCAATGAGGCCATCGAGAAAACGGCCGCAAGCATCAGACCGAGCGGGACCATGGCGCGAGAGCGGCGTATGAGAGTGCCTCCACGATGAGGAGCTGAAGGAGGGTTGGCGGGTATGATCACGAGGGGGGAGTCAGGGCTCTTCCCATAGCGCTCACTCATACGTCGACCACGCCGGCGGAGCAAGCCACCACTGCCCGATCGGCGCGGGCTTCACGGACCGGACAACGAGCTCGGGGATTGCTCGGTCGGTTCAAGCTGGCCGGCGCGGAGGTTGAAGATCAGGGGCACGCGGGCGGTGGGGACCACCCTGGACGCGGGGCCGCAGTGAGTCTCCTGGTCATCGAAGTAGATGTGAGGGTTAAAGGTCTGGAGGATCGGAGTCTTGGAGACGCCACCCATGAAAAAGGCCTCGTCGATCCGGACGTTCCAGGCGTGCAGGGTGCGGATCACCCGCTCGTGCGCGGGCATGCTCCGGGCAGTGACCAGGGCGAGACGGATCGGCGACGATTCGGCAGGAATATCGCCCTGGAGGAGCGAGAGGGTGCGCAGAAGCTTGGCAAACGGACCGTCGGTCAGGGGAACATGAGCATTGCGGGACTCGTGCTCGTGAAAGGCGGGCAAGCCCTGCTCCTGGAAGATCCGCTCAGATTCGTCGGAGAAGAGCACGGCATCGCCGTCGAAGGCAATCCGGATCTGGTCCCGCGGGTCGGCAAGCGTCCAGGGGGTCGGGTAGATCAACCCCGCGGCGATCCCGGCGGACAGGGCCTGGGAAACGTCAGCCGGCGAGGCTGACAGGAAGAGGTCCATGTCGAAGGCGCGGAGGTAGGGAGCTGTCGGCGCCCCACCGGTCAGGATCGCCCGCTGGATGTCGAGCTTGTGGTGCTTGATCGCGCTCCACAGACGCAGGCTGGTCGCCGGGTTGTTCTTGGAAACTATCACCACCTCGGCCCGCCGCGCCTCGGCTCCCGGCCTGAGCCCCCCTGCTCGCTCGTTGAGTCGGAGGATCGCCTGGATCAAGGGAAAGCCGCTTCCCGGCTGGAGCAGTTCCTCGACGTGTTCGAGTTGGTACCTGGCGTATGCATCCACCCCGTCGGTCTCGTAAACTCGGTTCGCCTCTTCGAGGTCGAACAGCGCGCGTGACGAGACGCCTATGACAAGGGACTGGGTGAGATCGACGGCCATCGAGATCTGCTCCTCCCCGAGGCAACCCTGATTCGCTCACTTGAGTCAATCAGATCTCAGCGCCGGCCACCGAGCGACGACCCCTTGTCGGCCCGCGTGGAATCGACCACGTAACCGACCACGAGAATGGAAAGGCTGCCAGCGAACAGAAGAATGATGGCGCCGGCCAGCCGGGCCGCCGGATCGGGCAGGTTGTTGGCCGCAAGCCACGGGCCAAGCTCCTCGAAGTCGAGGACGGTATCTCCAAATGCACCAGTGCCCAGCAAGAGGCCGGTGAGAGCTCGTCCGAGAAGACCGGGGACTTTGCGAAGTCTGCAGATCATGAGCGGCTCTCTCCCTCGCCTCGCCAAGCTGATGCATATATCCACGATAAAAGAGAGGCCGCCGGGGCTCACGATTCCTCGAGTGGCTCATCCTCCGGGGGCTCGGCGGCGGTGTTGCTCGGAGGATTTTGCTCGAGGTTGTGTCTGAGGCTTCCGAGAAGATCGTTCCCGGTGATGTACTGAAGGTAAGGACGCACGAGATGGAGGAGATCGGAGTCGTCGGGGCCGAGCTCGTCAACGGCGTCCTTCAGAATCTCCAGGAAGCGATCCATTCCCTCGTCGGGAAGCTGTGCCCGGGTCAGGAAGACCTTGAGCTGCGAAAGGTGCGAGGAGCGCGAGGCAACCGCTGAGGCCGAGGCGGCGGCGTTTCGCGACGACGGCACGAGCTGCACGCCTCGATCGCCAGGGTGAGCCGGCTCGCTATCACGGGTGAGGTCGCGGTCACGATCCCGGACGCGAACCGAGTCACCGTCGCGGCTGCGACGGCTCGATTCGATGGCCTGGATGAGCTGTTCCTGGGCCTCGGCGACATAGGCGGCCCAGTCCGTCGAGTAGTCTTGGCGAAAGGCCTCGATGTAGCCCGGCTCGTACTGGCGGGAAAGCCATTTCAACTGGTGGAAGACTCGGTGCCCCAGAGCCTGGAGCTCCTCGGTCACCTCGGCATCGCGATCATGGAGGGCCTGGTAGCAGCGAAAGCGGCCAATCCAGACCTTGAGCCGGGCATACTGCTCGAGCTTGCCCAGTGAGGCGAAAGCGTTGAGTCCGGCATCCACCTCGTGGGCCAGGAGATGAAGCTGCCCGCCAAGGAAATGCCCCTCGGCGTCCCAGAGCAGGCGGTCCTCCGGGCCGAACTGTTCCGCAAGCTCGGGCTGGAGCCGGTCGAGCTCGCGGCGGAGCTGGCGATACTGATCCAGGGCCGTCCGGAGCTCGCGCCGGGCTTCGTCCACTTCCCGGGTTACCTCCTCCAGATCGGCCCGGGCCTGTTTCCTCGTTCGCTCGATCTCGGCCTGCGAGGTGGCAATCAACTGCTCCGCGTCTGCCTGTGATTCCAGCGACGACTTGAATTGAGCGAGCTTACGCACCAGGTCCTTCAGAAGATGCTCGTCGGTATCTGCCTGCTCGATGGCACGCATGCTTGCGGGCCGAACCGCTCGCAACCGCTCGACTCCCCGCCGGGCGCGGAGCTCGGCCGATCGAAACTGCTCTGCCGCCTGCTGGGTCTCACTCTCGATCTTTCGTGCTCGTGTCTTCGCTTCGGCCTGTCGGACTAGCTCCGCAAGCCGTTCCAGGGATGGCGTCATGGTTATCTCTCGTCGCTGTCCATAACTCTAACTGGCACGTGACTGCAATGGTGCAACCAAGAAACGATGTCGGCCGGCCGCAAAGCCCTTGCTCGGGAGGAGGCTGAACGGCCCACATCATGGTAAAAAGACTTTATGATTGAATACGAGGATCTTATGCGGCCTGGCTCGCTGGGCGGGAACCCGCATCTGTATCATACACCCACGGGCGTGAAAGGAATACCCAGCGGCGTGCAAACGGTACGCGCGCCGCGGCGTCGCACCGGGGCGAAGAGGCCCGTCAAACCGAGACCGTAAGGATCGGACGGAGCGGTTCAGCCCACCGTCAGCGGCTTGCCGTTGTCTCTGGGACTGAGGCGGAGCAGGAAAGGGATGGCCCTCTCGGCCCATGGGCCGGGGGCGGGGTAGTGCCCGGCCGCGTCGCCGAAGCAACTGCGGAGCATCTCGGTATCGATGATGCCCGGACTGAGGGGAATGGCGGCCAGGCCGCGGGGAAGCTCCTGGGCCAGGGCGCGGGTAAGGCCCTCGACGGCCCATTTGGTGGCGCAGTAAGGGGCGACCTCGGGCGAGGTTGTTCGACCCCACTCGGAGCTGAAATTCACGATCACGCCCGAGCCCCGGGCGATCATCGCCGGAACGAGATGCCGGAGGACGTTCGCGACTCCCTTGATGTTGATGTCGACAACCCGGTCGAATTCCTCGGTGGGAACCTCCCACAGCGTGGCCGAGCGGTTGATCACGGCTGCGTTGTTCAGAAGCAAATCGGGGGCACCGAGCCGTTCCAGCACCTCTCCGGCCCAGGCTCTCACTGGCTCGTCCTGCGTCACATCGAGCACGCGGAACTCATGGGGCGGGCCTGGCGCTAAACGCAACTCCTCGATCGCCGGGGCGGAACGGCCGCAACCGGCCACCGTGTGGCCCAGTGCTGCGAAGCCCGTCGCCAGGGCACGGCCCAGGCCGCGGGTAACCCCCGTGATCACAATTTTCCTGCCGGCCTCTGTGGTCTTCGGCATGGCGGCCTCTCCAGGAGCAGACCCTGCTTGAACCCTCTCGCCAGGAAACAGCAAGAAAAGACAACCGTTGATCTCGCGAGTTGGGAAGAGGGTTCTTCAAGCCAAGACCAGGTGAACCGCTGAGCATGACGAAGTCACCTCGTGCCACGCCTGGCCCCTGGCGATAGTTTCGGTCGAACAGGCCCCTTCTTGATGCTTGGGGTCGCGGGGCCGCAGTGGTCGGGAATCCCGGCACCGCCAGTCTCTGACGTCGTGTTACCTGCCGCTTCCGGCCACCGGGTTGACGGCGGGCGGGGTCAGCATTTCGCTCCACATGGATGTATTGCTTGTGCCGTCCGTCACGGCCGCGATCCCGATGGTCCTTGCCGTTGCGATCAAGGGATCGGTGTAGTCCCAGCCTGGGTTCATCGAGGGAATCATCGTACCCGTATAGCCGCCGAGCACGAAGGGGCCACCGTAGTTCCCTCCGTAGTTGACGACCGTGACCTGCCTGGAGGCAGGTATTTGCCGGCCGTCGGATGGGCAAAGATACGACGAGACTTGCGCATTGAATACCGTCGTGTTGCCCCACCAGAGGGTGGGGCCGCTCGTATCCGGCGGATAGGTACCGAACACACCCAGAGAGGCGTTGTAGGCGTTGTACAGCACCGACTGCTCCATGTAATTGAAAATCTGGACCAGAGGACCGACGCCCCAACCCCAGCATGCTCCCTGGTTGGGGGGGCTGGGAAGGTTATCCACCGCCGAACAGGGGAACAGCGAGCCAGAGGGAAACGCCCCAAAAGTCGAGATGTAATTGTGTGTCGCCAAACCTAGCTGTTTCAGATTGTTCGTGCACTGGATCCTTCGGGCGGCCTCCCTGGCCGACTGAACGGCGGGGAGGAGCAGGGCGATGAGAACGGCGATGACGGCGATCACCACCAGGAGCTCAATCAACGTGAAGCCCGACGATCTTGACTATTTCACCATCGGTTCCTCCCTTGGATGCTGGAGACGACGGAAATGAAGAACTCAAACCGGGAGACATTTTGCCCGATCGACGGATGGTTCTTTCCAAACACGAATGGCAGAGAACCATGTGATCCAGAGGGGCTGGTAAGGAAGTCATCACCAGAACAGCTTCGAATCGTAACAAGCCGGAGGAGTTCTCCTCAACCGAGCCTCACATCATACCCTTCGACCCAGGCGGCCTGGAACAAGCACGCAACAAGCTGGGGTTGGCAATGTCTACTTGTTTGATAGAATTCGGTCTGTTCAATCGGTCAGAGCAGCGCCGGATGCATCCAGCGGAGTCGACAGGAGTCAGCTTAATAATGAGGTGCCTGAGAATGGGAAGCATCGATCGGAAGACATGGCTGGCTTGGTCCTGCCTGGCCATCGCGGCGGGTCTCGTGACCTCAGGCTGTGGGGAGGGGAGCTTCGGCACTTCCAAGGACTACCCGGTAAAGGGCAAGGTCATCCAGAGCGACGGCAAGCCCTTGAGCTCAGGCCGGGTCGTTTTCGTTTCCTCGGACACAGCTCTGTCCTACGCGGGGTCGCTCGGAGCAGACGGAAGCTTTGAACTGAAACAGGGCTCGCGTGTGGGAGCTCCCGCCGGGAATTACAAGGTTCGCATTGAAATTGACGAGACCACTCTACCCAAGAAGGGCAAGATCGCTGCGAATCTCCCCTTCCCCGGCAAGTACCTGGACGAGGACGCATCCAAGCTGGTCGCCACGGTTAAAGCCGAGGGCGAGAACGTGTTCGAGTTCAAGCTGGCCAAATGAGCTGTTCGGCTCGAGCGAGTGGCTGGGCCATGAACCAAAACTCGGAGACTCTGGGTCCGCGTTTGCTCACACGGGACTCTTGACCCGGTATTGGCTCCAATCGATTCCTAGCTTGCGCATCCGCGAGCGGAGAGTGTGGGGATTGATGGCCAGCCGCGCTGCGGCACCATCGGGACCTTCGATACGTCCTCCTGCCCGGGCAAGTGTCTCCCGGATATGACGGGCCATCGCCTCGTCGAGGGTCAACGGGGGTGTTGTCAGAAGCGGCAGAGCCTCCGCCCGCACCGGCGAAGCCGGCATGTTGATACGGTTCGCCGTCCCCAGGGCACGAGCGATTTCGAGGCGTTTGCCAACGCCCAGAATCGCGGCTCGCTCGATCACCGCAGCGAGTTCCCGCACATTACCCGGCCAGGGGTACTCCACCAGCAAGCTGTTATCTTCGGCCGTCGGAACCAGCGGCGGTAAACCCAGACGTTTGGCAGCCCGAAGCGCAAAATGAGCGGCGAGCGCCGAGATGTCCGAGAGCCGCTCGCGGAGCGGAGGAAGATGCACCGGAAAGACGGCCAGCCGGTACCAGAGGTCCTGCCGGAACCGGCCATCGGCAGCCATCTGACCCAGATCACGGTGGGTCGCGGCCACGATCCGCACATCCACATGCCTGGGCTTCTCACCGCCGACTCGCTCGAACTGGCCGTCCTGCAGAATCCGCAGCAGCCGCACCTGAGCCGCCAGGGGCAGCTCACCGCATTCATCAAGGAATAGAGTCCCGCCGTCGGCTCGCTCGAACCAGCCCTTGCGCTCGCCCACCGCGCCGGTGAAGCTGCCCCGCTCGTGACCGAATAACTCCGAATCAACGAGCTCGGAGGGAATGGCTCCGCAGTTGATTCGCATGAATGGTCCGGCGCTGCGCCTCGACCGGTTGTGGATGGTGCGGGCGACGACCTCCTTGCCTGAGCCGGTCTCACCCAAAATCAAAACCGGGGCATCCGCGGGGGCCACCAGCCTGATCTGCTCCATGACCTCCTTCAGGCCGGTCTCGGCTCCGATCACCGAGTCCGAGATGTCGTGCCGTTCCAGCCGTGAAAGAAGCGAGCGGTTGTCCGCTTCCACCGCCTCGCGCAGCGAGATCAGCTCGTGAACCCGGCGATCGTTCTCGAGCGCAACCGTGAAGGGATCGACCAGCTCCCGCACCAGGTCCTCATGCACCTTGTCAAACGTGATCGGCGGCCGGGCGACCAGGATCAGGAGGCCAAGGACACCATCGGCACCCTTCAGCGGCGCGACCAGGAACTGGCCGGCAAGGCCGGCCGGCAAGAGCCCTGGCAACTGCTTCTGCAATCACCTGATCGCTTGCACGGAGCAGACTTCCCTCGCGACACCATCCCAGGATTCGTTCCAGATCACGCACCAGCGCACTCCGTCTTCGCACTCGCTGGAGCCGGACCGAGGCCGGCCATCCCCACGGCGACTGTCTCCAGAGCGCTTCGCGCCACGTCGATGGACCGGATCAGTAACTCCTCCAGGGGAAGCCGCTGCACCAGCAAAGGGGCCACCCGGGCCACGGATTCCTCGATCGCGATGTGGCGACAAACCTCGCGCCAGACGCCGAGGAGGACCTGAATCGGCGAGTCCATGAGCTCTCCAGAACCATGAAATACCACAGGTAACCATGATATTTAACGGATAAACCGCGAAATGTCACGGCCTGTTCCCTTGCGGGGGAGATCTGAGTCAGGTTGATATTCTACCAAGTCGATCTACTTTGCGGGGATTTTCGCGAGAAAGGCACCAGAATGCTCGCAATCGTGTGCGGATCCCATCCTGCGGCATGGTTGTTGCTCAATGTCTACCAGAGAATGGTTTGCGATTCCTCGATGAACGAGTTGATGCGCACTAGGCATGTGCGCATTAACATCATTCTGCCTCGCCGGCCTTGATGCCACTCTCAGCGAGCAGAATGACCACGCCTCTCTCACCCACCGTCGATTCAACTTGCCTGGGCGGGCTTCCGGCTTCAGAGGCCCGCCCAGGCTGTCTACCGCATCGTGAAGCTCAAGATCGGGCCTCCCCGCTCGGAACGCGAGTTCTGATGAGTCGAGCAACCCGATGAAGCAAGGAACTAAGGAAACAGATCAGAGTGTCGCATGATGCCCGTGAAGTGACGCGAGTCCAAGGAGAATTCGATGAAGTTCACTGCTTGCCGGAAATCCGGTTTCACGTTGATCGAGTTGCTTGTCGTCATCGCCATCATTGCCATTCTCATCTCCCTGCTCTTGCCAGCCGTTCAGTCAGCGCGTGAGGCCGCACGGCGAACCCAGTGCACGAACAACCTCAAGCAGCTCGGCCTGGCTCTGGCCAACTACGAGAGCTCCAACTCGAGCCTCCCCCCGGCGGGACAGTCGTCGAATTACCAGGTGTCACCGCCTGTAAACCAGTACGTCGACGGCGCCTACTCGGTGTTTCCACGTATCCTCCCCTTCATCGAGGGCGGGGCAGCCTTCAACGCCATCAATTTCTCGCTCGATTACAACGACCTCTCGGGCGCGAATTACACGGGCACCTCTCAGGTGGTCAGTGCATTTCTCTGCCCTTCGTCGCCGAATGCGGCCGCAGGCCGAGATGCCCTGGGAGACCCGTATGCATCGCCTGTCGAAGCCGCGGGCCCCGGTTACGGCCTGACCGACTACGGCGCGACTTGCTACACCGACATCGACCCCCTGGGCCAGACGGGCCAGCCTGGATCAACGCTCGTCGTTCCGTATCGCAACAAAAATGCACGCGTTGATGGATTGCTGAAGCAGGGCAAGACCAGGCTCAGCGAGTGCACCGACGGTCTGAGCAATACGATTGCCATCGCCGAGGTTGCCGGCCGCGATGCTTCCTTCGTCAGCCAGTACGCCGAGGGCTACTACGACGGCGGCTTCACGGTACCGGCACCGGTTCGCAACGTCCCTGGCTTCCCCACGGCCGGGCGCCGCTTCTGGCGGTGGGCCGAGCCGCACTGCAGCCTGGGTGTCTCCGGGGGCATCAACAACAAGTCTCGTCCCGCACATGAGAACTCGAACTACGAACTGGCGCCAGGCACCCTGGGCACGGCCGGCAACAAGGCGGGCAACAACCAGTCGCTCTTCTCCTTTCACCCGGGCGGGATCAACGTTCTCTCCGGTGACGGGAGCGTGAAATTCCTCAAGGGACACGGTCAGCGTGGTGGTACTTAGGGGACTCACCTCGCTGAAGGGCGGTGAGGTGATCTCGGCCGACCAGTATTGAGCGCGGCTTCGCGGTTCCAGGCATTCTCTGCAAAACCGCGTGACTGAACAAGGCGGGAGGGGCCGGTTGAGTCCGCACGAATGTGCCGGGCGAATCGCTGGCCTCATTCCGTTTCCCGAGGAGAAGTGATGAAGCGTCAACTGCTCGCCCCTGTCGCCCTGGCGCTGGCCGCCCTGGCCGGTGGATGCCAATCGCAAGGGAACTCCCAGTCCGACACGCTCAAGCTTGGCGCCTACTCGGTGGTTCGCGAGGTCTTCCACGATGGCTTGATCCCCGCTTTCGCCGCCAGGTGGAAGAGCAAGACGGGGCGCGATGTTCAGTTCGAGGAATCCTACAACGCCTCAGGCGCTCAGGCCCGTTCCATCGCCTCGGGCTTTGATGCCGATCTGGCCGTCCTGTCCCACGTGGGCGACATGGAGACGCTCGTCAAGGCCGGGCGGGTCAAGGCCGACTGGAATGCCGGGCCCAATCACGGGATCCTCACCAACAGTCTGGTCGTGATCGGCCACCGGGCCGGTAATCCCAAGCAGATCAAGGACTGGACCGACCTGGCTCGTCCCGGCGTGGGAGTCCTCTACCCGGATCCCAAGACCTCGGGAGGGGCCAGGTGGAACATCAACGCGATCTACGGCGCAGCGACTCTGGCCTCTCGTGAAGCGAACAAGGGCCAGGCCGACCCCGCCGCCGTGCGAGACCTGATGGCGCGGATCCAGGGCAACGTGGTCAACATGGATCCGTCGGGCCGGCAGAGCATGGCCAATTTCGCCGAGCGCCAGACCGGCGACGCGGTCGTCACCTACGAGAATGAGCTCCTGCTCCGCGGCAAGGAAGGGGAGCCGATCGAGTACGTGATCCCTCCTTCGACCTTGCTGATCGAAAGTCCCGCGGCGATCGTTGAGAGCTCGGTGGAGCGGCACGGCAACCGAGCCCTCGCGGAGGCGTTCCTCGAGTTCCTGCTCTCTGCCGACGGTCAGCGGATCCTGGTCGACTACGGATTCCGTCCCATCAACCCGGACGTGAAAGTGGCGGGGGCCGATCGGCCGTTGCCCAAGAAACTCTTCACGATGGCCGATCTTGGAGGATGGGCCAAGGTCGAGGAGGAACTGTACAGCTCGAAGGGGCTCTGGACGACGATCGCCGCGGAACGGTCCCACGCTCAGGGGAGATGAGGGCTCATGGCATCCCAGGCAGCAGCCTCGCGTAACCCGACTTCCACCCTCGTCCTGAGGTGGACAACCCTGTTCTACCTCGGGATCATGGTCGCCCTGCCGATGGTGGCGCTCGGTCGTTCAGGCCGCCCAGCCCGGACTGGAAGCGTTCTGGCGGGCGCTGTCCGATCCCTATGCCTGGCATTCCCTCAAGCTCACCTTCCTGACCGCCCTGATCATGGTGCTCGTCAATGCGGTGACGGGCACCGCGACCGCCTGGGTCCTGGTTCGCTATGACTTCCCCGGCAAGAGCCTGGTCAACGCCCTGATCGACCTTCCGTTCGCCGTCCCGACGGTGGTCACCGGGGTGATGCTCGTGGTCCTCTACGGACCCTCGAGCACGATCGGGACGGTCCTGGGACGGTTCGGCTGGGGAGTCATCTACCATCAGCCGGGGATCGTCCTGGCGCTCCTTTTCGTGTCCTACCCGTTCGTGATCCGGAGCGTCCAGCCGGTCTTGATGGAGCTGGACCGTGCCGAGGAGGAGGCCGCCGCAACCCTTGGAGCAGGGGCCTGGACCACGTTTCGCCGGGTCACGCTGCCGGTTCTCTGGCCCTCGATCCTGACCGGCTCGGCACTCTCCTTCAGCCGGGCTCTCGGAGAGTTCGGCAGCGTGATCATGGTCGCGGGAAATCACCCGCTGCTGACCAAGACCGCACCTCTTTACATCTACGGCGAGATCGAGAGCGGGAACCGCCACGCCGCCCTTGTCGTGTCGGCGGTTCTGCTTGCCAGCTCGCTCGTGATCCTGATTGGAATCAACGCGCTTCAGCGCAGGTCAGAGGTCGGCCATGGCGGTTGATCTGAAGCTCGACGAGATGAGCCTGGAATCCCCGTCCCTTGGCCTGGGACAGGCAGCCCGTCCAGCCTCGCTGGGACGCTGGCTCCTCACCGGCGCGGTGCTCGCCTGGTTCGCCATCCTGATCCTGGTGCCCACGCTGGCCCTGGTCCGGCAGGTCATCCTGGGCGGTCTGGCGCCCTTCCTGGCAGCCCTGGCCCGGCCGGAGGTGCAGCGGGCCTTCGCCATGTCGCTGGGGATCACGGCCCTGGCCACCGTGGTCAACACGGTCTTCGGGATCGGGTTCGCCCTGGTGCTGACCCGGCAACGCTTCTGGGGCCGGTCCCTGGTCGACGGGATCGTGGACCTGCCGTTTGCCATCTCGCCGATCGTCGCCGGACTGATGCTGATCGTCCTCTACGGCCCCAACGGCTGGCTGGGCCGCTGGCTCGAGTCCCATGGAATCCGGGTCGTCTACGCGGTCCCCGGTATGATTCTGGCCACCATGTTTGTCACCGTGCCCTTCGTGGTCCGCGAGCTTGTTCCGGTCCTCCGCGACCTGGGCGAGGAGTACGAGCAGGCCGCGCAGACCCTGGGGGCCGGCCGGTGGCGAACCTTCTGGAGCGTGACTCTCCCCTCCATCCGGTGGGGCGTCGCTTACGGTGTCACGCTGACCGTGGCTCGGTCTCTGGGCGAGTTCGGAGCGGTTCTGGTGGTCTCCGGCAACGTGATCGGCCACACCCAGACCGCCACGCTCTACATCGAGGAGGGCGTCGAGAGCTTCCATCCGGAAGGAGCCTACGCCGCCAGCCTGGTCCTCGCGGCGGTCTCGTTCCTTCTTCTGGTGGGGATGGAGTTCATTCGCAAGCACCTCGAGGGAGGAAGGGAGAAGCGATCATGAGCGTCGCGAACAGGTCGACTCTGCGAACCTCCCGCCTGTCTGTTCCCGTACCGCACAACATCTTCGGCGAGACACGTTCCCGCACCACGCCGCGAGTTTCGAGCAAGGAGTCAACCGTGGGCATCGAAGTGCAGAATCTCTCCAAGCGCTATGGCTCCTTCCAGGCTGTCAAGGACGTCTCGTTCGAGGTCATTGCCGGCCAGCTTGTCGCCCTTCTCGGCCCCTCGGGTTCGGGCAAGAGCACGATCCTGCGGATCATCGCCGGGCTCGAAGCCGCCGACACAGGGAGCGTGGTCCTCACCGGGGAAGACGCCACCCGGCTGCCCGTTCAGCAGCGGGGCGTCGGGTTCGTGTTCCAGCACTACGCCCTGTTCCGCCACATGACGGTGCGCGACAACATCGCGTTCGGCCTCAGGGTGCGAAAATTACCCAGGTCCGAGATCAAGACCCGCGTCGACGAGCTGCTGGAGCTCGTGCAGCTTTCCGGCTACGCGGGCCGCTACCCCTCCCAGCTCTCGGGAGGCCAGCGCCAGCGGGTCGCCCTGGCGCGGGCGCTGGCGCCCAGGCCGAAGGTGCTGTTGCTCGACGAGCCCTTCGGCGCTCTGGATGCCAAGGTCCGCGACGAGCTCCGCGCATGGCTGAGGAAACTGCACGACGAGGTCCACGTGACCAGCCTGTTTGTCACCCACGATCAGCGCGAGGCTTTCGAGGTCGCCGACCAGATCGTCGTGCTCAACGACGGGCGGGTCCAGCAGGTCGGCCCTCCCCAGAATCTCTACGAGCGACCCAAGAGCCCGTTCGTGGCCCAGTTCCTGGGCCAGGTCAACATCCTGCCGGCGGAAACGATCGAGGTCGTCCCCGGCGGTGAAGACCGCCACCCCCTGACCGCTCTCGGGCTCTCTCCGGAATCCCGTGCCCAGATCTATGTCCGCCCGCACGATCTTGAGGTCCGCCGCGAGCGGAACGGCCAGCCCTGCTGGAAAGCCCGCGTCGAGCGAGTCACCCCGCTCGGGGGCGTGGTCCGGCTGGAGCTCTCCATCGACGACCGCCACGGAATCAACCTCGAGCTCCCCAGCGATCAGTCGCTCGACCTGAATCCCGCCCACGGCGACACGGTGTTCGTGATCCCCCGCCAGGTCAACGTCTTCGATCCGCAGGAGCACGCGTTCCATCCGGTCTCCCTCAGTGAGACCGCGACCGCGACGGCATGAACGTGCCGCAATCCAGGCTTCTCGCTCCTTACTGATCGAGCTGAAGGCTCCTTGCCGCACCATCAACCAGGCCAAGCAGCGGGAAGTTCCGGCACCATGGCCTCACAGGCATGGTCGTGAGGAACTTATCATGGAATTCGGCGACGAGCTACTTCCTCGGCAGCGCTCGCGTTTGCCGTCCGATCCAAGAAACCTCCGCCTGGGAGCGATGGCATGCTCGCTTTCCTCACAGGTTCTCTGCTCACTCTGGCAGCGATGAGGCAGGTCTCCACCGACAACACGTTGACGCCGGAGGAGAAAGCCGCCGGCTGGATTTCGCTGTTCGACGGCTCAACCTTGAAGGGCTGGATGACTAGCAGCCGGCAGCAGAGCAAGGTGCCCGTGGAACGGGGAGCGATCAACCCTCACGGGTGCGGCGGATACATGATGACTCATGAGCGGGTCTGGTCGGACTTCGAGCTGGCCCTCGACTTCGTGATCAGCAAGGGATGCAACAGCGGTGTCTTCGTCCGCACGTACCCGCTCGAACCTCGGTCCGGGAAGGATGTGGGGTTCAACGGGATCGAGATCGCCATCGACGACACGATCGCCGCGGACTATCACGACACGGGGGCAATCTACGACCTGGTCAGGCCCCGGAAGAACGCGATGAAACCCGTCGGGGAGTGGAACCACCTGGTGATCACCTGTGATCGCTCCGTCATCACCGTGACGCTCAATGACGAGCAGGTCAAGCGGATGGACCTCGATGAGTGGCAGACAGACCCCCAACCGCCGCCCTGACGGGTCGGAACACAAGTTCGATATCGCCTACAAAGATCATCCGCGCAGGGGCTACATCGGCCTGCAAGACCACGGTTCTGCCTGCTGGTTCCAGAACATCAAGATCCGGCCGCTCAGGCCGTGAGATCCCGACGACGGCGATAATGCCGAGTTTCAGAAAGACATGACCTACTCCGCCCCGGGTGGTCCTCCGCGTCGTAGATTTGAATGGAAGGGGCATTCCTCCCAAGAGAGCCGTTTGGTCCACCCTGATGGGCAGTCGCGTCCCCCGCCTGGCAAAGAATCTTCAATCTGGTTGGATTCCGCGAAAACTTTGGTGGAGAAGAAATAAGCCGCAAGAGTGCAATCCCCAGGAAGAATTATGGACAAAGAGAGCAGCATGAGGGAAAATCAATAATCTCACCCTGCTCACCAGGTGCGGTCAGCGAGTCCGGATCCACGCGGGCATCTGCGGCCCAGCGGCCAAGAACCGGACTCGAACTTGCCGCCCTCGGTGCCTCTCCGTTTGTCTTCCCCGTTCTGCCTTCAAACTTCATGATTTTCACATGGTCTGCTCGTTAGAATCAACAAGGATGAAAACTCTCATTCCGAGAGCCGACAAGACAAGAGGTGATCTACCATGATTCCCGCAACCGCTTCGACCCTTCACTCAGGCTCTGAAGGCGAGTACGAGACGGCTGTCCCGCTGGATGCGATCTTTGCTCCCTCCACGGTCGCGGTGATTGGCGCAACCGAGAAGCAGGGCAGCGTCGGCCGGGCCGTTCTGTGGAACCTGATCAGCAACCCGTTCGGCGGCACGGTTTATCCCATCAACCCGAACCGGCCCAACGTGCTGGGAATCAAGGCCTACAAGACCATCACCTCGGTCCCGGACCCGGTCGATCTGGCCGTGGTGGTCACGCCTGCGCCATCGGTACCCGCCGTGATCAGCGAGTGCGTCGAGGCCGGTGTGCGGGCGGCGATCGTCATCGCTGCGGGCTTCAAGGAGAGTGGCCCGGAAGGAGCGAGGCTGGAGCAAGAGGTCCTGGAAGAGGCACATCGCGGCCGGATGCGGATCATCGGGCCCAACTGCTTGGGTGTGATGCGCCCTGACAGCGGCATGAACGCGACGTTTGCTGCGCAGATCGCCCGGCCCGGCTCGGTCGGTTTCATCAGCCAGAGCGGTGCCCTCTGCACGGCCATTCTTGACTGGAGCTTCCGGGAAAACGTCGGCTTCAGCGCGTTCATCTCGGTCGGATCCATGCTCGATGTCGGCTGGGGAGACCTCATCGACTATCTTGGTGATGATCCATACACCAAGTGCATCGTGATCTACATGGAATCCATCGGCGACGCTCGATCGTTCTTGTCGGCCTCGCGAGAGGTGGCTCTGACCAAGCCGATCATCGTGATCAAGGCCGGCCGAACGGAAGCGGCGGCCAAGGCGGCCGCGTCGCACACGGGGTCTCTGACGGGCAGCGACGAGGTCCTCGACGCCGCGTTCCGCCGCGTCGGGGTGCTCCGGGTGAACTCCATCTCCGACGTCTTCAACATGGCCGAGGTGCTCTCCAAGCAGCCTCGGCCCAAGGGACCGCGGCTGGCGATCCTGACCAACGCCGGTGGACCTGGCGTCCTGGCGACCGATGCGCTGATGGAGAATCAGGGCCAGCTGGCCCCGATCTCGGCGGAGACCATGGCCGCGCTGAACAGCTTCCTGCCGGCCGCCTGGAGCCACAACAACCCGATCGATATCCTCGGGGATGCCGACCCCCAGCGCTATGCCAAGGCGCTCGAGGTGACCGCCAAGGACTCCAGCATCGACGGCTTGCTGACGATCCTGACCCCGCAGCCGATGACCAATCCCACCGCGACCGCGGAGCATCTCCGGCAGCACGCCAAGATCAGTGGCAAGCCCGTCCTGGCAAGCTGGATGGGCGGCGAGGCCGTGGATGCCGGCGAGCAGATCCTCAACCAGGCGGGAATCCCGACCTACGAGTATCCCGATACGGCCGCCTACGTTTTCACGCTGATGTGGCGGTCATCCTACAACCTCCAGGGGCTTTACGAGACGCCCAACCTCCCGGTCGATAGCGAGACGGCCAACATCGCGCGCGAGCGGGCCGAGGCGATCATCGCCTCGGTCCGGCGCGAGGGCCGGACTGTGCTCACCGAGACCGAGTCGAAACAACTCCTGGCGTCCTATGGCATTCCTACCGTCAAGACCGTGATCGCCGAGACCTCTGACGCCGCAGTGGCCGCCGCCGAGGATCTCGGTTACCCCATCGTCCTGAAGCTCCACTCCAAGACGGTCACTCACAAGACCGACGTGGGAGGAGTTCAGCTCAACCTGAGAGACGCAGACGCGGTGCGCACGGCCTTCCGTACCATCAAGTCGTCGGTCTCCGAGCGCGCCGGCGCAGAGCACTTCCAGGGAGTCAGCGTGCAGCCGATGATCAAGCTCGACGGCTACGAGATCATCATCGGCAGCAGCCTCGATCCGCAGTTCGGACCGGTGCTCCTCTTTGGCACCGGCGGCCAGCTCGTCGAGGTCTTCAAGGACCGCGCGCTGGCTCTACCCCCCCTGAACACCACGCTCGCTCGCCGGATGATGGAGCAGACCAAGATCTATACCGCGCTCCAGGGAGTCCGCGGCCGTCGTCCGGTCGACCTCGCCGCCCTCGAGCAGCTCCTGGTACGGTTCAGCCACCTCGTCGTCGAGCAGCGCTGGATCAAGGAAGTGGACATCAACCCCTTGCTCGCCTCTCCCGAGCGGCTGCTGGCCCTAGACGCCAGGATCATCGTCCACGGGCCCGAGGTCCGCGCCCTGGACCTTCCTCAACTGGCCATCCGGCCCTATCCCACCCAGTACATCACTCCCTGGACCGTTGAGGACGGCACCCGGGTCGTTCTGCGGCCGATTCGCCCCGAAGATGAACCGCTCCTGGTCAAGTTTCATGGAACCCTCTCGGAACGAAGCGTGTCGCTTCGTTACTTCCACGCCATGAAGTACACGGCGCGGGTGGCTCACGAGCGGCTGACGCGGATCTGCTTCATCGATTATGACCGCGAGATGGCCCTGGTGGCCGATCACAAGAACCCCGAGACCGGCGACCACGAGATTCTCGGAGTCGGTCGCCTGAGCAAGATACGGGGCACCAGTGAAGCCGAACTCGCACTGGTCGTCAGCGACCGCTTCCAGGGCCTGGGCCTGGGCACCGAGCTGATCAGCCGGCTCCTCCAGGTCGGCCGCGATGAGAACATCAACCGGATCTTCGGAGACATCCTGCCCGAGAACATCGAGATGCAGCGCATCTGCGAAAAGCTGGGCTTCAAGTTGACCCACAATGTCAAGGAATCACTGATCCACGCCGTGACCGATCTCTGAGCGGCCTTGCGACGGATCCTTCGCGGGCAGGCCGCCACTCCGGGCCCGAACCGCCGGCGAAGGCATGGCACGGGACGAGCGAACGGTTCTGACTCGAGCGGTTCGCACTTACCTGTTCCCGGCCGGAAGAGTATCTTTGAGCCCCTGTAGTCTCGCCGGGCACATCCCACTTTGCCGAGGCGTCAGGAGCCCGTGCGCGAGGCGAATCCGACTTGAGGTGCTGGCTGGAACCGCGTCGACCGGCCGGGCTGGTACGACGCGCGGCCCTGGCTGATGCCTGGTTTCCGGGAGCTGTGCGTTCATGGGCTCTAGCTTGACGTTCGAGATGTGTGCAACCCTGGTGGTTCTGGTTGTGCTCCTGATCGGCCTGGTGCGAGATCTGCCGACCGACGCGCTCTTCGTCGGAGCGGTGGTTCTTCTGGCCGCGCTTGGCATCCTCAAGCCGGAAGAAGCGTTCGCAGGCTATGCCAATGCGGGCATGCTCACGGTCGCGGCTCTGTTTATCGTGGCCGCAGCGCTCCGTGAGACGGGCGTCATGGAGTTTGTGGGAGAGCGGTTCCTCGGTCACGTCGAGACGGAGGGCAGGGCCCTCTTCTACATGGCGGTCGTGCTGATTCCATCGGCCATGGTTCTGAACAACACTCCCAAGGTTGCGCTCCTGGTGCCGGTGCTGATCGCCTGGTGTCGCAAGCGACGGATCTCTCCGTCGCGGCTGCTCATGCCGCTATCCTTCCTGTCGATTCTGGGAGGCACATGCTCCTTGATCGGCACGAGCACGAACCTGGTGGTCCAGGGGCTGCTGATCAAATCCAAGCTCAGGCCGATGAGCATGTTCGAACTCGGGTATGTGGGTCTGCCCTGCGCTCTGCTGGGCGTGACTTATCTCCTGACCGTGGGACGGCGGCTCTTGCCCGACCGCAAGGAGCTGATCGAGCAGCTTGAAGAGTCTCGCCGTGAGTACCTGGTGGAAATGCTGGTGCAGCCCGGATGCCGGCTGGTGGGCAAGACCATCGGCGGCGCCGGGCTCCGGCACTTGCCCGGGCTCTTTCTGATCGAGATTGACCGGAACGGCACGTCCATCGGCCCCGTTGGCCCCGAAGAGACCATCCAGGCGAACGACCGGCTGGTCTTCACGGGGGTCGTTGGCACGATCATCGATCTCGAGAAGATTCCCGGCCTGGTTCCGGCGGCCGATGCCCGCTATGAGGTGTCTCCCGTGAAGCAGCGCGGCGCACGCTCTGCGAGGCCGTGATCAGCCCCACTTCGCCCCTGATCGGCCAGACCGTGCGCGATGCGGACTTCCGGGCCCTTTACGATGCGGCGGTCGTCGCCGTGCATCGCAACGGCTCCCGCCTCACGAACAAGGTGGGAGACATCGAGCTCTACGCCGGTGATACCCTCTTGCTCCAGGTCGGCCCTGACTTCACCCGGGCCTTTCGCAACAATCCCGATTTCTACCTGGTCAGCGCCGTCGAGGACTCAAGGCCGGTGCGGTATGACCGGGCCTGGACCGCGGTGATCATCTTCGTGGCGATGATCGCGGCCTTCGTGAGCGGCAAGGTGGACATCATGCTGGCGGCGTTCCTGGCGGCCGGGGCGATGGTGATTTGCCGGTGCATCTCCGCCGGCGACGCCCGCAAGTCGGTCGACTGGCCCGTGCTCCTGGCCATCGGCGCCTCGTTCGGCGTCGGGCGGGCGCTTGAGGTGTCGGGCGTGGCTAGGCTGTTCGCCGAACAACTCGTCATGATTACCCGGCCCTTCGGCCCGACTGCCACACTGGCGGCCATTTATTTCGGCACAATGGTGCTCAACGAGCTGATCAGCAACAATGCGGCCGCGGCCCTGGCCTTCCCTTTCTGTCTCGAATCTGCCCGGCTCCTCAGCGTCAACGAACGCCCCTTCATCATGGCCGTAACCCTGGCGGCATCCTACGCCTTCGCCTCGCCGATCGGCTACCAGACCCACATGATGGTCTTCGGTCCCGGCGGTTATCGCTTCACCGACTTCGTCCGCGTTGGCGTGCCCCTGAACCTGCTCGTGATGATCGCCGCTGTAATCCTTGTCCCCATGGTCTGGCCCTTTTCCCTCCCGGCGCGGTGAGACCCCGGGCTTTCCTCCTCCGCCTCGGTTGCCGGTGAGGATTGCGCGCATGATCCCGACGAGCGCGGGGAAGGCAGGCCAATTCCCCTGGTCAGATCGACGCCCTGCTGGTAAGAAACCCGCTTGAAGTCCCGGGCCCCGCTGTGCAGCCTTTCATTCATCGAGTCACACCCCTCGCACGGGCCCCTCGGTTCTTGATGAGTCGGGCCAGTGGATGAGAAAGGTGCGTGCCATGGATCGTCGCAGGGCCCTTGCCTGCGTGGCCTGCTGTCTTCTGATTGTTCCTCTGGCAGGCCGTTGCACTCACGCCGCGACTGAAGTAAGGCTCGATAAGGACTTCCTGGCCGGAATCGTCGAGAAGCTCCCTCCCAGCCCGTTCGAGAAAAAAGGGCAGTACCAGGGGACCATCCACTCGTACCGGCTGCTCGCCATTGACCCGAAGCTCCGGCGGTTCCTGGCTTCCTGCCAGGTTGAGGGTGAGTTCCGTCCCCCCGTCACGGGCCCGGTCTCGGAACGGGTCAGCCGCTCTGAAGATCATGCCCCGGGCGTTCGCAAGTTCCGGTTCCAGATCACGACCGGAGTGAATATCGAAGCGGGCGCCGATGCAGTACCACGGTTCCGCGTCGAGGTCGAGGAGGTCAAGAAAGCCGAGCTAGAGGGAATTGCCGGCCTGCTCGCCAAGCTGATGGGCCGTTACTTTGACGACATGGTCACCCGGATCGCCGAAGGACGCGCATCCCTTCTGAACCAGAAGCTCAACGCCGAGGTCGTCAAGCGCGCGGCGGTATTCAAGGACTATGGGCTCTTCTGCGGAATTGATTACACACCCGACCAGGTCATCCTCCATTTCGACCTGACCCGGTTCAAGTCGGAAGGCATCCTCGGCTATGTGTTCCTCACGCCTCAGCCCGGAACTGTTCCCCTCTACCGATGGTTCGACCGGCGGGTTGGCTCCCACGAGTACACCCTCAGCCCCGGCGGCCCAGACCGGCCCAACGTGGTCAGCGAAGGGGTCGCCTGCCACGTACTCGATCATGAGGCTCCAGGCACAATCCCGATCTATGGCTGGCATGGCCGAAGGGATCATCTTTACACGTCGGCAGCCGATGGGGAGGGCTCGTCGCGAGGGGGCTTCAGGCCGGGCGGTGTGGCCTTTTACGTCTACGCCGAACCTGTCCCCGGCACGGTCCCACTCTACCGGTTCCTGCACCCGCGTCGCTTGCTTCACTTCTACACGACCCACCCCCACGCCGAGTTCGCCAAGTAACGGATTCAACGCGGAGGCCTCAAGCCCTGCTCGATGGCCCGCCTGAGAGTCAGTTCCGCGGTCAAGCACGGGGTCTCCGCGAGCTTCGGGCCAGTTCGAGGATCTCGTCTTCCGCCAACTGGCGGGCATCGACTGCGGACCGGTCGGCCTGGAGACCGGTGACCTGGCCATCGCGGATCAGATGGAACTGGCCCGCAGTCTGGCCAGGGAGCCGCGACGCGACATCGTCGCGGCACTCGCTGAGCATCGGCTTCATCTTGGCCAGCGAGTTCGATTCCTTGACCTGGCCGACGAACCAGGTGCGGATGTTATCGCGGCACCGATAGTCGAAGTCGCCGGGACTCTGGGTGGCCAGGAGCAGCCCCAGCCCCGCCGACCGAGCCCGGCGCAGCAGGTGTTCCATCGGCTCCTTGCTTGCGGGCTGCCGGACGGCGGGTAAGTAGAGGTCGGCTTCGTCGAACATGAGAATGGCCTGAAGCGTCCCGTCCGGGGCCGGCGACCGGCCGATCCACCGGCCGACCTCCATGAGGAACTGCGCGACCCAGAACTGCACGTCCTGGTTGTTCCCGAGGAACTTCGTGCTGATGATGCTCAGCCGCGTCTTGCCGGGCGTCGCGTGCCGGCCAAGGCCAAGGAGGGCGTCGATCTCCAGCGGCTCACCCTGGGCCGCCAACAGATCGCCGTGGTTGAGCCGCAGCGTCTCCAGATCCTGGACGAGCCCGATCAAAGAGCTTGACGTCGAGCCTGCCGACCTCGTTGATGAGGCTGGGGTCCTTCTCGTCGATGAACTCGATGAGGGCCTTGACCGGGATCGCGTCCTGGGCCGATTGCTGGCTGAGGACGTCGATGGCCTTGGTCAGGATCGCCAGTCGCGCGAGATCGCGCTGACCATCTCCATAGTTCATCATCCCGGCGAGGGCGGTCGCGGCGAACCGGGCGGCCTGCTCCCGCTCATGGGTTGGGAGCGCCCCGAGCCCAGCGGGCGCGGCCGCGATGGACAGCGGTCGGCCGTCGGATCGCCTCGGCGTGTAAAGGGCGACCTCGACGTTTTGACGGAGCCGCTCTGCCCGACCGGCCAGCGGCCCGTCAAGTCCGTCGCGCAGGCCCATGCCGGGCCGGGAGTAGGCGCAAAGATCTCCCTTGCGATCGACCAGGATGGCCGGGATCCCTTGAAGCAAGAGCTGCTCGACGAGCCCCAGCGCCAGGGTCGTCTTGCCGCTGCCCGGGGCCCCCAGGAAGGCCGCATGTCGGGTGAGCTCGGTCGGGTCGAGCGCCACTGGCTCCGCCCGGCGGTCGCTCGTCGTACCGATCGCGAGCGGGGTCAGGAGCGTGGTTTCCCTCGGCGTCGGCTCTTTCTCCCTTCCGTTGGCACCGGCCGGCGAACCGCCTGTCGTGGACTTCGAACCAGACTCGGGCCGGAGATCAGAGGTGGGGGCGGGAGGCTTGCTCAGCCCGAACGTTTTTTCCGGCTCCTGGTGCTCCAGGTCCAGGATCGTCCGAACCGACTTGAGGGACGTGAGTGGTCGCGTCTCGCTCTGCCAGGCGAGGAAACTGTGATCCGATCCGCGCTTCTCCTGGAAGGCCGCGAAGGCGAGCATCGTGCGCCAGTCGGAGTCCTCGACGACGACCCGGCGGCCGCCGCCAGTGATCAGCCGGGCGATCAATTGCGAGATGGCGGCCTTGGGACTGCCGGGATAGGCGGTGGATCGGACCACGACCGCCGTGTGCTCCCCCGCACGTTTCATCAGCTCCTCGACCTGTCTGCTCAGCCCTCCTCCCTGCGCCCTCTTGTTGCAGACCCCGACCAGAATGCGATCGACGCTCTCATCGGCGGCGTGACACTCCACCTGGATGAACCGCCCGTCCGCGTCGGCCTCGAAGGTCATTCCCCCTTCCGCCTCCTTCGTGCAGGCCTGGATCGCGCCGGCGAGGATCCCGGCCAGCTCCGTCTCCTCGACGGGAACGACTCGTCGAGAACGCCGAGCGGAAGTCGTTCCAGGCTTGCTCGACCTCGATGATCTTTCGCTCGTTGTCGACCTTCACTCGTGTCGTCTCCGGTCCAACCGGCTCCCCGGAAGGGTAATCGGCCATCTTCCCTTCCTCGATGCAACGGTCGTGGTAGAGCTTGCACTCGAGCAGCACGTCCCGGGCGCGAAGACCGACCAGCCTGGACACCAGCGCCTCGGGGATCGGGAACGTGGGCTCGTCGGGCGGGTAGGGAACTCCCGCTTTCTCGAAGAGGAACTTGAGCCGCCGGCCGATGAGGCTGACAACCTCCTCATGGTTGCACGGGGTCTGGAGGTTGACGGGCCGGGGATCGTTCTCGATCCGGTCCTTGATCGGGTCGCGTGAGCTTCTTCTTCAATTCATCGTAATAGTCGGAGAGGCAAGAGATGACCACGACGACCGAAGGGAGGCGGCTGACCAGGTCGCAGAGGGTGGCCATGGCCTTACGGAACTTGAGGGCTGCGTCGTCCAGGTCGAAGACGTCCTCGAGCTGATCGACGTAGAGGAGCATGGGAACATTCTCGACGGCCCACATCACCCGCCCCAGCCGCTCGATCACCCAGTGCGGAGCGTCGGGATAGGTGCAGGGGACGATCCCTCCCAGAAGTTGACGGTCGTGCGGCGTGAGGTCCTCACAGCGAAGATACTTGAGGACCCGGGCCTTGATCCGAGGATCGTCGCACTGGAGATAGAGCAACGCCTGGATCAGGTAGACGTCGATCGTCCGGAACCGGTCGTCGAGGAGGATCCGGTCCGCCATCTCGTTGACGATCCGGTCGAGGCTCGCCTGATCCTGTCCTCCCTCGCGGAGCTGATCGAGCCAGGTCCGGGGGACATCGCGGATCGACTCCGCGAGTCCGGTCGAGAGCCGCATCAGTCCGGTCGAGGCCGACTCCGGCTCGTAGTACGGCTTGTCGAGCGAGTCGATCAGGTTGTTGAGGACGTAACGGCCGTACTGGCCGGTGAACGCGGTCATTTGCATATAACCGCAGTAACCGCAGTAACGCGAATGGATGTGATTGCGGAATGCACGCATCAGATGCGTCTTGCCGCTGCCGGAATCCCCCAGGAGCAGCAAGATCCGGCCGGAAGAAAGCCCGGTGGGCTCCAGCACGCGGTTGACGATGCGCTCGAACCGATCGCGCGCGTCTGCATGGATCGACTCCACGTCGAACGGATCGGCCTTCCAGATGTCGTTGCTGTATGCGAATGCGTGGAAAGGCTCGGGGTGGCGCGACGAGCAGAACGCCTTGACGCGGGGATCTTCCGAAAGCTCTGTGCTCATGGGAGTGGACCGGTTCGTCGAGGAATTTGGAAGGGGTTCGCACTTCATGATCGTCAGTGCCTTTCCGGGTCGATCCGGATGAAATGGAAGCTCGCGTTGAGGTAGGAGACCTCCGAGAGCTGAACGTCCTCGGGGTCCATGGCCTGCACCAGGTCGGCCCGGCTGAGATCCAGGAGCCGGGCGTTGTTGGCCTCGGCCAGCCGTTGCTTGAACGTGGGGAAATCCGTCCCGCGGAACTCGGGATCGTCGCGGAGCATCCGCCAGACGTGGACGATGAAGACCTTGCTGTCGCCATGTCGGCCCGTCGGACAGGCGCGGGCCGCGGTGACGACGCGGTCGGCAAAGTGGTTCAGGTCGAATGGCGGAGCAGGGGGGGGCTCGGACTCGCGATTCCGGAATGCCCAGGCTCCTGTCGACCCAGTGGCGAAGCACTTCGTCGCGCAACTCCTTGGTGTCGTCCCGCCGCGCACGAAGCTGCCTGGCCAGCAGCCGATCGAGGACTTTCTTCGGGTCGGTGGGGGATCGACGTCGCCCAGCTCCTGTGGAGCAAGGCCGCCTGGACGGTCTCCGAGCGTGACTTTCTCGTTCGCTCCCATGCCGAGCGCTTCCGCAGCCATTCCGTCCTGGCCTGCGTCAGGGTGGGGTAGTCGTCCGAGCGACAAGTCGTAGCTGCTTCATGAGCGAGCCTTGAATCCGGCATCGGAACCCAGTCGTCCTTGGCGAGCGAAGCGCCAGGACCCCGGAAGCCCGAGCGCAGGGGCCAGGAGCAGCGAGTTCTTGAGCTTCGGCCCAGGTCGGTCTTCGGGCTTCGTGGGAAGCTGCTTCGACCCTCGAGCTGAATTCCAGTATCTGCTGGGCCGTCCCGTCAGGCGGCTCAGCTCGACCGGCTGGCACGGCCTTTCTTGCTCTTGACCGGGTCGATGGGGACATGACCAGGCCCTTCGAGACCAGCTTGATCAGCGTCCGGTCCAGCACGTTGGTGAGCACGCTGCCCGACCAGCGGTGACCCAGCAGCGGCTCGAGGTCCTTCTGCATCTTTGCCTTCGTCTCCCCTTTCTCGCCCACGGGCAAGAGCCGCGTCAGGACGAGGACCTCGACGGCGGAGAGTGGCGCGATATCATTCATGGCAGCTTACCTCTTGAGGGATCAACTTGTCCTTTGCGGAAAGCGATGGCGGCCAGGACGGTCTCGAGCACGTGTTCCAGCCGGCAGACGACGTCCTCCGCCAGCACGCGGACGACCAGGTAACCGTGCTTCTGGAGCTCGAGATCCTTGCGGCGGTCGCGGCGATAGGACTCGGGGTCCTGAAAGTGGTGGTAACCGTCGATCTCGACGACGAGCCGCAGCGAGTCGGCGGCGAGATCAGCCTCGATTTCCCGGTTCGACCCGAACGGGAACCCGAGCGCCGCGTTGAGTCGGAAGAGCCCGGCGGTCTCGGGAAGCCTTTGCAGGCACTCGTACAGGAACCGTTCCGCAGCGCTCCGAGCTCGGTCGATCTGTTCCGGCCCTGCGGGCGTCGCGCTCGCCGCCTCGAGCGCGCGGGCCGCCTCCTGGAAAAAGGGAGCCAGCTCCGGCGAGCCGGCATTCCGGTCCAGGAGAGCTGGCAGACGCGGCTCCGGCCCGGCCTTCGCGGCCAGGGGGATGACCGACTCCCGCAGCAGAGCCTTAGCCCGCGACTCCGGGGCCTGGTCTTGGTAAGCCCGGAACAGACCCGGCTCGACGATCAGAACAAGCGAGAGCCGGGGCTGCGCGATCGCCAGCTCGCTCAGGAGCCGAGCGGTCCCGGCAACGGCGGATACCGCTTCCGGCTGGCGCGAGTTCTCCTGACCGATCAGCGCGAGCACTGGCTGATGGGAGACAGGAACCAGCTCCGCCAGAGCCGTCAGGACGCGGGTCCAGGGATGAGGAATCGCGTCCAGCAGCACGTCGAGCCGTGCCGCCAGGCCCTCGCGGCACAGGGTTCCTCGCAAGTCTCCCGCGGCCTCGGTCAAGATCCGGCGGCAGACTGCTTCAGTGCCCGAACGCGACGAACCGGACAGCGCCTTCGAGGAACAACGCCAGCTCGACCGGGGTCCTGGCGCGGAGTGACGAAGCGGGCAGTCCGAGCTCATCGGGGCATCGCATGGTCAGCCATGCCGCTGCCGCCTCGACCAGATCGCACCCGGCGGCAAGCTGGTCTACCCACGCAGCGGTCACTTCCTCCAGCGTAGGCGTCTCAGGCCGGAGCAGTACCAGGGGTCGTCCCTGGCGCTCGCACCAGCGGGCCAGCAAGCGGGCGGCAAGGTGAGCCGGGCCGGCTAGCACCGAGACGGTCGGCACGCCGCCCTGCCGTCGTTGCTCGTGGCGATCGAGCCGGGCCTCGCCGATCACCCCCGCAGTCTCGGTCTCGTCGGTCGCCCCAAGCATCGTCGATTCTCCCGCTGGCCTGGAAGCACGGATCCGGGCCGCGCCCCCTCCGCCAGTCTAGGACACGGCCGAGCAACGCCATTATCCGGGACCACTGAGCCCATGTCCATGATCCGATGCCGCGGCCTTCTCACGCCGGAAATCGGCGTCATGAAAAAAGGCTCATCCTTCACGGTCGTGCAGCCGTTTTCCTGGACTTTGCCCGGCGGAGCCTGGAAGATGGCGAGAAGGACGCCCTTGAGGCGACGGGCACTGGAGGCTATCTTGCAGCGACCCCTTGCATGCGTCGTTCACGGACCACTGAGACGCCATCAACCAAGAGGAGCAACGACATGTCGATCAAGAAAGGCGGGACCGCGCTGGCGGTTGGTTCGCTGGTCTGCATCGCCCTGATGGGCCACCGCGAGTCGGCGGTCGCCCAGCAAGAGAAGGCGAAGATGAAGGGCGAGCCCATCACGAAGGCCGTCGCGATCCTCCTGCCACACCAAGGGAAGCAAGGCGGAGGGTCGTGTCACGTTCACCGAGCGTGATGGGACGGTACACGTCCACGCCGAGATCAGCGGCCTGGCGCCTGGCGACCACGGGTTCCACATCCACGAATTCGGCGTCTGGTCCGAGGACGGCCTCGCGGCCGGGGGGCACTTCAACCCAACCCACGAGATGCACGCCGGTACCGACACCCCCAAGCGGCACATTGGCGACCTGGGCAACATCACGGCCAATGCAAACGGAACGCGACCCTTGACCTGGACGATCCCAGCCTGAGGTTCCGTGGCCCGACCTCGATCATTGGCCGCGGGCTGGTCGTGCATGAGAAGGCCGACGATCTCAAGACCCAGCCGACCGGCAACGCTGGCGGGCGTGTCGCCGTCGGCGTTATAGGTGTAGCCAAGCCTTGAGAAGTGGTTCCCTGTCACGCTTTCGCGACGACCGAGAAGAAAGGAAGGGCCGGGCGGGGATCGGGGTTTCCCGGTTCTGCTCCGGCTCTTCTCACTGGATCGCGATGCCGGCAAGCTCCAGTTGGGTGTGGGCCAGTCCGGTGACCAGCTCGGGATGATCCCTGCAGCGAACAGCCCAAGATCAGTCCTCAGGCCACTGGGTGCTCTCGCGAAACCAGCCGATGACGCGATCTCCGGCCGCGAAAAGGCCAATGCCCATCCATCCCAGCCCCATTGCCGCCACCACCACGGCCAGCGTCAGTCCGACGGCCATCAGCAACGAAAGCATGATGGGACCAAGCATGGGATCGAGGAGGAGGCCCAACCATACCGAGGCCAAGACCAGGATAAGAAACAAGGTTCGGGCCCCGGGCCAGCCTGGAGGGCTACTCCTGCCCAGGGCATTGCAGTGGAGGCCTGATCGCGAATCGCCGACGGGTTTGTGATCGCCCCGAACCCGTGAGAACTCCGGGTCGTGCCAGGGATCGGGCAGGACGGGTTCGGATCTCTGATCCATTGCCAGGCGCCTCGAGCTGGTCTGCAGGCTCGGCCGGAAGCATCGCCGCAGCTCGGATGGGTTCGACCTCGGGAACCCCAGCATCAATCCATCGGGAACTTCCGCGGATCCGCGTCCTCGTGCCGGATCTCGTCAACGGTTTCCTTCTTGCCCCAGCCTGCATAGAGCCGATTGGGCGCGTTGAAGACGAGCCCGGGAATCTCCCCCACATTGCGGTAGGCATGAACGACGCCTGGAGGAATCCAGACCGCGGCCGGATTAGACGCACCGACCGTGACGACTTTCCGATGCCCCCGGGTCGGGCTCTCCGGCCGGGAATCCCACAGGAACAGTCGAAAATCGGAGGGCCCCATGAACGCGAAGCCGTCGGTTTGATCGACATGCTCATGAGGACCTCGCGCCACCCCGGGAAGGGTGGAAGACACATAGGTCATCACGGGCCAGCGATCCTTCTCCAGCTCGTCGTGACGGAAGATCTCGACGAGCCAGCCCCGCTTGTCATGGAAGAATTTCAAGGCACGAATCTCAACCCCGTCGATTTCCCCGTCGACGAAGCGTCAAATCCTGCTCGAACTCGGCCACTACTCGTTCCTTCCCCATGAAAAGATGCCCCCATCCGCCGCCGGCGAGGACCTGCGAGAGTTCATCGGTCGTCCCGACAAAACAAGCAAGGCACTATTCCGAACCCGCTCCGGGGCTTGATTCTCTGATCATCATAACCGTGGCTTCCCGGCCCAACGAACCCCTGCAACCGGAGGGATTGCCAGAGGGTGACTATCCAGGCCCAAGACGTCAACCTCGTTGATTGACAGTGGCCCCGTAAATGCCTAAACTTGGTCATTAGTGCCGAAAGCTTACGCAATCGCAGCGGCCAGACGCGCGGGAGAAGAGTGAGTGGTCCAGAAGGCCTGGAGTGGCCGTTTCACGGCCGGAACCGACCGCCGCGTGGAACAGTTCACGGAATCCATCTCCTTTGATCGTCGTCTCTTCGAGCACGACATCCAGGGCTCGACCGCACACGCTCGCATGCTCGAGCGCGTGGGGCTTCTGACCTCCAACGAATGCCAGCAAATTGTGCTAGGATTGTCGGAAATCCAGGCTGAAATAGAAAGAGGGAATTTTCCGTTCGTTCTCGAGCGCGAAGACGTCCACATGCATATCGAAGCGGCCCTGATCGACAAGCTCGGCGATGTCGGCCGCAAACTGCACACCGGGCGAAGCCGAAACGATCAGGTTGTCACCGACCTGAAACTCTGGACGCGCGATGCGGTTGACCGGATCGATCAGGCCCTCGTCCGACACCAGCGGGCACTCGTGGCCGCGGCTCTGCGGCATCGCAACCTGATCATCCCAGGCTATACCCATCTACAGCGCGCTCAGCCCGTGCTGGCTGCCCATTACTTCCTGGCTTATGTCGAGAAGTTCCAGCGCGATCGGGGCCGCCTGGCCGATTGCCGTAAACGCCTCAACATCACTGCCTTTAGGCGCGGCCGCCTTGGCCGGAACCAGTCTGCCCATCGACCGCGATTATGTGGCCAGGGAACTGGGATTCGAGGGGGTGGCCGCCAACAGCCTGGATGTCTCCAGCGATCGCGATTTCGTCCTCGAGGCGGTTTTCGTCCTGACCTTGATCTCGGAGCATCTGTCAGGCTGGGCGGAGGAGTGGATTCTCTGGAGCACGCAGGAGTTCGGCTTCCTGGCCCTACCCGATACGCTCTGCACCGGCAGCAGCATCATGCCGCAGAAGAAGAACCCGGACGTGCTGGAACTGATCCGGGGCCGAGTGGCACGCGTCGTCGGCTCGCTCACAACCCTGATGGTCCTGGTCAAGGGACTCCCGCTGGCGTATAACCGCGACCTTCAGGAGGACAAGGAGCCCCTGTTCGATGCCTTCGACACCGTCGAGGCATGCCTCGATCTTGCGGCGATCGTCGTCGACGGTGCCAGCTTCCTCGCCGACCGGATTGCAGACCGGATCGACGAGGGTTTCCTGGATGCCACAACTCTCATGGAATTCCTGATCCAGCAAGGGGTTCCGCAGCGAACTGCACACGCCGTGATCGGCCGCCTGGTGGGGCTCTGCGAGACCCGGGGCCTGAAGCGACTGGCCGACCTGAGCGACACCGACCTCGTCGAGGCCCATCCCGCGCTCGGATCGACGGCCCGCGCACGGCTGGGAGTTGCCAGTGCCGTCAAGGCGTTCCGGTCGTACGGCTCGACGGCGCCCGACGAGGTCGAAAAACAGCTCGAGGGGTGGAAGACCAGGCTCGGACTGTGACTCCGCCTCGAAGGACCGACTCGCAACGCCACGATGATTGTTGCCGTTGACCCCGAGACTCGTCGGCGGCTTTCTGTTCTCGACTCTCGTTACGAGATCCAAGGACCATCCAACCTCGAGACCTCATGGAACCCTTTCACTACCGCAACCGCCAGCTTTACTGTGAGGATGTGCCGGTGGCCGAGCTGGCCGACCGGTTCGGGACGCCGCTCTATGTCTACAGCCAGGGTGCCATCCTCGAGACCCTGAAGTCGCTCCAGGCGGCCTTCGCCGAGGTTGATCCGCTGGTCTGCTACTCGGTGAAGGCGTGCTCGAACCTGAGCATCCTCAAGGTGATGGCCGAGCATGGCAGCGGGTTCGACGTCGTCTCCGGAGGCGAGCTCTACCGGGTGGGAATGGCCGGGGGAGACCCTGCCAAGACGGTCTTCGCCGGTGTGGGCAAGACGGACGCCGAGATCGCCGCGGGACTGGACGCGGGCGTCTTGATGTTCAACGTCGAGAGCGAGGCCGAGCTCGAGGCGATCAGCCGGGTGGCGTCGGCGAAGCAACGGGTGGCGCCCATCGCGCTGCGGGTCAATCCCGATGTGGACCCCAAGACCCACCGCTACATCTCGACCGGCAAGAAGGAATCGAAATTCGGCATGGACATCGAGCGGTCGTTGCGGGTTGCGGAGGCAGCCGTGGCGATCCCGAGCGTCCGGATGATCGGCATGCACATGCACATCGGCTCGCAGATCACCACGACCGAGCCCTACGCCGGCGCGGTGGCCAAGGGGGTCGAGCTGATAGCCCGGCTGCGCGGGATGGGACATCCGATCGGGTGGTACAACATGGGCGGGGGTTACGGCATCGCCTACAAGGGAAAGGAGGCCCGGCCAATTCGCGAATTCGCCGCGGCCATCGTGCCGGGCGTGAAGGCCGCTGGGTGCCAGTTGGCGATCGAGCCCGGGCGAGTCATCGCGGGCAATGCCGGCATCCTGGTCAGCCGTGTGTTATATACCAAGCAGTCGGGAGACAAGCGGTTCCTGATCCAGGACGCCGCCATGAACGATCTGATCAGGCCGGCGCTCTATGAGTCGTTCCACCGGATCTGGCCGGTGGCCGTCCCTGCCGGGTTGCCTGCGCCGCCCGACGACTTCGAATCCGCGATCGCGGGCACCGAACCCTGGGACGTCGTGGGCCCGGTCTGCGAGAGCGGCGATTTCCTGGCCAAGGACCGCTTGCTGCCCCGCCTGAGCCGCGGCGACCTGATCGCCATCTTCTCCGCCGGGGCCTATGGCATGGTCATGGCCTCCAACTATAACACCCGCCCCCGGGCCGCCGAGGTGCTTGTCGCCGAGGGGCAGTCCCGGCTGGTCCGCCGCCGTGAGACCTACGAGGATCTCGTCAGCCAGGAGATTGGCCTCGGATCGCTCTGAACCGGATGCTGAACCCGGTTCGACCAGGCTTTTACAACCTCTCCCCGCGCGACTGATACGATCGGATCCGGAAGAATTCCCATGACCTTCGGGCCTCTACAAGATCGGACGTCTTCCATGTGTGAAAACCGCGTGCCCCTCCTCGGTTGTCAGGATGTGGCGATCCGGAATGGATGCGGCATGGAGCGTGGACGGCCCGCCTTGATTCAGCAAGCCGTGACCGTGGCTGTCGTGGTGCTCGCGGCCGTGAGCTACACCGCAGCGGCCTTTGCCCAGGTGCCGGGGCCCGAGTCGTTCGCCCAGGAGCCGCGGACCCCGCTGGAGCTCTGGAGCGCGATCGACTATCTGAGCCGGACCGGGCAGGGTCCGAAGGCGGTCCCGTACCTGGACAAGTTCCTCAAGAGCCAGCCCAGCGACGAGAATTTCATCGAGATCCGCGACCGGTTCGGGATCGGATCGATCTTGCGGCTGGCGGACGATCCGGCAACCCGCCTCTTCGCCGAGCCGCTTGCCGGCAAGCTCGCGGATGCCGCCCAGAGGTATGCGACCCAGCCCGATCGGCTTGCCCAGTTTGTGGCCGGTCTGACCGGGACCCCGGCAGAACAGGATTTCGCGGTCGCCCGGCTCAGGGAAGCCGGCCCCTATGCGGTGCCGGCCCTGATGGAAGCGCTGAAGCGTCCGGGACTCACCCCCGAGGAGCGCGCGCTGCTGGTGCGCAACATCGGCCGGCTCGACCGCTCGGCGGTTCCGCCGCTGCTGGCGGTGCTCGACAGCGGAGACGCGGGCCTGGCGGCCGACGCGGCCTCGGCACTGGGGCACATCGGCGATCCGCGGGCGGTGCCGTTCCTGACCTACCCGGCCTCGGCGGTTGAGTTCGCTCCAGCGGTTCGCGAAGCCGCTCAGGCTGCGATTGGACGCCTGACCGGCCGGCCGTTCGTGGCACAACCTCGCGCTCCGGCGCAGGTGCTCACCGACGCTGCCTGGCAATTCCACCGCCATCAGGTCGAGTTTCCGGGCGATCCGGTTGCCGTCTGGGGCTGGGATAAGGAACGCAAGGTGCCCGTGCCGCGGCCGATGAGCCGGAGCGAGGCCGAGCGCAGTCTCGGGCTCCGGCTGGCGCGCGAGGCAACCCGGTTGCAGCCTCAAGACCTCGAGGCCCAGACCGCCCTCACCAGCCTGGCCATCGATGATGCGATCAAGCGGGTCGGTTTCAAGGCCTTTCCGGCGCGCGATCAGGTAACGTATGCCGAGGCCATCAAGGCGGGCCCTTCCGTCCTGACCGAGGTCATGCGCACGGCGACTGCCGATGGCAAGGACGAGCTGGCGGCCGCGGCTGCCAGTGCCCTGGGCCGGGTCACCGATCGCGGGCTGCTCTCCCGCGACGGCCGGCCTCATCCCCTGGTCGACGCCCTCTCGGCGCCTGGCGCCCGCACCCAGTTCGCAGCCGCCAAGGCTCTCGTGGATATGGCCCCGACGCAGCCTTTCCCCGGCTCCAGCCGGGTGGTCCCCACCCTGGCGCGGTTCCTGACGTCGCAGAGTCTGCCCAGGGCCGTGGTCATCGACCGCAACCCGAACCGGGGCAGTCAGCTCGCCGGATCGCTCAGGGCGCTGGGCTATGAGACAGACATGGAGACCTCGGGAGACCGGGGCTTCCAGGCCGCCGCCGAGACCGCCGACGTCGAGCTCGTCCTGGTCAGCCACGCCCTGGATCATGGGGACACGTGGGGCTTGACCGATATCCTCACCAACCTCAAGAGCGATGCGCGAACGGCGGTCCTGCCGGTCTACATCTATGGCCCACTCAGCCTCGAGATCAAGCGGCCCAACCTCCCAGCGGACTTCCCGGGCGTCAAGTACCTGGTCCAGCCCGTGAACCCGGCCATCCTCGAGAAGCTGATCGGCGGCAGGCCCTCGAAGTTCTCTGATGCCGACCGGACCGGCTACGCCCAGGAGGCAGCCGCGCTTCTGGCTCGTATTGCCGCGCAGCCCAAGGGGCCGTTCACCGCCGACCTGGCCGTGGCCGAGCCAGCCCTGGTCGCCGCCCTCAGCCAGCCGGGCACGAGCCTGGCCGCCTCCACGGCCCTCGGCGACGTGCCCAACCCCGACGCGCAACGGAGTCTCGCCGACGTGGTCCTCGACCCGTCGCGGTCCGCCGAGCTCCGGCGGACCAGCGCGGCGCGGCTGGCGCACAGCATTCAGCGGTTCGGGCCCCTGGTCTCGGCCGACCAGGAGACGCAGCTTGCCGCCGGATCCGGGGTGGAAGCCGATCCCCAACTCCGATCGGCACTGGAGGCGGTCGTCACGGCGCTCCGAGCCCCGGCCCATGCGGCAAGGCGAGCTCCCCAGTCCGCGACCCCCGCTGGCATTGCCGTTCCCTCTGCACCGGTACCGGTACTCGCCGCACCCGCGGCTCCGACTCCTGCACCACGGAATCCCCAACCTTAAACGCTGCCGTGAGGAGGGATTGTCCGGCTCGGAGTCACCCGACCAGGCCCGGGAGTGGCTGGATCTTAGAGCGACTTGCCCCGAGCATCCTGGGTTTCCGACCGTCGTACGAGTGTCCCTGAAGGTTGCGCCGCCATGGCCATCGACACCAGATCCAGCTTCAGCATCCACGCCCCCGGCCCAGGCCCCGGCGATCCGGCCGCACTGTCCGTGACCTTGCCGGGCGTGCTTGGCGAGAGCCCGGCCATGCGCGAGGTTTTTCGAACCACCCGCCAGGTCGCTCCCTCCCGCGCCTGCGTGCTGATCGTGGGCGAGACCGGAACCGGCAAGGAGCTGATCGCGCGCGCCATCCACGACCTTAGCCCCCGATCGACGGGCCCCTACATCCGCGTCAATTGCGGGGCTCTTACCGAGAGCCTCCTCGAAAGCGAACTCTTCGGGCACGTCAAGGGCTCGTTCACCGGCGCGGTGGACAACCGGACCGGACGGTTCGAGGCCTCGCACACGGGATCGATCTTTCTCGACGAGATCAACAGCACCTCGCCCAAGCTCCAGGTCAAGCTGCTCCGCGTCCTCCAGGAAGGGGAATTCGAGCGGGTCGGCGATAACAACACCAAGAAGGTCGACACCCGGATCGTCGCGGCCACGAACCGCGACTTGCTCGATGAGATCGATTCCGGCCGGTTCCGCGAGGACCTCTACTACCGGCTCAACGTGGTGCCAATCTATCTTCCCCCCCTCCGCGAGCGCCGCGACGACATCGAGCCACTGGTGCTTTATTTCCTGAAGCGCTACTGCGAGCAGAACAAGCGCGAGATGCGGAAGGTCAACCTCGAGGCGATGCGGCGGCTGCGAGAGCACGACTGGCCCGGAAACGTCCGCGAGCTCCAGAATTATGTCGAGCGGGCGGTGATCCTCGGCACCGGCGGCGAGCTCTTGGTCGAGCACCTGCCACCGCAGCTCCGCGGCGAGGCTGCCCCCAGGCCCATTCGCCATCGAGGTGGAGGCGCTGATTTCGGCTCCTTGACCGTCGAGCTCGTCCGCCAGGGAATTCGAGGCGCCGGTCCGAACGCCAACGACCTTCACGATCGGATCGTGGGACAGGTCGAGCGCGAGCTGATCCAGCAGGTTCTCCAGACCTGCGACCGGGTGCAGATCAAGGCCGCCGCGCGGCTCGGCATCAACCGCAATACCTTGCACAAGAAACTTTCCGAGTACCGCATCGACGAGTCGGCTCCGGGCCCGAGTGGACCTCAGCGGAACGGCGACGGCGAGCGACCTTTCCTCCGGCTCGCCGGCCGGCGACTCGACACCCGATGAAGAGTGATCGCACCATGCCTTCCACGCCAAATTCCCCCGGGCTGTTGGAGTTCGATCGATTGTACGCGGGAGATTGCCTGGAGCTGTTCCCACGGGTTGCGTCGGCATCGATCGATCTGGTTTTCGCCGACCCTCCCTTCAACATCGGCTATGATTACGACATCTACGACGACCGACGCGAGGCCGATACTTACCTCGGCTGGACGAAGTCCTGGGGCCGCGAGGTCGTTCGTGCACTCAAACCCGACGGGACGTTCTGGCTGGCGATCGGCGACGAGTATGCCGCCGAGTTGAAGATCCTCTTCCATCGCGAACTGGGGCTGTCGTTGCGGAGCTGGGTGATCTGGTACTATACGTTTGGGGTCCACTGCACCAGGAAGTTCAGCCGCAGTCACGCCCACCTGTTCTACTTCGTGAAGGACCCCAAACGTTTTACTTTTAATGACCAGTCCATTCGCGTTCCCTCTGCGCGGCAACTGGTCTACTTCGACACGCGAGCCAACCCTGAAGGCCGCCTCCCCGACGACACCTGGATCCTCCGCCCGCAAGACGTTCCGGACGGGTTCGCACCCGAGAGCGACACCTGGTACCTTCCCCGCGTCTGCGGAACGTTCAAGGAGCGTGCCGGCTGGCACGGTTGCCAGATGCCCGAGCAGCTTCTGGGCCGGATCGTCCGCGCCTGCTCGAACCCCGGTGAGACGGTCCTCGACCCCTTCGGCGGCAGCGGCACCACGCTGACCGTTGCCAAGAAGCTGGATCGCCGCTTCCTCGGCTTTGAGCTCTCCGCCGACTACGCCGCCGCCATCGAAGCTCGCCTCGCGTCCACGAAGGTGGGCCAGTCCCTCGAAGGCGGCTCTGAGCCACTGGCAGGGGGGAAGGGGCGGGGATCGCGAACCAAGGGGCGGTCAATCTGACCTTCCACCCACCAGTTCCGCATCAGACTGATGGGACACCGAGGAGCGCGTCAATCTGCGGTCGCGTCACATGGAAGTAGCTCCCGTTCCTGAGTTGATAGGTGTCCGTGAACTCCCGTCCGATCGCCTTGGAGCACCAGCCGAATAAGGTGCGGAGTGACCGGCAGGTTGACGGATTCGAGAGCACGTGAGTTATGTCGAGCATTTCGAGGATTAATCTTCCGTGTTCGACCTCGTCGAATCCCGGACTTAGCCACTTGAGGTCGTTCTTGGGATGGCGGATCGTCTCGACGTCACCTTCGTAGTCGTCCAGTTCTGTCCCCAGCGCGTCATTGATGGCGGCAGCGTGGGCGAAGTAGTAGGCCTCCAGCATATTGACCAGGAAATGCACCGAGGCCCGGGTTTTCCATCCGACGGGATTCAGAATCGTGTCGAGCACCAGGCGGTACCTCTGGAAGACGTCCGTGGCATGGTCCCTGTGGTCGTGCTCCAGGTCGTCGACGAGGATGACGTAAGCGAAGCCGTCGGCGAGATACCTCCGGGCGGAGAGACCAATTTCTGCATCTAGAGCGGTTTCCATTCGGGTTGCGGACAGAAACAATTCACATAGAAGGACACGATCGAGGAAGGAGACGGCAACGGATCAGGAGATACCTGCCATGCGTCCCTCTTCGATAGACCTGCGGGAGCGGGTCGCGGCGGCCGTGGATGAGGACGAGGGCCCGCAGCGCGAGATCGCCCGCCTCTTCCGCGTCAGCGTCTCGTTCGTCTCCCGGCTGCTGCAGCGGCGGCGTCAGAAGGATACGTTGGCCCCTGAGCCGCACGGGGGCGGCCCGACCCCCGTGCTGAGCCCGGACGACCTGCGGCGCCTGGAAGATCTGGTCCGGGAGCACAACGACGACACCCTGGACCAACTGAAGCAGCGGGGCGGCTTCAACTGCAGCCTGACGACGATCTGGCGCGCCCTGCGGCGACAGAGATTGACCTGCAAGAAGAAGACCCAGCATGCCGACGAGCGCGACCGGCCCGACGTCCAGGAGAAGCGGCGGTCGTTCCGGAGGAAGGTGAAGCGGGTCGAGCCGAAACGGCTGGTTTTCGTGGACGAGTCGGGGGTGACCACGGCGATGACCCAGGCCTACGGCTGGGCCCCGCGCGGCGAGCGGGCCGTCGGCTCGGCCCCCGGCTCGTGGGAATCGCTGACCGTGATCGCCGCGTTGGGTCTGGACGGGGTACGTGCCCCCCTGGTGTTCCCGGGGTCGACCGACACCGCGGCGTTCGAGTCGTATGTCGAGCAGGTGCTGGTGCCGGAGCTGCACGCCGGCGACGTGGTCGTATGGGACAACCTGTCCCCCCATCAGGCCTATGCCGCGGCGGCGGCCGTCAGGCGGGCGGGTGCCAGGCTCCTGCCCCTGCCGCCCTACAGCCCGGACTACACGCCGATCGAGAGACTCTGGTCGAAGGTCAAGGCGTACCTCCGCCGGGTCGCGGCGCGGAACAAGGATGCCGTCTACGAGGCCCTGGGAGAGGCGCTCGAAAAGGTGACCACCCAGGACATCATCGGCTGGTTCCAGCTCGCGCAGCTGTGCGCAACACATGGGTAAACCGCTCTAGGGCCGGAATGAGTTCGCCGCAACCGACCATCTTCTCCTTTTTTCTTGCCGATGTGATGGGTCTGTACTTTCCGCGATTTGGTTCCCTTGGTCGTTGACGTGACTCGGGTAGACGAATGCCGGTCCGGCCGGGACGATGGCGGTGACCAAGCCTGCCAATCAACCCCGGACGGAGTCGGCCGTGACATCATCGCACCAGGACGCGACATCGTGCCAGTGGTTCTCTTGCCTTGCTTCACCCCTGGATCGCAGATCTGCCGTCAGGCTGGTGTGGCTCTTTATCGGCGCGATCCTCGCCTGCGGCCGAAGGACCGTCACCAGCTGGATCCGCGCTGCCGGCTTGAGTCGACAGTATCAGCCTTGCTACACGACCGTCGCAGCAGCCGGCAAGCGGGCGGACAACATCGCCGGCCGGTTGATCCACGAGGTGGTCAAGCCTTTGGTGGATGGTCAGACGCGGCTCACCGTGGCGCTAGACGACACGCCGACACAGCGGTATGGGCCCTACGTGCAGGGGGCTGGCATCCATCACAACCCGACCCCCGGCCCGGCTGGCTCGCCGCATGTCTACGGCCACGTCTGGGTGGTGCTCGGGCTCCTGGCGGTCCATCCTGCATGGGGAGTCATCGCTCTGCCGCTGTTGGCCCGTCTGTACGTGCGGGCCAAGGATCTGCCGTGCATCGACCCAAAGCATCGGCCGGAGTTCCGGACCAAGCTGGAGATGGGAGTCGAGCTCCTGCGGTGGGCTTGGTTCTGGCTCCGGTTCCTGGGCAAGCCGCTGTGGGTGGTGGTCGACGGGGCCTACGCCAAGGCCCCGTTCCTCAAACCGGCGATGTTGCTGGGAATGACGGTCGTCAGCCGGCTGCGCAAGGACGCGGCGCTATGGACGATCCCAGGGCCCCGGGTACCAGGTCGGCGCGGTAGGCCGCGGGTCTACGGAGAGACGCGCATCGACTTGGCCAAACGGGCCGGGCAGCGTCGCGGTTGGACGACTAGCATCTTCGACTTGTATGGCAAGCGGGCGAAGAAGCGGTATAAGACGTTCGTGGCGATGTGGCGGCCCGTCGGCGGGGCAATCCGGGTGGTGTTGGTGGAGGAGCCGAGTGGATGGGTGGCCTTCTTCTGCACCGACGTGTCAGCGACCGTAGCAGAGATTCTCTCGACGGTCGCCGACCGGTTCTCATTGGAGATCGCGTTCCGCGACTGCAAGGAGATCGTCGGAGCCGGCCAGCAGCAGGTGCGGTTCGTGTGGGCAAACATCGGTGCATTCCACATCTGCCTCTGGACGTTCACGATGACCGAAGCTTGGGCATGGGGTCGGGAGGAGGACGACTTGGTGGACCGCCGAGCATCGCCATGGGACGATCCGAACCGTCGCCCAAGCCACGCAGACAAGCGTCGGGCTTGGCGCCGTGAATTGTTGGCCGAGGAGATTCGCGCGGTTCTACGCCCCGGGGTCACCGAGGAGGAAATTCGGGCCGTCGCCGAGCGGTTGCTTGCCCTGGCGGCATGAGAGCGAAGTCAATCGCGGAAAGTACAGATGGGTCGAAGCTGCGGAATTCGCCTCGCGACCCGAAAGACACGTAGCGCCCTTCAGCCTCGAGCGATCGGAACAGCTTTTGGCAAGAACTGTTCCTCCCCTTTCCCGGTCACCAGAAGAGCAATCCGAAAAAAGCTCCACATCGAATTGGCCATGAACATTCGCTCGGAATTGACTAACTGAGGGTTTGCTTTGCGCACGACTGTTTCGCTCATGTAGAGGGAACCAGGAGCGTACTCCTGTAAGAGGTCCTTAATTTCCTCAACCTCGCTCAGTCGCGTGATCCGGGTCCGTCCGCTCTGGCTGTTCGACTGTCAGAATCTGGTCCGGATCAAATCCTGACTGATCAATACCGGCGAATGGGTCGCCAGGATGACCTGCTTTCCCCACTCCTCTGTTGCCCGTTTGATTGCCTTGGCAAGGACGGAAATTGCCCAGGGATGCAGCCTGAAGTCTCCGGCTCATCAATCAACGATCAATGAATAACGATCTCCGGCCTTCGGAAAAGAGTGCCGTGAGCAGAATAAGCAACTGCCGAGATGCCCGTCAGAAATCCCTGAAGCCAGGATCGGCTTTCGCCTCCCGCGTTCCAGAAAGCTTGCATAGACAGGATTGGCTGCTCGATGGCTCGATGACCAAGCAGTCAAAGTTCTGGGAGACTGCTGCGGCCATGTATTCCATGATGGTTGGCGTATCGATCGTCGAGCTGTCGGCGTCCCTCGAGGTTCCTGAGAACCGACCAAAGGTTGGTCACCTCGTCCTCTTACCCAGTCTCGTATCCCCGTTGGAGCCCGATCTTAAGACCCCACAATTGAAGGATCGCGAATGGTCAGAAATGGACGAAGTGGAGGATTCGTTCCAACTCTAACGCTTCTTCACAACGTGGCTCAAAGGCTCACAGATATCGGCCGAGCGAGATTTTCTCGGGCTCGCGAAGTTCTGTACTTTCCGCGATTGACTTCGCTCTCATGCCGCCAGGGCAAGCAACCGCTCGGCGACGGCCCGAATTTCCTCCTCGGTGACCCCGGGGCGTAGAACCGCGCGAATCTCCTCGGCCAACAATTCACGGCGCCAAGCCCGACGCTTGTCTGCGTGGCTTGGGCGACGGTTCGGATCGTCCCATGGCGATGCTCGGCGGTCCACCAAGTCGTCCTCCTCCCGACCCCATGCCCAAGCTTCGGTCATCGTGAACGTCCAGAGGCAGATGTGGAATGCACCGATGTTTGCCCACACGAACCGCACCTGCTGCTGGCCGGCTCCGACGATCTCCTTGCAGTCGCGGAACGCGATCTCTAATGAGAACCGGTCGGCGACCGTCGAGAGAATCTCTGCTACGGTCGCTGACACGTCGGTGCAGAAGAAGGCCACCCATCCACTCGGCTCCTCCACCAACACCACCCGGATTGCCCCGCCGACGGGCCGCCACATCGCCACGAACGTCTTATACCGCTTCTTCGCCCGCTTGCCATACAAGTCGAAGATGCTAGTCGTCCAACCGCGACGCTGCCCGGCCCGTTTGGCCAAGTCGATGCGCGTCTCTCCGTAGACCCGCGGCCTACCGCGCCGACCTGGTACCCGGGGCCCTGGGATCGTCCATAGCGCCGCGTCCTTGCGCAGCCGGCTGACGACCGTCATTCCCAGCAACATCGCCGGTTTGAGGAACGGGGCCTTGGCGTAGGCCCCGTCGACCACCACCCACAGCGGCTTGCCCAGGAACCGGAGCCAGAACCAAGCCCACCGCAGGAGCTCGACTCCCATCTCCAGCTTGGTCCGGAACTCCGGCCGATGCTTTGGGTCGATGCACGGCAGATCCTTGGCCCGCACGTACAGACGGGCCAACAGCGGCAGAGCGATGACTCCCCATGCAGGATGGACCGCCAGGAGCCCGAGCACCACCCAGACGTGGCCGTAGACATGCGGCGAGCCAGCCGGGCCGGGGGTCGGGTTGTGATGGATGCCAGCCCCCTGCACGTAGGGCCCATACCGCTGTGTCGGCGTGTCGTCTAGCGCCACGGTGAGCCGCGTCTGACCATCCACCAAAGGCTTGACCACCTCGTGGATCAACCGGCCGGCGATGTTGTCCGCCCGCTTGCCGGCTGCTGCGACGGTCGTGTAGCAAGGCTGATACTGTCGACTCAAGCCGGCAGCGCGGATCCAGCTGGTGACGGTCCTTCGGCCGCGGGCGAGGATCGCGCCGATAAAGAGCCACACCAGCCTGACGGCAGATCTGCGATCCAGGGGTGAAGCAAGGCAAGAGAACCACTGGCACGATGTCGCGTCCTGGTGCGATGATGTCACGGCCGACTCCGTCCGGGGTTGATTGGCAGGCTTGGTCATCGCCATCGTCCCGGCCGGACCGGCATTCGTCTACCCGAGTCACGTCAACGACCAAGGGAACCAAATCGCGGAAAGTACAGGAAGTTCATACGGTGCTCGTTGAGCTAGGTGGATGTGAAAGAAGTCAGCCTTAGTTGTACCCGCTCGACGCTCGAACAAGATTTCGCCGCGGTCAAGAGAGACGAGCCTTTCGCCGACGAACGACTCGATTCGGCCAGCCGACAGGCTGAGATTCAACTCGTACTCGATGCGGTCGGTCGAGAGTTTCAGATGAATTGAATCTCCCTCGTCGGCTCCATCAAAGAGAAGACCGATGCCATGATCGCGATCGCTCGAGGCCAGCTCCACGCTCCGGATTGCACAGTCCCGCACAAACCAGATCGTGTCCAGGAGGGTCGACTTTCCGGCGCCATTCGGCCCGAACAAGACATTCACGGGTTCCAGATCCAGAGATACGTCATCAAGCGAGCGATAATTTCTTATCCGAATCGCTTTCAATCGCGTTGGCATGATCGAAGTGCTCCTTGGAGACCACCATACAAGGGTCCCTCTTGCTCGATGATACATTACGTGGGACGGTTCAGGAAGGAGGCAGGAACCTGCCAACATGGGTGTTGCCGCCATGATTCAGCGTCGTCTCAGCGGGACATGTGCTTCCTCGTCCCACAGGTCCGGCTTACTCAGCTCGGCCGGCCATGCTCTCCTCGCGGAGAAGACTCATTCACCGTGGAATCTGCTCTTCCAGCGAGTCGCAGAAGTCCAGGAACACTCTCCTGTAATCGTCCGGGGCGGATTCAACCAGGTTGTGATGGCTGGCGCCCGAGAAGAGGATCAATCGCCCGTGCCCGGTGACACGTTCCAGGAGTGCCCTGGCCTCTGCCGGTCGCGCCAGGGGATCGGCCTCTCCAGCCAGGATCAGGACCGGCACGTCGGAAGGTATGCCGCCAATCGCCTGGAGCGGAGAAACCTTTTCGAGGTGCGGCAACAAGACGGGACCGACGAGCCTCAAGCCGGCATAACCAATCTGCGCGAGAACCGGAGGCAGAAAGGTCTGGGTCCGGTTCCAGACGGCAGTCTTCAGGTCCTGATAGGGACTTTCGAGGATGTATCCGCGGACCCGGCGGCTCAGCTCAGCCGACGCGAAGATCGCTGCGGCTGACCCGAGTGATACTCCCATCACCACGATCGGTCGGCCGGGATGCCTCTGCTCCAGAAACTCGACCGCGGCAACCATGTCGAGACGCGCGCTGAAGCCGATATCGTTGAAATCGCCCGTGGAGTCGCCATGAGCCCGGAGCGAGATCATGAGAACCGGGTAGCCTGCGGAGACCAGAAACTCTGCTCGTTTCAGCGAGTTCGCGCGGCTTCCCTTGTTGCCGTGCAGCAGCAGAACTTGCGGGGCATTGTCCTTGTCCCTTCCCTCGATAAACCAGGCGCCGATGTCTTGGCCGTCGCGGGTCCGGAGCCGATGGTCCTGGATCGATCCCCAGGCAATGTGAGGGGCCGGTTCAGGAAACCACGCCCTGGGCCGCCTTGTGAGGCGGAACGTGACCATGGTAGACACGGCTAGCCAGGCCAGAATGAGGATCGTGATTCCGGCCAGCCAGCACACGCGTCGCCGCCGTGACAAGAGAGGAAGGAAGCCCACACTCATGAAGAGATCCTCGAAAATCATCCGATCAGCTCTCACCAAACATGGCAGACCTTGATCCGATCGTCAACATCAAGGAGCTGCCGGTAAAGCTGGTCGTTCGCTCTCCCGAACCGTTATGCTATACCGATCAGGAGAAACGCCATGTCTCAGCCTGACACCCGCACCGCCACCGTCCGACCCGTGCAAGAGCACGAGGCGACCGGCAAGGTCGCCGAGATCTTCGCCGACATCAAGCGAACGAAGAACATTAATTTCGTGCCCCGTTTCTGGCAGGTGATCGCCACCAATCCGGTCCAGCTCGAGCTTGTCTGGGGAAGCCTGAAATCGCTGATGCACCCGGAAGCCGTCGGCCGCACACTGCGGCTTGCCCCGGCGACCCCGATGGTGTTGTCGCCGCGTTTGGCAACCGAGGCGTCCTGTTCACCAGGCGCGGCCTTCGCGGTAGGGAGCCCCTCATACCGGCCGAGCTTGATCGTCCATGACCCCGCGATCACCTGGGCAGGGTGTATGGATAGGGGGGCAAGCTCACCCCCGATTCTCATGGGTGGCGGAGGTCAGTCTGGCCGAAAGCTCCTCTACCTTCGCGGAGAGCTTGGCGACCTCCTCCTTGCTCGCCAGGTTCAGCCCCGAGATGGCTTTCTGAACGGCCGAGTTAATCCGGGTCTCGAAGTCCTTGCGTGCAGTCTCCGACTGCTTGAGTAGGCTATCGACGAACTCCTTGCCCTCGTTCTCGGAGAGCTTGGCCTGCGAGACCAGGTCTTTGCCCAGCTCCTCGACTTTTTCCTTGGTCAGCACGGCCAGGCCTACACCGGTGAGTAGGGTTTTCTTGATGAGATCGAACATGTCCGTCTCCTGAAGAATTTTCGTGGCACCTCAACACCCATTATACGCCAATTCACTCATCCGGTTCGATCAATCCGGAGCGGAGCAGGATGTCCTGGACGCCATCGCCGCGACAGAGGGTCACGCTGGCGCCGATCCTTGAGATTGCCAGCGCCTTGTAGCTCTCAGGACTCCTTCTCGTGCTCTTCTCGATAGGACGCGATGCGGTTGAGAATACCGGCGAGCTCGTCGAGGGCAAACTGGGTTTTCAGGGTGCCCTCGATGAAGGCGGCCTTGTTCATGCCGTAGACGACGGAGGTCGCCTCGTCCTGGCCGAGGGTGAAGCCCCCCACGGCCAGGATGGCCTTGCAGCCCTCCACCCCGTCATGGCCCATCCCGGTCATCAAGATGCCGATCGCCGCAGCCTGGTAGACCCGCGCCGCCGACTGGAACAGGCCGCATAGGGGGACATAGCGCTTTTTGATGCCTTAGAATTTGAAATCCTGTATGTCCCCGTTTCCCTCACCTGTATGTCCCCGTTTCCCTCACGCACGCCCCTTCACCGTCACGACGATCTTCGGCGAGGTCACCGTTCAGCGGTCGCGGATCCGCCACAATTACGACGGCACGTTGGAGATCCCGTCGGCGACCGCATGGGACACGTCCCACGAACTCACCATCACCCAGAATCTCCGGGACGCGGTCTGTGATCAGAGGAGCGATCAATCGGCGGGGAAGAGCCGCGCCGACGTCTGGCAGGACGCTGGGGACGAGAATCTGCTGGGGCGGAGCACGGTCGTCGACATCGTGCCTCAGGAGGGCGAGCAGCTGATCGTCGCGCATCGCCAGCGCGCCCGCGCGGTCCTAGGCTCTGTTTGAAAATAGAACAGGCGTACACAATGTGGTCATGGTCTATTCGGAAATAAGAGTTTCAAAGATCTTTCAATAATAGCGACTAACCACAAAGCCACATAATTGACCACCAGTTCTTCGTGGCGAGTGCCAAGGGAGCGATAGGGTGTGACCTCGGATGTATGTAGTGTCAGGCCGCAATCGGGAACCCATACTGGTCGATCTTGGCCCAGAACTGTGACCAACGCTCGGCCGTGTACGTCAGGCACCGCACACTCAACACCGCCGCCGCACCCGGCTCCTTCCACCTCATCCCCGACCCGCACAGCCGCTGCTTGACCAACACCTTGCACGCGGCTTCCGTCACTCCGCTGCCGATGGGGATCTTCCCTGCCACCAGCGGGGCGTAGTTCATCCGGCCGGCCTTGCTCTGATTGGTGAAGTATGTGATCGCCGCCCCGACCTCTGGCTGATCCGGAGCGACCCCCTTCTCAGCCGCCAGCCGCTTCAGGTCCCGGACCAACTGGCGGGCGGCCCCCGGCTCATGCTTCAGCCGGTGGCAACTCGACTCCAGCCACGGCCGCTTCGCCCCAGGCGATCCAGCGAAGAGGACATCGGCGGCATCGCCCAGGTACTCGGCGGCATGCCAGAAGTCGATCACCTGGACCTCGGTATGCCGGGAGAGGAACTCCCAGTTCCCCTTCGCCCCATCGGCTAAGCCCACGTACCGGGCCCGCGGGTACGCCACCTTGATCCGGGCGATCTCCCGCTCCAAGCGGTCCAGGAACGTCGCCTTGCCGTACTCCGGGGTCGCCGCCAGGTAGATCGTATGCTGGCGCTCGCCGTTCCGGTCGTACAGGCCAATTGTGCCGACCATTGTTTCCCGCCACCCGTCCTCACACATCAGTAGGCAGGTCCCATCCATGCCGATGGTGATGGTGGCCGTCGGCTCCTCCAACGCGGGCAGGGCGTACTCCCAGGTCTCCTCCTGGGCCAACGCCACGGCGGCCACGGCGTCGGCGACGTTCTGGACGAACGACCGGGCCACCGTACGGCCGTGGTTCTCCCGCAGGTCCTCGATCACCCGAGAGGAGCCGAACTCGGCATACTTGTGCGAGATCATCTTGGCGAACCGGGGAGTAGAACTGCCGACGATGCGGGCGTTGCGGTCCAGCGGGCAATAGGTCTTGCCGCCTCGGGAGCTCTGGTAGAGGTGACGTTCGACGGGGGCGACCCCGTAGGGGGTCTGGTACTCCTTGAGGACCTGACCCATCGAGGTGAGCTTGGTGTCGCCGACTTGAATCGGTGAGCCGTCGGTGTCGAACCGTTGCAGGGCCTCCTGGGTGGCGAGGACGCCCGCTTGGTTGAGACCTTCCTGGATCGTCTCCTCGGACTCCAGCATGGAGGACCGGTAAGGGATCTCGACCTGGATGGTGAAGCCGGACTCGGTGCGGGCGACGATGGCAGCGGGCATGGCAACCTCCCTGGAAGGAGGCTCGACTTTACCCAAGCGGCTCGTCAGAGCCCACATAATTCCGAGGCCGCACCCGAGCGATACTCCTTGTACCACCCGACCACACGTTCAATGATGTTCCGCTGTCGGTACGTCGCCTTGTCGAAGTGCTCGTCGTGCGGTTGGTCCTTGCGGGTCGGGATCACCGACTCGATTCGCCGCCTGCGACACCAGCGGCGGATCCGCGGGTAACTATATCCCTTGTCCCCTGCCAGGTGGCCCGGCCAACCGCGGTGGTGGAGCAGTCGCCGGGCCATCGTGGGTTCCAACGCCTTGCTCTCGTGCGCCTGGCCGGCCGTGACGTGGAGGGCAACGATGAAACCGTGTTTGTCACAAGCCAGGTGGATCTTGGTGCTAAACCCGCCTCGCGATCGCCCCAGCGCATGGTCAAGCGGCTCCTGGCGTTGCGTCTGCTTGTGTCCTCCCAACCGCCGCGAGCTGCTCCCCTTTTTTTCCCCCTCCGGCGGCAGCCCTGCTGGCCCGAATGACGGAGCCGTCGATGCACCACAGGTCGTGGTCGATCCGGCCCTTGTCGTCCAGTTCGTCCAGCAGCGAGGTGACAATGCGCACCCAAGTGCCATCCCGGCGCCATCCGTTGAATCGGGTGAACACGGTTTGCCATGGTCCGTAGCGCTCGGGGAGGTCACGCCAGGGAGCACCGGTGTGCAAGACCCAAAGGATCCCGTTGACGATCGGGCGGTGGTCGCTCGGCGGGCGGCCCACCTTACCGGAGCGGGTCCGCTGAGGAAACAGAGCCGAGATGCGGGCCCACTGCTGGTCAGATAGTTCGTAGCGGTGCATGGACGGCTACCCGAAATAGACAGATGAACTTGTGAGCTGGATCCTACCATATTGTATACCTCTGTTCAATTTTCAAACAGGGCCTAGTGGCCGGGTTGCGATACGCGTTTGCGGAGGCCACGGCGGAGGGACTGTGGCTGCAAGTGTCGGCCCTGTTGCTCCAGTTGGGGGTTCTCAGCGGCGAGCGGCGGTTGCTGGTCTTGGGCGACGGTGCCGCAGGGATTCGAACGTGGTTCGAGAGCCTGGGAATTTCCCTCCAAGCGATGATCGTGTGCTGGTGGCACCTTCGGAAACGATGTTCTGAGCCGATGAGTTCCGCGGGCGGCCCCAAGGATCTCCGCCGCGCGGTCGACAAAGAGCTGCTGGGGCCGTTGTGGGAAGGGAAGATGACCGCAGCGATCGAACTCCTGAAGGGGGCATTGCAGTGGGTGAGGAACCCTGCTGCGGTCGAGGAGCTCCTCGCGTACCTGGAGCAGCGGCGCGCGTACATCCCCGACTACCAGCAACGGCAACGGGCGGGGTTATGGATCGCGAGCACACGGGTGGAGCAATACAACGACTGGGCGGTGTCGGCACGCTGCAAACACCAGGGGATGAGTTGGTCGCCCCATGGGGTGCTGGCCTTGGCTGCGCTGGAAGCCGCACGACGCAACGGTGACCTCGACGGTTGGCGTCGGGACCGTGCGCTCCCGGAGGCGTCCGTTGCCGGAATCAATGGGCAACGCCGCTTGATCGCGGAACCGGCGCACCAACTGGCGAGCGCCAGGAAAAAATCTGCTCGCTGCGGCTGACCTTAAGCGTAGCGTCACAGAATTTTTGTCAAAATGCGCCACCTATTTTTTGTCAACGATCCGCGAGAGGGCTAGAACCCCGACGGTTCCTGATAGCGCCGCTCGAGGTCGGCCAGGAGTATCGGGCGGTTCTTCTTCGAGCGTGCCTTCCTCATGATCTTGCGACGATCCAGTGCCTGCCTCTGGCACTGTGGTTCGGCGCCGTGCGATAGGGCAGCAAGTCGTCCACCGTGAACGGCTCCGGATGGAAGGCGTGTGCATCCAGTGCGTGCACTAAAGTTGGCCCCTCCAGAACAATACGGGTCCCCGCGTGGCGGTGGCCGTGAATCCGCCGCTCATGACTCTTGGGCAAGCGAAACCATCGTTCCAAATCCAGGTTGTCCTTGATCTCTTCAAACAGTCCTTCGCCCACGAACAGGCCGGCGAGAAAACTGATCATCACCTGGGCCATTTGCTTATGAATCGGGCCCCCGGTTTGCTGGAATCGATCGATCAGTTCCTCGAACTTCGCCTGCCGGTCCGCACATGTTCCCTTGCCGGGATCGAGCGTTTCGGCAACTTCCGTGACTTCCGCGATGAATTCACGGATCGACTCCTGTTCGTCGCGCACTTCGTTTCGGCCGCGGTCGATGCAGTCGGCGAGTCGGCCCAGTTGCCGCTCGGCGAATCCCCTTTTTTCGCGTCCAGGTTTCGCTGGAGCGACGCGCGAACCTCATCCAGCGCATCGGCCATCCGCAAGCCGGGAGGGTGGAGCGGTCCTCCCTGATCGTCGTTGAGAATGCCACGCACCGCCGTGCAGTATTCGAGCACCACGGCGCTGGCGGCATCGACTCGGGGCCCGGGCGGGTTCAGCGGCGGCGCGGTCGCAGCAGGATCATCCTCCACGATGCGTTCCGACGCCTGGACGCCCTGCTGTTTGAGTACCGCCTGTTCGATCTTCCGAAGGCCACGCACCTTCTTCCGCATCTGAACCTTGGCGTGGCTGTCAGCCTCCAGAACAGGCTTGGCCACGTCGCGGAGGAAGTGATTGTCGCAGTAGCGGTGCGGCACGTCGGGGAATTCTGCCGCGATGCCCGTCACGAAGGCGTCCTGCCGGTCCGACAACCACAGCGCCACCGGCTTACCCAGGGACTTGGCCCACGCCCTGGCCTGCGCGATCAGGCGGCGCACCTCGTCCGCCGTGGCGGAGATCAAAGGCTCAGCGAACCAGACCCGCTTGCCGGTCAGTTCGCGCACCACGTACAGCGTCTCGTGCCCCTTCTCGGGCTGTAGGCCGTCGATCGAGAGGATGATCTCATCGACGGCTTCATAGTGCCGCCGCAACGACTCGGGGTCCTGCTGGCGCGCGGCGAGCATGACCTGGTAGGATCCGATGTACCGGGCGATCGAGTCGGCCGAGAGCTTGATGCCGTAATCATCCCAGAGATCGGATTGGATCTGGGAAATCGACCAATGACGTGAGCATCGACGATGACCGATCCAACAGAGGACATCCCACCCGACCGCCCACTTGGGCGGCGCGATCGTGATCTCGAGTTCGGGGCTCTTGGTCTTGGCGTGGCCGGGGCAGGCGGGATCGGGGCAGTGGTTGAGTTTGCAGACGAGCTGCACCGGACCCTCGAGGGTGTGAACCCGACGGTACCGGTGGTCGCAGATATACATCAGCCGTCCACAGACCGGACAATGGCGGTCGAGGACATCGAGTTCCCACAGAGCAAAATCCGTATCCTTGGGCCAAGCGTAGGACATCCTGCCGACCTCCGTGCCACGGGTGAACGCCATCGTTGACGCCAACAAGGCAAGACTTTACACCGCGAAACCCGTATCTTCTAGCCCTCTCGCGGATCGTTGTTTTTTGTGAGTATTCCCCTAGGTAGCCGATCTGCACGAACCGGTCGGGTCGTCGATTGCGCGCCCGCAGATGGCGGCTGATCCGCCTTCGAGTCGTCCACTCATCAGGGTCGTCGCTGTTGTCCAGGAGGTTCTGCTGGATGTCGCTGAAGATCGTCTCACACGGATTATCGTCGGGGCTCCGCTTGGGCAGGCTGGTCCAGTTCAGCCGCAGCCGCCGCATCAGCGACTGCGTGACCTGCGCCTTGATCGGGTGCGCCGGGTCGCGGTCCAAGGCGATCCGTACCGACTGCCCGGGATACCACCGGCGTACCCGCCGCAGGAACCGGCAGACGTACACGGCCCCCTTGCCGGGGAAGAAGGTCCCGTGGACCAAGCCCCGGTTCACCTCGTAGAGCAGGAACAGGTAGAACCGGCCGCGGGTCTTCTGATTCCGCGCCAGGACCAACCGCTGAGCCCTCGTGGAGCGACGGCCGCCGTACGCCTTGACCGTAATCGGCTGGACGTCGAAGAAGGCCAGGAGGGCGCGGCGGGGCCGGTGACGCCACCATGTCCGCAACCGGTAGAGGATCACCGGCCGGTTGGGATCGGTGCAAACGAGTTTGCGGCGGACGTGGCGCAGGCGGTATCCCCCCTTTTCAGCACCCGGCGGAGGTGCTCGCGGCTGATCGCTTTGATGATCCGTTGTCGGATGAGGTACGCCCGCAACTTGGCCAGACTCCAGCGGCCGTACGGCAAGCCCAAGGCGGTGGGCGGTTGCCCAGCTAGCCGCCAGATGGTCTCGATCTGCTCGCGGGATAGGCGTGAGGGAGCCCCGACGGCACGCGGGCCGTCCAGGCAGGACAGACGGCGCCGCGCGAAGTCATGCAGGTCCGCGTACACGGTGTTGGGATGCACCTGAAGCAGTTGGGCGATCCTGGCGGCGGACAGGTCTGCAGCGTGGAGCAGGAGCACCTCGGCGCGACGACGTTGCCAGGGCAGCAACGGTTTCTCGAGCCAGCGATGGACCCGGCGGAGTTCCGTCGCGGTCGGCTTCCGCACGGTCGAGGGACGTGACATGGCTGAACCTCCGCAGGAGTGAGGCTCAACCTATTGTAACAGAGTCGGTGACAATAATTCCGACAAAAGTTATGTGACGTTGCGCTTAACAGTCCCCAGGCCATCGGCTCGCATCTTCGCGTGGACAAAGGAGACCTGGGGAAACCCGGGCAATACGAAAGAACCGTCCGGCACTGTGGTGACCCGCAACGAACTGGACAGGGCAGCGGGCAGGGTCGCCATGATCGACCTCCGGACAGGTTTCTCTTCCTGGTCCAAGGAGTTCGGCGTGATCTCCACCTCGGCGATTGGTTTGCCGGCCTGATTCACGAGCCGGCCCTGGATGTCCGCGCGCACGGCCAGCGGCAACCAGAGATCCGTAGCCTCTTGCTGCAAAACCCGGAACTGGCCGATCCAGGCGAGCCGCCCATCCTTCGCGCGAGCCACCAGGTCGTATCCCACCCAACCGACCAGCCGGCGTGAAGTCGATTTCCCGGCCGATGCCGGTGGCAGCTTCACGAATGTAAACTTCCCCTGGGCGTCAGTCACGGTTTCCCCTACAGACCCTTCAGGATCTTCGGAACCTGAGACAACGGCCCCACACCATCACTCCCACTACCCCCGCCCCGTCCCTGTTATACTCGGCGCGGCCGGGTCTGGCACGAATTGTAGGCGGCAGTGTGTGGGTGTAAACTGCTGACGGGGAGCAACCTGGGGACAACATCAGTGTGGACCCGTCCTGCGGATCATCACCTTCACGGCGGACGACCGGAACGCCCTGGCCCACGACCGTTACCACCACCCCGACCCCCGCGTCCAGCGCAAGATGGAGGTCCTCTGGCTCAAGAGCCACGGCCTGACTCACGACCAGATCGCCGCCTACGCCGACGTCTCCCGGCGCACCGTCCAGCGCTACCTCGACCAGTATTATGAGGGCGGCCTGCCGCACCTGCGCCGCTGCCGGTGGCATCACCCCCACAGCGCCCTGGCCAAGCACCAGGACTCGCTGGAGGAGTACTTTCTGAAGCACCCGGTCCGCTCGGCCAAGCAGGCGCGGGCCATCATTGAGCAGCAGACCGGCGTCCGCAGGGGCCTCAGCCAGGTCCGCCACTTCCTCAAGGGCCGACTGGGGCTGCGCTCGCGCAAGACCGGGGCCATCCCCGTGCCGCCCCAGCAGACGGTCGAGGAGCACGCCCGGGAACAGGCCACCTTCGTGCAAGAGAAGTTAGGGCCGCGCCTGGAGCAGGCCCGCCGAGGCCGGAGGCAGGTCTACTTCGTGGACGCGGCCCACTTCGTCTTCGCGCCGTTCCTGGGTTGCCTGTGGTGCGCGGCGCGGCTGTTCGTGCGGGCGGCCTCGGGTCGCAAGCGGTACAACGTCCTGGGGGCGCTCGACGCGGTGACACACCGGCTGGTCCGGGTGACCAATCACGACTACATCAACGCCGAGTCGGTGTGCGCGCTGTTGCGCACGGTGGCGGCGGCCAGTGTGGGGGTGCCGATCACGCTGGTGCTGGACAACGCGCGGTACCAGAAATGCGCCCTGGTGCAGGCGCTGGCGGCGTCGTTGGGGATCGAACTGTTGTACCTGCCCGGTTACTCGCCCAACCTGAATCTGATCGAGAGACTGTGGCGGTTCGTGCGCAAGCAGTCGCTGGACTCCATCTACTACGAAGATTTCGCGATTCACGGCTGCGATCGATCAGTGCCTGGGCGATCTGCCCACAGTCCACAAGGGCGAGATGGCAACTCTAATGACTCCCAAGTTCCAGACGTTTGGAGATGTGCCACTATTGGCCGCGTAGAGTATAACAACCTGGCCAGAGATCGGCTTCAGGTCCTGGGCGTAAGCAGCACGATCGCTGGTGAGGACTATCCCGATCATAAGGCTGTCAACCAGCGCAAAGCATCTGCGACGATGCGATCGAGCTTGCGTCGCTCAAAGCGTCCCTGGTCGGGGACTCATGATTCAACCTCCGCGAGAGGTTCTTTTCCCGCTGCTGATCTCCATTTAGCGCTTCGGCACGGGCTCACCACAGGCTCGGCAAACGGTGGCGCTCATGTGCAGGGGTTTGCCACAACGGGGGCAGACCCAGAGCCCGGCCTCCATCTTGAGCACCGTAGAAGAATCCTTCGACGCTGGTTCTGTAGGAGGTACGGCACCAAGACTCTGGTGCGAAGTCGTGGTCAATTCGCCGGACAATCGCTCATCCTGATTCGGGGCTGCCCGGTAGCGACTTGTCCATTGCTCCAGACGCTTCAGGTCGGCGACGTCCATGTCGGCTGTGCGGGCCTCAGGGCGAGTGCCGACAGACCGGCCTGGATTCCCTGTGCCCGGGGGAGCTTCAACCGCCGCCCAGGCCGATTCGGGGACCGGGACGATGCGTCCACAATCCGGACACTTGCCAGCCTCGGGCCGCCCCTCCACTCGAACCTTGAGGCGCCGACCGCACGGGCAGAGTGAACCGGACATAGCCCTCACCGGGCTCACCGACCCCCTGCTTCGTTGACGTGCCACGGCGCACCCGGATCTTTGCACCACACCGGGGACAGGTCACCCGATCCGGGTCGCTGGATGTCACCTTCAGCGTCTCACCACACCGGCAAGTCACCCGAGCCATCTGTAGGCCTTGTCCGATCGAGAGCGGAGCATTTCCCGCATTGTTCCATGCCGAAGAGTGCGACAGCACCAGCCCTAATGCGTCATGGAGGACTCGACGCACCCGACAACAACCTGCTGCTTGCGGGCCTGAGCAAGCTCTCCAGGGGAATCAGGCCATTGAGGCTGCCCGAGCGGAACCCCTCGAGGTCAAGAGTCACGAACTTGAAGCCCAGGGCACGGAAGGCCGGTACCAGGGCTGTGCGAACTTCAGGCTGGACCAGCCGCGGCAAGTCTTCAAGGGAGACCTCGACCCGGGCAAGATCCCCCTTGTGATAGCGGACACGGAGCAACCGCAGCCCGTGCTGGCGAAGCCACTGCTCAGCCTGGTCGATCATCCGGACCCGCTCGGGCGTCACTTCCTCACCGTAAGCAATCCGGCTGGATAGGCAGGGAGTTGCCGGCTTGTCCCAGGTAGGCAAGTCCCAGGCTCGCGCCAGTGCGCGAACGTCGACCTTACTCAATCCGCATTCCTGGAGGGGATGGCGCACGTCGTTCTCGCTGGCCGCTCGCATACCAGGCCGGTGATCGCCAAGATCATCCATGTTGGCCCCGGAGGCAATTACGTCGACGCCAAGCTCACCAAGCAGACTAGAAAGCCGTCCATACAGTTCGCTCTTACAGAAGTAGCAGCGGTCAGGCTGATTACGGAGGTAGTTCGGGTCGGCAAACTCCTTGGTACAGATCACGCGGTGGCGGATGCCGATACGCCGGGCCAGATCCTGAGCTTCCTCGAGTTCCCCCGTGGCCAGGCTGTCCGAGACGGCTGTCACGGCGATGGCGGCATCTCCCACCGCCTCGTAGGCTGCCTGGGCAACCACCGTGCTATCGATGCCGCCCGAGTAGGCTACGGCCACCCGCCCGTAACTGCGCAGGGTGTCCAGGAGCTTCTCCCGGTGGGCAATCAATGATGGTTCCATGCCGGTCCATGGGCTCGGGCTCAAGGCGCACCTCCCTCAAGGAATCAGCCTGGGTGGCTTCCGAGGGCCCTGACGGGTCTATCCAGGCATTGTAAAGTCCAGCCGTAACGGGCTCAAGGCTCATCGAGCCCGTGCTCACTGGCTTCGGCCCGCATTCCCCCCTGATCCGCGCAATGGCCCTGACAATCCGGGATACCGCTTCGTCGATCTCGGCCTGCGTGGTACTTGCCCCCAGGCTGAAACGGACCGATGATCGAAGGCGATCGCCGGGCACGTGCATAGCGATCAAGGTTGGCGAGGGACGCGCCGAGCCGCTGGCACAAGCGGCACCAAGGGAGACGGCGATGCCTTCCAGGTCAAGCTGCATCAGGAGGGCATCGCCATCAAGGCCGACAAAGCCGAGGTTGACGGTCTGGGGAAGCCGCAACGCAGAGGCAGTTGGACCATTGCGAACCACCCGCTCCGGCCCCAGTGCGGAGACCAGTCCTGTCTCCAAGCGGTCGCGCAGTGCGATCCAGCGCGCAGTGCGAGCCTCCGCCTCGGTATGCCATCGGTCCAGGGCTGTCGCCAGTCCGACGGCCAAGGGGACAGCCACTGTTCCCGGCCGCCGGCCCTGTTGCTGCCCACCGCCGACCAGCCACGATCGCAGCTTGACTCCCCGGCGCACCAGCAAGAGCCCGATCCCTATAGGCCCGTGGAACTTGTGAGCGCTCGCGGCGAGTGTCGCCACCCCGAGCGCATGAAAATCCACCGGAATCCGCCCGACGGCTTGGACGGCGTCGGTGTGCACAGGAATTCCTCGGGGGATGGCCAGTCCGGCAAGCTGCTGGACAGGCTGGATGCCACCGGTCTCGTTATTGGCCAGCATTAGGGTGGCAAGTCGCGTCCGGTCGGTAAACCTTGCGGCCATGTGCTCGGCATCAGCAAGCCCCTCGGCATCAACGGGAACCCGATCCACGAGGAAGCCATCCGCCTCGAGCCGGCCAACAGGCTCGGCTACCGCGGGATGCTCGAGCGGACTGCACACGATGTGGCCTGGCCCCGGCTCGATGCCGGCCAGTCCGAAGATGGCCAGGTTGTTCGCCTCGGTTCCGCCGGACGTGAAGATCACCTCGCCAGGCTCGGCCCCCAGGATCCGGGCAGTCGTCTCCCGCGCGGTCTCCCAGGCCTGCCTTGCACGCCGCCCCGCCGCATGACGGCTCTCGGCATTTCCGGCCGTGAGGAAATACGGGCGCATCGCCTCCAGGACCTCGGGGTCTAGCGGCGTCGTTGCATTGTGATCGAGATAGATCATCCGGACGTTCCTGCGTCAGCCAAGGCACCGGAGGGTCAGCAGGAGTCCAATGATGAACAGTGGGATACCAATAATGAAGAGAGGACCTGCCCAAAGCGCCATCCCAACAACCATCAGCGCAAAACCAAGAACGATCCCGGTCAGTCGTCCCAGAAGTCCAATCATCCCGATCAAGAGGCGGAAAGGAAGGGTGACTAGAGACCAGAGCAAGGTTAGCAGGCTCACGACCAGCCGCCCCAGCCTGTGGGAGAGCCCGGGGTTGTGTGATCGCAGAGCAACTGGTGCATAGGCCGGGTAGCAAAAGGCTTCGGGAAAGTCACCCGGGTGCCTTTTGCGGCTCTGAGAGGATCGTGTCATTCCGGACTGGCCTTGCTTCATTCGGTGATCCGGGTTAAATAGCGCGTGAGTTCAGGTCCGGAGCTAGAAGCCATGGTTCGATAAGCAAGAGGTCGGCCTTACCTCCGACGCCATAAGGCTGACAGCCATGCCAAGAACGGGTTCGTGTTCCTTAGGTCTTCGTCGCATCCGATTCGGGGCTTGACCCGTTCTCACCAGTTTGCGATACACCCTGGCGACGAATGGCCGTATAGAGACCATTCGCGCTCCGGGGGCGTCTCTTGGGGTTTTCTGGATTATTTCGGTCGATCCCGGTTTGGCAAGGTAGACGACAGGATTGCCGGGAGACTCCCGCTTGATTGCCGGGTCAGGGCAAGGAGGCCACGACCATGCGACAGGCTATTTTCGTCGTGGTGCTGGTGGTGGCGGCCTTCCTGGGCGGGGCATGGTCAATGGCCCTGGAATCCGGTGGGCGCAGTCCCGGTTGCTTGATTATATGGGTCTAAAAGATGGCGGTGAGATTGCCTCGATTGATCTCCCACCAGCCTCGTCCGGCAGTGCCGACCCTCAGCACTTGGCAGGGGCTCCCACAGTCACCGAGCTCTCCCCTCGGATCGCCGTGGCGGGAACGGAATCTGCATCTAAACTGAACGATAGCAGGAAGTTAGACAATACCCCTGGGCTTAAGGGAAACGCCGAGGCCGGGTCAGTTGCCAGGGCAATGAGCGCAACGGCAAGCCGGACGGAGATGCAGGGCTCACCGCCGCCTCTACCCGTCCCGACGGCGGTCCCTGAGCCAGAAGCCCCCCGCCCGAGCAACTCTCATGATCAATCCGACCCGGCCAGGCGCCCCGGACCTGGCACTGATGCTGGGGCTTCATCCGCAACGAGGTCAGCGCAGAATCAACGGTGGGGAAGAATTCCAGTTCCTCCTCACCCGTACCACCTGCAGTCGAGCCGCCGCGCGACTCGCGATCAGGCCGCCCGCCACATGTCGAACCCGATGGGTCTGAGACCCCTGGGCCATCTCCGGCTCCCCTGGATCCGAGCGTCGGCCCCGCACTCCTTGCCTCTCTGTCTCCGTCCTCGTCGGCTCAGCCTGGCACAGCAAACCGGGCCAAGACAGACACCATCCAACTAGAGGTGGCACCCATGTCCCCTCCATCAGGCTCATCACCTTCTCCATCCTCGACCCCCGTGGGCTCCGCGCCAAGGACCTCCAGGACTTCCGGGGCAACCGGCGAATCCGGAGCGGATTGGGCAGATCTTCGCCGCAAGATGCAGTCGCTCGGAGTAACCCGGTACACGATCGAGGGTAAGCCAGACGGCCGCATTGTCTTCTCGTGCCTGATCCCTCTCGCCGGCCGCCAGGCCGTATCACAACGGTTCGAGGCCGAGGGGGATGATGAGTTCCAGGCCGCCCAGGTGGCAATCCGCCGGATTTCCCTCTGGCGAGCCACCCGCACGTCACCCTCACCCTGAACGGCCCAGGCAGGGACTTGCCCGCGTCACGTCGGAACCTACGGATGTCGAAATCGGAAGGGAGGTTAACGCCGCTGGTGGATGGCCCTATAATGACCGCTGTTGGTAGTTCTAGCACCAACGAGTAGGTCTCTCGTCAATTCGCGACCTGCTGCTCACACTCGGATCATCAGAGAAGGGGCTGAAATGGCCAAGATGTCGCCGCCACGGCTTCTCTTGATCGTCACGGGCAGTACGCTCCGGGCTGAGGAGATGGACAGGCCGCTGGGCTATTACCTCAAGCAGCGAATCGAGGCAGCCCTGAATGGCTCTAACAGCGGGGCCGCAACCAAGCACGACCAGGACCTTTCCGACTATCAAGTCCGGGTCGTTGCCGACTTTCGCTGGATCCACGATGAGTTTCTCCAGGGCCTGCCGACCATTTCCCTGGGAGGACCGGGGGTCAATGCCCTGGCACATCGCTGGCTTGAAGAGGTTCCCATTTCACTGGCCTACAACGAGCGCTACTTTATCCAGATGGACCCTGATCTCAGCGAGCCCCGAGTCAGCATCTGGGGCATGGACAACCCGACCACCCAGATCGCCGTCTCCGTGTTCCTTGACCGGTTTCTCCCACGGTTCCTGGAACGCTGTGCCTCCGTTCCCGCCACGTCCTTTGACCTGGACGACGAAGGGGAAGACGAGGCTGGTGTCGACCCCGACAAGCCCGAAGACGATTGAGGGACCAGCCGCTTTCGAACCACCACCCCTGCCTGCCTCGACGTCGCGGCGTGAGACTTGCATCATCTGCACCTGTCTGACTGGACAGGAAATGCCTCGGTTAATGGCCAGGCGTGACGAGCAACTCGTCATGGCCCATCCTCAAGCAGAAACCGGAAGGAGGCGAGGCTCGTCCCGGGATTGATCCGCCTCATCTCTCCCTACCTCCCATCGATGTTGTCCCCCCTCGACTGGCAATGGCCGGAACCGCCTCGTTGTGATGCCAGGATGGCAGGACCATGCCTTGAGACCATGGAAGGAACAGGCAGATGATGATGATTCCTGATCGAGATGTGGGGTGCCATCCTGGCTCCTCGGCGGTCCAGCTCGCGGGCCTTGTTCTAACGGCGTGCATCGCTCATCTGGCCCTTCCGCCGCGGGCCAGTTCCCAGTTCCCAGAGGTTTCCTCGAGACGGACGGCGGGCACAGGCTCCGGTCGGCTTGACCTCTTGCGCCGCTCGACCTCTCAAGACCAGGGAGCCTGGGTGATCGACTACCAGTTGCAGTATATAGGACCGGCCGGGGTGATCATTCTGCCTTCGGAGATCAGGACCAGCGTCGAGGGATGGGTGTCCAATTCACGCGTGGCCAGCCATGCCGTACCTCGGTTGACGCGAGTGATGGTTAGCGGAGCCTCAGGAAGCTCGAGCACCGGCGACGTCATCGTCTCGTCCGAGGAATCACAGCGATGCCGCCAGCGTGTGGTTCTTTCCGTCCGGGCCGACGATGGCCCTCCCCCTGAGAGCGATGCGACCTCTCTGGTGAGTATGGCTCCGGGCGCGAAGGTTCATGTTCGGTTACGGCTCGAGCATCAGCATGTTCTCTATGGCGATTATGATCCGCTCCTGGGGGTCCAGACCATCGAGCTGGCTCTGGGCGGGGTCATTCTCCGCGATCAGGTTCCGCTGGATAGCGAGCACTACCTCGCACAGCCCAGGTACACCTGGCCTGAGCCTCCCGATGACCGTCGCGACACCCGCCATTTTGTGTCAGCCCCCGACAGCCTGCACCTTGAAGCCCACATGCCCGGCCACCAATATTACCGATATCCAGAACGCCCGGTTCGCTATGGCACCAGGCTGCGCCTCCACTTCTGGTACCTGATCGCTGCGGGAACCGAGGGGGCATGTCGGGTTCGACTTGCCCAGTACAAGGATACCCCCACTTCCTGGCGCGTTCTTCCCGGCGGCGGATTCGAGCAGGTTCTCGAGACCGTCGGATCCTGGACCAAGGTGGAACGGATCATCCGGGCCGAGTCCGAGGCCACCAGTGCGGCCCTTGATTTCCGGATCATCAGCGAGACCAATGTCGGAGAGCTGTGGATCGATAATGTGAGCCTGGAACCGCTGGGAAGCGCCGGCCCGCCCGATGGTCCGTGAAGAAAGTCTTTCCCATGGGCTCTTGTCAGCAGGGAGAGCTCCGGGTTATCACGTATTGACATTCGACCATCGGTTGTTCGCGCTGCTGGGGCGCTTGGATGGGCCACGTTCATGGTTTCGCTCCGCACGATGGCAACGAGCCCCGGCCTGGCGCCGCTGCTCGTTGTTGGTGTTCTGCTTTGCCCTTTGCTGGTCGGGATCGAGCCGGCGGGGGGCGATCCCGACCTGATGTATCGGCCGATCAAGCAAGAGCTGGCGCGGCACCTGCGCCGGAACACTTCCCTACTGGAGCGATCATTTCGGCCTGGGAGTACCGCTGGTGGCTGAAAGCCACGCCGCGGCGTTTTATCCTCCCAACTGGGTGCTGTATCGAGTCCTGGACGTTCCCGTCGCCTATCGGCTGAGCCGCTGGCTGCACTTCATTGCCCTGGCGGCTGCAACCTACGCTTATGCGCGGGGCCTGGGGCTCTCACCACCGGGGAGCGCCTTGGCAGCGATCGGCTTCTCGCTTTGCGGGTTCCAGGCCGTCCACTCGGTTCATGAGCCGTTTTACTCGCTGATGCCTTACGTACCGCTCTGTCTGTTGCTGGGCGACCGGTTCGTGACCACGGGAAAGGGGATCTGGCTCGCTCTCCTGGCGCTGAGCTGGGGTGTTCAGCTCACGATCGGGCACTTCCAGATTCAGATGTGGACTGCGGTTCTCGTACTGGTGACCGGGGTATGGAGAGTGCTGGGTGGAGGACTGCCAAAAGCCAGATGGCTGACGCTGGCTGCCGGCCTCGCCTGGGGAGCAGCCATTGCGTGGGCGCAGCTTCGCCTGACATGGGAACTGACTCGACTGACGGGATTCTCCCGACCTCCGGAGTTTCTCTCGAACTACCTGTTTCCACCGGCGCACTGGGCGCAGTGGGCGCTGCCGGAGCTTTACCTGGGACGGCCTCCGATCACCGGTGATCCTTACTGGGCAGGGCTTGGAACGACTCCGGAAGAAGCCTGTGCTTACGTCGGCATCAGCACGCTGATCCTGAGCTGTGTGGGCGCGTTCGCGCTCCGGCGCAGCTCCATTTTGGTTCCCTGGCGGTGGATCGTTCCCCTGTCCTTTGCCCTCGCCACGATGCCGAGGTGGTGGCCCGAGGGATTTCGCCTCTTGCTCATGCTGCCCGGACTGGGCTGGTTTCGGGCCCCCGCACGGTACACCCTGCTGACCAGTTTGGGCCTGATCTTGCTGGCGGGTCGTGGTCTCGATCGTTCAATCACCCGAGCTCGATTCTGGACAGGTCTCGTTGTGGCCATCGTCATCGGTGCCGGTTCCTGGGCGTGGTCCGTGGCCTGGGTGCGTGGTCCGCTGTTTCAGGCCAGCCTGGGTTCGAGCACTCTATCCCTGCGATTGGGTACTGCGGCGATGTTCTGGGGTTTGAGCTTGATCACCGTGATCGCCTGGTACAGGGGCTGCATTGGCTCCTGGGCGCCGCTCGCCGTTCAGACAGCCGAGCTATGTGCACTCTTCTATCTCGGGTCGGCATCCTGGGGATGGTCGCCCTGCGTTCCCCAGGCGAGCCCGGTTCTCCAGCGGCTTGCTCGTGAGCCGGGAGCTGGCCTGGTCGCCGGTCGGTTGCAGAATCTGCCGGCACAGATCGAGCTCGCCCCAGCCTTCCCGGCGCTGGGGATCACCCCCCCGCCGCCCAACTATCTCCTCGAGTCATCCCTGTCGCCTCCAGGCCAGCTCAATGCCGTGCAGCGCCGCTGGCAGCGCCGCTTCGGAGTCACGCACGGTGTCTGGTCCGAAGGCGATGACATCCAGGGAACCGAAGTTGTTGCGGTCTTGGCCGACCCGGCACTCGAGCGGATCTTCTGGGCTCCTGCCCGGGTGCGGCCAGGCGCCCTCTGGACGGTCGTTCGCGATCCCAGGGCTCTCCCCGCGGTCTGGGTAGCCCTCCGTGCTCGCGAGGTTGCCGACTGGCCGTCCCTGTACACGGCACTGTCCCTGGAAGACCGATCGGGTGAAGTCTGGTTCATTCACGGGGACCACTCACCCGAGACGGAGCCCACTTCAGCTCGCTCGCTCTCAAACAGCCCGGCCGATGCTGGCATTCCGAAGGCTTGCAACATCAACATGGGGGTTCCAGCCCGCTCGGCGAACGTTCGGAGCTGGAATGGCCGCACAGCGGTGGTGGATCATGATGGAACCTGTTACCTGATTCTCCGTCGGACCTTTTATGACGGCTGGTTCTACCGGGTGAACGACGGGGCGGAGCGGCCCGTATTCAAGGTTAATGGGGGGCTACAAGGCATACCATTGACCGGGACAGGCCCCAGCGATGTCACGCTGATCTATCGCCCGACAGGCTTGCGAACGGCTGCCGGTATCTCACTGGGATCCATGGCGGCGGCGCTCTGCGTCGTGCTCGTGGGCCTGGTGAAAAAACTGCGGTAAGGCCGTTAGCCGGCAACCACCGGATTGATGAACGCCTTTCTCGGACGCTAAGTTGCAGAGCAAGATTGACCGACGACTCTCGCACCTTCGAGGAAACGCTACGCAGTTCCTGTCGAGCTTCGTGGATTGGCTCGGAACGATGCCATGCCTTCGCGGCAAACTTGTGCTCTCAGCCCTGCTGGTGCTCTTCGGGGGTGGATTGCCGACGGGCGGAGAAGCCCGATGATAAGGTCAGAGGCTGATCACTCCTGGCCTCATGACCGGACCCGCTGATGAATGATCCTACAAACACGCCGACCGCCAGCAGCTCGCGTCGCGTCTTCATCACTCTCCCCTGGCTGGTTTCATCCCCTGAGGCGGCCGGCACTCCCTCTCAAGGAGCACACTGCGCCGGCCGTCCTCCACGACCACGTTAAGTGCCAGGACACGATCTTGACGCAATGGTCTGGCCTGCAGCTCGCCTGGCCTCGGCAAGCGACAGTCACCCCCAATCCACCAGACCTATGCCTTGATGATCGTCGAATCTTATCTGGAATCTTGGAATTCGTTGGTACTGGGTTCAAGCTCCTGTGGCAAGATCCTCGCGATCGGAGAAGGATCGGCTCCCTGCCAGGTTATCCAGCTCGGTGAACGCTCCGACCCTGGGCTGGACCATGTTATACCAGTCGCTGAACGCGAGCCTGACGGTGTCGCGATGCGTTCCTCCCTGTAGGATAATCTCACCATCGCCCCGCATGGACTCGTCCATGATCACCTCGACGCCCTGCCAGTGCCGCATCGCGGGGATGGCGCCGGTGTCCACGTCGTTGAAGATCTGGTCCATCTCAGCCTCGGAGGCCAGCCGGAGCTGGTCAACGCCGAGCATCTGCTGAACCTTTTCCATGACGACTCGCCGGCTGGCGGGAAGGACAAGCTCGATCGGGCGTCCGTCGGCAATGACCGCTACGACCTTGGCCAGGCGATGCCCGCTGACATGCTCGCTCTGCGCAACTTCCTGAGACGTGAAGACCTCTCGATGCGGGATTTCCTCAAAGGCGATCCCACGTTGCTCCAGCTCGTTCTTAATCCAGGTTGCAGTTGCCATGGTTGCGTCTCCCTTCCATCGCAATGAGGCCAGCGCCGCCCCCAGATGATCGGGGCGACCGCAGGTCATGACCGGGGCTGAACTCTCACCGCTTCAACTGCGAAATCCGCAGACGTGATCAAAAAAGCCCCTCCTGTGCCGTCATCGACACAGCTGGGCTTGCCTAGCCACACATCAGACTGCCCGACATGGGCAATCGGTGCAGTTCTCATACTTTCAACGTAAGTCGGCCGCGACCTGGCTGTCAAGAAACAGGCTGGATTTCCAGTCGTGCCTTCAGTCCAAGGCCGAGTGTCTCAGAAGTAGACCTGGAACCTCAGCCAGAATTGATCGCTGGTCGTCTGCATCCGCCCAGGCACATAGAGGACCGGGTCGCCGAACAGGGCGTGCTGCCACCTGACGTAGACCTTGATGAACTGGGTCCAGCACCAGTTCACTCCCACATCCGTCGTGTAGAGCTGGTTGGTCCAGCAGGTTCCGATCGGCCAGGTTTCCTGTCATGGGCACGTTGGTCCGAATGACTTGGGGGATGAGTAGGTTGTCCTCCTTGCCGTAGTCGAGAGAGCCGCCGAGGTTGAGGTTTTCCAGCCAGAAATGCTGCCGCTTCGCGTAAGGGCGGAAGTTGATCAGAGCGGCAACATCCTTGAAGTCATTGGGGTGCAATCGGTTTGGCTACAACCTAAACTTGATCGATTTAAACCTATCCTTCCCGGAAAACCGCTGTTTTTTTGTAACCCGAATGGCTTGAGTGCGTACACAAGCCCGGATTAGTCGCTCCGCCGACGCCTTCAGTCTGGATACACGGACATTCTACAGGGTTCGCGGCGGTGAATCACACGTCATGGGCGGCAAGTCGACTGCATCAAATTTCCATTCATGTTGTAACGTTGATTTTGAGCGGTCCCTTGCTGAGACGAGACCTGGGGTGCTATCATCAGGAAATTTTCCGGGCCGCGCCGCCTAACCAGAGCACAGGGCGAGCGCGGCTCGATGCGCGTTCAGCGCGAGTGCCGCGACCGCTGTTCACAGGCCCCCCTGCCAGGATGCCCAGGCCCGACCCGAGAGCAATTTGCCGTGCCTAAACGTACCGATATCCAGAAGATCCTCATCCTCGGCGCCGGGCCGATCGTCATCGGCCAGGCTTGCGAGTTCGACTACTCGGGAACCCAGGCTTGCAAGGCACTCCGGGAAGAGGGCTACGTGGTTGTGCTGGTCAATTCCAACCCGGCCACGATCATGACCGATCCCCAGATGGCCGATCGCACCTACATCGAGCCGATCACGGCCGAGACCATCGAGCAGATCCTGGCCGTTGAGAAGCCTGATGCCGTGCTCCCCACGCTCGGGGGGCAAACCGGGCTGAACGTCGGGATGGCGCTCCACGAATCGGGCGCGCTCGATCGCCACGGCTGTATCCTGATCGGTGCCAGTGCCGAGGCGATTCGCAAGGCAGAGGACCGGGAGCTGTTCAAGCAATGCATGGGGGAGATCGGCCTGGAAAGTGCCCGCAGCGGCCTGGCTCATAACCTCGATGAGGCCCGCGCGGTTCGCGACCAGGTCGGGCTGCCTTGCGTGCTGCGGCCCAGCTTCACGCTGGGAGGCTCCGGGGGCGGCATCGCCTATAACCGCGAGGAGTTCGACCGCATGGTTGCCTATGCGCTGGAGCTCTCCCCGGTTCACTCGGTGCTGATCGAGGAGAGCGTCATCGGCTGGAAAGAGTACGAGATGGAGGTGATGCGCGATGGTGCCGACAACGCCGTGATTGTCTGCTCCATCGAGAATTTCGATCCCATGGGCATTCACACCGGCGATAGCATCACGGTTGCCCCGGCGCAGACGCTGACGGACAAAGAATACCAGCGGATGCGTGACGCATCGCTAGCGATCCTGCGGAAAATCGGCGTCGAGACGGGCGGCTCGAACGTTCAATTCGCCATCAATCCCAGGGACGGGCGGATGATCGTCATTGAGATGAACCCGCGAGTCAGTCGCAGCAGCGCCCTGGCCAGCAAGGCCACGGGCTTCCCGATCGCCAAGATCGCGGCGAAGCTGGCTGTTGGGTTCCGACTCGACGAGATCCGCAACGATATCACTCGCGAGACCCCGGCGTGCTTCGAGCCGACGATCGACTACGTTGTGACCAAGGTCCCTCGCTGGGCCTTCGAGAAGTTCCCCGATGCCGACCCTGTCCTGACCACCCAGATGAAGTCGGTGGGAGAGGTCATGGCCATCGGCCGGACGTTCAAGGAGTCACTGCAGAAGGCTCTTCGCGGGCTCGAGGTCGGACGTTTCGGCCTGGGGTGTGACAAGAAGGACCTCTGGAATACCTCACGCCAGCCGACCGAGGACGAGATCAAGTCCAAGCTGGCCATCCCCAACACCGAACGCATCTGGTACATCCGGTACGCATTTCTCGCCGGGATGGACGTTGATCGGATCCACGCGATCACCGGAATCGATCCCTGGTTTCTGGCCAGTCTCGAGGAGCTTGTGCAGGTTGAAGCTCGCCTGCGTGAAGTCCATGCGCTCGAAGAGGCTGGAGATGACTTGATCGGTCTTGCCAAGCGGAATGGGTTCTCCGACCGCCAACTGGCCTCCTTGTGGGAGACCACAGAGCGTGAGGTCCGCCGCGACCGCCAGCGGCGGGGCATCCGTGCCGTGTTCAAGCTCGTCGATACCTGCGCCGCAGAGTTCCAGGCGGTCACTCCCTACTACTACTCGACCTATGAGCGTGAAGACGAAGCCCGTGTGGGAGACAAGCCCCGCATCATGATCCTGGGCGGAGGCCCTAACCGCATCGGCCAGGGAATCGAGTTCGACTACTGCTGCTGTCAAGCGGCCTTCGCCTTGAGGGCCGATGGCTACGAGGTGGTGATGGTCAACTCCAACCCCGAGACCGTCAGCACCGACTACGACACCTCGGACCGCCTGTTCTTCGAGCCGCTCACGGTCGAGGACGTCCTCAACATCTGTGAGCGGATTGAGCCTCAGGGTGTGATCGTCCAGTTCGGCGGCCAGACGCCGCTCAACCTAGCGAAGGCACTGGAAGCCGAAGGAGTGCCCATCATCGGCACCAGCCCAGAGAGTATCGACCTTGCCGAGGATCGTGAGCGGTTCCGCCTGGTCATCGAGCGCCTCGGGTTGAGGCAACCCCCCAACGCCTCGGCCACCCGCTACGAGGAGGCGCGGCGAATCGCCGAGCAAATCGGCTACCCCGTCGTGGTTCGCCCCAGCTTCGTGCTAGGCGGCCGGGCGATGGAAATTGTCTACGATGAGTCCAGCCTCGACCGCTACATGACCGAGGCCGTCGAGGCTAGCCCCGAGCACCCGATCCTCATCGACAAGTTCCTGGAAGATGCCATCGAGGTGGACGTGGATGCCGTCTGCGACGGCCAGCGCACCATCGTCGGTGGCGTGATGGAGCATATCGAGGAGGCGGGTATCCACTCCGGCGACAGCGCCTGCGCCATCCCGCCGTTCTCACTCCCGGAATCGATCGTCGGCCGGCTCAAAGAGCAGAGCTACGCTCTGGCCCAGGCACTTCAGGTCCAGGGACTGATGAATATCCAGTTCGCCGTCAAGGACGGTGAGATCTACGTGCTCGAGGTTAACCCTCGGGCCTCACGGACAGTTCCCTTCGTGTCCAAGGCGACCGGGCTGAACCTGGCGCAGGCTGCCGCGCGGATCATAGTTGGCAAGTCCCTCGAGGCGCAGGGAATCACCAAGGAGCCGGTTCCCAAGTATGTCTCGGTCAAGGAGGCGGTCTTCCCGTTTGCCAAGTTTCCCGGCGTGGACATCGTTCTCGGCCCTGAAATGCGCTCGACCGGCGAGGTCATGGGTATCGACACCGACTTTGCCTCGGCCTTCGCCAAGAGCCAGGTGGCCGCGATGAGCCGCTTGCCGAGCCGCGGCACCGTCTTCGTGAGTGTGGCCCCGCGCGATCGTCAGGCTATCGTCCCGATCGCCCGCCGGCTCTCCACGATGGGCTTCCACCTGCTGGGAACCAGCGGAACGGCTAGCACGCTCCTCCAGCACGGCATCGAAGTGGCCACCATCCGCAAGATCCGGGAGGGACGGCCCAACCTGCTCGACCACCTGGCCAACGGCACGATCGACCTGATCGTCAATACACCAAGCGGCAAGGGGGCGCGAACCGACGAGGGACGCATCCGCGCCAGCGCCGTCAGCCATGGCGTGCCCTGCATTACAACCATTGCCGGCGCCCGTGCCGCCGTCGCCGCCATGGAACGTCTTCGGGAAGGGAAGCTGAATGTCTATGCTCTTCAGGATTTGCTGAAGACCTAAGAAACTATCTCAAAACCTCGCTGGGTGCCTTGAAAATGAGGGGGTAAACCGGGTTTTGAGATAGTTTTAGGTCAATTCCCCTCAGGTTGCACACGCCCAGGCATCATGTGTAGGAGGTGCCGAGCTCGCCACGAATTCGTCCATGCCAGGAGTCGACCCCAAAGCCATGATGCACCCGTTGAATCCGAGGCCTCCCTTGATGAAGCGTCCGTGCCCTGATTCGCTAATCTCGCTAATCAGGAGAATTTAGGCGACTGATAAATCTGTTAGAAGACATAAGACGTGCAGTTTGATAAGTTCTAGCTGATTGAGCAAGAGAGGTCCCCCTCGGACAGCCGATGGGAATGGTGAAGCGAACTGGCTCGGCTTTAATGCCCATGCGCGGCGCGACCTACTAGGATGGGAGGTCTCCAGGGCCGACGGATCACACGCAGGATGCGTAAACATGAGTCGTCCGATTTCGATCGGTTTGCTTGCCCTGTGCCTAGCCCTCATTGCTAATTCGTCGGTAATTTGCGAGGAGTTAACTGCCAAGGCAGATTCAACCTTGTCGAATGCGGCGCCAGCCAACCCAGCTGACTCAGGGCAATCAAGCGGCGCATTTTCCAGGACCAGGCGACTGATTGACCGGCTGCGGAAACCCGGCCTCGAAATCCGTCCCCCCTCCCAGGTTCCCGCCCAGAATGGCCACTCGACGCGTGCCGTTCTAGTACCTCTCTCCCGCCCCAAGGCTGCAATCATTGTTGGTGACTCACTTTTCACTGCTGAGCCAACTCGCGCAGGCCCAGTTCCAGAGGGCTCGACCGCCAAGGTGCCACCAGCCCGAGTTGCCCATGTCGATTCACTGGTGCAACGTGTCCAAACGGTGCCCGGCGAATTACAGGCATCCCTGAGCCCGGGGGCGATCCCTCGTGTGCCGGCCACAAGCGCAACCGATGATCTGATTCCCTCGGTTGGGGGGCAATCCATCAGCTTGCAGGCCGCCCTGTACGGCACCCTGACGAGCAATCCTGACCTGGCCACGTTACGGCTGGGCAATCCGACCACCCCGTCCGCCGAGTCCGTCGAAGTCGCGCGCCACTTCCCGACGACGCTCAATCCCACGTTATGGTGCGACCTCCGGCCGATCACGCTCATTCCACCCGACCCGTTCGGCGGCGGCGGCCAACGTACTGGTAGTTTCTACAAGTGGGGCCAGTTTTACTTCTATCTATCACTCCGCCAGCCCGTCGAGCTTGGACACCAGACAACGCACCGCTATCACATCGCCAAAGCCGCCTTCGAGCAGCAGCGATGGACTGTGGTTCAGGCAGAGCTCCTGGCCCTCGTCCAGACCTATCGCTTCTTTCAGACGGCCGCCTATCGCCGCGAGAGGCTCAAGGTTGCCCGGGAGCTGGCTGATTTCAACGATCGGCTATTGAAGACGCTCGAACGGCGGCTCGAAGCCAACCAGGTTCCCGCGGCTGATGTCGTTCTGGCACGGGTTGAGAGCCGGGCGACGCGGCAGCTCGTCAAGACCGCTCAACAAGACTATGTCACGGCCCTGACCGACTTGCGAAACCAGATCGGGATCCCGGAGTCTGCCGCCGCCGCCGAGCCCCTGGGGGAATTTACGCTTCCTCCGTACATTCCCCCTGCCCAGGAGCAGGAGTTTGTCGAGATGGCCCTCCAGTGTCGTCCTGACATTCATGCCGCGCAGGCAGGTGTGACCGGAACGAAGGCCGCAGAAAACCTGGCGCGTGCCGACCGCATCCCCAGTCCCATCGTTGGCCCTCAGTACGCGATGGACGAGGCAGGGATTCAATACGTCGGGCTGGTCTACATCACACCGATTCCGATCTGGAACAGTGGCGGTCCCTTACTCCGCCAGCGCGAGGCCGACTATCATCGTGCACATGTTGCGCTGCAAAACGCTCAGCAGCGCGCAATTGCCCAGGTCCGCTCGGCCATGGCCAAGTGGAACGGGGCATTAAAGCTCATCAAGGAGACCGGCGGATTGACCGGCGAGCTGGCACACGAGGTAAACAACCTGGAACATCTCTTCGATCAGGGCCAGGCCGATCTCAGTCGATTGATGCAGGCCCAGCAGCGCCTAATCCAGCTACGGACAGCGGAGGTTGATGCGATCTGGGCCGCGACTCAAGCACAGGCGGATCTACTGCTGGCGATCGGAGCCCCGGCCTTGATTCAGGGAATGCTCAGTCAGGCCGAGAGTGCTGCTGTAGTGCCCACCTCGGCCTTCGCTCCCACTCCTGCTTCCTCTTCCCTTCCTCCTACCTCGGCGCCTTCCCCATTTGGCACGCCCAGTGCCGCTCCGGGTGTAGCTGGTCAACCAGCAAAGCCCTAAGCTGCCGGCAGACTGCGGACGCCAGCCCCTCTCCCCCGAGGTGTCTCTTCGTCAACCTCGCCGACGGGCTCAGTGGTGCACATCTCGCCCCTGCGTGAGGAAGTGCTCAGCCCCTCGCCAAGACGGGTCTTCGCCCCTGAGGCAAGAATCGCTCTCATCGTGGCACAGCACCTTCCCTTTTGGGCATAAGAGCATCGAAGGTTCTGGAGAGGATGCGTTGCATCCTTTCACCATGTTCTCCCGTTTTACCAATCTGTGTCTTCGTTAAGTTTCGGCAGGTCGAAGACCATTGTTCTCAAGGTTTCTCGGCTTGGTGCCGATGCTGAAACGACAAGCTCAAGCGCGGAGTTTTCCGGGAATCAAGGATTTTCGCGATAGAGCGATTTCCCGGTTAAATTCCTCTTGAGACCTTTCAGCCAGGAGGGCTTAAGGGTCATGTCGCACGATGCCGCTGCCAACCGTCCGGTGGATGAGTCTTCACGTCGCCGGGTGCGCTTTCAGGCCACGATGGAAGACCTGGAAGGACGGGTCCTTCTGTCGGGGGCCCACCATTACATAGCTCCGCACGTGCATGTCCGGGTGGTCCATGTCCGAGTGGTACATCCCCCCAAGGTCCGCGAGCGGCTGGCTCACAGGCCCCTGATCAGTTACGGCCAAACCCAGTTGCCGACGATCAATGTTCCGGTCAACGTGCAGACGACCGTAGCCGGGAGCACGAACACCTCGACGGCGACTCCGGCTGCTTCATCGACCCAGACCCCTGCAGCCACAGGAACGGGGGCGTCCTCGAGCACAAGCGCCACACCGAGTACGAGCACACCGACACCTACAACAACAACGTCCACGGGACAATCTTGGCCGGCCCTGGTGTCGCCCTCCATGCCCACAAAAACAGCCACGTCATCGTCCAGCGGGACATCGGCTCAATCGACGCAAAGCTCGTCTTCGACGCCCACATCGACAACGCAAACAGCCGCTACGCCGGCAACCCCGACAGCCACGTCATCGTCCAGCGGGACATCGGCTCAATCGACGCAAAGCTCGACTTCAACGTCCACATCGACAACGCAGACAGCCGCCACGACGGTAACCTCGAGCACTGTCTCACCGGCGTCCTCCGCCACGAGCACTGCCCCTACAACTCCTCCCACGCCCACACCGCCGCAACCCGCACCTCCAACGTTCGCCAATGGTACGTTGCTGGTTAACGCGCAGACGGGTGAGATCGATCAGTACAGTGGTGGAGCTCGCCACCTGATTTCACCGCCCGTCGCGGCCAAGATGGGGATCACCTCGGCACAGCTCACCTCGCTCACTTCGAACACGTTCAATCTGATTCCCTCGGGTCAGGACTACTTCCCCGACGGAATGTTCCTGCGGAATGCTCAGACCGGTGAGATCTCCGAGTACTCAGGAGGATCCTTTCACCTCGTCTCCGTCCCTGTGGCGACCACGATGAAGCTGACAGGGAACAACGTCGTGACGATCACCGCCGACCAGTACAACAAGGTGTCCAAGACGACAGACTTCTTTCCCGAGGGCATGCTCATCCAGAATGTTCAGACGGGCGAAGTGGATCTCTACAGTAGTGGTCAGCGGCACTGGATCTCCGTTCCCGTGGCCACCAAGATGAACATCACAACGGCTCAGGTAACAACGATCAGCGCCAGTCAGTTCAACGCACTTCCCCAGGGCCAGGATTACTTCCCCGAGAGTAGCTATCTCGAGAACCAGGTGACGGGCGAGATCTCTCAGTACAGCGGCGGATACAACCATCTGGTATCCGCCCCAGTCGCGGCCGTCATGGGTTTGACGTCCGCTCAGTTGATCTCGGTGACACCCGGCCAGTACAACGCCATTCCCAAGGGCCTCGACTACTACCCCAACGGGATCTTCCTGCAGAATAACCAGACCGGCGAGGTCGACGAGATGTCCGGTGGACAGCGGCACTGGGTGTCGGCCCAGGACCAGGTGGCCATCGGCCTGACCAGCGCTCAGGTCGCCACCATCGGCGCCGACCAGTTCAACGCCATTCCCCTGGGGGGAAATTTCGTGGCTCCCCCGACGGCCGTCAATACTCCGCAGAGTCAGTCGGGCAGCACCTCGGGCGGATGATTCGTGCCGTCAATCGACTGCGGTCGGATGCCGATCGGCCTGGAATGATGCGGCCGCCTCTGCTTCAGAGGCGGCCGTTTGACTTGGGATTCTTTGCTCGTGGCGACGGTTGTCCGCTCGCTGGGCGATGCGCTGCTCGTAGACATTGGCCCAGGCCAGGAAATCGTAGAACGCCAGGAGAGTGCAGAAGACCAGCCCTGGATTGCCGTCAAGGAATCCCAGGCGGAAGACATAGGCATAGAGGAAGCGAACCACCGGGCGCAGCGGGAGCCGTAGATAGATTCTCTTGAGCCATCGCTTCAGCCGCTTGCCCCGGCCAATCGTGGCAGGGATCGGCTCGTTCAAGAACCGATCGTACATGGCCGCTTCCCAGACGGCGTAACGGTTGTGCTTCTCAACCCACGTCGCGATGGTCGGGTATGCATGATGTTCCAGTTCATGGTGCAAGCGCATGGCCCGACCGTCGAGCTCAACGTGCTCGTGAGCCTCGTTATCTCCCGCTCGCCCCCCCGTATGATCGGGCATCTTCTCATACCGGCCGAGTCGATGCCGGAACAGGCGCAGGTTCCAGCATTCCGAATAGCCACAATGTCGGATCCGCCGGCCCAGGAAGAAGTAGTTCGAGTTGAGGTAGTAGCCTTCCGCTTCATCGGTGACAATCCGGTGCGCAATCTCGCCGGCCAGCTCGGGCCCCACCACTTCGTCGGCATCGATGATCAGCACCCACTGGTTCCGGAAGGGGAGATTCTCCAGCGCCCAGTTCTTCTTCTTGGGATAAGTTCCGTTGAAGTGGAACTGGACGACCGCGGTACCAAACTCGGCGGCGACCTCAGCCGTATCGTCACTGCTCTGGCTGTCAACCACGAAGACCTCATCCGCCCACGCCAGGGCCGGCAGGCACCGCCGGAGGTTGTCGGCCTCATTCTTGACGGGCACGATCACGCTGACTGGTGCCTTGAGAGTGCTCCGATCGACATCGGCTTGTCGACTCACAGCCCGATCGAAGGGAACATGATCAACAGGGAGTACGTTTGTGTAAGTCATGGGGACAGTTTCGCGTTGAGTTCAGGGAGGCAGAGCCATCTCAACAGCCCGGTACCAAGGGCGGCTGGGCAAAAGCTAATTATGCCTATGAGCATCTCATATTATGAAGAAACCTTACTGAGCGATGCACTCGGGGCAAGCTCCCCCGCCGGCCAGCCAGTGGTAGACCGATGCCAGGCGGTGAGCTTGTTGATCCCAGGTGTAACTGTTCTCAACCAGCCGCCGGCCATTCTGCCCCAGCCAGCGGCGCTCGTCATCAGTGCGTTCCAGCAGGTTGCGGAGACCCTGGGTCACAGCGTTCTTTTGGGGATCGACCACAACGGCTCCCTCCGCGTCCGCCAGCTCCGGGAAGTGGCAGGCTGTTGTGATGAGGCAGGGAAGCGAGCAGGCCAGGGCCTCGAGGATTGCCATGCTGAATCCCTCGCTGTAGCTAGGCAAGACGAAGGCATCCGCCGCCGCCCAGACCTGCCGGGCGCGGTCTCCGCCCACATGCCCGAGGTAGGTCACTCGCCTCAAGAATCCAAGCTCATCCATCCGCTGGGAGAACGGTTTCCAGGCTCCGTCATCCTTGCCAGCCACGACCAAGTGAAGGTCGGGGAAATCCGGGCCAACCTCGCGAAACGCCTCTGCCAGCAGGTCGAGTCCCTTCTTGGCGTGCACACGGCCGAAGAAGAGGAGGACAAACTTGCCAGTCAGCTCAGGGTGATCGCGCTCCAGAACACCTCGCGGGGGCAAATCGCTGAAGAATTCGAGATCGACGCCGTTGGGCACGAAGCAGATGGGCGTCCAGGGAGCGAGTCGGCGGAGATGGCCGATCTCAGGGCGTGAAAGCGCATGTAAGCACGCCGCTTGGCGGAGGTTTCTCGACTCGACGAGTGCGAGGTAGAGGCGTTTCTTCCACCGTTTGTGTCGCAAAGCCCAGGGCTCGGCCATGCCATGGGCGGCGATCAAGTAGGGAACCCCCGCGGCGCGGGCCGCGCTGGCCCCTCGACGGCCGTGACCCTGCCAGAGTCCGTGCATGTGGACGACCTCCGCAGCTCGAACAGCGTCCTCGAGGTCTGTCTCCGGACCCTCGATCCTCACGCGGTGATCAGCCCGCGTCGAACCGAGTCGCGAGGGGGTAGGCGTCACGATGGACACGTCACTGCCGAGCCGGCTCAATGCCCCGGTCATGCCCAGAATACTGGGAACCATACCCCCGTCACGAACGGGATCCAGACCATTGCAGAGGTGAAGCCACCCGGACCGTCCGAGTCACCCGGCTGCGAGCCGACATGTCAGTAACTGTTTGCATTCGAGTCATTGGTTCACCTCGCTGGTTCCAGCAAGCTCGTCTTCGGGGTTCGGGGAGATCGAACTGCCAGGTCGAGGGCCTCGAGTGTCCCTTGTGCGAACCGGTCAGGCCCCCAGTGGCTCACCACTTCCACCGCACGTTGGCCCATGGCCTGACGCTCATCCTGAGATAACAGGGCTAGCCAGGTGAGCTTGAGTGTCATTTCCTCGATATCGAGAGGATCAAACCGTGCGCCAGTGGCTCCTTCCGGTTCGGGAACCAGTGTGGCCGCACAGCCGGCCCTTTCGGAGACAAGTAAGGGCAATCCGGCGCTTGCGGCCTCGTTGACGACCAGGCCCCACGGCTCCGACAGACTGGGCAGCACGAAGGCCGCCGCTTGAGCATACCAGCGACAGAGAGCATCGGCCTGAAGAAACCCAGGTCGGTGGATTGCTTCTGCGTGACCGCTCCGGGCAACTGTCTCCTCGATCAGGCCCGCCTGGGGGCCATCTCCGCAGAGCACGAGCTCCCACCTTCGGGTGAGACAAACCTGGTCGCGATAGCGGGCGAAGGCCTCGATCAGACGGATGAGGTTCTTCTCGGGGACAAAGCGGCAGACCGAGAGGAAGAATGGGCTCGCGGGGAGCCCTTGCCAACCCTCCGCGTAGCCACGCCAGTCATCCGCCCGGTTCCGGTAGAACGCGTTGTCGACTGCATTATAGCCCAGGGCAACTCGATCGACGGGCATGCCAAGCTCGACCAGATAGTCACGATGGCTCGGTCCTCCGACCAGGGCAGCATCAAACAGGCGGAGCCGACGGCGTTTGATCGACTCTTTCCACCAGGTCCGCGGCCGGTCGATGGCCTGACTTTCGGACATCAACACGGAGGGATATCCATTTCGTCGAGCCCATCGGGCTGCCGCCATTGACTCTGGTCGGGCGTAGCCAACGATGCCCACGACATCAGGTCGATCACGGTCGAGAGCCTGGACCATAGCTCGGGCACAGTCAGAAGCGGTCAACGTCTCGAGCGTCCGATCCGGGAACAGAGTAATCCAATCGAATGGCTCGGCCTGCTGCCAACGCTGCCACGGATAGGTCCGCTCGCTGCCGGCCACCTCATAGGCGATCAGGCAATCGCCACGAGCCCGGAGCCGGGCGGCCAGCGCCCGGAGACGGGCCAGGTGATAGGGACCGAAGTTGGTGAAGCAGACCGCAATGATCATCGATGATGCCTCCTCGTGAGCGACCTTATTGCTGGATTCCAAGGATCGGTGCTGTCCCGCCGTGCGCTGAGGCTAGATGCAATGGGTGCCGTCGTTTGAGGTATCCAGAGCGCCAGACCATGATGGGTCGCTCGGCAAAATGACCCAGGAGAATTCCCGAACCGATCCCCACGCTGGTGAGGATCATCCAGGTCAACCTCCAATCGCTGATCAGATTCCACCTCAAGATGGCGGAGCCCGTGAGCATCACGATCGGGCCGTGGAACAGGTAGGTTGGATAGCTTGACAGACCCAATAGGTGAATGATCGCTCCCGTCGGGCCTCGGTCCGTCTGCTTACCACCCGGTGGCTCAGTGACGACAAACCACATCAACATCAAGGTGAATGCAGCGCCCAGAACCAGGTAAACGACCTGCAGATGAATCCCCTGCGAGTACCACATCGCCATCGCCATGATGAGCACCAAGGGCCAGAACGCCGAGGCCATGCGAGCCGCCTGAGAGCTGCGAAGCCACTCGCGGTGCTCGGCGACCAGAGCCCCCTGAAACCAGATGATCCCCAGCCCGAAGAGCAGCCCGGGACTGCGCACATAACCCGTCCGGTACCCGAAGAAATAGACCCAGTCGAGAATAAGGGCGAGGACCAGGCAGAGACTCATGCCCAGTATTGTCGGACGGATGCCACGCCTCAGCGCCACGCACACCACCACGCCGTAGAACAGGTAATAGAACATCTCGTTGGTGATGCTCCAAGATGGCGCGAACGACCCATAGGTCCAGGTCAGGTTCTGGATGATGAAAAGCTGAGCGATCAGGGTATTGACGTTCACACCCTGAGGCCAGCAAGACGGCCGCGCGGAGGCCATGAGCCGCTCGATAACCACCGCCAGCAGAAGTGCCATGTAGTAAAGCGGCAGGATGCGGGACAGTCGGGCCAGCAGGTAGTGGCGAAGAGGAAACGCATTTCCCTCAATCTGCCGCTCGACGGAGAGCTGGATACAGTAGCCGCTGATCGCGAAGAACCCGATAACCCAGTAGACGCCGGCAGCCACGACATAGAGCAGAAAGTCGTGGAGCCATCCGGGAAACCGACCGGGAACCTCGGGGTGGATCGTCCACGAAATATCGACGGCATGCGCACCGACAACCAGGAATGCAAACAGACCGCGGCAGATATCGATCTTCTCGTTTGACGAGAGGGGGCTGCTCGCCGACGAATGGGAACGGGGGGGACTGTGCGTCGCTGTGGTCATTTCCGGCTCCTTCCGTCTCAAACGATCCATCGGCCTGTTTCCGCCCACCGTCCCGGGCTCCGTGAATCCAGCGTCTCTCAGGTGTCATGCCCAGTGAAGGGTGGCTTCGCGAGGGCCTCTCTCGAGCGCCTGGGCGCGGGGGACTTCAACTTATAGATCCACCACAGGAGGACGACGATGGGAAAGCCTGAAAAGCCCCAGTTGTAATAAAACCAGGTCAGGGGATCGTCACCGACGACCATGAACCAGGCGTTGAAAAAAGTGATCGCCCACCAGAACTGGACCCAGGGAACGTCCGCATGAAGCCGAAAGTACTCGTAGGCGGTTCGGAGTAAGAGGGCGGCGCAGGCAAGCACAATGAGTGTGCCGATGACGCCTCCATTGAGCTGGGTGGCTCCCAGGATCCCGATGGCCGGACCGGTAAACTCCTCATCCCGTTCCAGCTCCGAGCCGGCCATCCAGGCACTAACCCATTGAGTGCGGCCGAAGAGCGGCTTGGTGGGCCATACGATGCGAGGGATGTAGGTCGAGACGATCCGGATATAGTTCATTCCATAGTCATAGTCCGACTTCTCGGGAACGGTGTCCATCATCAGCAGGAACCCGCCGTACTCGGTGGTCTCATGGCTCTTCGAGTCCATGGGATCGTCCTGCTCCTCGAGGTTCAGGCTCTCGAAGACCTTGGCAATCTTGAATTCCGAAAGGTACTGGGTGAACCCTCCGAATGACAGCTCATAATCGCCATTGTTCCGCCAGCCGATGGCAATGCCCACGACCAGGGCTCCAGCGCACAGCGTGGCGATCAGGACCGGCCAGGAGGGCCGCTTCCGACGCGAGATGTAGAGTGCACAGACGGTGGAGAGAACGCCGATCAAGGCGTGGGATCGCTTGCCGTTGAACATCCAGATAACGACATAGGACGGCTGCAACCATGAGCCCGGCCGCGACAAAGAAAGGCCGGGACACGGACTGAGTTCGGCCCGTCACGATCAGCATGACGGCGGCAACCATCATCACGAAGGGGAAAGAACGGAGCAACGATTCCTCGGCCGAAGTGGTTTCTGCGGCCTGGATTCCTCCCTTGATCATCACACCCGCGCAGAAGAGGCCCCAGACAACCAGCAGAGGAGCCAGCATGGCCGAAACGATCGGCGACCAGTTGCCAGGAGGCCGCGGCAGAGCCGGCGCAATCAACCGGCCGGCCCCGAACTGGTAGACAGCCAGAAACCAGATAATCGCCCACAGTGCTCGAAAGTTGGCTGCCGTCACCAGATCCTTGCCCCGGATCTCCAGAGCCCAATCGTGATAGGAAAGAGCCTGAATCACGTAGACCTGAGCGTAACCCAGGAGAAACAGCCACACTGGCGCGAAGGGGTCGAACGTCCGCGTGAATACGTGAGACAGAAAATAGACCAGCAAGACCCCAGCGATCGCAATCACGAGAACCTGTTCTTCCATGGATCACCCGCATCTTGACGCTGCTGAGATCGGTAACCTGAGAAGCGATCTCGACGGAAGGACACTGGGCCGAGGGTTGATAGCGAAACCATTCCTTCAGAGCCAGGATCGGGTGCTCCACAAGATGCCAGGAGAGCATGGCTAGAGCGATGCTGGCGCCAAGCTTGAGCAAATCCATGACCAGGTTCTCGGGCCATCCATAGTGGAGAGCGAAGTTATCCCATAATTTAAACACAATATGATGATATAGATATATGCCATAGCTGATTGTGCCCAGATACACCAGCAAGGGGTTGCGAAGCCAGCGAAGTTCAGGACGGCCTGAGTGAAGCACGATCCCGCCGACCGTGGCGAGCAGGACGAGTTGCGCCCAGCATCTTGAGGCTATCGATCGTGCTCGGAGGAGCCAATCCAGGCCAGCGCGCATTGAGCAGCGTGGTGCAGACAAGCACCATGAGAACCACGCCCGGCGCAGCCAGTGAGAGTGTTGTGAAACGGGCCCGGCTCCGGGATGACATCTGGTGAGCGCGGGCCCGCTCGCCGATCAGACCGGCAAGCAGCCCGCCGAGTGCCAGTCCGTCGCAACGCGTGATCAGGATGAAGTGATTGACGCCCCAGGCTCGTGCCGCCACGGCCACGCCTACGACCGCCAAGACCATCGCGGGAAGTCCCCGACGGCCCACGATCCAGATCATGACAGGCCAGAAGATGTAAAATTGCTCCTCGATCGCCAGGCTCCACGTATGGCGAAAGGCAAGAGGGAAAGTTGGCTCGCGACCCATCCAGCTATGCGCGACCTCCTGGGTATAGGTAAGGTAAAACGGCAGGTCTCCGAGGTTACCAGGAGCCGGAAGAAATCCGTTGATCAGTACCACCACCGCCAGGGTGAGGTAATAGACCGGCCAGATCCGGAGCGACCTCCGCACGTAGAAGGAAAAAAGGAACCCCTCCGTGAGGGCATTAGTCGAGAATGATCGTGGTGATCAGGTAACCCGAGAGCACGAAGAAGAGGTCGACGGCAAGGCCAAAGACACCAATGGCCGGAAACCAGAGGTGGTAGATCACGATGGCTACGGCAGCAAGCCCGCGAATCGAATCCAGTTCCTTGACCCGTTGCATCGTCGCACTCCTTGCGTTGATCGAAGCCTCATCCGTGGGGTTCAGACCAATTCCGTCATGGAGGTGGGCGTCAAGGCCGGCATGCCCGTGCTGCCCGTGCGGGGTGGAGAGATCAGCTCGTTCACGGCGTCAAGGATCGAGCCGTGATATCGAGGCCAGTCGAACTCGAGCGCACGGGACCGTGCCGCCGCAGACATCCGGGCTCGAAGCTGGGGTGAATGACCAAGCTGCTCCATCCGTTGCGCGAGGGCGGTCACATCGCGCGGCATGACGACAAAACCTTCGATCCCGTCCCGGATCACCGAACCAGCGGCGGGTGTGACCACGCCTGGCAGACCACAGGCCAGCGCCTCGTAGGTGACCACGGCAGAACCCTCGAAGAGCGATGGAAACACAAAGACGTCGGCCGCTGCCATCCAGGCCGGCATCTCCGAGTGTCCGATCCGTCCCAGCAACTCGACCTGGTCAGGCAAGCTGGAGAGTGGGCCGGGGCTCTCGGGCAGGGCGCCGAGCAACTGGAGCTTCCATCCGGGCCGGCGGATCCGGTCCCAGGCTTCGAGCAAGTACTTGATCCCCTTGCGCTGGGTAATCCCCCCCGCGAACAGGAAGGTACAGGTCGAACCGTGATGCTTCCCCTCGTGTGGACGAAACCGTCGGCAGTCCGCCGCATAGGGAATCACCCGGATCTTCTCCGGCGGTGTCCCGTGACTTATGAGGCACCTGGCGATGTGGTCCGAAGGCACAAGAATGAGATCTGCCAGCGCGATGTCGCGCAGCCGTCGCCGGTGCAGCCAGTCAAGCTCCTTGCGGTCAAGGAATCCGTCACCCAGGTAGATCGGGAAGTACTCCGGGGACAGTGTCGCCTCCTGGTTGAGTACCTCGATTTCCTCCCGGACGTCACCGTGAACCATGCTCAGCACGGCCGGAATGCCAAGACGACGGCACAGCGGGAGCGTCCATTCCGAACCAACGTCGCTGAAGATCAGAAGCGCAGAAGGGCTTCGGCGAGCCACAATTCGGGACAGCCGTTGATCGAACCAGGTTGTGCGTGCTTGTGCAAGCAGGCGCTTGAGTCTGACTGTACCCGCGCGGCCAGCCGCGCGTGACTCAATTCGAAGCAGGACATCGACGATCGGCAGGGCGCAAACCCGCTCGGAGGGGATCTCGGGATGATTCCTTCGCCGGAACTTCATCTCCCACTTTGCGTACCGTTGCGGAGCCACCTTCCGAGCCAGCCTGGCAAGGGGCAAGTCGGGATTGAAGTATGACGAGGTTATGAACCGGTCCAGCAGCCCAGCTCGGCACAGACCGATGACCGCCTGATAGGCGGGCGGGCGGGCGTCCGGACAGGCGATCATCACTGACCTATCATGTCGCTGCGGATCCATCGCTGCCTCGATCTTCCTTGACTCGACGGTCGTCCCGAGCTCCGCTCAACGGCCTGGAAACGTCTGGGCGTGCTTCTCTCGCCGAGCCATTTCAAGGTCGTGTTCGATCATCATCCTGATCAAGCCGTGAAAGTCGACCTCGGGCACCCATCCCAGCACCTGGCGAGCCTTCGTAGCATCACCAAGCAGGACATCAACCTCGGACGGCCGGGTGTACTTCGGATCGAAGTCGACGAACTCACGGTAGTCCAGGTCAACGAGGGCAAAGGCGAGTTCAAGAAGCTCGTGAATCGAGTGCGTCTTGCCTGTAGCGACGACATAGTCATCGGGCTTGTCCTGCTGGAGCATCAGCCACATGGCCCGGATGTAATCTCCAGCGAAACCCCAGTCGCGCTTGGCTTCCAGGTTGCCCATGACCAGTCGCTTCTGCAGCCCCTCCTTGATCCGGGCCGCCCCCAGCGTGACCTTCCGGGTCACGAATGACTCCCCCCGGCGTGGGCTTTCGTGATTGAAGAGAATTCCCGAGCATGCGAACAGTCCGTATGCCTCGCGATAGTTGATCGTCTGCCAGTGGGCATAAAGCTTCGCACACGCATAGGGGCTTCGAGGGTGAAACGGCGTGGTTAGTCCCTGGGGAGGAGGCGCCGAACCGTACATCTCCGAACTTGATGCCTGGTAGAACTTCACCGGCTTCGCGCGGTTGAGTTGCCGGACTGCCTCGAGCAGGCGAAGTGTTCCCAGCCCCACCACGTCCGCCGTATACAAGGGCTGATCGAACGAGACCCGAACGTGACTCTGCGCTCCCAGGTTGTAAACCTCATCGGGCCGGACAAGCTCCATGACGGTGGAAAGGCTCGATGCATCAGCAAGGTCCGCATAGTGCAGGTGAAGGCGATCACGAATTTGGGAATCATATTTGAATAGATGATCAATTCGCTGGCGATTGAGCGAGCTCGAGCGGCGGACCAAGCCATGCACCTCGTAATCAGATCTTCCGAGCAGGAACTCAGCCAGGTAGGAACCATCCTGGCCGGTGATGCCGGTGATCAATGCTCGTTTCATGAAATCGATTCCCTCTTGCCGGAGTGCATAATCTCTCGCGCCTCTCTCAGGGAACGTGATACTCGGCGCGATCGAGGGGAAGAATGGGCTCAAGGTTGGTTAGCAATGCCTGAGCGAAATCCCTCAGCGCTTCGCCGTCAGTGTCATGCTCTCCAGGACAGAAGATCTCGACGGTCATGGAGGAGCCACGTGTGGTCCGACCATGACTACTGCGGCTGGTGATCGGCAGTTGCCGGACGAAGTTCTCGAGCCTCCCCTCACCGAAGATGTAATACCAAAATCCCACCTGCTCAACCAGTTCACCTCGCCCGTAACCCAGCCGGGTGATCAACACGTCCTTGCCGCCCGGCGCAGTGACGTTCAGTACCCTGGTTTGCGATTCGATCTTGTTCCAGCCCCCTGAAGGGCAGGCAAATCTCCGGCGTGTGCCGCAGGTTGGTTCCCTTCTCCGAATAATTGATCCAGAGGGTAAGCTGCAGACCGGGCTGCTTGCGGCTCTCGTACACCCGATTGAGGTACTCGGTCGTCTGAGCTCGCTCGACGATGTCAGCCGCTACCGGCGACATCATCGCCCACCCAGTCACCCAGCTCCATAGGTATCATGGTCAGCGGCCGCCGGAGCGGAGGACGCTTGGTCTGGTTAAGGTGCTCGAGTCCGGCCTGAGCGGCCAGACCGACGAGCAAGAACCCGGCACAGAGCACGCAACGATGGACCCGTGTCATGGAAGCTCCTTGGGTGCGCGAAGAGGGACCAGGTTTTCCGTGATTCCTCCATGGGGCCAGCCAGCCGGCCCGGTAAAGAGGGCTCGTCCCGTCATCGGTCGAGACGAGGAAGACAGGCTCTCGGAGGTGATCACCCCAGAATCTGGGGGAGGCTTGTCGGTTGAGCTTGCTAGGGCCGAAGCAAGCTGATTCAGGAGCGAGCAGAGGGAATTCAGGAGCAAGAGCCCGAATCCCATCATGAGAATACCCTCGAGTGTATGATACGTGCCCGAGGCATACTGGGGATTGATGAAGTGCATGATGTAACCTGTCATCACGATCCGGGCCACGTTGGCCGTCAGGGCAATTGGTAAGGCTGAGAGGACCACGATGGCGCGATACCAACCCGGTCGTGTAGTGAGGTAGGCCACGGCCGCGGTCAGGGCGAGGAATCCTGTCATCTGGCGCATGCCGCTGCAGGCCTCAGCCACGAACATCTGGACTCCGCCGGGCAAGGTCATCCGGTTTCCTTCACAGAGAACCGGGACGCCGGTCGCATTCATCACGGTGGATGCAAGTCGACTGGCCAGCAACTGAAGCGGTGAGGCAATCCGCGAGTACATCGCGATTGGCAGGGGTACCATGAACACGAGGAAGAAGAACGCGAACCAGTACCGCTTGAGCGCCGCGGTTCCCAAGAGCAGGGCGAAGATCCCGGCCAGGCCGATCAGCAGCGCCAGGTCGCCCAGGAACGGAATTGGCAGGGGTATCGAAATCAGCCGCCCGAGGAGTGCAAGCCCCAGCAGGATGCACCCCAGGACCACGCCGGAACGGAGCGGAACCCTCCCCCGTTGAACGACCTGGCTGGCGAAATAGAGGCTCAGCAGCGGCACAAGGAACCCGTGGCTGTAGTTATCATCGGTTGTCCAGGCATAGTAGAAGTGCCAGAGATTATCACGGAAGAGCGTGCAGAAAAGGGCGAGGCAGACAATACCGCCAATCACCGTCACCCGCTGAATTGGGTCACCGATCGCCTCGGTGAAGAGACCAGCAAGCGCTGGTGCCCGGCTGCTCGGACAAAACCGGGGAACCATCAGGGAGACAGGCTTCATCGTGCATCACCGCCATGACTCTTCATCCTTCAGGTCAGCTCGAGGATATCGATCCGTTGTTGACCTCAGTTGGCTCTGGTCCCGCTGGAACGCAGCCGGCCAAGGGGCTGGGAGACACGCTGAAGCTCAAGTGCTCGTCGGCTGATATCATCACTGTTTGTTACATCTAGGGCTGCTGCGAGCGCGGCCTTGCGCTGAGCTTCGTCATTGAGCTGAAAGGCGATACTCGCAAGGTTGAACCACCAGGACCGCTTGATCGTGGGGTCTTGAATCTGGTCGATTGCCTGACGATATCGCTGCTCGGCCTCATTCCACTGCGATAGCAATGCGTGCGCTTCCGCCCGCATCGCCAGCCGAATCGCGCGGTCGCGGCCGCTCGTCGAACTCGCCTGATCTTCGTCGAGAATCTGCTTGAGCAGGTCCTGAGCCTCTGGTTTCCCCTGCTCGCGGAGCAGCCGGGCCGCTGCTAGCGTGGCGACCGAATTCCTGGGCACCGCGGCAGACCATTCCTTGACTGGCCAATCGGCGTCGGTCGCCAGCTCGCGGATAATCGCGAGCGTGGTTGTCTCACCAGGCAGGAAGTAGCGGCAAACACTGGGGTCATCGCTGAAACCCAGGTCGGGAGTCGGCTCGAGGTCAAAGTGGCAGGCAATCTGAAGAGCCTGTCCGTAGGCCCGGATCGCGGCCTGTTTCTTGCCCGCAAGACGGAGGGCCCGGGCGCTGTAAGCCAGACTGGCGGCGTCGCGACTCAATCCCAGATTCCAGGCCAGGCTGGTTGACTCGGTTGACTGCGAGCCAAGCTGCGCCCTGGCCAGCCGTGCCGTCGGGTTGATTGGTGAAATCCGGATCGCTGCCTCCAGCAAGTCTCGAGCCTCTTCGGTTCGATCCTCGGCCGATCCCGCACGGCTGAGATAGATACCCCACTGCGCCAGGTGCAGCGCGGTGGTTTGCCACCAGGAAGAGTCTGGAGGAGCGACCGACTCCGGAAGGGGTTTCTCCTTCTCCGAGGACACCGTGCGAGCAATAAGACGCTGGTTCACCACTGAGGCATTGTACGAATCGCTGGCCCAGCGCACGGAAAGCAACGATCCAATAACGCCCATGACGAGGACCAGAAGCGCAGCGGGAGGCCAGGCCAGCCAGATGGGCAGGGACCACGCGCCAGGTGCCTGGGGTACCGTCGGCGTGGCTTGATCCCGCCCCACCTGCCCCGAGTGCTTCCGGGGCTGGGGTGAGGATTTTCTGGGGGCTGCTGCGAGGATGTCCTTTGCGGAGGGCAAGTGCAGTCCCACGTTTGACCTCGCAGCGTCCGCCCTCATCTCGGACCGCGGCCACGAGTTCGCCGGCCGGGACTTCTCCTCGATCTGTCTGCAGCGATCATCGACTGTCGTTACATGCGAATTCAGGAGAGTCACAGTTCGAACGTGTGCCGGACCTGTGGCTTCCGAGCCTTCGCCCTCGCCTTGCCTGAGGTTGGCTGTCGGCGGAACCTCGGCTGTGGCCGACGCGATCATGGGGGAGACGCCGGTTTCCACAAAGGGAACTGTATCGGGCCAGGATGTATCGGCCACGAAGTGCTGGATCGGCGGAGTGATCCAGACCAGAGCCTCCACACGGCTGGTGAGCGAGGTCTCCTGCTCGCAGCAGGGAAGGGAGGACGGAGCAGGCAGGTCGTTCTCCTCACACGGGATTGCAACGCCCTGCACGATCGGCATGGAGCACGCGAGCCCTGTCGGGGCTGGATTCGAAGCGATGTCTCCGAGTTTTGAGGGTCCTTCCGCCGTTGGAGGAGGGGGAGTTTTATGGGGCAAGTAATATTCGATCCATGCTGAAAGGTCATGAAGGGACGAGGATCCCGTTTCCGACCATTCCAGGTTTGCCTCCTCGATGCTCACGATGCTGGCGTGGAACTCGACCTCGCAGCACGCCGGCTCGTGGCAGATGTCCCTGACCGTTGCTTCTGGCTGGTGCTGTTCCGATAGGCTCGCCACCAGCTCAGCACTCGTCTCCGATCCCGTCCGTACTGACCTGGCCAGCGTCAATGCCTGATCGGCTGTCTCGAGGGAAGTTGCCGGTTCCTCGTCAAGGTTCGCAGGCGGGTGAAGCCTGGGCGTTACCTGCCAAAGCTCTGTTGGGCGGGCAAGCGGCCTGCTGGCGAGATCACTTGCAGGCCTCACGTAGGGGACGGCCGAAGGCGGACTGGGATACGCTGGGGCGGCCGCCATACTGTTCAGGTGAGGCTCGAACTCCCGCAAGGCAGTCGGCGACAGTGTGGCCTCAGCCGGTCGGGACAGCGGAACCGACGGTTCCTTCAAGGGGACGCTCAAATTGCGATCGAGCGGCTGGGGGGGGTGAGACCTGTCAAGTGTTCGCGGCCGCTCGGCAGTCGCGAGAAGGCGAGCTCCCGCTGCCTTCCAGCGAGCTTCCCAGGGATTGACGGACTCGGGTCCTGCGGGGCGGTTCGACGCCGGCTCCAACCGTGTTGCAGAAGGTGCTCTTGAGAGCTCGGACGAAGCTGCCTGCGGCTGTGAAGCCATGATGGACGCGACCCCGCTCGGCACTGCGTAACTGGACAGAGGCATGGCCGGGCTGGCGGCTGACGGCCACTCGCAGTGGGATGGCGAGGGCGTCTGGTACATCGCCCAATCCGGATCCGTAGCCCGGCTTCGACGAAGGGTCAGGCAAGAGGCACCAACGCGAAAGGGAACATCGAAGGGTAAGGGACAGGGCCCTTCGATTGGCTGATCATGCACTCGGATCGACCCCTTCGGACCGAGGGGGACGAGATACCAGGTCCGTCCACGCCGCTGAAGCCGGCAGGCTTCCTCGGCCACGTCGCGATCGGCGAGCCGCACCTCGCAATACGCGGCACGGCCGATTCTGACCGAAATCCATGGAATCTCCACGACGTGAATCGGAGCCGATTCTTGATCTTGAAGGTGGAGACAGGTGGATTCCGGCATCGTGGGATCGACTCCTCCGTGAGCCACACCCTGAACGGGCTGCTTTACCCACGCTCGACAAAAAGGTCTGTGCCGCCGGCCAGCCAGCGATTCCAGGTTCCACCCAGGGCGCTGGCCGAGATCGCCACGGCCGACAGCTCAATGGTCCAGTGCACGACGGCTAACAGACTAAAGCTCAGGGCCGCTCCGATCAAGCCATGAGCGAGAGAACGGTCAATCGAACCGACTCGTTTCAAACCCGCGGGGAGTCGAACGACGCACCAGAGCACGGCCAGGGCGAGGATCCCCAGGCCAACCGCTCCAGTCTCCACTCCCCATTGCAGAAGGCTGCTCATGGCCGTGGTCGAGGCCATGTCGCTCTCCTTGAAGTACGGGTGAATCGTGCCGAAGCTCCCGAGGCCCACTCCGACGAGCGGGAATTCGCGAATCACCTTCAGGCTGTCAGACCAGAGCGCCCGGGCTGATTCCAGGTCTGGAGCCTCCACAGGAACTTGACCGCCCAGCAAGACCGGCCAGGAGGCCTGAAATGCCACGCCCAGGCCCATGCTGGTCAGGAGACCCGCCGTGAGGCCAAGAGCAGGCCAGCGCGAGCCAGGTTGCGCGAGTGCCGGGAGACCGACAATCACCAGCCCCAGAACCACCGGCAAGCAGTACCACGGCCCGGCGACCAGACCGATCAGGAATGCACCCAGGAGCGTCAAGATCACGAGCAAGATCACGAGGCTTCCTTGACTGGAGTGGCCCAGCCGGTTTGCCAGACTCTCCCGGCTGCCGCGTGGTGAGAGCATGTGCAGGACGATCGCCAGTGCAAGCGGCATGGCTAGCGCGCCGAGTGCCAGTAAGGCTCCCGAGCCGCCCATCATCGTCCCGAACAGGAATGGCCTGGTGGGGTTGAGAACGGCGTGTGCCTGCACCGCAGCCGGGGAGGAGTTGGGTGCAATGGAATCAGAGAAGTTTCGCAGGGTGGTCGTGGTTGGTGTTTCCAGGAGATCGTCAAGTGACGGAGCCCATGAGGGACCATTGCCCGGAAGAAAGAGCCCGTACAGCCCATCGGCCCGGTTCGTGAGCTGCACGATTGCCAAGGCCGCGTTGAGCAAGAACCCCGCGACCACGAGGCCCCAGACCAGGTAGAGGCGCCCCAGGCGATCAGTGAAGTGGGATACGGCCCAGAAGATCCCCAGGCAGGCCGATGCCCCCACCAGCCAGCGCAGCGTCGCGGACCGATCCAGGCTTGCAGGGGAACGAACCTGGGGCGCTTCGGGAAGACTTGCCTCGGGATCGTCCGCGTGAACCAGGTTGGCAAAGAAACCCCGCGAATAAGCCTCGTGGGCCGCTGGCGAGACGCGGCTTGCCAGGCCCCCGGGCAAGGGAGCGAGCTGGACGACACCCAGGCCCAGCGCGAGCAGACCCAGCAGGGTGAGCGGGCTCTTCAGGATCCGCAATTCGCCCGCCAGCAGGTGCTGTGTCAGCTTGATGGCGACCAGCAGGAACGCGGCCACGGCCATGACAGGCCGGAACCACCAGACAGCCCCGCCGAAACCCACGGTGCTGCCCAGAACAAGCACGGCGATCAGGGCACAGATGATGCAATCGCTGGCTCTCAGAATCTTTTGCCGCAGGTTCACAGGCGATGACTCCAGCTCAGGTCAGAAACGTCCTCAGGTATCGGCCAATCCGGCCAGAACCATGGCCTCCTGACGGCTTCCTTCCACCTCGCCACCGGCCCGGGCGCCGCGTGTACTCCTTCCGGAGAACCCAGCTGATGCCCCGTCGTAGCCATAGCTCGACCAGTTCTGCACGTCCTCGCTCAGACTGTTGACGATCACACCGGCAATGGGGACATGTGACTGCTCGAGCATAGCCTTGGCACGCTGCAGCGTCATGAGCTGATGGGCACCGGCACGGACCACCAGCAACGAGGCGTCGACCATCCGTCCCAGCATCCGGCAATCGGCCATCCCTAGGACGGCCGGTCCATCCAGGATCACCCGGTCGTAGTGGCTTGATCAGCGCGGTGAGCAACTGCCGCAGCTCCAGGGTGCCGAGGATCTCCACGGGGATATCGCGCGGATCGCCGGTGGGGATGAAGTCAAGGTTCCGCAGCTCGGTGTGGCGGAGCGTCTTCTGCCAGGGAAGCGTGCCCTGGAGCACGTCCACCAGGCCGTACCTGGTCCCCTCTTTCTCAGGCTCCGCCGGAAAAACGTCGCCCAGGGAGGGACGGCGGAGATCAACATCCAGAAGCAAGGTTCGCTCGCCGGCCCGGGCGCAGGTCGCGGCCACGTTGAGCGCTGCCGTGCTCTTGCCGTCGCCGGCCTTGGGGCTGGTGACCAGCAGGGTGATAATTGGACCGCGGCGGTCGGCAACGCCCAGCAGGCTGGCCCGGATGTTGCGGAACGCGTCGGCCTCGATCGAGTCGGGGGTGCCGGGAGTCCAGAGGTGGCCCCCTCGATGGGTCAGTGCCGTTCGGCGGATCCGGGGCACGACGCCCAGCAACGGCAAGGTGAGCCCCTGGGTCACGTGCTCGGGAACCTTCACTGAGTGATCGACGTGCTCGAGCAGGAAGACCAGGCCGAGCCCCAGGCCAAAACTGAAGATCAACCCCATGCCGATGTAGAGCACCCGGCTGGGCTTGATGGGAACCGTCGGCTCGATCACGCTCGAGGGGATCCTCACCGGGTCCTTCTGCGACTTGGCCAGGATCTCGAACGACGCGATGTTCCGTTTCCATCTCGGCAATCTTCTGGCGAATCTGGTTGCGATCCTCGGTCATCGACAAGAACTTCTGATGCTCGGGCATCGACTCCTGCAACTGGGCCAGGAGCTCCTGGTGGTGAGACTTGTCGTCCTCGATCTCGCGGCGATACTGATCGAGGATCATCTCCGTGGGGTTCTCGGCCATCGACGGTCTTGAGCGACTTGAGCTCGTCAAGCTCGTCCATGACCTCCTGGAGCCGCTGGGCATACTCGCGGGCAGCCGGGTCGCTGTCAAAATGCCTGACCGTTCGCTTGGCCTTCGCCAGGACTTTTGATCCACTTTCGCTTCTCGTTCTCGAGCATCGCGATCCGCTGCTGCCGCTCCCCATCAGCCGAGCTGAAGTCGGCCCTGGGAAACGACCGGGCAATCATCAGTTGCTGGTTCAGCTCACCAATTCGCATTTGCTTTTGAGAGAGTGTGTTTCCAAGACTGACATATTGCTCCTCGAAGATGTTCTTCCCGCCCGGGCCGATGATCCGAACGGCCTTGAGCTGCTTGTAGATGGCCTCATCAAGGGCGGTAAGGTCCTTCTTCAGCCCGCCGAGCCTGGTCTGGGCATATTCCTTGGTCTCGCCGATCTTGTCGAGGTTCTCATCCGTGGCCAGCTTCTTGAACTCCTCGAGCAGGGTCTCGAGCAGCTTCTTGGTCCGCGCGGGTCCTTGCCCTCGAGCATGACGATGAACATGTTCGTCTTGCTCACCTGGCGCACCTGGAGCCCGCCCAGGATCAGCTCCTGCGCCGGGTCGTCAAAGGCGGCGACTTCGGACGCGATGGTCGGATTGCTGACGACTCTCTCGGCCAGTCCCTTGCTCTGAAGCTGCGCGATCCGGTTGGGAACGTATCGCTCCTGGGTCAAGGGATCGTGCCGGCCGATCTCGTGAGAGACGAGCGTCGAGAGAACCGGGTTGAACTCGGGAGGCTCGATCGTGATCTCGGCGCGGGCCTGGTAGATCCGAGGCTGGCGCAGGGCCCAGATCGACGGTGGTGATGGCCATGGGCACAGCCACCGCCAGGATCAGCCAGATCCGCCGCCGCATGGCCCGCAAGTAGTCGGCCGGCGATTTTACCGCCGCCAGGTTGATAGGAGGGGAAGCCGGGACGGCCATCGGGGCGTGACGGCTCGCGCTCTCACGGGGAGCAGCGAGATTTCCTCGAAACGGCACGATTCCGTCCATGGGTGCCTCCGGAACTGTTCCAGGTTTTATCTTCGAGCGAGGCCCGTCGGAGCGGCAACGGTCTTCACTACATGGAGCCGCGGGGGAGGAGTGCCTTCGGATCGCAAGACCCGAGGCCTCAGCCAGAGGGCTCGGGAGATGACTCCGGCCACTCCTCGCACCTCGTCCGGCGAGGACGAGGACGCCGTGGTCAGCAGCTCGGAACGGCTCGTCTCTTCTGCAAGAATCCAGGTCTCCGGCGTGTTCGACTCGATGGACTGGAACCACTCCAGGCGTCCGGCCAGCGCCTGACCGAGTCGTTGAAGATAGCGAAACACAATATCAGCCGCCAGATCCAACTCTCGGCCAAGGTCGATCCGGACCGTGATCCAGAGCCCCTCGCCACCGGGAAGTCGAAAGATCGCTCCCGGCCCCGACAACTCACTTGCCGGGGAAGCCAGGGCACGAATCTCACCATGGACCGTTGAGTACAAGGGCGAATCCGGGCTCGTGCAGGAGATCTGGATCAGGTCACAGCCCAGCAGCTCGGCCGTCCGCTCGACAATCTCGAAGGCCGTCGATGATGAGTCGCAGAGCTCGATCCGCTGAATGGCCTCCCAGGTGAGCTTGGCCGCGAGCCGCTCCTGCCGGCCTCGCACCATCCGGGCCTGCAGATCCCCGCGAAGGTTGGACAGCTCGTCGCGCCGGCTGGTCACCACCACCAGGAACGCGAGGCACCCCGAAAGTCCCAGGATCAGCGCCAGGAATTCGCTCCGCAACGCCACGCCCAGCAGCACCGCTCCGCAGAGGAAGCCCGAGAAGCAGTAAAGCATGAGCGCGGCCTGGCGCGGGTTCAGACCCAGGCCGATCAGCAGGTGATGCACGTGCCGCCGGTCCGCCGCGCTCAAGGGGAGATTGCGCACCCAGCGGCGAAAGATCGCCATCGCCGTGTCCGAGATCGGCAGGCCCATCGCCAGGATCGGAAACAGGATCGAGATCGCCGATGGCCCCTTCATCGACCCCTGGACCCCGATCACCCCGATCAAGAGACCGATCAAGAGGGCGCCGCTGTCTCCCAGGAAGATGCAGGCCGGATGCCAGTTGTAAAGCAGGAAACCCGCCAGGCTCCCCGCCAGCGCCACCGCCAGGATCGCCACCTCGGTGTTCTCGTTGTGGATCGCCACCAGGGTCAAGGTTCCGCTGACCAGCAGACCCACCCCCGACGCCAGCCCGTCCATGCCGTCGATCAGGTTCCAGACGTTCATGCAGCCCAGGAACCAGAGCATGGTCACCGCCAGGCTGGGCAGCGCCAGGTTCATGGGCATCCCCAGCAGGCTGAACTCCACGCTGGGATCGCTCAGGTCGAGATTGGCGCCGAGCACATCGATGGTCTGGATCCGGATCCCTCCGAGGTAAAGGATCAAGACGGCCAACGCCTGCCCCAGCAGCTTGACACGCGGCCCGAGCGAGCGGGTGTCGTCGACGAACCCCACCACCAGAATGATCAACGCGGCAGTCAGAATCACCCATTCGTGGTGCAGGTCTGGCACGCTCAGGCTGATCAACCGCGATGACCCCGAGAAGTGCGGCAAGATCGTGCCCGCTGCAATTCCCAGGGCCAGGCCCAAGCCCCCGAGGCGGGGAATCGCTCCGGTGTGAATCCTCCGGAACTGGTCAGGCCGGTCGATGGCACCCACCCAGCTCGCGATCCTGGTCACCAGCGGCGTGGCCAGCACGCAGCCCATCATCGCCAGCGCGAAGATCATCAGGTAACCGTTGGAGATCACCATGGAGCGGGTCCCTCCCCTTGACCTCGATCAAAGGTCGTGCCGATCCACCGACCTCGCAAGTCGGCAATTAGCCGCGACTTACAGACACAATCGAGTAAGCGCCGGTTTCTCCCGGCCATCACGATTGGCGGTGAGGGGGAGCCGCTGGAGGAGAGAGTCTCAGCCTGGCTCGATGGCCGTTTGCCGGCGGGTGTACCCTGGCGCCGACGGAGAGTGCGAGAGCGGCTCGAGGAGGCATCATTCACAAACAGGATGCAGCTAATCACGGTATGCCTCGTCTTCCTTGACTCGTGCGGCTGCGACCCGACCCCAAGAATCCATCTCAGGGCAGAGCGTCCGGGTTGGCGGAGTATGGCCTCTACCCCGCCAGAGGTCAAGCGAGAAACGATTGCCATCGTTTGTTCCGGTCGATCCTGGAAGCCAAGGGATGGGCGCATCGGGGAACGGCCGTGCAGCCGGCGATCGGCAAGCCTGACCATACGGGGGACCTGTTAAGGGAACAGCCCGACGCCCGGATCTTGCTCATGACCGGCGGCGTGGAAGTGGTGGATGTCAGCTTGGTCCGCCCGGGGGACAAGGAATTCGCCCATTCGACCCTTCCCAAAACCTGGATGTTCGTGCGGAGCCCGGCCGACATCGTCTTCTACTCAGGCCACGGCGCCTGGTGGGACGGCAACCTGCTTCGCGAGCAGGCCGGCCACATGTATGAAAGCTGGCTTGAACCGGGGGAACTGGTGGGTGCCTGGATGCGCGACGCCTCCAACTTGCAGGCCTCGCCGATGGATATCGACGTCCTGATCATCAACGGCTGCAGTGTGCTGTTCTGGAACCGCCTGAACGAGACCGTTGATGACAAGGATCGCAAATCCTGGGGCCTGAGCTGGGCTGAGCTGCTCACCAGCAAGCAAGGGCCGTTATTCGCCATTCTCGGTTACCGGGCCACGGCGCCCCTGGACGACCCGATGGGAAATCTGATCGCCAAGGAATTCGCCCAGCAAATTGTGGGAGGGCTCGGGAAGAACTATGACAAGTACGCACGGACCTGGCTCGAGATCAATGCCAAGTACGAGTCAACCCGCACCGCGGCAGCCATCGACAACCAGGGCTACTGGTACATCAACCACCCCCCCAAGACGAAGCCGGGCGAGCCCAGAAATCCCGAAGCCTACGGCTACGATGCCACCAAGCCCGACAACGCGATCCTCGGACCGTTCAAGATTCCGTGAGTGATGTGGACACGTTGTGGTGTCAGGACCTCGGCTGGCTCGCCGGGGGACGAGGCAGCCGAGCTAGGGAGCAGCATCCGTTAAGCATCACATGCTGGTCTTTTGCGGCGTCCGTTCCTACCAGGTCCGAGTCCGCCTCGTAGGGTCTGGGATCGAGACCTGTGAGGGCGGATGGTGGTGACCAAGGCCCAGAATGCTCAGGCAAGAGCTTCGATTTCTCTCATCGAGCACGGGAATGAGAAGCACGTTGTTCCTGACGATGATGCTGGTGTGCGCGGTCTCCGTGGCCCGAGGCCAGGGGGCCCGCGAGGTGTTGGTGGGTGTCGCGTTCGACCAGCAACTTGGCTCCCTGGACATTGACCGGATGGCGCTGGGCCAGGGAGGGTTGTCGGACTGACCGATGTGGGAGAGCCGGATCGCCAAGGTCCGGGCGCTTCGTCCCCGGCTGATCCGGCTGTTCGTGCAGGAGCCAGCAATGACGAGAATGCCCGCCTGCGTCCCCAGCCCAGAGCGAGAATGACCAAGGGCACTCATCGCGTGAGCGTCGAGCTCGGCCCCCATGAGGTGAAGTTCTGGTCGTTCGAGTAGAGGTCTGCTGGAACTATTGCTGCCGCCGCCGTCGCACAGCAGCAGGATCGAGGTCGCCCGAGGATCGAGCGACCGGCCTTGGCCCTCCCACCACTGCTCGATGCTGTCGCAGGCGAACTCGCCGGTGTCGTGACTCGTTCCCAGGTTCACATGACCATTGTTCCGCTTCACGTCGTACCGCCCGTGGGGGATGATCACGCCCGAGGCGGCGCTGGGGAAGTCGTGGTCGAACGTCTCGATGATCCCCTGGGTCAGGAGGTGCCCCGCCCGGTAGAAGTTGCCCAGCAACTCCTTCTTCTTCGTGTCCATGCTCACGATCGGGTTGTCGGACCCCAGGTACTCTTGCTTGAGCCGGGCGATGTTCTCGAACTGCTGATTGCGGTGGGGGTGCCCGCCCATCGCCTTGGACTTCTGCGCTTGCGGGTGACGTAGCCGTGCTTGCGGAGCAACTGCTTGACCACGGGTACGGTCTTACACTCTGTCGTTCAGTCTCTTGAAGTGCGGATGGATCTGATCGAACCGGCCATGGAGATAGGGCTCGTACACATCACACAGCGATGCGATCTCCGCATCCTTGTGAGCACTGAAGGCGAAGAGCACCTGAACGCCCCGATATCCCATGCCGATGCAACCGATTCGCACGCAATCGTTGGTGCCGATGACTCTCCCCGCCCGCGCCACCGCGGGCATGGCCGCGGTGGCCGCAGCCACAAGGGCCGACCTGGTGAAATCCCGCCTGGGGAACGCGCTGGTCATGATCAGGGCCTCTGGAAGATGAGAGAAGAGCCAAGGATCGAGGGCCAGTAGCTTGCTCTGGGCATCGTGAGCGCTCGGTGCATGGCCCTCCTTGAACGCCATGGTAACCCACCCGTTGGCCGGCGAGGCAAACGGTTTCCCGATATCCTGGACGGGACGAATCGCGTCCATCAAGCATCCACTCGCGAGAGCCTACGCGTCTTTTGTGACTCGTTTGTCAATCCTGGGAAGAGCGTTTGGTTATGCGCAAAAGTGCGAAGAAAGGGTTTCAGGGTCGTGTCTGGCAGATTGCTCTTGGCGGTTCATGGTGTATAGGAAGTGATAATGGATTTCACGGAGTGATTCGCCGGTCAGGCAAGGCAGGGAGGGGTGACGATGCAGCGTTTTCCTGGGCTGGTGATTTCGAGTGGACCCGGACATCGCCCTCGACGATTTCTCAAACCGTTGATTGAGCCCCTCGAGCCTCGCGGGCTGATGAACTCGTCTCCATTCTCCTTGCTGCTGTCACCGCCTCCGCCAAAGGTCGCCCCGGTGGTTCCGAGAACCGTTTCCAGCGAGCTTTCCAAGAATGTGTCCGGCCGGATCGTGGCGCTCTACGAGCTCAGCCTCACCAAGCACCCTCTCTACCAGAGCATCGTCGGCGGCCATGTGCTCAAGGCGCCCATGTTCAATCCGGGATACACGGGTCCGAAGCGGCTGGACCTTGATGTGATCGGCACCAATGCCCGCATCAGCCCTCAGCAGGGGTTCCTGCTCACCGGAAAGGTCCTGGGACCCATCGATCCCACACAACCGGCAATCTACTCCTTCCTGATCAACCGCGGCGGGGCAAGTACCCCCGGTCCCATCCAGGGACGCCCGGCGATCTCCTACGACTCGACGGTGACGGTCACAGACGGGCCGGGCGGACCCGTCGGTACCGTCTCATTGCTCAATTCGCAACAGCAAGCCACGTCCACCGTCATGCTGCCCCCGAGCAGTGTGCAAGTGAACGGTGATACGGTCCAGGTGATGGTACCGGCCAGCTTGCTGCCCTCCACGACCCCGCCAGGAACGCACCTGGCGATCACGCGCAACTTCTATGCGTTCGAGGCCGCGGTGCCCGGCGGCTTGCCGAGCGACATCGCCGGGTTCGCACCCGAATATGCGAGCACCATGGTGGGCCGGGTGGGGTCGACGAGCCATTGACTCCCCGGAGCCTGGTCCGCTCCGACACGGCGGATCTTGTACCTCGAGACAGACCTGGGGTAGCTCTGGCCGCCAGGCGAGCGTCCCGCCACGCGCGCCGCTTTGCATCGCCAGGGCCTGAGGAAACCGCTAAACTGGCTGCATGAAGAGCCAGAGGTGGTCAGGCCAAACCCTTGGCGAGGCAATGATGGCAGGCGGTGAGCGTGACCTGGTGCTGGGAACGGCAGGGCATATCGACCATGGCAAGACGGCCCTGGTTCGCGCCTTGACGGGGGTGGATACGGACCGGCTGCCGGCGGAGAAGCAGCGGGGGATCACGATTGACCTGGGGTTCGCGTCGTTGACCCTGGGTCCTTATCACCTTGCCCTGATCGATGTTCCGGGGCATGAGCGGTTCATCCGCAACATGCTGGCGGGGGCATCCGGGCTCGACCTGGCAATGCTCGTGGTCGCGGCGGATGACTCGGTGATGCCCCAGACGCGCGAGCACCTCGAGATCCTCAGGCTGCTCGGGCTTTCAGGAGGCCTGATCGTCCTGACCAAGTGCGACCTGGCCGAGCCCTCGTGGATCAGCCTGGTCGAGGATGAGATCCGTGAACTGGTCCGGGGCACGTTCCTCGAGAAGGCCGCGATCGTGCGGACCTCGGCGGTAACCGGCCTTGGTCTCGATGCGTTGAAGAATGAGCTGATACGGCTCTGCGAGGACGTCCGCGTCCGGCAGGATTCCGGGCTCTTCCGGATGGCCATCGATCGGTCATTCACGGTGGCCGGGCATGGCACGGTGGTCACCGGAACGGTCGCCTCCGGGAGCGTCGCGATCGGTGACGAGCTGGAGTGGCAACCGGCGGGCAGGTCCGTGCGTGTTCGTGGTCTGCACCGTCATGACCAGCCGGTCGAGCGGCTTGGACGAGGGACCCGTGGTGCGATCAACCTCGTGGGGGTGCACCACGGTGAGATCAAGCGGGGTCAGGAGCTGGCTGCCACAGGGTACCTTCAGGCCACCAGGGTTCTTTCCGTGGAGCTCATGGGCTCGGCCGAGGCCATTCGGCCTCTGCGACACCGAGGCCGCTACCGAATCCACCTGGGAACCGCCGAGGTCTCGGCCACCCTGGCCCTGCTCGAGGCGAATGAGCTCGCGCCCGGCGGGCAGCAGCTCGGTCAACTTTTCCTGGCCGAGCCCGTGGTCGCGGTTCACGGGCAGCCGCTCGTGCTCCGCGAGGAAAGTCCCCCCACGACCCTGGGCGGCGGCCGCGTGCTCCAGCCCGTGGCTCGGAGGTTGCGGCGGCGCGATCAGGTCGCGATCGCCCGCCTGAGCCGGCTTCGCTCCTCCGACCCGCTCGACCGCGTCTCCGCTGCGCTGGCGTTCCTGGGCCTCAAGCCGTGGACCGAACAGGCACTCTGTGCACTTGCCGGGCTGTCGATCGACCGAATCGCGGCGATGCTGGATCAGTTGACCGCGTCGGGTGCTCTGATCGAGGTCCCCATCGGCCCCCGGCGGTCGGTGCGGATCCTGGCCGAGTTCGTGGACGATCTCGAGGACCGGGTCTTTCGAGCACTCGGCCGCCTGCACGCGGCCCGGCCCCGCCAGGCGGCGATTCCCAAGGCTCACATCGCGGCCGAGCTCCCCGACCTGGGCAGCGAGGCCCTGATCTCCGGGATCGTCGATCGTCTTCGCGCACAGGGGAAAGTCATTGTCGAGCCCCGCACCGTCACGGTCAAGGGATGGGAACCGAAGCTCAGCCAGGGGGAGCGAAAGCTCAAGAACGAGCTCCTGGAGTCGATTCGCAAGGGGGGCATGAGTCCCCCCGAGGCCTCCGACCTGGCCGCGGGGTCTGGCCCCCGCGCCGCGGTCATCCCTGAGCTTCTGACCTTGCTCCGCGACGAGCAAAAAGTGGTCGAGATCTCTCCCACGCTTTACCTGGATTTTGACGTCGAGGCCGATCTCCGTTGTAAGGTCATCGAGCGCCTGTCCGATGGCTCGGGCATGACCATGGCCGATCTCCGCGACCTTCTGAACACCACCCGAAAATACGCCGTGCCCATTGGCGAGTATCTCGATCGCATCGGCCTGACCCGGCGCGAGGGAGATGTCCGGAAGCTCGGCCAGGTCGAGTCCTCATTCTGAACCGTCGTTCACTGTCGGTGCTGCCGAAGCGTTGACCATGATGTTAGAATCATCGTCGCAGTGAAGTCGCGGCCGACTTGAGCTGTGCTCCAATCCGTGGAATGAGCCGAGTGGAATCGACGAATCGCGAAAATATCGTTACCCACGCAGCTCTCAGGCAACTGCCTCCTGTCAATGTGGTGCTTGAGCAGGACGCGCTTGCCAAGCTTCTGGCAGATCGCGGCCGGGAGGCCGTGCTCCGCGCCGTGCGTGCCGCGATCGACGAAGCCCGGACCAAGATGAAAAAAGGTCAGTCGGCGGCTATCGACGCCACTAGCCTGGCCCTGCGAGCACAGGCAATCATTCAGGGTGCCAGGCCGCTGCTCCGGCCCGTGATCAATGCGACCGGAATCTTGCTCCACACCGGCCTCGGCCGGGCTCCCCTGGCGGAGGAAGCCGTCGCGGCCGTGTCCGCCGTGGCCCGGGGATACTGCAACCTCGAGTTCGAGCTCGAGAAGGGGGAGCGGGGACGACGAACCTCGGGGGTGGCACGGCTCCTGCAAGAGGTGACGGGTGCCGAGGCGGCAACCGTGGTGAACAACAACGCCGGTGCCACGGTTCTGGCCCTTCGAGCCCTGGCGGCGGGCCGCGAGGTGATCGTCTCACGGGGACAGCTCGTCGAGATCGGCGGCAGCTTCCGGCTACCGGAGATCTTCGAGGTCTCCGGAGCGAGACTGCGGGAGGTGGGCACGACGAACAAGACCCGGCTGGCCGACTACGAGCGGGCGATCGGGCCTCAGACCGCGGCCATCCTGAGGGTTCACCACAGCAACTTCCGGATCGTCGGCTTCACCGAGGAAGCGCCGCTCGAGGGCCTGGTCCAGCTCGCTCACGGCCACGGCCTGTACATGATCGACGACATCGGCTCCGGGGCCCTGGCGGCTGGACAACCGCCCGAAGTGGTGGACGAGCCCCATGTCGCCGCGGGACTTGCCGCGGGAGCTGACCTGGTGCTCTTCTCCGGCGACAAGCTTCTCGGCGGCCCGCAATGCGGGATCCTCGTCGGAACGGCCAAGGTCATCCACCGGGTCGAGTCGGACCCGCTCATGCGTGCCCTCCGGGTGGACAAGATGACCCTGGCCGCGCTCGAGGCCACGCTCGGCCTGATTCGAGACGGATCCCGTGGGGCCGGCCGGATCCCGCTCTGGGAGATGCTGACGATCTCCTTGCCCGAGCTTCGATCGCGTGCCGACGAGTTGGCGACGGTCCTCCGGGATGAGCTGGGCCTGAACGCCTCGGTGGTTCCGTCCCAGTCCTTCCTGGGCGGAGGGAGCGTGCCGGTTCAGCCGATTCCCACGGTGGCCGTGAGCGTGTCGCCGCCATTTCCGCCGCCGCATGGCTCGGAAGGGGCGTGGGCGCGGGCCCTGAGGCTCGGCGATCCGCCGGTAGTTCCGTGTGTTCAGAAGGGAGCCGTCCTCTTCGATCTGCGCACCGTGGCCAGGCGCGAGGAGGCAAGCCTCCTCGACGCCGTCCGCCGCACATGTCATGATCGAGGGCCCGGTTCGAATGCGAGCGATCCTGCACGAGAGAGCCCGCTCTCCTTGTCTTGATTCAACATCACGCCGCGATCGTCGGTAACGGGAGTCTCGTCTCGCATGCCGGAGTAAGGAGTGAGGAATGCGTCTTTGCCGGTTCAGTTTCGACGACATGGTGCTCACGGGCTTTTTCGGCAACAACGTCGTGATCCCGATCGATCAGGCGGCCGAAGCCTACAGTCGCGATACCGGCGTGGAGCTGGTTCTTCCCTCGACGGAAGACCTGCTCGAGCTGCTTCCCCCAGACGGGTGCTCGTACGAGCTGGCTCAAGACCTCGACGCCTGGGTGCTCGGACTGGATCTGCTCTCTCGCGACGAGCTCACCGTCCCTCTCGAGGATGTTCACCTTCTGGTGCCGATCGCCAGTCCGCCCAAGCTTCTCTTCCTGGCCGGGAATTATGCCAAGCACGTTGCCGAGCGCGGCGGGACCGCGGCCGAGCGGCAAGAAACGTTCCCTTACGTGTTCATGAAACCTCCAAGCTCGACGCTGACCAATCCTGGCGACCCGATCGTCATCCCCCGCGTCTCTCCCGACCAGATCGACTGGGAGTGCGAGCTCGGCGTGGTCATCGGCCGCCACTGCCGGGGCGTTTCTGAGTCCGAGGCCTTGAAGTACGTGGCAGGCTACACGGTGGTCAACGATATCAGTGATCGAGGCTTCAAGCCCAACCCCGGCCGCAAACCGCGGGAGCGGGACAAGTTCTTCGACTGGATGCACGGCAAGTGGCACGACACCTTCTGCCCGATGGGGCCCTGCATCCTTTCGGCCGACGCGGTCAAGGACCCGCAGGACTTGCCGCTCAAGCTGACAGTGAACGGTCAGATCAAGCAGGAGGCCACGACCGCGGAGATGGTCTTCCCGGTGGCCGCCGTCATCTCCTTCCTCTCGCAGTTCATCACGCTCGAGCCCGGAGACGTCATCGCCACCGGAACGCCGTCAGGCGTCGGTTCGACAACCGGGGCGTTCCTCAAGCCTGGCGACATCGTTCGAGCAACAATCCTCCCGATCGGGACGCTGGAGAATCCGGTCGAGGCGGAAACCTGACTGAACTCGGAATGCGGAATCGCGAAACCAGGATGACAAGCATGATTCGAGTTCGACGTTCGTCAGCGCGCAGTCCGCTTTCGAGGCACGCCTCATTCTCCAATCCTTGCAAGGTGGTTCGATGACCGTGTTTCGCAAGCTGCTGGTGGCTAATCGTGGCGAGATCGGCATTCGCATGTTCCGTTCCGCACATGAGCTGGGCATCCGGACCGTGGCCATATATTCTCACGAGGACCGCGTTGCCATGTACCGGCTGAAGGCCGACGAAGCTTATCAGGTGGGCAAGGCCGGAGAGCCGATTCGCAGCTACCAGGACATCGAGGCGATTGTCGGGCTGGCCCAGGAAAAGCAGGTTGACGGGATCCACCCGGCTTATGGCTGCCGAGGCGATCGCAGCGGTCGGTCTCCAGGTTAAGGCCGGCGACCTGCTCCTGAGGTTGACCGGCGAGTGACGCGCCAAGAGCGTGCGGCAAAAGGCGACATCGCGATGAGCTTCCTCGATACGAGACATGCAAGTTGCCACGTGGACCAGGTGGAGCGGAAGAGACGATGAGTGAGAACCTTCGGGACGATCCCCTTCACGCTACGCAGGCGGCTTTGCCGTTCGTCCGAACAGTGCTTCACCGTCCGGTGGTTGATTCGACCAACGGCCTGGCGAGAAGCCTGTTGCTCCAGGGTCTCGATGAACTCCCTTTCCTCATCTGGGCCGACAGGCAGACCCTGGGCCGGGGGAGAGGCGACAACCAGTGGTGGTCGGACGAAGGCTCTCTGACCTTCACCATCGCGCTTGATCCCGCGGCTCACGGCCTTCGAATGGACCAGGAGCCGCGGCTGGCGCTGATGACGGCAGTCGCCGTGATCGAAGCGATCAGCGCCCTGGGGCTGACCAACCCGGCAATCGGGATCCGGTGGCCCAACGATATCGAGGCCAATGGCCGAAAGCTGGGCGGGATCCTCCCTGAACGCGTCGAGATCGAGCACGGCCATCGCTTGCTCATCGGCATCGGCCTCAACGTCATGACCCGCATCGATCAGGCGCCGCCTGCCGTCCAGAAGATGGCGACCTCGCTGAGAGCTCTGCAACCTCAGCCACTCGACCCCTTGTTGCTTCCCCGGTTCCTGGCTGCGATCCTCGTGCAGTTCGAGCAGGCACTGTACCGGCTAATCGAGGACGATCCTGAATTGGCCCGAGAGTGGGACCGGCTGAACCTCCTCCGCGACCAGGCCGTTCGGGTTGCGCTCGGCCCGCGAGTGATCGAGGGCAAGGTTCGCAAAATCGATGCACAAGGGGCGCTGTGCGTCCATGATGGTCAGCAACTCCATCGCCTCTTCGGAGGGCAAGTGCTGCGGGAGGATTCCGGTGATTGATCCTCTCTTCAACGTACCCACCCCGGGTGGGCAGTCTCCGGGGCGGCGCGTTCTTTGTCGCGGGGTGATGCGGTCATGGCCCAGGCTAAGGCTCAGCGGAACCTGATGCTGCCGTCTGCGACCAAGGTCACGACGTAGTCCTTCAGGTCGGTCTTGAGCTTTTGGACCATCTGGACGCCCGGGCCAGGTACGGTCGGGTCGTAGATCTCCTTGATTTCGGATTGTTGCTGAAGGGGTCCTGATCGTCGGCCGTGATTCCGACGGTGGAGAGATTCGTGAGAAGATGACCAAGCTGGAGGCGAGGGAGAAGAAATGAGCGCCAGGCAGGAAGCACCGCACTGTTCCAGGGCGCGAGCCGGGAAAGCGCGAGGGCAGGATCCATCCTGCCAGGCTCGTGCCCGGAGTCAGGATCGATCCTGCCCTCTCAGGAATGATCGATCTCACAGGAATTCCTGGAGCAAGGTCAGCTCATGACCCTGTCCCGCTCCAGGATGGCTCGTGCTCACCGCGTCGTTGCCAGCTTCTTCTCGCCACCGGTCTTGGTCGGGGGCTCGCTCTTGGTGCCGACCCAGTCGATGAGGATCGGGGTGGCGATGTAGACGGTGCTATAGGTGCCGCTCAGGAAGCCGACGACCAGGGCGAAGGCGAAGCCGTGCAGTCCCTCGCCGCCCAGGATGTAGAGGATGACCACGACCAGCCAGGCAGTCAGCGACGTGAGGATCGTCCGGCTGAGTGTCTGGTTGATGGCGTCGTTGACCATCTTGGTGGTGAGGTGCGGGGTCTTCCCCTTGATCTCGCGGATCCGGTCGAAGATCACGATCGTGTCGTTGACCGAGAAGCCGATCAGGGTCAGGAACGCGGCCACGATCGGCAGGTCGATCTTGAACTGGTCGATCATCAGAAGAGAGTTGATGACAGGGATCTCGGCCAGCCAGTAGCTGACGGCGATCGCACCCAGGGTGATGAGCACGTCGTGGACCACCGCCAGCACGGCGGCCAGACCGTAGGTGAACGAGTGGAACCGCCACCAGAGGTAGACGATGATGATCACCCAGCTTGCCACCGTGGCGATCAGGGCGAGGGTTCTGGTCTCGCCGGCGACGGTGCCGCCGAAATTGGTGATCCGCTCGAAGAGGAGGTCGCGGTTGCTGGCCAGCGACTCCGCGAGCTTGCCGAGCTGAGCCTGGGCGAGGTCCGGCTCGAGATCGGTCCGGAGCACGAGGTTCGTGGTCGCTGCCGCGGCAGTCTCCTCGGTCGCTCTCGCCGCGGCATTGAGGATCTCGAAGCGTGCACTGGGGTTGGCGATGCCCGCGGCCTCGAGCACCTTGGCGAACTCGGAGCTGACGACCTTGTCCGGAGCCTGGATGCTGTTGAATGCCGCGGTCTTGAAGCTCAGAGGATACTCCCGTCCGCCGGTGAATCGGGTTGTGAGTGCGGCAGCGCCCTTGAAGGCTTCGGCCGCTGGTGCTCCGGCGATCGGTTTTTCGACTCCCACCTTCATCTGCACCTTGGCCAGCGTGGGCCCGAACGCCTCGAGGATCTTCTCCTTGACCTTGTTGGCCTCCTGTTCGGTGGTGCGGATGTTGAACCGCGTCAGTGAGGCGTCCTTGGCAACCCGAAGGCTCTCGACGGTCACGTCCGGCAGGACGCTCGTCGCCTTGGAGCGGACGAATTCCGCCCGCTTCGATTCGGAAAGCGACTGGACGGTCGGGTCGGTCTCATCGAGCCGGATGGTGACCAGCGTCCCACCGGTGAAGTCGATGTTGTACATCGTCCGGTTGACGATGCCCGAGCGGAGGGCGAAGGCCACCAGCCCCAGAAGGATCAGGATCAGTGAGCCGGCCATGCAGTAATAGCGCGGGCCGATGAAGTCGATGTTGGTCTTGTCCCACATCTTGAGCATGCGCAGGTTCTTGATCCAGCCCTTGGAGTAGGCGAACTCGAAGATGACCCGCGACATGAAGACGGCCGTGTACAGGTTCCAGAGCATGCCGATGATCATGGTCAGGGCAAAGCCCCTGACTTCCTCGGTGCCCACGGCGTAGAGCACGATCGCGGCCAGCAGGTTGGTGACGTGGGAGTCGAAGATCGTGACCCAGGCACGGTTGAAGCCGTTGCGGATCTGCTGGGCGACGCTGGCGCCTCGCTCTTTTTCCTCGCGCATCCGCTCGAAGACCAGCACGTTGGCATCGACGGCCATGCCGATGGTGAGAGCCAGGCCGGCCAGCCCGGGCAAGGAGAACGTGGCCTGGAGGAAGGCCATCGTGCCGATCAGCAAGATCATGTTGGCGACCAGGGCGATGACCGCCACGACACCGGCGAACCGGTAGTAGATGACCATGAAGATCGGCACCACCAGCATCGAGACCCAGATGGCCCGCCAGCCCTTGGCGATCGAGTCTTCGCCCAGCGTGGGGCCGACCTTCTCCTCCTGGGCCGGGGTCGGGATCAGGCTGGCCGGCAGCTTGCCCGCCTGGAGGATCTTGATCAGGTGCTCGACCTCCTTGGGCTTGAACCCCTGTCCGCCCCCCTCGATGATCCCCTGGTCGCGGATCTCGGAGTTGATCGCCGGAGCCGACATCACCAGGTTGTCGAGGAGGATCGCCAGTTGATACTTGAACGCGTCTCCCTCTTCGGGAAGGTGCTCGCGGGTGAGCTGTCCGAACCGCCGCGCTCCCTGGCGGTTGAAGTGGAACCCGACGGCCGGCTGAAGCCGTTCGTCCGTGGTGGCGTTCGTCCCCGAGAGGTAGCTTGCCGGTCACGTTCTGACGATCGAGGACGCAGAGGATGTAGATCTCCGATCGCCCCGGCGCCACCTTCTCCTCGCGAACGATCTTGTCGTCGGGGCGCGGGTTGCTGGGATCGCCTCCCTGAAGCTTGCTGGGGTTGTACTCGATCCGGTAGGAGTTGATCGACTTCAGACCGTGGGGTCGTGCCAGGGTCAGCGTGTTGGCGGTGTTCCGGCTGACCGGAATGGCGACCGTCTGGTCGGTCCCCTCGTCGCCTTTCCCGGTCAGGACGACCTCGGTCCCCGCATAGAGATCCTTCTTCCACTTCTGCTGGAGGTCGGTGATCGAATCGGCGGTGAAGGTCGGGTTCGTGCCGGTCGAGATCTCGCCCAGGCGGGCCCACTTGTATTTTGGCGGGGGCTTGGACAGTCCCTGGGGGCCCAGTGCCCGGTCGATCACCGCGCTGTCGTGCTTGCGGTTGGCCAGGATGCGGAACTCGAGCGAGCCCACGTCGGTGAGCATCTTCTTGACTTCCTCGACCTCCTCTTCGGTGGCCTGGGGAAGGATGATCTCGATCCGGTCGCTGCCGATCTTGCGGATCGGCGTTTCCTTGACTCCCTCCGGGTCGGCACGCTGCTTGAGGGCCGAGATCAGCTCGTCCATGTTGAAGTTCGGGCCCAGGTTTTCCCGGTCCACCTCGTAGACGAGGATCGTCCCGCCCGAAAGGTCGATGCCCAGCTTCAGCTTCTTGTCGGGGGGGATCATGGCGAGCAGACCGAGAGCCACCGACCCGATGATCAGGAAGATTTTCCAGCGAGACTGTTTCATGGTCGTTCCTCAAGCCCGGCGTGCAACTGCCGACCGCGTCCTGCGGCCGGCATTCGTGGAAGATGAGTTGGGGCTCCCGGCCGGCAGCCACCGAATCCTGCGTTTGTTGGTTCTACCCTCAGGGAATCAGGCCTTCGGCCCCTCGCTGGAAGCGAGAGGACAGATTGGATTCGCTCACTCCACCGAACCAGCCGACGGCCGAACGGGCCTCTCCGGCGGAGTTGTTCGCCAGCACGGAAGCGCCGGTGTCAGGAACCGTCCGACGCCTTTTCCGACGAGGCTTCGAGCACGCGCATCACGCTCGACCGGGACATGGTCAGCTTGACGCCCTTGTCGTCGTCGATGCGGAGCACCAGCTTATCGCCGGCGGGATCCACCGAGACCACCGTGCCGTAGATGCCGCTGGCCGTGACGATCTTGTCATTCTTCTTCAAGGCGTCGATCATCGCCCGACGCTTCTTCTCTTGCTGCTGCTGGGGAAGCCAGATCATGAAGTAGAACAGAAAGGGAATGGGCAGCAGGTACAGGAGTCCGTTCCAGCTGCTTCCGTTCCCCGCGTCCTGGGCGAACAGCAACCCAAGATGGTCGAACAATCCGGGCATGATGGGGGGTCCGTGTGGGCTTGATTGGGGTTGGGCTGCCACGAGGGCAATGCCAAGACCAGGACGCCTCCCGTCCCGGGCTCAGGCTGCCAACCGCCGGAAACTGCACTCTAACGCTTAGGGACCTAAAGCTTCAAGCACTTCCAGACGCAACTGGACAAACCGGCCGGCCTCGATCGCCTGGCGAATCGTCCGGGTCAGCCGATGGAGGTACGTCAGGTTGTGGATCGACGCCAGGATCGGCCCCAGCATCTCCTTGGCCAGAAAGAGATGGCGAAGGTAGGCGCGGCTGAATCGGCGGCAGGCCAGGCACTCGCATCCTTCCTCGATCGGCCGGGGATCGCGCGCGTGCGAAGCGTTGCGTAACTTTACCAATCCTCCACTCGTAAAACAAGTTGCATTGCGGCCATTGCGTGTCGGCAGGACGCAGTCGAAGAGATCGATACCGGTGGCGACGGCGTTCAGGATGTCCTGGGGCCGGCCGACTCCCATGAGGTAGCGCGGCCGGTCCGCCGGCAGGAGGTGCGTGGTCACGCTCGAGGGCCATCTGGACCTCCTCGCGGCTTTCGCCGACGCTCACCCCCCCGACCGCATAGCCATCCAGGTCGAGCTCGATCAGGGCCTGGGCACACCGCTCGCGGAGATCGGCGTGAGAGCCTCCCTGGACGATGCCGAAGAGAGACTGGTCGGCCCGCGTGTGGGCTGCCTTGCAGCGCACGGCCCAGGCGATCGTCCGATCGACGGCGCTGGCTGATCTCCGCATGGCTGGCCGGCAGGGCCGGGCAGTGGTCCAGGCACATGGCCACGTCGGCCCCGAGAGCTTCCTGGATGGCCACGGCGCGCTCGGGAGTCAGCTCCAGCAAGCCGGCCGTCGAGGTGCGATCGGAATGTCACCCCGTGGTCCGTGATCCGGTTCCGATCCGCCAGGCTGAAGACCTGGAACCCTCCCGAATCGGTCAGGATCGGGCCGTCCCAGCCCATGAATGCGTGCAGGCCGCCAAGTGCCGCAACCGTCTCTTCACCCGGGCCGAAGGGCCAGGTGATACGTGTTGGCCAGGAGCATGCACGTGCCGGTGGCACGGAGCTCGTCGGGCGTCAGCCCCTTGACCGTGGCCTGGGTTCCCACCGGCATGAATGCCGGTGTCTCGACCGTGCCGTGCGGCGTTTCCAGCCGGCCAAGCCTGGCGCCGGAGGCCTGATCCCGGGCGAGTGTTGTGAACCGGACCGGGCGGCTCGACGCCGTCGGTCCGGAGCTCTGGGAACACGTGGTCAAGCGAAGGTCCTATCAGCGTCGCTCCAGGCTGACGGTAGCGACAGCCGGTCAGTCGTTCTTGAGCTTGAGCCCCAGCGTGCTCAGCTTGTCGCGGACCTCGTTGAGCGAGGTCACGCCGAAGTTCTTGCACTCCAGGAGCTCGTCGCCGCTTCGCTTGGCCAGCTCGCCCACGGTCTGGAGGTTGAGCTTGCTCATGCACTTGCGGGCGCGGACCGAGAGGCTCAGCTCGCTGATCGGCTTGTTCAGGAGCGCCTGCATCTCGGGGGGGACTTCCTGGGGCGGCTCGACGCGATGATCGTGGGTGGCGGCCCCGCGCTCGCCCCCTTCGAGGGCCATTCCCAGCCGGACTCCCTTGGAGGTCATCATCTCCTTGATCTCGGACAGCGACGTCTCGCCGAAGTTCTTGCTGGCCAGGAGTGCGGCCTCGGTGGTGCGGGTCAGGTCGCCCAGCGTGCGGATGTTCATCTTCCGCAGGCAGTTCCGGCTCCGGACCGAGAGCTCGAAGTCGGTCACGGGGATCTCCAGAAGCTGCTTCAGGACGGTGTAGCCCTTCTCGGCTTCCTCGTCGTAGTACATGCCCTTGCTGGCCTGGCAGTCCTTGACGAACAGGCGGGCACGGGGATGGTTCGGGTCGTGGGCGAGAACCTGGCGATAGCACTGCTCGGCCTCGCGGAACCGCATCTCGTCCTCGTAGAGGACGCCCAGGTTGATCCAGGCCGCCAGGGGAACCGGCGGGCGCTCGGTGCAGCGCTTGTAGAGGTCGACGGCCGCGTCGTCGTTGCCGAAGAGGTCGTTGATGTAGGCGAGCTCGAACAGGGCCCCGTTGTGGTCCTTCTCGAGGCTCAGGGCCTTCTCCAGCTCGGCAGCCGCCTGGCTGAGCTCGCCCTCGGCGGCCAGGATGGCGCCATGCTGGAAGTGATATTCGGCCGATGCGCCGCTCAGCTTCTGCAGCCCGCCAAGCAGCTTCTTGGCCTCCTCCGCATGGCCGGTGCGGCGGAGGGCCCCCGCGCGATGCAGCTCCGAATTCTTGGCGTCATAGCCGAGCTTGGCCGCGTGGGCGAACGCCTTGGCGGCCTCGTCGTACTTCTGAAGGTTCTCGTAGGCCAGCCCCTGAAAGAAGAAGGCCATCCCCACGTCGCCGGCCTTTTTCAGGTGCTCGAGCCCCGAGGCATACCGGCCCAGCAAGACCTCGCCGACCCCCAGCCGCAGGTGGGTTTCGGGCTTATCCTTTTCCTTCTTCTCGCGCTCGCGGATATTGGCCACGGCCTCGCGGAGCGTGCGGTAGCGTGACGGATCGCGGTTGAGCAGCTCGCGCAGGTCCGCCACGGCGGAAACATCAAACGGCGTCCGGTCCATGATCGCGCGGACATCGGTGGTCATCATCTCGGCCATACGATCAATTCTCCCCTGCCCTCTCCCTCGTCCCCGGATCATCTGATCGCCACCGCGTCGCCCGGAGGGGCGAATGTTCCGCGACTTTACCGGAACATCATCGTGTTATGTCCATCCCGTCCTCCGTTGACCGGGATGACACAACGTCGAGAGGGCGAAACAACTACCGTAACAAAACGGCGCCACTTGTCAAAGTCTGGACGGTTTCAGTGCATCGATGTTCACACACAGTGCGATTCTCTTTTGGATCTGAGTATGCTGGCCGCCCAGGAAAGTTCACTTCACATCGTCCGGCGGGATGATGCTGGGCAGCTCGAGGCGCGGGCCGGACTTGCCCTTGAGGAGCTGGTGCTTGGCCTGGGTCGTCTGGCCGAGGCCGTGGATCTTGATGAAGCCCATGGCGGCCGAGGAGTCGTACTGGTCGCCTTCCTCGTAGGTGGCCAGCTCGTGGCGGTAGAGGCTGTGGGGGCTCTTGCGGCCGACGGTCATGGCGTGGCCCTTGTACAGCTTGATCCGCGCCGTGCCCGAGACGTATTGCTGGTTCGAGACGGTGAAGGCCATCAGGTCCTGGTGAAGCTGGCTGAACCAGAGGCCGTTGTAGATCAGGTCGGCGTAGGCCTGGCTGACCTGCGTCTTGAACCGGAGCGACTCCTTCGAGAGGGTCAGGAATTCGATCTCGCGGTGTGCCTCGTGGAGCAGGATGGCGGCGGGGGCCTCGTAGATCTCGCGCGACTTGATGCCGACCAGGCGGTTCTCGATGTGGTCGATCCGGCCCACGCCGTGCTTGCCGGCCAGGGTGTTGAGGTCGTCGATCAGCTCGATGCCGTCCTTCTCCTGGCCGTTGATCGCGACGGGCTTGCCGTGGTCGAAGGTGATCTCGACCTCTTCCGGCTCGTCGGGGGCCTGCCGCGGGTCGACGGTCCACTGGAAGGTCTCGGGCGGCGGCTCGACCCAGGGGTCTTCGAGGATGCCGGCCTCGATCGATCGGCCCCAGAGGTTCTGGTCGGTGCTGAAGATCGACTTCTTGGTCGCCTCGACCTCGATGCCGTGCTTGGCGGCGAACTCCAGCTCCTGGGTCCGCGTCCACTTCCACTCCCGCACCGGGGCGACGATCTTCAGGTCGGGGGCCAGGGTCTGGAACGTGACGTCGAACCGGACCTGGTCGTTCCCCTTGCCCGTGCAGCCATGGGCGACGGCCACGGCGCCGTGCTCCCGCGCCACGCGGACCATGAGCTGCGCGATCAGGGGACGGCCCAGCGCGGTGGCCAGCGGGTACTTGCCTTCGTACAGGGCCCCGGCCATCAGCGAGGGCCAGACGAAGTAGTCGATGAACAGGTTGCGCACGTCCTCGGCGATGGCGTCGATCGCCCCGGTTCGCAGCGCCTTCTGGCGGATCGCCTGGATGTCCTGGCCCTGGCCCAGGTCGCACGTGTAGGCGATCACGTCCATGTCGTAGGTTTCGTTGATCCACTTGACGGCGACCGATGTGTCAAGGCCGCCGCTATACGCCAGTACGAGCTTGTCGCGTGCCACGGAAGACTCTTCCTCGCAGGAGCAAGTTTGATCGGGGTCAGGTCACAGATGAGAGATCGTGGAGATCCACGTAACGAGATACCGGTCCGCCTCAAGAATCATGGTTGAGCGCGAAGACCTTCCTGAGGCAATCGAGCCCCTCCTTGCCCTGGGCGATGTCGGTGCCGACGTTGATGCGGATCTCGCTGGTGTTGATCAGGTTGATGTTGATCGAGCGGTTGGCCAGGGCGCCGAACATGCGGGTGGCGACGCCGGTGTGGGTGCGCATGCCCACGCCGATGACCGAGAGCTTGGCGAGGCGCGGCTCGATGGAGATCTGTCCACCGGCGATCGGGTTGACCGCCTCGGCGGCACGGGTGACGACGTCGCGGGGGACGGTGAACGAGAGATTACACCGGCCGTCCTGGCTCACGTTCTGGACGATCATATCAACGAAGACACCCGCGTTGGCGATCGCCTGGAAGACCCTGGCCGCGTAACCGGGCTGGTCGGGCACGTCGAAGAGGGTGATCCGGCCCTGGGTTTCATCGAGCTCGACGCCGGCGATCACCAGGTCTTCCATTCCCTGATCCCGTGTCACGGCATCCTGATCCGCCAGCGGGACCAGCTTCATCGCCCGGGTGGTCGATTTCGAGGCGGTAGAAGCCGGGCTGCGGCCGGGCATGGACCTCGTCGAGCAGGAAGGCCTTGTGCACGGCGCGAAGCGCGGGCACGGCCGAAGCCCGGTCGACCAGCACGCTGATCTTGATCTCGCTGGTCGTGATCATCTGGATGTTGATCCCGGCCGCGGCGATGGCCTCGAACATCGTGGTGGCAACGCCGGTGTGGGTGCGCATCCCCAGGCCGATGACCGAGACCTTGGCGACGTCGGCGTCGTAGGTCACCCCTTTGGCGCCGATCTCCCTGGCCGCGGCCTCGGCGGCCCGGAGAGTCTCGGGCAGGTCTCCCTTGGCCACGGTGAAGCTGACCTCGGTTGCTCCGTCGGTCGCCACGTTCTGGACGATCATGTCGACCACGATGTTCGCCCTGGCGATGGTGAGGAAGAGCGAGTGGACCACGCCCGGACGATCGGGCACGCCGAGGATGGTGATCCGGGCCTCGTCCTTGGCCAGGGCCGCGCCGGTCACGGCCACGCCCAGCCGGCGGGCGTCTTCCTCGCCGACGATCCAGGTGCCGGGGGCATCGGAGAACGAGCTGCGGACATGGATCGGCACGCCGTACTTCTTGGCGAACTCGATCGACCGGGAATGCATGACCCCGGCCCCCAGGCTGGCCAGCTCGAGCATCTCGTCGTAGCTGATGCGGTCGATCTTGGCGGCCTCCGGGACCATCCGGGGGTCGGTGGTGTAAACGCCGTCCACGTCGGTGTAGATCTCGCAGGCGCTGGCGCCAAGGACCGCCGCCAGGGCGACGGCCGTCGTGTCGGAGCCGCCCCGGCCCAGGGTCGTGATGTTGTAGTTCTCGTCGACCCCCTGGAACCCGGCGACGATGACGATCTTCCCCTCGGCAAGCGCCGTGGCCATGCGGTCGCTGGAGATGTTCTTGATCCGGGCCTTGGTGTGAAAGCTGTCGGTGACCAGGCCGATCTGGGCCCCGGTGAAGCTGATGGCGGGAACCCCCAGGCTCTCGATGGCCATGGCCAGAAGGGCCACGCTCACCTGCTCGCCGGTGGACAGGAGCATGTCCATCTCGCGTGCCGGCGGCCGGTCCGTGATCTCCCTGGCCAGCGCGATCAGCTCATCGGTCGTGTGCCCCCGCGCCGAGACCACCACCAGCACCTGCTCGCCGCGATGATGAGCCTGGATCGCCCGTCGCGCCGCGGCCAGGATCTTGTTCGAGTCCGCGACGCTCGTCCCACCGAATTTCTGTACGAGCAAAGACAACGTGGTCAACTCCGCTCAAACGGTCCCGTAAAGTACTCGGCAAGCCCCTCTCGTTGACTTGCCATAGTGGTTCATCGATTCCAGATTCCTGGGATTCAAAGAAGCAAGAAGGACAGGGCGTTTTTGGAATCTGGAATCTGTGCAATTTGGAATCGCTGTGTATGGAAGGGCGCAGTGGTTCCTTCGACACGAGGATCCCCCGATTGATCGTATCAGGCTTGGGTTCCAGTCTCCCACTCTGTCTCTGTCGCCTCGGTCCGAAACCCAGGCTCCTCGGGTTGAGCGGCCCTCGGGAACAACGAGCGAACCCGACAGCGGAAGCCTGGGATCACATCCTCGCCCGACAACTCGTCGTCCTGATGCAACCGGCTAACCGAGCCGTCGCCGCGGTAAACCGACGCCGTGCGGGACTCGGGATGAATCACCCAGACCAGGCTCACTCCCGCTTTTTGGTAGTCTTCGACCTTGTCTTCAAGTTCAGAGGCCAGGTCGTTGGGAGAAACGACTTCGATGGCCAGGTCAGGGGGAATTCGGATGTAACCCTTGGGCAGCTCACCGCCGGGAAGTCGACCTGAACGGATGAACGAGACGTCGGGCCTTCGGACCAGTTTGGGAGCATGAGTAAAGCACTGGTAGCCATTGTCAGCAGGCCAAACATAACCTGAGTGATGTTCGTCACAGAACAGGCTGAGCCGGAGGTAGACTCGACCCCCGATCCAGCTCGACTCGGCTCCCATATTCCGCTCCACGAGTCGACCGTCGACCAGCTCGTAATTCTTACCATCAGGCATGGCCAGCAAGTCTTCGGGAGTGTAGAGGGTCTTGTTTTCGGTCGTGACAGCCACGCTCATCGATCGGCTCCCGGGCACAGATCTGGAAGACCGCGTAACGTGTTATTCTAGCGTCGGATTGTCGGACTGACGA
>CAWFJM010000035.1:0-124168 GCA_963816015.1 uncultured Planctomycetaceae bacterium | reverse complement strand
TCCGTAGGCTACGACGCTTGAGTAAATGGACTTCCAAGAAGGACTCTGTGCACCCGGTCGAACTGGCGGCGAGACTCTTCCGCAGTCAAACCCCAAGATCGTGCCCACCCGCCTCAGCCTGGATGAGGGCGCCATGGATCGACGCATCCTCGTGGTGGATGACAGCGAGCTCATCGGACAGCAGCTTTCCCAGTTGCTGGCCCTGCCGGGCCGCGAAATCAGCGTGGCCCACGAGGGGACGACCGCGCTGGAGTGGCTGGTCGAGCGGCCGTTCTCGCTGGTCCTCACCGACTTGCGGCTGCCGGGAATCAGCGGGCTGGACCTGATCCGCGAGATTCGCAATCGCGACCTGCCGGTCACGATCATCGTCATGACGGCCCACGCCACGGTGGAGGCGGCCGTCGAGGCGATGAAGCTGGGCGCCTACGATTTCATCCAGAAGCCGATCGACACGGTCCGGCTGGAGCTGGTGGTCAACCAGGCCCTCGAGGATCGCCGGCTGATCGACGAGGTCGCCGACCTGCGGAACCGGCTCCGCCGCCGCAACGCCTATCACAACCTGCTGGGCCGCAGCCGGCGGATGATGGAGGTGTTCGCCCGGGTCGAGCGCGTGGCCTCGTCGAGCTGCACGGTGCTGGTCACCGGCGAGACGGGAACCGGCAAGGAGCTGGTGGCCCAGGCCATCCATTACAGCGACGTGACGCGGAGCGGCCAGCTCGATGGTGGTGAACTGTGCGGCGCTTCCCGAGCACCTGCTGGAAAGCGAGCTCTTCGGCCATGAGCGAGGCGCGTTCACGGGCGCCGACCGGCAGAAGAAAGGGCGGTTCGAGCTGGCCGGCGGCGGCACGCTCTTCCTCGACGAGATCGGCGAGCTGCCGCTGGGCATGCAGGCCAAGCTCCTCCGCGTGCTCCAGGACCAGCGGTTCGAGCGAGTGGGGGGAACCGAGCCGATCAAGACCGATTGCCGCGTGATCGCCGCCACGAACCTGAATCTGGCCGAGGCCGTCGCCGCCGGCCGGTTCCGCGAAGACCTGTACTACCGGCTCAACGTCGTCTCGATCGACCTGCCCCCCCTGCGCGAGCGGCTCGAGGATGTGCCGCTGCTGGTCAATCACTTCCTGGAGAAGCTGGTCGAGCGCGGGCTGCCGGCCAAGACGCGTCGCTCGGGAGACCCTGTCGCGGCTGCTCCGCTACGACTGGCCCGGCAATGTCCGCGAGCTCGAGCACCTGATCGAGCAGATGGTGGTCACCACCCCCGGGCCGGTGATCGAGCCGGAGAACCTCCCTCCCCAGATCGTCCCCCTGCGCGAAGAGCCCTTCAGCCTCGACTTCGACCACGACCGGCCGCTCCAGGAGCTCACCGACGAGTTCACCGAGCGGATCGAGCGCGCCTACCTGATCCGCGTCCTGGAGAAATACCGGGGCCGGATCGACCGCTGCGCCGATCATTGCGGCCTGTCGCGCCGGAGCATCAGCGAGAAGCTCCGCCGATACCAGATCGACAAGACCGAGTTCAAGCCGGTCCATCCGCGGCCGCAAGCGATTCGCGATGGCGGGAGAGTGAGCACGACGCCGTGCCAAGCTGCTATACTGGGTCATGACATGCAAGCAAAGCGGAGCCTCTGCGCCGACCATGACCTGCCGGGTACGCGATCGCTCACCGCCGGGCGCATCCCGGGAGAGAAGGCCTTGGCCACGATGCCCGTTCTCGCCGGCGACCGTCGCCTCCTGCTAATCTCTCGTTTTCGCTGGCCTTCGCTGGGGCCCGAGCCTGCGGGCCCAGCCCGAGCGACCTGGACACGCAACTGATGCTGGCTACGGTCAAGCTGTCCGATCCGGAGGCCTCGGGCACGGCATTCGTCCTGAGCCGGCCATGCCGAAGGATCCCAAGACCACCCAGTTCCTGCTGGTCACGGCCGAGCACATCCTGAGCCGGACGAAGGGCGACGAGGTCACGGTCGTCCTCCACAAGCAAGAAAGCCCGACGGCAGCTACGAGAAGGCTCCCGCGAAGCTCCAGAGTCCGCCAGGACGGGAAGATCCTCTGGAAGAAGCACCCCACCGCCGACGTGGCCATCCTGCCGATCACGCCGCCCGCCGACGTGGTGCTCCGGCCGTCTTCCCATCGATCTGCTCGCCTCGGACGCCGACCTCGAGAAGTACGAGATCCATCCCGGCGACCTCGTGCGCTGCATCGGCTTTCCCCATCCCAACCAGTTCGAGCCCAGCGAGGCCGGCTTCGGCGTCGTCCGGGCGGGCTGCATCGCCGGCTATCCCGCTCTTGCCCACTCGCACCACCAAGACGCTCCTGATCGATCTGAACGTCTTCGAGGGCGATAGCGGAGCGCCGGTCTATCTCGTCGACGATCACCGGCTGCTCACGGGCAAGACCGAGCCGACCCGGGCCCGGCTGATCCTCGGGCCTGATGATCGGCCAGCACTTCCTCGACGAGGAATTCAAGATGATCTACCAGACCGGCAAATTCCGCCACCGGATGGGCTTTGGCATCGTCGTCCACGCCACGGCCATCAAGGAGACGATCGACCTGCTGAGCCCAGGAACCCGGACGAGGGCTGAGGGCCCTGCCGAGTCTGCCCGGTCGAGTCACGCCGAGTCAGCTGTCGCCGGGCCAGAACAGCCAGGAGGTCATGATCGCCAGAAGACCACCAGCCGCCGGCCAGCATGATGACGAAGCCGGCCAGAATGATGATCGGCACGAGGAAGGGGAGCAGCAGATCCCGAAGAGCAGGCCCACCACCCAGACGGCGACCCAGGCCTTGATGAACAGGCCGATGAGACCCGTGACGCCGAAGCCGGCCCGCGGCGGCGCGGAGCCGCTCGGCCGCGGCGGCCAGCTCGTCGATCACGGGATGGGACGTCGGGCATGCCGCGGTGCCTGGCCAGGCCCCGGTCGGGGCGATCCGACGAGGAGGACAGCGACCGGCGGGTCCGAAGAATCAGCTCCGTCGGCGCCGATCGGGTCGGCCGCGATCATCGTCTCCGCCTCACCCAGCAGCGGTCTCGGCCGCCTCGATCTCGCGGTGATGGGGATCGGCCGGCAGCAGCACCCCGGTCCCCCTGCTGATCGCGCTCTGGATCGCGGCCAGCTCGGCACGGGCGGCCCCAAGGTCCTCATGCGCCTGCTCGTGGGCCTGGTTTAACTGGTCGAGCCGCTCCTTGCACGAGGTCGACTGGCGCACCAGGTCATCGATCTCCCCCCCCTCCAGCAGCTTCCGGGCCTCCTCCGTCGGCTTGATCGCCAGGCCCGAGCCGGCGCGGATCCGCCGCTGGGCCTGATCCCAGATCTCCATCACCGAGAGCCAGCGCTCCCAGAGGCCGTCCAGGTCGCGATTGACCTCGCTGTAAAGTGCCAGCGTGGCTCCCTTCATCGGCACCGTGAAATCGGGGTCGGTTGCCGGCAGGGTCTTGTGCCGCTTCCGCAAGGCGTCAAGCTGGTCCATCAACGAGACGGCCTGCTGGCGAAACGCCTTGAACCGCTCTTCCACCGTGGTCTGAAGGTGCCGCTTGCGATAGTACAGCAGCCCGAACGCGGCCAGGCCCAGCAGGCCCAGGAACAGCATGGCGAGCAGGAGCTTATGGCGGTCGACCGGCAAAGCGAGCTGAGACCACAACGGCGACAGGTCCGTCCGGACGAAGCATCGAGGAGTGCCACAGCGGGAGAGACGTTGGGGTCATCGCAATCGAGCAGCTCCCGGAAGGAAGAGAAGTCGGACAACTGGCTCCGAGACGATCGAGAACCGGCACGACTGGTTTCGCGGCCATGCCCATCTGGTATAGTGGATCTGGGACGATCCGCTCGTCAATGCGAACTTGTCCACTCGGCCGGGAGACAACGCCATGTCACTGCCGAATCCAGTCAGCCGCCGTGATTTTCTCAATCAATCTCTCGCCGTGGCGGGAATCGCCGGCGTGCTGGCCGGAACCGGGGCGGACGCTCCGGCGGGAGAGGAGAAAGCCGGCGCGGAGACCAGGCGCAGCCGGAAGCCCAGGCCAGCGGCGGCTTCGCTGCCGTGCGGCACGCTCGGCTCGGCGAAGATCAGCCGGCTGCTGCAGGGGGGCAACCTGATCGGCGGCTACATGCACTGCCGCGATCTGAAGTATGTCAACAGCCTGTTTCGTGCCTATGCCACCGACGAGAAGATCCTCGAGACGCTGGCCATCGCGACGCACGGGATCAACACGGTCTTCGAGACCGGCGGCGATTTCGTGCAGCGGTACAACCGGGACCGCGGCGGCCACATGCAATTCATCCCGCACATCGAGGTCCAGACGAATGGAACCGGCACGAGCAGGAAGACCACATCAAGCAGCAAGTGGACACGGGCGGAGTGGCACTTTACGTCTGGGGTGTCTCCTCCGACCCGCTGATCCGCGACGGCCAGGTCGGCGTCCTGGCCAGGGCCGTCGAGATGGCCAAGAAGCACGGCCTGCCCGTGGGCGTGGGGAGCCACTCGCTCCAGGTGCCGATTCACTGCGAGAAGGCCGGCGTGCCTTGCGACTTCTACGTCAAGACGCTGCACAGCGACGACTATTTCTCGGCCACGCCCAAGGAGCTGCGCAAGGAGTTCATCTGGCTCGACGGGGGCAAGGGCTGGAACGACAACATGTGGTGCCTCAACCCGGAGGAGACCATCGCGTTCATGCAGACCGTCGCCAAGCCCTGGATCGCCTTCAAGGTGCTGGCGGCCGGGGCCATCCCGCCGGCCCAGGCGTTCCCCTATGCCTTCAAGAACGGGGCCGATTTCATCGCCGTCGGCATGTTCGACTTCCAGATCAAGGCCGACGCCGAGCTCGCCGAGCGGGCGATCCGCCACCACCAGAAGCGAGAGCGGCCCTGGCGGGCCTGATACCGAGATCCGGCTCGGTCCGCGCCGGCGGAATCGTCCGGCAACCCGGTTCAATACTGGTCCGCGCTGACCACCTCGCCCATGCCTCGGGTGGCCATGGCGCGATAGACCATGGGGTTGATGCTGTTCTTGATCATGTGCACCGAGCCGTCGGCGAAGAGGAAGTTGACGCCGCCGGGGTGAAGGCTCCAGTAGTCCTCGACATGGGCCTCGGGATTGTTCGGCGTGCGCAGGCCGTCCATCGAGTCCCACGGGCCCGAGGACCTGCGTCCAGCACTCCTCCGGGTCGGGATTGAACTTGTCCGTCCCGCCCTCAACCGCCGAGGTCTTGTACAGCCAGCCGCCGATGCTCCGGGCCGTCCAGGTGACGTAGCTGAGACGTGTGGCTCCGCTCGCCGATGGCGATCGTGTTGCTGGTTCCGTCGGTGATGTTCGCGATCCGTGACCCGGCTGTTGCGGAAGAAGCAGCCCTCGCCGCCCCCAGGCTTGTCGCCGATCTCACCGATGCCGAACATCCCCACATAGTTGGAACCGGCGACCTGATCCAGGACCGGCGCATCGGCCGGCGGAAACCACGAAGGGTAGAAGCCGTAAACCGAGACCAGCTCCCGCGTGTCGTCGGACGGGCAGAGGTAAGCGCTCACCCGCGTGAAGCTGGCCGTGTCGTTGTCCGGGTAGGCCACGGACAGGAGAAGTTGATGGAGTGGTAAAGCGGGTCCTGCTCCATCTGCGGCAGGATCATGCTGCCCCACGCCCATCCGGGGCCGATGTCGTTCCCATCAAGAATCGGGTTGGAACCCGCGGTCTGCGCGCTGACGTAGCCGGGGGGAAGCGTCCTGGCTGCATCAAGATAGTTATGCAGCGCCAGGCCGATCTGCTTCAGGTTGTTCACGCACTGGATGCGGCGGGCGGCCTCTCGGGCCGATTGCACCGCCGGCAAAAGGAGCGCGATCAGTACGGAGATGATCGCGATGACCACCAGCAGTTCGATCAGGGTGAATCCCGCCACATGCCTCGTGAATCGGTCACTTCGGTCGAGCCCATCGGTTCAGCTCCTTCATGGTGACCTGCCTCGTGTCTGTTGGATGCACGGAACCTGAACAAGGATCAGGACGGATCCTGGAAGAGGACCGCCGATCGGCCGCTCTGGAAGGAGCAGGAAGCTCTGGCATCGCCCTGGCGACTCGGTCTCACGATCGCATCAGGCAAACCTCGCGTCCCGCCGAGCAGGGCAAGTGTCAGGAGGCGGAGCCATAGGGACTGTCGTCCTGTCCAGAAGCGGGGAGGGTCAGGCTCGGACAGCGGGAGGTCCGCGACCGGAAGGAGCCGTGGAGTGGTGGGAGATGCAAGAATTCGCGGGCAGATCCGCCCGAACCGGCACCTCTTGTTGAGAAAAGGCGACCCTGCCGGCGACGACGCCCGGCTGCTCGAGTCGAAGCTGACAGGCGTGACAATCGGAACCGAACTGGCTCAGGTCGGGGGCGTCGTGGCCGGCGAAGTGAGGGCACTCATCGCCGCAATCCTTTTCGGGACTGGCGGTTAGCGAAAGCTCTTCGTGCGCGTGGTGGTGCATTCCGGCGGACAGCACCGTGGAGAGCACGAAGGTCAGGGAGAGCCACCAGCGGAATTCACGCAAGATCGTGCCGACCTTCACCAGGGAGGCGCCTGGCCCGAGAGCCACGCGGAGCCACCAACCTCTTGAAGAAACGGCCCGGCGCCTGCATGATAGAGCACAGCAAACCGATCCGCTCGGCGAGTGGACCTCGATCCAAATCCGTGGCGGCGGGTCGGGCGGATCATATCGGGGCCGGTGATTCGACGAGTCCTGGCTCGTTTATTCCCGAGATCGCGCTGGAGCAACCATGAAACGCTTCATCCTGTTTGTCGCGGTCGTGATTCTCGCCTCGGCGTGGTCGAGCCCGGCGAAGGCGCAGTATGGCCTGGGCGGTTTCGGGAATATCCCGGACATGAGTGCTGAGGTCGATGCGATGCGGACTCGCAGCAAAAGCAGCAGGTGAGCAAGTACGCCAAGCCTCAGTCCCGAGCCTCGCGAGGGGCACCCGCCCGGTCCTCCCTGAGCAATCCCCCCTCGATAGACCGGTACGGCCGGATGGACCTCTCCGGCCATCCTGTTTCGGGATATCCCATCGTCCGCGGCGACTTGACTGGTCCTTCCTCGCCTCGTGTTTCCCGGGGTGGCGCGAACGGACTGGTCAAGAAGAAGAGATCGCCGCGCCGGCGCCACTCAGTGACCTCCGCCTGCGGCTGAGACATCACCGCGATACTCTTCCTGGCACCCGGTGTTTCATGCTCAGGGCCCCGTGGGCCCGACCGCACCCCAGGAAGCAAACCCATGAAACCGGCAATTGTCCTCTGCTGCATGCTCGGCGTGCTGGCCGCTTTCCCATGCTCGACGCAGGCCCAGTGGCGGGGGTACGGACGTGGCGGCGTTGTGCAGGGTCCTGATGGCCCGCTCTACGACACCCGGTCGCCCGAATGGCGGATGTCCGGCGGCAACATCTTCGTCTACCAGCAGATCATGGAGCAGAAAATGCTGCTTCGTCAGCAGCAGATGATGATGAAGCAGCAGCAGATGATGACGAAGCAAATCCAGCAGAACGCTCGCAAGGGAGCTCGATCGTCCCCCTCGGTGAACGCGGGGAACGCGAAGGGCGTCGCGGGGAACGGACAGCAAGCCGCCACACCACCCGCAGGTCGCGGCAAGAAGCTCCGGGCAGCAACGGCGCAGGCAGCACGGCCGTGAAGGACGGCCGGGCTCCATCGAGCCCGGCGACCCGACCGAAGACGCATTCCGAGATCGACCCTGGCCCCTCGGATCGGCCCCCGCCGGGCTGACCTCTCAACGAGCCGCGCACAGGCTCACGCCGGCGCGGGCTGCTGCTTGACCGGGGTGAACGTGAAATCGTGGCCGTTCCAGCCGATCTCGACCGTGTCTCCCGCATTGATCTTCTGCTCCAGGAGGGCCGTGGCCAGCGGATTGGCCAGCCGCTGCTGGATCACCCGCTTGAGCGGCCGGGCGCCGAAGGCGGGATCGAAGCCCTCCTCGGCCAGCCGGTCCCTGGCCTCGTCGCTGATCTTGAGGGTGAGTTCGGCCTCGGCGAGCTGGCGCTCCAGCCGCTTGAGCTGGATGCCGACGATCTGCTTGATCTCGCCGCGGCCCAGCGGGTGGAAGATGATCGTCTCGTCGATCCGGTTGAGGAACTCGGGGAGAAACGCGCCGCGAAGCAGGTTCTGGACCTCCCGCCTCATCGCCGCCTCGTTGCCGGTGCCGGAGAGGTCGGCGATGATCTGGCTGCCCAGGTTCGAGGTCATGATGATCACCGTGTTCCGGAAGTCCACGGTGCGCCCCTGGCCGTCGGTCAGGCGGCCGTCGTCGAGCACCTGGAGGAGGACGTTGAACACGTCGCGGTGGGCCTTCTCGATCTCGTCGAGAAGCACGACCGAGTAGGGGCGGCGGCGGATGGCCTCGGTGAGCCGGCCCCCTTCCTCGTAGCCCACGTAGCCGGGAGGGGCCCCGATCAGGCGGGCGACGTTGTGCCGCTCGCCATACTCGCTCATGTCGATGCGGACCATGGCCGACTCGCTGTCGAAGAGGAACTCCGCCAGCGCCTTGGCCAGCTCGGTCTTGCCCACGCCGGTCGGGCCCAGGAAGAGGAACGAGCCGATGGGCCGATTCGGGTCCTGCAACCCGGCGCGGCTGCGCCGGACGGCGTCGGCGACCGCCCGGACGGCATCGTTCTGGTCCACCATCCGGAGGTGGATCTGGTCTTCGAGCCGCAGCAGCTTCTCGCGCTCGGTCGTGAGCATCCGGGCGACCGGCACGCCGGTCCACTGGCTGACGACCTCGGCGATCTCCTCGGAGTCGACCTCCTTCTTGAGCAGCCGCCGCGCTTCCTTGGGCTGGCTGTCGCCGATCGCCTCGGCCTGGGCGATCCGCTTCTCCAGGTCCTGGCGCTCGGCGTCGAGCTTGGCCAGCTCCTGGTACTGCCGCTCGTCGGGCCGCTCGCCGCGCTGCTGCATGGCGTGGAGATTGTCCATGCCGCGCTTCAGCTCCATCTGCACGTTGGCCAGCCGCTCGCGTAGCTTCTGCACGTCGCCCAGGCCGGATTTCTCCATCTCCCACTGCCGGCGCAGGTCCTGAAGCTGCTTCTCGACGGTGGCGATCTCCGCCTCGACCTCGGCGAGCCGGTCGAGGGCGTGCTGCTCCTCTTCCTTCTGGAGCATTCGCTGGGCGAGCTGGAGCTGGAGCAGCCGGCGCTGGAGAACGTCGATCTCGGTCGGCACCGACTGGAGCTCCATCGACAGCCGGCTTGCCGCCTCGTCCACCAGGTCGATGGCCTTGTCGGGGAGGAACCGGTCGGTGATGTAGCGGGCCGACAGCTTGGCGGCGGAGACCAGTGCGGAGTCCTTGATCTTGACCTTGTGATGGACCTCGTACCGCTCCTTGATGCCGCGGAGGATGGCGATCGTGTCGTCGATCGAGGGTTCGCCGACGAAGACCGGCTGGAACCGCCGCTCGAGGGCGGGGTCCTTCTCGATGTGCTCGCGGTACTCGTCCAGCGTGGTGGCGCCGATGCAGCGGAGCTCGCCGCGCGCCAGGGCCGGCTTGAGCAGGTTGGCCGCGTCCATGGATCCTTCCGCCTTGCCCGCGCCCACCACCAGGTGCAGCTCGTCGATGAAGAGGATGATCCGCCCTTCCGACTGGGTGACCTCCTTGAGCACGGCCTTGAGGCGCTCCTCGAACTCGCCGCGGAACTTGGTGCCCGCGACCAGCGCCCCCATGTCCAGGGCGATCAGCTTGCGGTTCTGGAGCGACTCGGGAACGTCGCCCGAGACGATCCGCTGGGCCAGGCCCTCGGCGATCGCCGTCTTGCCCACGCCGGGCTCGCCGATCAGCACCGGGTTGTTCTTGGTCCGGCGGCTGAGCACCTGGATGACACGGCGGATCTCCGTGTCGCGGCCGATCACCGGGTCGATCTTGCCCTTGCGGGCCAGGTCGACGAGGTCGCGACCGTAGCGTTCCAGGGCCTGGTACTTGTCGTCGGGATTCTGGTCGGTCACCGTCTGGCCGCCGCGGACCTTCTGGAGGGCCCGGAGGATCTCCTTCTCGTTGACTCCCAGGGCGTCGAGCAGTTGCTGGGCCCGGCTCTTGACCTTCACCAGTCCCAGGAGCAGGTGCTCCACCGAGACGTACTGGTCCTTCATCCGGTCGGCCTCGGCCTGGGCCGCGTCGAGCACGGCCGCCAGGTCAGGTCCCAGCGACTGCTCGCCGCCGCTGACCTTGGGCAAGGCGTTCATCCCCTCTTCGGCCGCCTTGAGCACCTGCGCGGGATTGACGCCGAGCTGGTTCAAGAGCGCGCGGATGACCTGCTGCTCGGGGTCCAGCAGCGCGGCCAGCAGGTGCATCGGCTCGATTCGCTGGTGGCCGCGGTCGCGCGCCAGCGCCTGGGCGCCTGGACGGCCTCCTGGCTCTTCAAGGTCAGTCGATCAAATCGGAAAGCCATGATCCCACCTTTCACGAGCCTGACAGCCAAGCGGGACAGGGCCTCCCCTGGTGGCAAGGCACCTGTCCCGCGGACTGGGTCAGGATGGAGAACGCGGAGTCGGGAAGCTCACCGGTTTTCCCGGCAGGCCGTCACTTCTTCTCCTCGAACTCGACATCGATGACGTCGTCGGGCTTGTGGCCCTCGCCACCGCCGTTGGGCGAGGCCGCGTCTGCCTCCGCCGAAGTCCGGTCCGGGCTGTCCGCCGGGCCCGGGCTTGCTGCCCGCCGCCGCGTAGAGGTGCTCCGACATCGCCTGGCTGGCGCGCTGGAGCTCGTCCACGGCCCGGGTGATCGCCGCCGCGTCGTCTCCCTTCTTGGCCTCGTTGACCTTGTCGATGGCGGCCCGAAGGGCCGACCTGTCGGACTCGGCCAGCTTGTCCTTGTGCTCCTCCAGCAGCTTCTCGAGCTGGTAGACGCGCTGCTCGGCGGTGTTTCTGGCCTCCACCAGCTCGCGCCTCTTCTTGTCCTCGCTGGCGTGCGACTCCGCGTCGCGCTGCATCCGCTCGATCTCGTCCTTGCTCAGACCGCCGGACGACTCGATCTTGATGGTCTGCTCCTTGCCGGTCCCCTTGTCGCGAGCCGTGACGTTGAGGATGCCGTTGGCGTCGATGTTGAAGGCGACCTCGATCTGGGGCACGCCCATCCGCGCCGGGGGAATTCCCTCGAGGTTGAAGTCGCCCAGGAACCGGTTGTCGCCGGCCATCGGCCGCTCGCCCTGGTAGACCTTGATGGTGACGGCGGTCTGGTTGTCCTCGGCGGTGGTGAAGACTTCCTTCTTCTCGGTGGGGATCGTGGTGTTCCGCGGCACGAGCGTGGTCATCACGCCCCCCTTGGTTTCCAGCCCGAGCGACAGCGGGGTGACGTCGAGCAGGAGAACTTCCTTGACCTCGCCGGTCAGGACCGCGCCCTGGATGGCCGCGCCGACGGCGACGACCTCGTCGGGGTTGACCCCCTTGTGCGGCTCCTTGCCGAAGATGTCCTTGACGATCTGCTGGACCCGGGGCATGCGGGTCGAGCCGCCGACCAGGACCACCTCGTCGATCTGCGCCGGCTTGAGCTTGGCGTCATCGAGCGCCTTGAGTACGGGGCCGCGGCACCGCTCGAAGAGGCTGTCGGTGAGCTTCTCGAACTGGGCCCGGCTGATGGTCATGGTCAGGTGCTTGGGCCCCGAGGCATCGGCCGTGATGAACGGCAGGTTGATGTCGGCCTGGGCCTGGAACGAGAGGTCCTTCTTGGCCTTCTCGGCGGCCTCCTTGAGCCGCTGGAGGGCCATCTGGTCCTTGCGAAGGTCGATCGCCTGCTCCTTGCGGAACTCCTCGGCGATGTGGTTGATCAGGGCCTCGTCCCAGTCGTCGCCGCCCAGGTGAGTGTCGCCGTTGGTGGAGAGCACCTCGAAGACGCCGTCGGCGACGTCGAGAATCGAGATGTCGAAGGTTCCACCGCCCAGGTCGAAGACGGCGATCTTCTCGTTCTTCTTCTTCTCGAGCCCGTAGGCCAGGGCCGCGGCCGTCGGCTCGTTGATGATCCGGGCGACCTCCAGGCCGGCGACCTGGCCGGCATCCTTGGTGGCCTGCCGCTGGCTGTCGTTGAAGTAGGCCGGCACCGTGATCACGGCCTTCCGCACCTTGTGGCCGAGGTAACTCTCGGCGGCCTCCTTGAGCTTGCGGAGGATCAGGGCCGAGATCTCCGGGGGCGTGTAGTCCTTGTTGTTGACGTGCACCTTGACGAAGTCGCTCGCGTCCGCCCACCACCTCGTAGGGGACCATCTTCTCCTCGGTCCGGACCTCTTCGTGGCGGCGGCCCATGAACCGCTTGATCGAGTAGACCGTGCCCCGGGGATTGGTGATCGCCTGCCGCTTGGCGGGATCGCCCACAAGGATCTCCCCCTTGGAGGTGAACGCGACGACCGAGGGCGTCAGACGGCTTCCCTCCTGGTTGGGGATCACCGTGACGTCACTCCCCTCCATCACCGCGACCACGCTGTTGGTCGTCCCCAGGTCGATTCCGATAATCTTCTCACCTTCAGCCACGACCCGTCTCCTTTCCCACGTTGAGCGGTGATGAAGGAACACGCATGGGCACGACGCCCGCGCGACCCATGGCTCAATGCACTCCAGCAAGGCTTGCCTCGGCCAAGACCGATTTCCACCCGCCGGCAATGCCCGTAACCACCCTTACTCAACAGACGCGAGGTCAATAAGCAAGGGCTGTGCCAGACCCAAGAACACCCCGGAATTGATCCACAAGTCCTTGCCAGAGTTCTCATTGAAGCGAAACAACAGAGAAGTCAGAGACACAGCATCAACCCGCGCGTTATGCCAAAATGACAGTGACGATCCGACCCTCGGACCCAGGCTGCAAAAATGACAGTCAGCTTTGCTCTCCAGGCTGTGGAGCTCGAGGCCAGGGTTCGATAGAGTTATCTTACACCGCCTCTGACCCTCCGGGAATCGATCAGGTGCCCGAGACGGTGGGAAAACGCTTGACAGGGCACGGCTTTTCTTTTAATTACTTATCGCTCAGAAGCTTGCGTCTGAGATTCAGGTGTCTCTCCGTTCGACTGTCTCTCGCCGAGTGGACCGATGGCCCGTAAGCCCGCCCCAACGAACCGTCACCCTGCATCCGCAAAGGCTCTGGCCAGCGAGTCTCCCGACTCGAAGCGGACTCCCTCCCTGACGAGCTTGCGTGGAGAGATCGACCAGCTCGATCTCGATCTGGTCGAGTTGCTCAACCGCCGTGCCGCGATCGCCTCGCAGATTGGACAGATCAAGCATCATCAAGGGATGGAGATCTGGTCGGCAGCCCGTGAGGACGAGGTCATCGCACGGGCCCTGTCCGCCAGCCAGGGTCCCCTTCCCACCGAGACGCTCCGCCTGATCTTCCGCGAGCTCATGAGCGGATCGCGGTCGCTCCAGCGGAACCTGCGGGTGGCCTGCCTGGGTCCGAAGTACAGCTACAGCTACCTGGCGGCAGTGGCGAAATTTGGCGAGGCCGTCGAGCACGTTCCGGTCGGATCGATCGCCGCTGTCTTCGAGGAGGTCAACCGGCGGCACGTTCAGTTCGGCATCGTCCCGCTGGAAAACTCGACCGACGGTCGGATCGCCGACACGCTCGAGATGTTCGTCAAGCTCCCCAACGTCAAGATCCGGGCGGAGATCAAGCTCCGCATACACCATTGCTTGCTGGGCCGGTGCGAGTGGGGCCAGGTTCGCCGGGTTTACTCCAAGTCCCAGGCGCTTTCCCAGTGCCGCAACTGGCTGGGAAAGAACCTCCCTCAGGCGGCGAAGGTGGAGGTTGTCTCGACGGCCGCCGCCGCCGAGCTGGCCCAGCGCGAGGAGTTCGCCGCCGCGGTGGCCAGCCGCGCAGCGGCCCAGGCTTACCGGCTCAATGTGCTCGCCGAGAACATCGAAGACCAGGTGCACAACGTGACCCGGTTTGCCGTCATCGCCGAGGTTGCCGAGCAGCGGACCGGCAAGGACAAGACCACGCTCATGCTCCGGCTGCCCAACCAGGTGGGCTCCCTGGTCAAGACGATCGCCCCGTTCGAGAAGTTCGGCGTCAACCTGACCTGGATCGAGTCGTTCCCCGCTGCCAATGTCCCCGGCGAGACGAACCCCTCCTACCTCTTCTTCATGGACATCGAAGGACACGTCAACGATCCCCAGGTTCAGAAGGCGCTCGAGGCCGTCCGCAAGAAGTGCGAGCGGCTCGACATCCTGGGATCCTACCCCCGCAGCCAGGTCATCGAGACGTGAGCAGAGCAGGCAAGCCGGCTAGCTCCCCTGGCTCTTCGCCTGCATCTGCTCCATGACCCACCAGACCAGGTCGGTGACGGGCGGGTCGACGCCCAGCCGCTTCAGCTTGGCCGCAACCTGGCCCCGATGGTAGGTGGAGTGGTTGACAATCTGCCGGAGGACCGCCCAGGGAGGAAGCACCGCGGTCCGGCCCCGGCCGCTGAAGGTCCGGGGGGTGGAGAGGAACTCGGGGCTGAGTGAGGGGGCCACGTACTCGAAGATCTGATACGCCCGGTCGAGCAGCCGCTCGGCATCGTCCACGCTCGCCAGCTCTGCCTCGGTCGGCACGGTCTGGACCGTCTCGCCGGCAACGCCGCGGAGCCAGCCCTCCGTCACCACCGCGATGTGCACAATCGACGAGCGAATCGATGACCAGCCGGGAACGGGCTCGGCCGCGTACTGCTCCGCCGTGAGCTTCCGGCAGGCGTCGAGGATCCGCCGGTCGGCCCAGCGGTTGTAAGCGTAAAGCGATGCGAAGTCGTCGTTCATGGCTCTCCCATGCCGCCCCTGGGCGGCTCGGACTGGCGAAGCCGATCGGCGCGATCCTCGAACTGCTACGCCCGGGCGATCTCGCCGCTCAGCCGATAGGCCCGGCTCAGATTGTAGACGGGATCGGATGACGGCCCCCAGGCACGCGATCGCCAGGACCGCCAGACACGCGACACCAACCGACCTTTTGCGCGACCAGCGCCGCCGTGCCGGCACCAGCGCACTTTGCCACACCCCAGGAACAGGCTGCTCAACCGAAGTGGGGCTCATCATCACCATCACCGGGTCGCGATCCGGGCTTTCCCCTGTGGAAGCGAGTCACTCCTTCCGCATCTTACCGACCGCCGGGCCGCGCGTCAGCAGGAATGGACGCTTACGCGTCATTCAAGCCGGATCGCGATGTCTCCGGTTCGTTCTTCCACGCGCCCGATCACAGCCGCGGCCGCGGCCCCACGATGGCGGAGCTCGGCGATCAGCACAGCGACACGATCCGGATCGATGGCGATCAAGAGTCCTCCCGAGGTCTGGGCGTCGAAGACGAACTCGTGACGGAGCGGGTCGACGCCCGGATCGACGTGGAGACGGCCCTGGACGAACTCGCGGTTGGTCTTGCTGGCGCGCGTGTAGTAGCGAGGAACGGCCAGGGCCTCGGCTCCCTCGATGACGGGCAGCGGGCTCACCTCGATCGCGAAGGTCAGTCCCGCCCCCTCGGCCATCTCCAGTGCGTGGCCTGCGAGGCCGTAACCCGTCACGTCGGTCAGGGCGTGAACGCCTCCGGCGGCTCGAAGGGCATCCCGGCCCACGGCATTGAGCTCGATCATCTGGGCGATCGCCCGGTCGAGAACCGGCCGGGGACACTCCTCCCGCTTGGCCGCCGTCGTCACGAAACCCGTTCCCAGCGGCTTGGTGAGCACGAGCACGTCGCCCACCTTCGCCCCGGCGTTCGTGAGCAGGTCGGCCGGGTCGATGAGCCCGGTGACGCTCAGGCCGAACTTGATCTCCTTGTCGCGCACGGTGTGCCCCCCCAGGGTCACCGCGCCGGCCAGGGCGACGCGCTCCCCGGCGCCCGGAGGATCGTCCCCAGAATCTCCATGGGCAGCTCGTCGTCGGGAAACGCCGCGATGTTCAGCGCCGTGACCGGACGGCCGTTCATTGCATAAACATCGGAAAGGGCATTTGCCGCGGCGATCTGGCCGAACGCGTACGGATCGTCCACGAGGGGAGGAAAGAAGTCGAGCGTCTGAACCAGGGCGAGGTTGTCCGCCAGCCGGTACACGCCGGCGTCGTCCATGGTCTCGGTGGCCACCAGGACGTTCGGATCGGTCGGCAACAGCGGCCCGCCGCGCAGAACCTGCGCGATCCCCATCGGGGAGATCTTGCCCGCTCACCCGGCGCAACTGGCGTAATCGGTGAGTCGCTTCTGTCGTCCAGACATGAACGATCGTCCCGGCTTGGTTCCCAGGCCTCGGCGTCAGGCCCCAAGGGCCTTACCCACCTCGGCGATCAGCTTCTCTTCATCGGGGAAGGTTCCGGTGTCGAGCTTGGAGTAGAGTGTCTTCCCCCCGACCGATAAGCTCGAAACATCCTCCCTTGGATGGGATCAGGACGAATCGGCTGATTGCCCGCTTGTACCGCGGCAGGAGCTTGGCCGTCAAACTGACGGCCTGAGGCTCGTAATTTCAAAGAGCACAATATTCCAGGATCACTTCCATGGCAGGTACTCCCGTTGGCCTTGTAGTCCCCATCGTTCCGTCCGTTCGCACATCACACATTGTATGGTAGCCGGACCGTCAAGCAGGCTCCTTGATCGAGCTCGCGGCCAGGGCTTCTGGCGGTTGGGGGTGCTTAGCCGAGAGGCTGGCACCGATCATGGCGGGACCGGACCGGTGATCGCGGCTCTCGACGCGGGAACCTCCGGCTGGCTCTGACCCGAGGTCCGGCGACTGCCAGTCGACGCTCATCAGCTCGGCCCACTGGTTGAGCTCGGGCACCGACTGAAAGACCAGCTTGAGGCTCACGGTGATCGGCATGGCCAGCACCAGACCCATCAATCCCCAGAGAAACCCCCAGAAAAGGCAGGCGATCAGCACGGTGGTGCCGTTGAGGTCAAGCGACCGCCCCATGACCAGAGGGGTCACGACATAGCCCTCGAGCCCCACCACGGCCAGGTACATGGCAGCCACGATCAGCGCATCGCCGATCGAGCCCGTCTGCCCCAGGGCGATCACCGTCGGCACGGCTCCGCCGATGAGCTGGCCGATGTACGGGATGAAGTTCGTCAAGGCCGCGAACAGCCCCAGGATCAAGGCGAAATGCACGTTCAGGGCCCACAAGCCCAGCGCGATCACCAGGCCCAAGCCCAGGTTGATCAGGGTTCGCGCCACGAGATAGGCCCGGATCTGCCGCGTGACCTGGACGAGCATCCCGCCGGCCTTCTCGGCCTCTCCGGTCGTCTGGGCGAAGAACCGGATCACCTTGTTCGTGAGCATCGGGCTCTCGACGAGCAAGAAGATCACCAGCACCAGGATGATGAAACCCTGGACGACCCAGAGGGTGAAATCGGAGAGTCCATAACTCAGCTTCTCGATGAGCAGCGCACTGTTGGTATCGCCCAGGCGGTCGATCGTGCCCGGCTCGGGCAGCACTCCGCGGAGATAGGGCTGATCGCGGATCACGTCGTTGAGCCGGGCGCTCACCTGGCCCGCCAGCCGCTCGATGTCCGCCGGCAGCGTGTGCGTCGCGCGGAAAAGGCTCTCGGCTGCCAGGCTGGCCAGGTACAGCCCTCCCATCAAGAGCAACAGGAAGAGCGCAAGTGCGCCGACCGGACCAAAGGGAAACCAGCGGCGGAAGAAGGCCGCCACCGGATAGAACATGCAGGCCAGCACCAGGGAGGCCGCAATCGGGACGAGGATCGGCCTGAGCAAGTACAGGGCCGCGATCACCGCCAGGACCGCCAGGATCACCTGCGAGGAGGCCGCATACTTTCGCTGCCGCTCCAAGGTTTTTCTCCCGCTATGCCGGCCTCAAGACTTCTGACGGCCTGGAGACGAGCTGATGCCCCTATCATCCCGCCGTCCGCTCCGGATGGCAAGCCTCCGTGTCCTCGGCGGCCAGGAGAGCATCGATGCGTCCGGGAGCGACGAACCGACGGATCAAGCCTCGCAGCGTGGCCTCCGCGGTGGGGGGAAGCTGAAGATCCCCGGACCCATCGGGTCCGGACGAGGACGAGGGCGCCGGGGCTAGCCCGAACCAGGTCAGCCGGATGGGCCATCGGCCAAGCTCGGCGGTCCGGTTGAATCGTTCCTGGATCCGGAGGGCCCAGACAACGCCCCAGTGGTCGCGGTACCAGAGCCAGAGCCGCTCGAGGTTGTTCCTCGCCGGGGATGACCTGCCGGCACGCCATTCCGCCAGCCCGCAGCTCAGCGCCAGGGTCCATGCCACGGCCGGCCAGATCGCCGCGCGAGTGGTGGCGGCCCAGTCGGTTCTCGTCAGCCCAAGATATTCGAGCACGAGCCCGGCACCCAGAGCACAGGCCGCCGCGCCATACCGGGTGGGGAGATAGTTGGTCACGCCCGCAACCACCAGGAGCCCGTAGAACAGGCTCCAGGGGGAATCGAGATGGAACGAGGCCAGCCCCTGGGCCCGGCGCACCCGCCCTCCCGCCTCGAGCCAGGGAATCAACAACACCACGACCAGCAGCACCATCAGGATCGCCCAAGCACCCCCTCCCGGGCTCCGCGCCCCCAGCACCGACACCAACCCCGCCAGGACCGCCAGCACCATCAGGTAAACAAGACGGCCGGACCAGGGCCGACCAGACTCCAGAAGCTCCAGCCATGAAACCACTTGCGCCAGGAGACCGAGTGCGATTGCCAGGGCCGCCCAGACCAGGGCCCCGCGTAACGCGGTTCCCCTGGAAGCCCTCCAGCAGCGCACCCAGGTCGGAACCATCCCCACCAGCGCAACGGCCACCGCAAGCGGTGCCCGCCCCGGATCAAGAAGCACCAGGAAGCCCGAAACCAGGAGCAGAACGGCCCATCCAGCCTGCCACCAGCCCGATCCGCTCAATGACATCCCGGCCCCTTCGAGTAGACAAACTGGGAACTTTAGGTAAAATTTACACCGAGGCTTGATGAGCGCGTTATATTTGGTATCGGGCGGTCAATCCGCATCTCGACGGGTGGTTTTTCGAGAGTGTATCCGATGATCACGGCGATGATGAGTGTGCTGCTGGTCCTGGGCTCCACGGTCGGGGGATCGCCTTGCGTTCACTCCAAGGTTCCGGGGGAATGCTCCGTCTGCGTGGACGAGAATCCGGAAGTCCAGAAGCAGATCGTGCGGCTGCAATCCTGTCCGGGATGGATGGCACGCCGGAAGGCCGCGCGGGCCTTGCGGAGATACGACTGGAAGAGCCATCCGGAGGCCGCGGATGCCCTTGCGGAGGCCGTTCTGCACGATGACTGCTCGCTGGTCCGGCAGGAGGCCGCCGAGTCGCTGGCGAAGATGCGCCCCTGTCTGCCGACCGTTCACGAGGCGGTGGCCCGGGCGGCGAAATGCGACTCCAGCCTGCTCACGCGGGCCTGGGCGAAGAAGGCGCTCCGAGCGATCGGCAAGTCGTGCGTGGCCGAGTGCTCGATCTGCGGACCGGGCGAGCCGCTGACGGTTCCGGATCAGGGTGAGGTGAGGTGTTGTTCCCGTCGTCCCCGGCACATCCCCTTGCCGCTGGACTCCTCGGTCGAGCCGCTCCCGCCTGCGACGCTGGAAGTGCCGGCCAGTCCCTCGGCGCGTTCCCCCTTCACCCCGGGGTCGCGTCCGCCGCTGCCTTCTCCCTCTCTTCCTCCGTCTCCATCGCAATCTCCGGATCCGGTCCCCAGCCTGGACCCGGCTCCCACCGCTCCTCCCCCGCTCGAAAGTCCGTCACTGCTGCCGCCCGGTGACTCGATGCAGCCCTGAGCCTGGCGTGACCGTGCTCGATCAGAGCTCGGGCTCCGTGGCGAAGGTCTCGTCCTTGGCCGCTTCGGCCACCGGCCGCCGGCCCAGCATCGCCACGGCGAGGAGCGCGAGGGCGATCACGGTGAACGCCCCGATGGCGGGCAGGAGGAAACGCGGCTCGCCGCCCGAGGGCTGGGCCGAGAAATCGACGGCCTGGCCCACCTTCTCAAACACGACCAGGAGCGCGATGATGATGCCGGCGAGCGAGCCGCCGGCGATCAGGCCGGTGGACATCATGGTCCCCGGGCTCATGTCGGACTCCTCGGTGGTGAACTTGCGGAGCCGATCGACGAGTGCGCGGATGAGGCCGCCCACGAAGATCGGCAGCGTCGTGGACAGGGGCAGGTAAACCCCCACCGCGAAGGCCAGGGCCGACACCCCCGCCAGTTGCATGACCACGGCCAGCACTGCGCCCAGGATGACCAGGCCCCAGGGGAGGTCGCCCTTCATGATGCCGTCGATGATCGTGGCGAAGAGCCGGGGCTGCGGAGGGTTGAACTTGTTGAGCGGGGCCCCGGAGGTCGAGTAGTTGAGCCGGCCGCCGATGCCCGGGTCCCTCAGCTCGACGGGCACGCCGGTCTCGTCGACCAGGTACTTCCCGGGCAAGACTCCGGGCTCCGGGTTCACCACCCACCAGACCTTGTAGGTCTTGCCATCCTCGCCCACCTCCGTCTGGGTCAGCTTCAAGACGTCGGCCTTGACGCTGGGCAGATCCTCGGCACGGTGGGTGACCGTCGAGTAGGCATCGTTGAGCCAGAGCAGGATCCCCCCCATGACCACCGCGGAGACGAGCGCGCCGACCAGGATCGACACCTGCTGCTTCCACGGGGTCGCGCCGACGAGGTAGCCCGTTTTCAGGTCTTGCGAAGTCGTACCGCCATTGGACGAGGCGATGCACACCACCCCGGCAATCGAGAGCGCCGCCAGGCGGTACTGGGGTCCCACCCACCCGAGCACGACGAAGATCAGGCAGGTCAGGAGCAGCGTGGCGATGGTCATGCCCGAGATCGGATTGGACGATGACCCGATGACCCCCGTGATCCGCGAGCTGACCGTCACGAACAGGAAGCCGAAGAGGACCACCATCACGCCGCCGATGATCCGGCCCGTCGTGTCGGTGGGAATGAGGTTCGACGCGGCGATCGCGGCCACCAGGCCCAGGCAGCCGAGCAGGACCAGAGGCATGGGGATGTCGCGATCGGTCCGGGCCTTGGCCTCCTCTCCCCCGCCGTTTTCCACGGCGGACTCCAGACCCTTGTTCGCGCCGATCGCCCGAAAGCTGCCGAGGATGGAGCCGACGATCAGCGGCAGCGCGTTGAGCATGCTCAGGATGCCCCCCGCGGCCACCGCCCCCGCGCCGATGTAGCGCACGTACTGGCTCGAGATCTGCCCCGCGCTCATCGCGCTGATCTTCTGCTGGCCGGGCGGCAGCACCCCGGGCAGGCCATCGCCGAAGTAGGCGATCATCGGGGTCAGCATCAGGGCCGTGAGGATCCCGCCGCCGACCATCACCGAGGCGATCCGCGGCCCGATGATGTAGCCGACACCCAGGAGCACCGGGTCCGGCTCGAGCGAGATGATGGCCTTGGTATACCCCTTGATGCCCGTGATCGCCCGGTCCCACTCGCTCGACCAGAGCTTGAGCCCTTTCATGAGGATCTGGTACACGAAGCCGAAGCCGAAGCCGAGGAAGACCGTCCGGGCGTTCGACCCGCCGTGCTCGCCGACGATCAGCACCTTGGCGCACGCGGTCCCCTCGGGATAAGGCAGTGTGCCGTGCTGCTTGACGATGAACGCCTTGCGCAGGGGAATCATCATCAGGATGCCGAGCAGGCCCCCGAGCACCGCCACGAGCATGACCCGCGTCCACTCCAGCTCGTAGCCCAGGAGCATCAGGGCGGGCATGGCCGCTCCGACACCGAAGGCGATCGACTCGCCCGCCGAGCCCGCCGTCTGGACGATGTTGTTCTCGAGGATGGTCGTCGGCCTGGTGCCGAATGCCCGGGAGAGGCCGCGGAAGATGGTGATCGCCAGCACGGCCACCGGGATCGAGGCCGACACCGTCATCCCCACCTTGAGGAACAGGTAAAGCGACGAGGCGCCGAAGATCACCCCCAGCACCGAGCCGAGCAGAACGGCCGGGACCGAGAGCTCGGTCAGCTCCGCGGCCGCCGGGACATAGGGTCGGAAGACGGCGTCCTTGGGTTCGCCGGTCACGCGGGATGCAGGGGACGAGGCAGCCATTTCCTCAGGCTCTCCATCGAGTGTCGTCGGTCGGTCGGAGCGATCGCGCAAGACGAGACGCACCGGGCGACAGGGAGAGGGCCGCCCGCCGGTCGGCGTGGTCGAACGGAAAAGAGCACCTTAATCGCCCTGGCCCCCGGCGAAGGGCCCGGTAGGCCGGCCCCCCGTAGGTCAGGATTCATCCTGACGGCCCAGGCCCCGCAGGTCAGGATTCATCCTGACGCCACCGGCCCCCTCGCCCTCGATAGGTCAAGATTCATCCTGACGCCACCGGCCCTCAGTTCGTCGTCCCCGACGTCACCGGTCCCACGAGCGATTGGAGCGAGGGACCGCGCTTGACCTCGGAGAGGCGGTTGACGATGTCCCGGAGCACGTCGATCATGCACTGGCCGGCGTCGATCTCGTAGATGATGTCGGAGGGATAGAAGCTCAGGGTCTTGTAGGTGTCTTCGTAGTAGGTGTTCAGCCGGCGGCGGATGACCTCCTCGTTCATGTCGTCGAGTCGGTTCTCGCGGAGGGCTCGGACCTTGAGCCGCTCCATGGCCAGCTTCTTGTCCTGGATGCAGAGATGGAAGATCTGCACGACATCGAGCAGGCTGTCGAGCATCTCGGCCTGGGCATAGCTGCGGGGAAGCCCGTCCAGGATCAGGGTGTGCTGCTCCGGGATCAGCAACTCTTGCAGCTCCAGGATGTGGAGATGCTGCCTGAAGATCCGGACCGTCAGCCCATCGGGAACCATCTGCCCCTGCGAGGTATACTGTTCGATCTCGCGGCCGATCCGCCCGGTCTTGGGGATCTTCCGGAAAATGTCGCCCATGGAGATATGGATCAGGTCGGGAAGCTGCCCGAGCACGTTGCCCTGGGTTCCCTTCCCGCTACCGGGCATGCCGAACAGCACGATGCGTGCGGTATCGGGTGGAATAGTCGTCCATGGGATCAGGCTTACCTGGGGCCGTGTTCATGAGATCACCCTCCGGCGAGAGTCGCGAATGCACCACATCGGACGGAACTGGACGCGACTCGCGTCCCGACACCGGACCGGGCGGAAGCCGGCGTCGGCCATCCGCCACGCGTCGAGAGCTCGTCGCGTCCGACCTTTCCTAACAGAGTTCTCATTCTTCTCATTAACCGGGCCGGGAGCAAGACATTGCAGGAAACTCGACTGTTGCTGATCCGCCACGCCGAGACCTCCGCCCCCGACGTCTTCCACGGGGCCGAATCCGACATCGGCCTCAGCGATTGGGGCCGGCGCCAGGCCGCCTTGCTCGCCGAACACCTGAGAACCCAGGGTGCCAGCGCGCTCTACTGCTCGGCCATGGAGCGGGCCGTCGCCACCGCCCGCCCGGTCGGCGCGGCCTGCGGCCTCGAGCCGGCCATCCTGCCCGTCGCTTCACGAGCGGAAGATCGGCCCCCTCTCCGGCCTCTCCCGCGAGGAAGGCTGGGAAATCTACGCCGAATCCAAGAAGCGGTGGATGGCCGGCGATCTGGAATTCACCCACGAGGGGGGCGAGTCCTTCGCCGCCATCCGCCGCCGCGTCCTCCCCGTGGTCCGGCAGATCGCCCTTCGTCATCCCGGCCAGACCGTCATCCTCATCGCCCACGGCATCGTGATCCGCGTGCTCCTGCTGAGCCTGCTCGATCATCTTCAACCCGCCGACTTCGACCGCATCGCCATCGACTTCGCCTCGATCAACGACCTCCGCTGGGACGGTCATCGCTGGCGGGCCCACGCCCTGAACCAGGTCGTCGCCCCGTCGCCGGCGAAGCCGGTGGCGTGAGGAGTGTGACAAGCGGGCGGCCCTGTCCGCCGATCCCCTTAGTCACGAGCCCCGGTGCGGCTGCAGTGGATCGCAGCGATACCACTTTGGAGCCTGCGCGACGTTCCTGGCCTGCGACTCTGGGGATTGCCGCGAAGGCCATCCATCTGCTCCGGCGGTGAGTCACACTATCGGATCAGCCCGCGGGTTGCGCGATGACACTTCGCGCCCACGCCACATCCTCTTCCGCCAGAGGTGGGTCGGGGTCGTGGTCATAGAGGAAATGGGCATAGCCTGATTCGTCGTAAACGCGGTCCAGGATCGACCGGAGGTCGAGCCTGGCATCCCGATCATCCGGCCGAAGCGGAATGGGCACCGTGGGCAGGGGATCGCGGAGGCCAAAAGGCCAGAAGTCGGCCCGCGGTCGTGCTCCGGCCCTGCTGACTAGGACCGAGTAGAGGCCTGGGGGTCGGTCGGCAAGCGGCATGGGCAGCCCTCCCCGTAGCAGGTCGATCTCCACCACATGGACGGTACTGTTCAACAGGTTCGCCCGCTTGACCAGGTACTGACTCCGATGGATGCCCGCTCGCTTGTTCGTGGGACTCAGCAGCTCAACGACCGCCACGAGCTGACGGCCCTGGCGGTCCCGGATCTCGAGAAACGATTCGCCCTCGACGTCGAACTCCGGCAGGAGCACCTGTGCCGGGGCCTCGAGCAGACCCGTTGCCGAGGCTCCCTCGCCGCGCACTGGTCGTTGCGCAACACTCAAGTCGGGACGGCCAACCGGCCTAGCAGCCTCCAGTGGCAGATCGTGGAGATAGACGTTCTCGTCGATCAGCACGATGTACCGAGGTAAGAGCTGCGCCGTCAGATGCGCCGCCGCCGCTGGCAGGAAGCGCTCGTGGAAGTCGTGCCAAAGGACCTCCTGCTCGAGATAAGGATTCATCCCGGGAAAAGGCGAGGGCATCGGGGTCGTCTCCGCACGCCGCGAGGCACTTTGAACGTTCGTTCCACATCTCGCTTCATTCTATCGAGACACACTCGAACTTGCCCCGTCGCCTCCAGGACACAACGCCTTTGGGGTCGCCGTTGATTCGCTCGTCCGCCGGGGAGGTCGGGTGGCTCAAGCCGAAGGCGACGGCCCACCGGTGTGCCTCGTGAGTTGGCTACCACTGTAAAAGGAGCCAGTCCGCCGAGCGTCGTCCGAGCACCTGCGCGAATTGGCTCAGGGAGCCCGCGGAGTTGATCCAGGTCCAGTCGGCGGTCGGGATTTCGCTCATCGCAGGCTCCGTGTGGCCATCGTAAGGCGGACGGAACCCACCGGATTATTTTTCTATAAATATTGGTAGGTTGCACCCACCCTATGAACGAACGTTCTCGTCGTACGACGTCCGCCTACTGCGAATCCGTTCGAGTTTCCGCTCGACCGAAAGCTCGGTGCAGTCGAGCCGGTCGGCGATCTCACGGTTGGTGAAGCCTTCGAGGCGCCAGAGGGCGATCTGCCGGAACTCGGGGTCGGCCAGCGAGGCGAGCCGGCGCTCCAGGGCCTCGCTGAGCACGGCGGCGAACCCGCTTGTCCAGGTTCTTGCGGGCCAGGTCCAGCAGGTCGCGGAAATACCGCTGCCAGATCAGGCTGGCCGCCATGTCGCGCACGGCCCAGTCGTCATCACGAAGAAGCTGGATCAGCCTGGTCACCGAGGCGTCAGGTTCCATGATGCAGCTGCACCACAGGCGTGTGATCACCCGGCGATCGACGCCAGGTTCCCCGCCCTCAACCCCTTCATCACCACATTGCCGTCCGACACGACACGATCGATCGGACTGCCTGGCCGGGTACTGAACATAACAACCCTCAACACGCGAAGCAAATTGAAATGAGAAATCCAACGAGATCACGGCGATCCCCGAACTTCTCCAACTGCTGGAGATCTCCGGGGCTTTGGTGACAATCGATGCGTTGGGCTGTCAGAGGGAGATCGCCGAGCGGATTCGCGAGCGAGGAGGCGACTACGTCCCGGCCGTCAAGCAGAACCAGCCGAAGCTTTATAAGCGGGTCGAGGAAGCGATCAACGAGGCTTTGGAAGGGGACACTGAGAACCTCGATGAGCACCAGACCGTCGAGAAGGGACACGGTCGTCAGAAGACGAGGACCTACGCGATTGTTGCAGCACTGGATGCGGTCGATCCGGAGGAACTGTGACGCGACCTCAGCGCTGTAGGCATCGCGATCTCGGAGCGGGTGGACTCCCAGGGACGAGCGAGCATGGAGACCCGTTACTACATCCTGAGCCGACTGATCACGGTCCAGGAGCTCGCGGAAGCGGTCCGCGGTCATTGGAGCATTGAGAACAATCTGCACTGGCAATTGGACGTGAGTTTCCGGGAGGAGCAATGCCGCGTGTGCCGTGGCCACGTGCCAGCCAACCTGAGCGTGATTCGGCGATTCGCACTGGGACTCCTAAACGCGAGACCAGTTGCCGAAAGGGCATCGAGATCAAGCGCATGAAGTGCGCGGGCAACGACGAGTATCACGAGAAAGTTCTATTCAAGTGTTGAACTTAAGATGCGATGGCCCCGGGGTGAGGACCGGGTCGCTATTCAATTCCGTCCTGAAACCTTACGACTGTCTCCGAGGTCACTTGAGACTCCACAGACCCTCCCCCTCCTCGTGGAAACTCAAGGGCCTGCAGCTCGTCGGGCCGCTCGATGACCCTCGCTAAACAGAAACGACGTCACCGAAGCCCGCAGACCAGACTGGTCAAGCTTGGCTCACGCCGCCGCCTCGGGCGACAAGCCTTCGCCGCCGTTCTTGAGGGCTTCCCATTCCTCCCAGGAGTAAAGCACCTCGCGGGCGGAGCCGCTCTTGTACTCGCCGACGATGCCGTCCTCGGCCATGAAGTCGATGAGCCGCGCGGCGCGGCCGTAGCCGATGCCCAGGGCCCGCTGGAGCAAGGAGCACGAGCCGCGGCCCTCGCGGATGACGATCTCGATGGCGGGCTCGTACAGCTCGTCTCGCTCCTTCAGCGCGGCGCCCTTCTCCTTGCCCCCCGGCCCGCCGCTGACCTGGTGCTGGATGACCTCGCGGCTGAACTCTTGCGGGTACCGCTCCAGGTACTGGCAAATCGCGCTTGACCTCGCCGTCGGAAACAAAGGTGCCCTGGGCCCGGATGAGCTGCGACGTGCCGGGGATCAGGAAGAGCATGTCGCCGTTGCCCAGCAGCCGCTCGGCCCCCATCTCGTCGAGCACGACCCGGGAATCGCCCCGGCTGACCACCTGGAAGGCGATCCGCGCGGGCATGTTGCCCTTGATCAGACCGGTGACGACGTCGACGATCGGCTTCTGCGTCGCCAGGATCAGGTGCATGCCGACGGCCCGGGCAAGCTGCGCCAGGCGGACGATGTGCTGCTCCACCTCCTTGGGCGCGGTCTGCATCAGGTCGGCCATCTCGTCGGCGATGATGATGATGTAGGGCATGAAGGTCGGAATCCGCGTCCGCTCCTCCTCGTCCTCGGGTCGCATCCGGGCGTAGATCTCCTCGGCACCGAGTGCGTTGTACGCCTGGATGTTCCGGACCTCGGCCCGCCGCAGGTACTCGTACCGCTCGTCCATCTTGTCGCAGGCCCACGCCAGCATCGACTCGGCCTTGTTCATGTCGGTGACGACCGGGTGCATCAGGTGGGGGATCTTCTTGTACTGGGAGAGCTCCACCTTCTTCGGGTCGATCGAGGAGCATCTTCACCTCGTCGGGCCGCTTGGTCATCAGGATCGACAGGATCATCGCGTTCAGGCAGACCGATTTCCCCGTCCCGGTGCGGCCGGCGATCAGCAGGTGGGGCATGTCGGCGAGGTCGAAGACCAGGGGCTGGCCCTTGACGTCCTTGCCCAGGAAGAGGGGGATCTTGCACTCCTGGGAGCTGCTCTCGACTCCCGTCGATCACCTCGCCCAGGCGGACCATGGCCCGGCGGTCGTTGGGGACCTCGATGCCGATGGTGGTCTTGCCGGGAATCGGGGCCACGATTCGCACGCTCTGCACCGCCAGGGCGATGGCGAGGTCGTCGGCCAGGCTGATGATCTTGGAGACGCGCAGGCCGGCCTCCAGCTCGATCTCGAACTGGGTGATGACCGGGCCCGTGTCGATCTGGACGACGCGCACCTGGTAGCCGAAGTCGAGCAGGGTGCGCTCCAGGAGCAAGGCGCGGGCGTGGATCTGGGTCTCGTGGTCCTGGACCGGGAAGGGCGCGGGGGCTCGAGCAGCTCGCGAGGGGGGGCTGATAGGCCGCGCCCGGCTCGATCGCCGGCACGGCCGCGGGCGTCCAGTGAGCCGCACCGCTGCGGGACGGGCCAGCGCCGGCCCCTGGCGCCATGGCGATGCCGGGCACGGCCATGAGGGCGGGCCGCGGCAGCGCAGGAAAGGCCGGCAGGGCGGCCGGCCCGGAGCCGGCCTGTCTTCGCCGGACGGAGGAACGACGAAGCCCTCCGCCGGTCGCGTCGCGGGCAGCTTCCCGCCGCGCTTGCCCCCGAGCCGGCCTCGAACCCAGGTTGAGACGTCTCGCACGGGCCAGGTGAAGAGCACGTCGTGGCAGAGCACCAGGCCGAAGACGCCGGCCGAGACCATGATCAGCAGCATTCCGTACGGGCCGAAATGGCTGAACAGGAAGGTGGCCACCATGGCCCCCGCGTAACCCCCGCTGCCCACCGGCGGGCTGGGCCGAAGGCCCGGCGCGAACTTGTGGATCAGCCCCGCGGCCACGGCGACGACCAGGGCGAAGCCCAGGGCGGGGCTCAGCGCGATCGGGAATGGCCCGGCGGGTGGACACCAGCACGTTGACGGCCACCAGTCCCAGGAGCACCAGCCAGGACGACCACCCCAGGACGTTGAACATCACGTGCGCCAGGGTCGCCCCCACCGGGCCGCACGGGTTGGAAAGCATCGGCGAGCGGTTGGGCGGCTCGGCACCCGAGCCCGGAGCATCGGCGGGATCGTAGCCCCCCAGGCTCAGGGCGAGGAACAGGTTCACGAGCAGGAAGGTCAGGGCTGGCGCCGAGCGCAGCAGTCGCTGTCGAACGAGCATGGAACCCCCCGGAGCGAGCGCGGCGCGGCCGATGGTGGCGCCCGTGTGGCTCCAGGCCGCCAACCCCGCGGGCCCCTGGAGCGACGTTCGCCACTTACTGATCGGCCGCCAGCTCACGCGGCCTTGCGATCCCGCGTCCGGGTTCGCCGGGATCGCCGGCCGGGTCTACTCATTCTGTTGACTGGGCAAGGTCAACCGTCAATCCGCGGACTGGGTAAGATCGACCGTCCCGCCGTCAGACCTCCAGCTCCTCGGTCGGCTCGTTCGTCTGGAGCTTGCCCGACATATCGAGATAGATCTTGTCCTGCATGATCTCCTGGATCACCATCGTCATCTTGTCCACCCCGCGGCCGTCGACGAGGGCCCGGGCACCCTGGTTCAGCGCGATCATCCGCTTCTGGATCAAGGTCGAGAGCTTGAACCGCCCCCCCACCTTGTTGACGATCTCCTCTTCCTTCAGCTCATCAATCATAATCGATTCGACCTCCACAATGGTTGCGAACCAGAATTCCCGCCAGCTCGTCAACGGACCGATCCAGATCATCGTTGATCACGTGAACATCATAGAGTTTTGACATCTCGAGCTCGCGCCGGGCGTTCACCAGCCGGCGCTGGATGGTGGCCTCGTCGTCGGTTCCCCGGGCTCGAAGCCGCCGCTCCAGATCCTCGAGGCTGGGCGCCTGCACGAAGATCAGAAGCGCGCCGGGCACCTTCTCGCGGACCTGGAAGCCTCCCTGCACGTCGATGACCAGGATCACGCAGATTCCCTCGGCCAGGGCCTGCCGCACCGGCTCGGCGGGCGTTCCGTAGGAATGGCCGTGGACCTCGGCCGACTCCAGAAGCTGGCCGCGGATCGCCTCGAACTCCTCGCGGGAGAGAAACACGTAATCGCGGCCCGACTGCTCGCCGGGGCGGGGCGCGCGGGTCGTGGCGGAGACCGAGACCTGCAGCCGCAAGCTCGGGGCGTTCGAGCAGCCGCTTCACCAGCGTGCTCTTGCCCGATCCCGAAGCGCCGGAGAGGACGATCAGCCGGCCCGGAAGGTCTGTCCAGTCAACCTGCTGCACGAACGACCTCTGTCTCAATGGGGGTGCCGGAACCGCGCCCGGCCCCGAGATCCGCTGGCGGTTGGCGGCCGTGGGAGGGCGTGCGGCGGTGTGAACCCATCCACCCTCGAGATCACTCGACATTCTGGATCAATTCCCGGATTTTTTCCAGAAGAGCTTTGATCTCAAACACGTTACGGCTGATCTCGACGTCGCTGGCCTTGGACCCGATCGTGTTCACCTCGCGGCCCATCTCCTGGACGACGAACTCGAGCTTGCGACCGCCGCTCTCGGAGTCGTCGAGGATCTCCTGGTACTGCACGAGGTGAGCCCGCAGGCGAACGATCTCCTCGGAGATGTCGCTGCGATCGGCCAGGATGGCGACCTCGCGGATCAGATCCTTGGGATCGATGGTCACCCCCTGGTCCTGAACGAGGGCGGCGATTCGATCGGTCAGGCGCTTCTGGAACATCTGGACGACCAGGGGACCGCGGGCGGCGATTCGACCCAGGTTGTCGTCGATCGCTTGCCCCAGGGACTGGAGCTCCGCCGCCATGGCCCGGCCTTCCTGGGCCCGGACCGCCTCGAGCTTGCCGAGTGCCTCGCCGACGACCCGGGCGATGGCCGGCCAGTCGTCGTGCGGGTTCGAGGCCGCCGGCCGCGCCTCCTCCACGACGCCGGGCAAGGCCAGCAGGGCGGCCAGGCTCGCCCCCTCAAGAGGGGCGTTCAGCTCGGCCTGCAAAGACCGAAGCTGGTCGCGATAGCTTCGCAGGGCCACTGTGTTGAGCCGGAAATCCTCGGCCCGCCGCGGCCGTTCGATCCTGATGCTCATCTGAACGGCCCCGCGCCGGACCTTCTCGCGCACCAGACGCTCGAGCTCCGCCTCGAGTGCCGAGTAGGGCTCGCTGATCCGGGCGGAGAGCTTGAAATGCCGGTTGTTCACGGTGCGCACCTCCACCTCGATGGACCATCGCGGGTCCTGGAATCGCGCATCGCCAAAACCGGTCATGCTCAGCAGCAAGGCAAGCCTCAAGTCACGGGAAGGACGACGACGAAGGAAGCGAGGAGGTCGGGCTGAGGACGGCCGCATCGGCCGAAGCGCCCGGCGGCGATCGGCCCGGCAGGAGCCTTGCCCTCGGGAACGGGAAGTTCCGGCCTCGCACCCGCCTGAGCTCGACGGTGGCTCGGCTCGGTCAGGGTTTCTTCGGTTCCGAGCCGGGCGTGGCCGGGAAGCTCGAGTCCGGGGGAATGGCCGGGGCGGTGCCCGATGAGGCGGGGGCCTCGGCGGGCAGGGAGGAGCCGGACGCCGGGGCCTTGCCGGTTCCCGTGCCGTGTCTTCCCCTTGCCGGCCGTCTTGGACGCCGAGGCTGCCGCGCCCGAGCCCCAGTCCAGCCCGGACCTGCGGCTGGTCATGACCACGAGGAGCATGGCCATCAGGATCCACACGGCCGCAGTGACCACGGTGATCTTCGTGAACGTGTCGCCGGCCTTGGTTCCAAACGCGCTGGAACCGCCGACCCCGCCAAACGCGCCGGCGAGCCCTCCCCCCTTGCCCCGCTGGATCAGGATCAGGCAGATCAGAAAGAGGGAGGTCAGGACAATCAGAGTATTGAAGACGGCCGTCAAAACGCCCAAGAGAGTCGTCCTTCAGAAGAGATCCGTGTGAGAAGAGGTTCACGACGGGCCCGCGCCCGACCCGATCTGGTCCGATCCAGTCCGATCCGGCCTGTAGAGAGGACGGCGGCGGGGTGCCGACGTCGTCACACAAGCCGTTATGGAGTCAGGACTTGCCCCGAGCGGTGACGTCCTGCCCCGCCTTGATGATGGCCAGAAAATCGCTGGCCTTGAGGCTGGCCCCGCCCACCAGGGCCCCGTCGATATCGGGACAGGACAGGAGCTGCTCGGCGTTGTCTGCCTTGACGCTACCCCCATACTGGACGACGACCCGGGCGGCCGTCGCCTCGCCGAACGTCTGGGACAGCCAGCCCCGGATGAACGCATGGGCCGCCTGGGCCTGCTCGGGCGAGGCGGTGAGGCCCGTGCCGATCGCCCAGACCGGCTCGTAAGCCAGCACCGTGCCGGCCGCCTGCTCCGGCGTGAGCCCGGCCAGCGAGCCGGAAAGCTGGTCCAGGAGCACGGCCTCGGTCTGCTCGGCCAGCCGCTCTTCCTTGAGCTCGCCGATGCAGACGATCGGGATCAGCTTGGCCTCGAGCGCGGCCTTCAGCTTCTTGTTCACCTGGGCACTCGTCTCGCCCATGCCGTGCCGCCGCTCGCTGTGCCCGAGGATCACGTGGGTGCAGCCCACGTCCACCAGCATGGCGCCGGAGATCTCGCCCGTGAACGCCCCGGATGGCTCCCAGAACATGTCCTGCGCGGCGAGGCCGATCGGCGAGCCTTCCAGGACCTGGTCGATCCGGCCGAGGAAGACGAACGGCGGCGCGACGGCGACGTGCACGTCGGTCGCGGTGCCCAGGCCCGTCTTGACCCCCTCGGCCAGGGTGACCGCCGCCTCGGTCGTGGTCGGATTCAGCTTCCAGTTGCCAGCGATCAGCAGGGTGCGCATGAGACCGGTTCTCCTTCACAGACATCCATCGACTTGCCCATCACCTCGGCAAGCTGCCGCAGGTCGTCCATCAGCCGGGCGTACTGGTCGGGCAAGAGCGCCTGGGGACCATCGGAGAGGGCTTTCTCGGGACACGAATGGACCTCGATGTGGACCCCGTCGCAGCCCGCGGCGATCGCGGCCCGGGCCATCGCCGGGATCAGGTCGGGACGGCCCGTCGCGTGGCTGGGATCGACGATGATCGGCAGGTGCGACAGGCCCTTGACGTTGGGAACGATCGACAGGTCGAGCGTGTTGCGGGTCGAGTCCTCGAAGGTGCGGATGCCCCGCTCGCAGAGGATCACCCGCCGGTTCCCCTGGGCCAGGATGTACTCGGCCGACATCAACAGGTCCTTGACCGTCGCGCTCATCCCCCGCTTCAGCAGCACCGGCAGCCGCGTCCGGCCCACCTCCTTGAGCAGGTCGAAATTCTGCATGTTCCGGGCACCGACCTGGAAGATGTCGGCATAGCGCTCCACCAGCTCGACCTGGCGAGGATCCATCACCTCGGTGACGACGGGCATGCCGAACTGCTCGCCGGCGGCCTGGAGGATCTTCAGCCCGTCCTCGCCCAGCCCCTGGAAGCTGTACGGGCTGGTTCGGGGCTTGAACGCCCCGCCGCGGAGGATGTTGGCTCCCGCCTCCCGCACCCGGTCGGCCACCTCCATGAGCAGGGGCTCGCTCTCGATCGCGCACGGGCCGGCGATCATGCCCAGGTGCCCTCCGCCGATCCTCACTCCCTTGACCTCGATCACCAGGTCGTCCTGGTGGAATTCCCGGCTGGCCAGCTTGAATGGCTTGAGGATCGGCACGACCTGCTCGACCCCCGGAATCGCCTGCAAGCGGCTGCACCTGGAGCTTCTCCTCGTCGCCGATCACCCCGATGATCGTCCGCGAGACCCCCTGGCTGAGGTGCGGCGTCAGGCCCAGGGCCTCGATGCGTTCCAGGACATGCTGCACCACGTCGGGCGTTGGATGCGGTTTCAGTACGATGATCATCGGCAGTGTCTCGTCGTTCCCCTGGCTCGCCGCCGGGCACCACATTGTGCCCGGCCGACAAACGGGAAGCCGCGGCTCGGGGTCTGGCGGCTCTCGGTGAGAACCTCCCACTCTATCCGATGTCTCCCCCGGCGCGAAGCGAATCCGGGCCGAAAAATCCCTCCATCCCTGCGCCTGCCGCTTGGCCCGAGCCGACGCGCCGGTTATGGTGATCGGGGCCGGCGGCCGGACCGAGCCACACACCCCTGGTAGCGGCGGTGTGCGGTACGTGACCACCGGCGTGAGCCGGTGGTTCAAACGGGCGAAGCCAACAACCTCGGGCGTCAGCCCGCCGGCCCTGCCTCTTCCATGCCCTTCTCCCTCCGGAATTGGGTCTGTTCTCAGCCGCCGCGCCATCGAACCCAACGCGGAAACTCTTGCCTGACATCAACTTAATCGCGGTTTCCGATTGGCTTCGATCGCGCCGCGTGAACTGACGACCAAACCGGGAATGCCATCAGGAGAAAGTAGAAACCACGAATCAAACGAATCTCACGAATCCAATGAAAAGGGAGATCAATCGACGAGCCGTCAGGCCGCATCGAGCAAGATCGCTCGCTCGGTGCCGGGTTCCCATTCCGTACGTTTCACATGGTCGACTGATTCGTGAGATTCGTGCTTCCTCCTCCCAGGAATTGGCTCTGTTCGCAACGGCCGTGTGAGCGAACCCGATGCGGAAACTCTTACGAAGTATCAACTTAGACACGAAATCCGATTGGCTTCGATCGCGCAGCCGTGATAACTCGCAGCCTCCCCCCTTCACTTGCCCTGCTCCAACAACCGGATTGTCAAAGATCGCCAATTTCTATTCTGCAACACGCCACCCGACTTGCCAGAAATTCCTGACAGGTCCGCATGGCGCAACCTGGGGAACCGGTAGATTCCTCAGACTCGAGGGGAACCTGGCGCTCATCGGCCCGAGGCTCCGGCACTGAGGAAGGGCAGGCTCGGGTTGTAGCTCGGTGTCCCGGCGTGGGCGGTGTCGAACTGGGACGGTGTGCCGGTGGTGATCAGGCCGGTTCGGGTGTTCAGGGAGACGATTGACGCCTCGCCTTTCAGCTCGCGTCCCAGGGGATTCGGGGCCATGCCCTGGGGCAAGGGGAGCTGCGGTGACGCCGCCGCGTTGGGGTCAAAAAGGTCGGCCCGGTCGGCAATCCAGAAGTGGTAGAAGGCGTTCGACATCCCCACGCTCGTCGGAGATGAGTAGATCGTCGTCGGGATGACATCGCCCCGGGGCGTGAGCAGGATCTCCACTGCGCCCGAGAGGGCGTTGACCGGGAGGCGTGACCGCTCCCTCGTCGTGCACCAGGTCGTCAGGTCGATCACCACGCTGGACGGAAGGGCCACCTCGAGCGTCGCCGGCGACGGGACCGGTCGTCTCGACAGCGTGTACGGATGGTTGACGGTCGATGTCTGAATCGCCGTATTACCCCACGTTTCCACCTCCCATTCCCCCAGGTCGTCGATGACTCCGTCGGCATTGTTGTCCACCCCATCAAACCCCTCATCAGTAAACCCGTTCCCGTTGTCGTCCCGGCCGTTCACCAGGAACAGGAACTCGACCTCCTGGACGGTGCCATAAAACCGCTTCAGCGGGCTCTTCTTTCCGGGGAAGTCCACGCCGGGCGTCCCGCAGTTGACGAACAGCTCTTCGGTCGGGGTGGTCATCGGCCCGACGACCGTGTACCAGGCCCCTGTGTCGTTGAGCCGGATCCGGTCGCCGATCCTCACGTTCCAGAACCAGCTCGTCGGCGAGTTCATGAGCCCGGTCTTCGGGTCGACCGGGCATTCCTCGACCATCAGGACCTTTCCGGGACACGGGTAAACGTCGGTCTTGGAGCCCAGGTACGACGGGGGAAAGCCCGGGAACCATGGCCCCGGCGGCGTGAGGATGCTCACCCTCCCTTCGGAGTAATCGGGGCCCGGCTCGATGGGGACGATCCGGCTCGCACAGAGAGCGGCCGAGGGATCGACCTGGTTGTTGGCCAGCCTCTTGATCGGGAAAGCCGGATCCGGAACGAGCCGGATCCCGCGCGGGGCGTTGTGCCCGATCGCGGCGTCTCGCGCACCGGCCAGGGCCCCATGAAGCAGCCGTGCAGCCTCCCGGTTGGCCACCGAGCCGTGGAACAGGACCGCACCGGTCAGCACGAACACGATTCCGACGATCAGGATCACCACCAGCAGCTCGATCAGGGTGAGCCCCGAGGTCCGCCGAGCGCCCAGGGAATCGTCAGGTCCACGCCGGAACATCGGCGTCCTCCGTGTCCAGTAGCGCCCGCGCCAGGGCGGCGGCTGGCAAAATGTAAGGCCGCTCGCCCGATCTTTGGGAACCATAGAACGCACGGGCAGGGAGTGAGAACTTCTTTGTCGTTCTCCGGGTGCGGTTCAGCGACGCATCACCGCTGGTCGGCTGGCCGCCGCTGAAGGCGGCTCCATCCGGCGATCGATCGAGGAGGAGGGTCGAGACTGGGGCCAGTTTGCCCTTCGGCGCCAGTCGTCTTCACGGATCCACGTTGATCCGCTCACCGGCCGCGGCCGGTCCCGACAAACGATCATTTCACCGGATTTTCCAGCAAGAGTGTATAGATCACCCCAAAAACAACCATATCATGTCGAAAAATGACAACAAGAAGACCCAGCGTTTCACCCTGGGCTGGTATCCCACGGCCTTTCAGGCCGACACGAGCATCGATCGACCCCCGGTTTTCGGCCCAACGGGCCGGCGGAACCCAGCCCAGAGTGAAACCCTGGCCCTCACGGGCGTGGCCAGTCAGGATTCGGGAGGTGGGGGCGCGGGGATCTGGCTGAGGTTGGGGCCGCGGTCGCCGGCTGCACTCTGGGGGTCGAGCATGAGATCGTCCTTCGTCAAGGACCAGGCCGGACGCCCGGGCTCGAGCTTCTTGAGGAACTTGACGCCTTCGGTAACGGGCGATTCGTCCTTGGGGTCGAACGCGGTCCTCCAGTCCGACCGGGAATAATCGCGGGGAGAGACGCCTGTCTGGAGGATCTGATCGCGGCGGTAAGTCGTGATCTGGTCGTAGGCGACCTTGTCGGCCTTGTAGACAATCCGGTCGCGGAGCCGCTCCGCGTGGCCTTGCCCATCGACGCGCAGCAGCGGGGCCTGTCCGGCGGTGCTGAAGATCGAGTTCGCGGTCTCGACGACGGTCAACGGCAGTTCGGTCTCCTCGAGCGAACTCTCGAGGTACACCAGCCCTCCCCGGGAGCAGACGAGAGCGCGGTCGATCGTGGCTTTCAGGGGGGGGCCGGATCCATCGATCTGTGAGCTTCCCAGCGCGTGGAGCAGGCTGCCCTCGGTGCTGACGAGCACGTTCTTGAGCTGAAGGTCAAGGAGGCGGCCCGAGGCAGCGGTGAGGCAGTCTCCAGCGGATCGGACGAAGCTGTCGGTGATCTTGACGACCGCGGCAGACTTGTCGGTGCCGGCCTCGACGCCGGCTGGCTGGACGACGACCGCCGCGGTGCCCGTGGGGCGTCCGGCAACCGTGATCGTGCAATCGGTCAGGTCGAGCCTGGTGCCGGCACAGACGCCGATGGCCGCCTGGGGGCCGGTGCGGGAAGCCTCGGCAGCCTGGCCGGGGATCAGGATATCCAGTCCGTGAATCTGGAGAGAACCGGCGCGAAGGTTGAAGAGGACGGTCCAGGCGGTGGCAGGCCGCGAGGCGAACACCGAGGGGCGGAACCGGATTCGCGGCCGGGGCGGGCCCGGCTCGGCCTCGATCAGCCAGGTTCCCGATTCCGGTGAACTCGGTCGCCGGCAGCTCCAGGTCGGCCTCCCGGGCGATCTTGAGCGTCCCCCCCTTCGAGCCATGGCGGTTGATCGTATTGATGAACTGCTCGGCGCTGCGGATGATGTCCTCGTCGAAATCCCCTCGAGGAATCTGGCTTCGCCGGACGGTGTCGGCCTCCAGGGGTTCGCCCTGGCGTTTCGGGCCGGCTCGGGGCGTGCCTCGGCGAACTGGACGTGCCGGCCTCGACCCGCCCCTCGGCCGCGAGCGGACGCCCCGTATCGGGGAAAGGCGACGTCGTCATTGGCGGCATGGCGGGAAGGCTGGTCATCTCCTCTTCGGCGGTTTCCGGCGACGTGGGATTCGGCCTGTCTCCCGAAGAGGCGACGCCTACCGGGGGGGTGGGAGGATCGGCGGCCTTCCCGGGGAGGGACGGCCGAGCACCTTTGGAGGCGTCGGCGATCGATTCGACCGCTCGACCCGGGTCACGCTCGGTGTCGCCGGATGGGCTCTCAGGCTTCTGATCCGCGAGCCGTACCGGCTCCACGAGCCGTTCCCCGAACGGGCCTACACGGGCGCCGAAGGTTGACGACCGCAGGTAAGATGCGGCGAGGTGGAAAGCCTGGGTCGGATTCTCCTGCTCGATGAGCAGCTCCTGGAGGGGCTGGGCAGATCTCCAGACCGAGGTGGATGCGAGGATCGAGTCGACTTCCCGGACCTCGGTCGGGGTATCCTTCCAGCGGCCGAAGTCGTCGATCGCTTCGGCCCCTTCGGCCTTGCCCGTCGGCTCTAGATAGGCGCGCATCCTGGCGTAGAGATTGGATCGGCCATGCCATGCCAGGTTCCGCGGATTGTCCACCGCGACCAGCGTCGGGAGAGCGGTTCCGGCCGGCGCGATGACACAGTCATCGACCAGGACGCGGGCCAGCGCGCCTTCGATCTCGAAGACGGGGCCCGAGCCGGCCATCAGGGTCGAATGCCGAAGGCGAATGTCGACGGGCACGGGTCCGGAACCCTGGTTGTTATCGACCCAGATCGCCGGCGATCCCGGACCGAAGGTGCAATCGCGGACCAGGATGTCCGCAGGACCCTCGGCCACAATTCCGGCCTGTCCGCCATCGAAATGGCAAGAGTCGATGAAGACCGCCGGCGGGCGATCGCCGGTGGCAGGCACGGTCTTGAGGACGCGGGTCCGCAGGGCCGCGCGGTTGCGGCCGGCCCGGACCGAGCCCTGGCGGAACAAGCAGCCCCGGATCGTGAGCTCAGTGTCCTCACCCGAGATCGCCGCGGCCCGGTCGTCGGAGCCCTCGCGATCGAGCTCGAAGGTCAGGCCCTCGATCGTGACGCTGCCGCCGGAGAACGGGAGCAGATCGGGCAATCTCCGGTCACCCAGGCCGGCGTCGGCGGCGAACTTGAGCACGGGACGAACCCCGGACTCCGCCTTGTCCGCCTTGATGGTCAGATCGCGGTTGACCAGGGCCACGGGCCCGCGGAAGCCGCCCGTCCGGCCTCCCAGCTGGTAGGGGCCATCCTCGGTGAGGGTGATGATCGACCTGGGTGGCGCCGTGGCGATCAGGCTCAGCAGATCGTCGCTGGATCGGACCAGGATGTTCCTGGGCGAGGTGGAGACCGGCGCGGGCGGGTCGTCGGCCTCACCGGATAGCGGAGCCGCCGCCGCTTGACCAGCGGCCGGGGCCGACCGGCCTCTCGAGCCTGCCTCGGTGCGCGGAGTCCGGATCGCGCTGAATCCGGGTTCCGACGGGGCGGGGTTGGTCAGCTCTCTGCCCCACCAGACCAGCCCGGCCACCACGACGCAGAACGCCAGCGCGGGGAAGAACCAGATCAGGTGCCGCTCCCAGGTGACCCGATGACGTGCCGGCATCCAGTCGTGCTGATCGGCCGGAACGATCGACAGGCCGAGTTGCCCGGCGATCACGAGCAGATCGCGGACGAGCTGCTCGGGAGACTGGTAACGGCGATCGCGGTCCTTGGCCATCAGCTTGGTGATGATCCGAGCCAGCTCCACCGGAACCTCGGGATTGAGCCCCCGGATGTCGGGGGGAGGCTCTTCCTGGTGCTGGAGCAGCTTCTGCAGCACGGTCCCGCCGGGAAACGGCGGCCGGCCCGTCAGCATGTGAAACATCGTGCAGCCCAGCGAGTAGAGATCGCTCCGGACGTCCACGTCGCGAGGATCCCGCGCCTGCTCGGGGCTGATGTAGTCGAAGGTGCCGAGGGTCATTCCGCTCTGGGTCAGCCCATGGTCGGCCTCGCGCTCGAACCGGCGAGCCAGGCCCATGTCGACGAGCTTGGCTCGCCCCAAGGGCGTGAGGATGATGTTCGACGGCTTGATGTCGCGATGCACGACGCCGCGTCCCGCCGCGTGGACCAGGGCCTGGGCGATCTGGAGCGTGATGTCCACCGCCTCGCCGACCGGCAGCGGCCCGTTCTCGTCCACCCGCCGGCGGACCGTGATCCCTTCGATGTATTCAAATGCGATGTAGTGATACGGCCCGTCCTGACCGATGCTGTAAACCCGCGCAATGTTCTCGTGGTCGAGCTGGGCTGCCGATCGGCCTTCCTGGTAGAATCGCTGGACGATCTCGGGGTCGCCCGTCTGGTCCAGCGGCAGAAGCTTGAGGGCCACCATGGCGATCGAGCTGCGCGTCGTGGGCGCGGAACACCGCTCCCATGCCGCCCACGCCGATGGCTTCCTCGAGCAGGAATGTCCCGATCACCTCGCTGGGGCGCGGCATCGGAGCCGGCAAGGGGGCCTGCGCCACCGCCTGATTTCGCCGCGCCAGGCTGCTCGGCAGAACGAACCACCGTCGGAGATTCGGGGGATGGTGCTGGACCTCCTCCCTCACCTGCCGCGGCGTTCCTGGAGCCTGAACTCTCGGAACTGTCGGAAGTTCTCATCGAACCAGGGATCTGCATCGAGTCGCGCTCAGCCGAGAGGAGGCCGTCCCCTTGAAGTCCGTCCTTGCCACGCACTGCGTCACGAGAGCTTTGCATTGAGACATGAGTGGAGACGAGCGTGCAACAGCGGCACTCTCTAGGTTTCATCATAAACAGGACAGCGGCCGCTGTCAATGCGTCCTCTCGGGAAAGCCCTGGCCGAATTGCTTCAAGGTCTTGTGACGTAGACATCTGCGCGGAAGGACCACTTCCGGTTCCAGCCCACCAGCACCAGCACCCTGATCGAGGCCGGGAATGCGAATCCCTCGCTCAGCGGCCGCCATCCCATCCCGCCGGGTGGAATGTATTATCGATTCTTCAAGGGACGCCTGGTGCCCTGTCGGGGCACAGGCGATGATCCCGCCCCGGGAGTGATTCGCACCGCTACAGCAGAGCCATCCAATGAATCCGCTTCCGATCGACGCCAGCCTGCCCAGGATCCTGGACACCCTTCGGGCCCACCGGTCTCTCGTGCTGGTCGCGCCCCCGGGCGCGGGGAAGACCACCCGGGTGCCACCGGCGATCGTCCGGTCCGGTCTGCTTGCGGCGGACCACCCCGGAGTGATCGTGCTCCAGCCTCGCAGGGTCGCGGCCCGGGCCACCGCGGCGCGGATTGCCGAGGAACAGGATTGGACGCTGGGAGAAGACGTCGGCTATCAGGTCCGGTTCGAACGTCGGATCTCGCGCCGGACCCGGCTGCGGATCCAGACCGAGGGGATCCTCAACCGCCAGCTCCTGGCCGATCCCTTCCTCGAGACCATCGGCGCCGTGGTGCTCGACGAGTTCCACGAGCGCAGCCTCCACTCCGACCTGGCTCTGGCGTTCCTGAAGGAGGTCCGGCGCGAGGTTCGCCCGGACCTCATGGTGGTCGTGATGTCGGCCACGCTCGAGGCCGAGCCGGTCGCCCGGTTTCTCGATGACTGCCCCGTCGAGCAGGTTGAAGGCCGGACCCACCCGATCGACCTGGAGTATCGACCCGCGAACCGGCCGGCCAGCCCCGAGTTGGTGGCACCCATCGTCCGGGAAGTGCTCAGCGATCGCGGGGACGCCGGCCACATTCTCGTCTTCCTGCCCGGGATCTCAGAGATTCGCCGCGTCCACGCGGCCGTGGAACCGCTGGCCGACGAGCACGAGTGCGAGGTTCATGTCCTGCACGGGTCGCTTCCCGCCGAGGATCAGGACCGCGCGCTGCGTCCGGCGACGGGGCGGAAGCTGATCCTGGCGACGAACATCGCCGAGACCTCTCTGACGATCGACGGCGTGACCACCGTCATCGACAGCGGCCTGGCGCGGATCGCCCATCACGATGCCCAGAAAGGGTTTGATCGCCTGGACCTGACCCGGATCAGCCAGGCATCGGCGGCCCAGCGGGCCGGTCGCGCCGGACGAACGGGACCGGGCCGCTGCATCCGGCTCTGGTCCGAGAGGCAGCAGCGCGGGATGGTGCCGTTCCAGCCTCCCGAGGTGCATCGGGTCGATCTGTGCGGGGCCGTGCTGACCCTGCACTCGTGGGGAGTTCGGGACGTCGCCGCCTTCGGCTGGTACGACCCGCCGGCGCCCGACCGGCTCGACGCGGCCAGCAGGCTCCTGACAAGCCTGGGGGCGCTGGGGCCGTCCGACGGAAGAATCACGCCCCTGGGCAAGCAGATGCTCGAGCTCCCGGTCCATCCCAGGCTGGCCCGGCTCCTCCTCGCCTCGGTCCACGAGCAGCGGTCCGACGAGGGCGCTGCGCTGGCGGCCTTGATCTCCGAGAAGGACATCGTGGCGCGAGGCGAGACGCCGGGCCAGGCAACGGAGCGTCGCCGAGTCAGGGCCGAGCGCGGCCGTTCGGATCTCCTCCCGCGACTGAACATGCTGGCCGAGGCCGAGCACGAGCGGTTCTCGCCCCGGCTCCGGCATCGAGGTGATCGATCCGGCCGCGGCCCGCCAGGCCGTCCGCGTCCGTGACTGAGCTCTTCCGCCTGGGATCCCGGCTCGAGGCCAGGCCCAGGCCCGGAGACCCGATCGTGCTGCCCGGGGACGACGACGCCTTGCTCAAGTGGCTGATCCTGGCTTATCCCGACCGGGTCGTCCGGCGACGGGGCTCCGAGGAGACAGGGGTGATGGTCGGCGGCCGCGGCGTGCGGCTGAGCCCGGAGTCGATCGTCCGCGAAGGGGAGCTCTTCCTGGCTCTTGATCCCCGTGAAGAACGGAGGCAAGGCGTGCTCGAGCTCCAGGTGCGACTGGCCAGCGAGGTTCAGCTCCCATGGCTGGAAGAGCTGGTGCCCGAGCTCCTGAGGCGCGAGCGGTCCACGTATTACGATCCTGATCGGGAGCGAGTGGTCGCTGCGAGCCGGCTCTGGTACCAGGACCTGCTGCTCCGCGAAGACGCCAGCCAGGTGGTGGACGCGGCCGAGGCTTCCGCCGCCCTGGCCGCCGCGCTTCTGCCTCGGGCGGCCTCGATCTTTCGGGACGATCCGGCCGCGGCGACCTGGCTGGCGCGCTACGCCTTCGTGAAGCAAGCCGTTCCCGAGCTGGAGTGGCCCGACCTCGACGAGCAGGTGTTCGCCGAGCTGCTCGCCTCGATCTGCGAGGGGCGCACCCGTGCGGAGGAGGTACAGCAGGCGGACAAGCTCTCTTACCTCCAGAGCCGGCTGAGCCCCGTTCAGAGGCGCGAGCTGGCCCAGAGCGCGCCCCACGCGCTCCAGGTTCCCAGCGGCCGCGAGGTCCGCTTGACCTACGAGCCTGACCGGCCACCGGTCCTGGCTGTCCGTCTCCAGGAGCTCTTCGGCTGGACTGAGACCCCGCGGCTGGCCCGCGGACGCGTGCCGGTGTTGCTCCACCTGCTGGGCCCGAACTACCGGCCGGTGCAGATCACCTCGGACCTGAAGAGCTTCTGGATGACCACCTACCACCAGGTGCGCAAGGATCTCCGCGCCCGCTACCCGAAGCACTCGTGGCCCGAAGATCCGTTCTCCGCTCCACCGGCGGCTGGACCCAAGCGAAAACGCGATGGAGACCCTGGTTCTCGCTGAAAGCATGCGCGTCTTCTCGTGCGGAGACTCTGGGGGCGGCCGTCTCCGCCCTCGTTACGGCGACTCACCCCGGTGCGGCCGATTTCTCTTGACCTGCCGCGCTATTCCGGGGTTGATAGGTATCAGGGGGGCCGGCCCCATGGATTGTCGCCGGCCAAGAAGGCGAAGTTGCTGATCCCTCACACTCATGCGAGTGATCATTCTTGAGCGAATGGCCTTTGGCGTTGTTCGCGCATCCTCCGCGTGATTTCAGGGTTCGGATGGCCACCGCCGTTCTCGCGTGGCCGGAGCCGGGATCATGACGTTTCAGAGTGTTCCCGAGGCGATCCCGGTGGCTATCGCCGCTGCAATATCCCTTGTGCTGGCGGGCCTTGCCTGGCGGCGCCGCGCCAAGCCGCTGGCACAGCCGTTCGCGGTGATGATGGTGGGCGAGACGCTCTGGGCCCTTGGTGCTGCGCTCGAGCCGATTGTCATCGAGCTTCCGGTCAAACGATTGTGCTTTGATCTGCGCATGCTCGGGACGGTGATGGGCATACTCGGTCTGGTGTCGTTTGTTTTTCGCTACACCGGCCGGCCTCACTGGATGAAATCTCGGTGGTTCCGTGCGATCTGCGTGGCGGCCGTTCCCTTGCTCGTGCTGGCCTGGACCGACCCGTGGCACCACCTTTACTGGAAAAGGCTCGCGATCGAGAGAATCGACGAGTCGCTAATCGCCGTCCGGTCGTTCGGCCCCGGGTTCTGGGCGATGGTTATTTACTGCTACACCCTGGCGGCTGCGACGTCGGTCCTGCTGGTGCAGGCCGTGATCCGGTTCACCGGGGTTTACCGGGCCCAGGCCGCCTTGATGCTCTTCGGTGTGCTCTTGCCCTGGGTGGTCGACGTCATGGACATGAGGGGGATGTTCGGCTTCATCCCGGTCGACCTCGTCTCTATGTCGTTCGCGGTGACCGGGCTGACCTTCGTTCCAGCACTGGCCTGGCTTCGCCTCCTTGACCTGACGCCGGTGGCCTGGGCTGCCGCGGTCGAGCTCATGAGCGACCCCGTTGTGGTGATTGACGCCTCGCGCCGCATCGTCGCCTTGAATCCGGCGGCTCGCAGGCTGATCGGCCGTTCGGATCGGAAGCTCCTGGGGGTCGATGCCGCCGGCGCGTTCGAGGGATGGCCAGCGCTGGCCGGCCGGTTGACGGAGCTCGGACCGCTGAGCGAGGCGAGCTTCGAGATTGACCGTCCGGGTCCGGAGGAATTCTCCGTGTTCGATGCCCGGGTCTCGCGCTTGAGCCACCAGGAGGGGGCAGCCGGCTGGGTGCTCGTGCTCCGCGACATCACCGAGCTGAAGCGGGCCGAGCAGGAGCGGGCCAGGATGATCCTGGTCCAGGCGGCGCGCGTCGAGGCCGAAGCCGCCAACCGGGCCAAGGACCGTTTCCTCGCCACGCTCAGCCATGAGCTGCGCACGCCGCTGACCCCGGTGCTCGCCACGGTGACGTCGATGCTCGCTGACCCCGCGACAGCTCCGTCCCTGCGCCAGGTCCTGGAGATGATCCGCCGCAACATCGACCTGGAGGCCCACCTCATCGACGACCTTCTGGACGTGACGCGGATCGAGAGGGGGAAGCTTCACCTGAAGCGGGCGAGTAATCGATGCCCACGAGCACATCGACCGCGCGATGGAGATCTGCGCGGGCGCGGCCGCCAGCGTCAATGTCACGCTGGGCGCGCAGCTTGGGGCCAGGCTGCACCACATCGACGCCGACCCGACGAGGTTTCAGCAAGTGCTCTGGAACCTGCTCCACAACGCGATCAAGTTCACTCCGCCGGGGAGGACGGTGACGATCCGGTCGTGGAACCGGGACGATCCCCGCCCCGGGGAGGGCGGGTGCTGGCTGGTGATCGAGGTCATCGATCAGGGCATGGGCATCGAGCCCGAGCTGTTGCCGCGGATCTTCGACGCGTTCGAGCAAGGTGGACCGATGACCGCGCGGAGGTTCGGGGGCCTGGGGCTGGGGCTGGCCATCAGCCGCTCGATCGTCGAGGAGCACGAGGGCCGCCTGACCGCCGCGAGCGGCGGCCACGGGCAAGGCGCGACGTTGACCCTGGAAATGCGCACGGCCGCCCCGCCCGCGGCGCGGCCGCTGGCCTTTGCGTCAGGGCCGGCGGCGATGGCCCTGCACCGGCCGCTGAAGATTCTTCTGGTCGAGGACAACATGGACACACGGAACTACCTGGCGACCACCCTGGCCAGCCGGGGCCACGACGTCCGCACGGCCGGCAGCCTCGCCAGCGCCCTGCGTGAAGCCAGTGAGCATGACTTCGAGCTGCTGATCAGCGACATCGATCTCCCCGACGGCAGCGGGCTCGAGTTGATGTGGAAGCTCCGCGACAGGGGACCCGTCATGGGGATTGCCCTCTCCGGCTTCGGATCTTCCGATGACATCAACCAGAGCCTGTCCGCCGGCTTCGCCGAGCACCTCACGAAGCCCGTCGAGTTCCGAAGGCTGGAGGAGGCCGTCCAGCAGGTGGCCGCCGGCCGCTGGGGTCGGGGGGCAAAGGAAACGTGCTGAACACCAACCGGTCTTCATCAGGAAGGCCTCACCCCACCCGGTTCAGAACGACACCTGGGGCACCTGCCGCTCCTTGTCGGTTTCGAGCTCGAAGAGCTGGGCAGGGGCGAAGCCCATGGCGTTGGCAACCAGGTTCGTGGGGAAGCTCTGAAGCGTGGTGTTGTACTGCATGATCGAGTTGTTGAAGATCTGCCGGGCCGAGGCGATCTGGTTCTCGGTGGCCGTCAGCTCCTGCTGGAGCGCGATCATGTTCTGGTTGGCCTTCAGGTCGGGATAGGCCTCGGCCACGGCGAAGAGGCGGCCCAGAACGCCGTTGAGCTGGGTCTCCGCGGCGGCCAGGCCGGCCATCGCCGAGGGATTTCCTGGATTGGCCGCGGCCGTCTGCATTGCCGAGACGGCCTTGTTCCGCGCCTGGGTCACCGCCTCCAGCGTCCCTTTCTCGTGGCTCAGGTACCCCTTGGCGGTCTCGATCAGGTTCGGGATCAGGTCATGCCGGCGCTTGAGCTGGACGTCGATCTGACTGAATGCCGTCTTGAAGCGGTTTTGCAAGGCCACCAGGCTGTTGTACGCTCCCGCAAGCCAGAGCAAGACACCCACCACGACCAGGGCGACAATGCCCAAGATCACCCACATCGATTGAGTTCCTTCGTGTCAGAGTGTTCACCTCCGTGTCGTGCCTCGCCGTACCGGTTGTCTTCCTCCGGTTGAACGTCACACCGATCTTGCGGTCTGGCCGCCGAGGTATCAAGCCGGAACAGGTTGACGGTGCGCAGAATCTGGAAGAACCGCTCGAGCCCTCGCGGCAGGACGGCCCGCGGGCCGGAGAATCCGGACCGTCGACACGGGCGGCAAGGACGGCACATCTCATGTGGATTCCCGCGAGCCAGGAGGCCCGGGCCATGCCAAGATAAAGTGATCATCCTCTTCGATTCTCGCGAGGTGGCGCTCGCGAAGGTCTTGCCCCAGGAGGTCTCTGAAACACCTCGACGACCATGGCTTCGTTGATGCTCGTCCTGGCGATTCTCGCGCAGCCTTCCGCGGCCATGCCCATGGTCCCGCTGGAGCCGCGGCTGCGCCTCTGGGCCCCGGGCCACGATCACGCCTCGGGGTGCCTCATCAACTGCACAGTGGGCTGCCAGCCAGGCTCGCCCCTCGATCCCTCCCGGCCCTCGGTAGTCATCGTCCATGGGATCAATCCGATCCACACGTGGATGCACTTGGAGATCGCTCAGCGCTATGGCGAGGCGGTTGGGGCACGCTGGGGGACGAGCGTCAACGTCCTGGGATGGGACTGGAACGGCGACTCTCTGAGGGGCCTGCGACCGTCCCGGAACGAGGAGCTCGCCGAGCTCCAGGGCCGGGCTCTGGCCGAAGCTCTGGTTCGAGCCGGCGTCGTGCCGGATCGCCTACACCTGGTCGGGCACAGCTCGGGAGGTCTCGCTGCCACCGCGGCGGCGCGAAGTCTCACCGACCGGACGGGGAGGCCCATCGACCGGCTCACCCTTCTGGATCCGGCCGAAGGGCAGCACGCTCGGATCTTCGGAACGCTCCAGGCAGGGAGCACGGCGAGGGTCGTCTACCATTTCTGGGCCACGGGGCCCACGGGCTTTGGGCGTCCCGCTCTCTACCCCAACGTTCGTGATCAGGCCCTGTCGGGCCCGGCCGGCTGGAGTGGGTTGGTTGCCCCAGGCCGGCTCGACCACCTCCACCTTGTGCGGTGGCACATCGGGCAACTGGCCGCGAACCCCTGGGGCTCCTGAGAGCGGCCGGACATCCCGGTCGCCAGAGCGGTCCAGTATCGGCAGCAGCATCGGACGTTCTTCCCTGGCGCCTCCTCGGGAACGCTCAAGACGCCTCCCACATCAGGCGATACATGAGCCTGTAAGCCAGGCTGCAAGATCGCATTCCCAGAAACTCGCCGCTGGACTAGAATCCAGCTTCGCCGCAAGGTAAGGACACCAGCGGCTTTGTTGATCGTGGGAAGGATTCCTGGACCCCATGCGCCGACGAGGGCAAGAGATCGGGACATTCCTCCTGCTTTGTGCCACCCTTTCGGGGTGTGCCAGCATGCGCACGAACGCTCCCAGTCCCGACCTGCGCCCATGCACGGATGGTTTCGCCTACACGCGGGATGGATGGCGGCTGGGCGTTCGCCACTATCGCCCTGCGCATCCCGATCCCGGCAAGCTTCCCGTGATCCTCTGTCACGGATTGGGCCTGAACGCCACCTTCTGGACCATCACCGACAACCACCTGCCCGCACAGCTCACCGAGCGCGGATATGAGGTCTATGTTTACGACATCCGGGCCTCCGGAGAGAACGCACGGCTGGGACGGCACGACCGGATCAATCGATTCCTCCGCGGGACACCCTTCCGGGAACGCGGGGAATCGCGCTGGACGGTCGATGATCTGGTCCGGTACGACATGCCGGCCATTCTCGATTACGTGGAGCGCGAAACGGGGCAGAGCCGCGTGAACTGGGTGGGTCATAGCCTGGGCGGCATGATGATGTTCCCGTTCCTCGAGCTGAGCACCGAGCCGGAGCGGATCGCCAACTTCGTGGGCATGGGATCGACGATCATCCAGGCCGGAGCGCCCCGCAGGGACATGCTTGCGGCCAACGCGAGCATCCGAGGCCTGCTGAGCGTGGCCAGCGCCGGCCGGCTGGGCCGTCCGCTTGCCTTCTTCCGGATGCCGGGCATGGCGAGCATCGACAAGTTCTACTACTCGGCCGAGAATGTCGACCGCCGGACGATCTCCCGCTTCTATGGTTACACGCTCGAGGATCCTGGACCCGGGGCCCTCCTTCAGTTTGCCCCTTACTTGCGGCACGGCCACATGCTTTCGGCGGATGGCAAGATCGACTACTCGGCGCGGCTGGGCGAAGTCACGGTGCCCACCTTGATGGTCGCCGGCGCGGGAGACCTGATCTCGGACGTGCCGTCAACCCGGATGACCTTCGACTCGCTGGGCAGCGAAGACAAGACGCTCTACGTCTTCGGCAAGGCCAGCGGCCACGTGGCGGACTATGGCCACTGCGACCTGGCCTGGAGCCGGTATGCCCCGCGGGAGATCTTTCCCGTGGTGATCGACTGGCTCGACCACCGCCAGCCGGGTATCCGCCCCACGCCGCATCGCCCGGCGCATCCCATTGCAGCTTCACCGAGCCCTCAGGAACGCGTCGATACAGATCTGTGACCAGGTCTCGAACTCGTCCCACGAGCTCCGCAGATCCGCGATCGGCACGAACTCGGGCTCGGCCAGCCCGTCCTCGCGGGGGCGAACCGCGGGGTGCTCCAGCTCCAGGAGGTGAACCACGCCCAGGTGGACCGAGCCCACGGGGGTGGAGTCGTCGTTGATCAAGCCCACGAGCCGCATCCGGCCGGGGCTCGCCACCTCGACCTCCTCGTCGAGCTCGCGCCTCATGGCCATCTCGTAGGCCTCGAGGCTCCGCCGGCCCTCGGCGTCCGACTCGGCGACGTGTCCGCCCACCCCGAGCGATCGCCGGCGATGTAGCCGGGCCTCGCCCTGGGTCTTGCCCCGGGTGTAGCAGAAGACCGCATCCCCGGACCGCAGCACCACGTAGGGGATGATCTGCTTGAGGCTGGGATCATCCTCGACCTCGAAGCGCGGCCGGTATTCCATTAGCTCGGGAACCAGCAGGGCGGTCAGATAGCGCTGGGCATCGCCATGGAATCCCTGAAACCGCCCCAGCCGGTCGAGCTCGGACCCGGGAACAACCAGCACATGCTCGCTCGAAGGATGGCTCACGTCTTGACCTCGGAAAAGCCGGGATCGGGGCCCCGCCGTCCGTCCGCTTGCCGGACGACTCGAGAGCGACCGGATAGCCATTCTATCGTCGTAACGAGGAAGGCGGAACGAGGAGGTGGCATTGATCTGGTTCCGCGAGGCAGCTTATTGTCTTAGCGGCGCGCGAGCCGGCAGGGGGGCTCGCCGACCGTCGCCGCACAGTCCGCCCACCCCGGCTTTCCGGGTCCGCGACGGGTTCTGTCGACGCCGATCACTACGTCAAACTCCCCAAGGTCCGGTTCAAGCCCGAAGACGTGATCGTTCACCTTTCAAGCTCAAGAAAGGAAGAGACCACATGACCGATTCGCCCAGGTGGATGAGGATTGCGGGACTGGTGCTTCATATCTTGATCGCGGCCCTGATGATCTTTGCCAGCTCGGGGAAGCTGCTCGGATCCCCGCCTCCCGAGGTTCTTGAACTGCTGCGGAAGGCAGGCCTGGAAGGTCAGCTCAAGCTGATCGGCACCGGCGAGCTGATCACGGCGATTCTCTCTGGTTGTTCCCTGGACAGCGTCGCTGGGGGTCCTCCTCGCCTCGGCCTTCTGGGGAGGCACCATCTGCACGCACATGGGCCTGCACGAGTCGTACGTGTTCCAGTCGGTGCTCCTGGCGCTGACCTGGGTCGGAGCCTTCCTGCGGCTTCCCGAGATGTTCAGCAGCTTCTGGCGGACGAGTGTTCCGGGCTCCGCGAAGGTCGATACGTCCGCCTCGCGCCTGGCCTGATGGCTTCAGGACCACGGATCAGAGCGCCAGACGGCTCTCGAACTCCGCGCGCAGACGGCGGCCAGGGCAGGAACCTCCAGGAGCCGCCGAAGGTGATCGGGGTCAGCGTCATGGTCAAGGATGAGCCGCAACATGTCGGTGACCGCAATTCGATTCTCGTCCTCCGCGACCCGCTCGATCCGGTCGCCCGGGCTCACCACGCCTTCCTCACAAACGGCGAGGTAGATCCCCGGGTGACCGACCTGGAGGAAGGTCTTGACCATGGCCGGGTCGCCGAAGCGGAGACCGAGCTTGAAGCAGGGCATGCGAGGCTGTGTGACGACCAGCCGCGCGGTCCCGACGCGGAACTCGTCGCCGATGTAGACCGCGTCTTCGATCAGTCCCTCGGTCGTGAGGTTCTCGCCGAAGATGCCGTGGCTCAGGTCACGGTTGAGCCGCGTCCGCCAGGCGGGATAGTGCTCGGAAGGGTAAGCGTAGACCGCCTTGTCGGGGCCGCCGTGGACGGTCAGGTCGGCCTGGGCATCACCGTCGAGGTTATGCCGGCGCAGGGGCACGGGCCCTGGCACCGGTTCCTTGAAGATTCCCGTTCTCACGGTCCTTCCCTGCCAGACCACGTCGCGCGGCATGCCCACGTTGACCGAGACGATACGCACGTTCGGCTCCTTCGGTCAGTGGGTGCCCCGGTCTCGAGAGCGTAGTCCGGACGTAGTGCCGGCCGAGGCACCGGGGGCCGGGCGGTCGCCACCCCAGGAGACGACCTCGGCATGGTGGACGACTCCCGTCTCCTTGTCCTGAACGAAGGCGACCAGGTCAACCGACGAAAAAAGCGACGAAAAAAGGGACATCACTGGTTGAGGGTATCTTTCGTGGCCAACCATCCTCGCCCGGCATTAATATCAGTGATGTCCCTTTTTCCTGTCCAGTCTTTCCGGATCGGCTGCATTGAGCCCGCAGGACCACCGGAATCCTGCCGACGGCCAAGCCGATGATGACCGGCACGATCGTCGGTCCCCGCGACCTGAAGCCCGCCCGCCAGGGACGCCCTTGCCAGGATCAGCCGCCGGGCCAGAGCGGTCACCGGGTCGAGGGGTCCTGGCCCAAGGTCCACCACGCGTCCGGCGTGGCATCCTCAATCGGGTCGGCCTCCTTGCCGGAGTCTCTCGGGGCGTCGCGGACGTCGAGCCAGAGCAGCACGAGGCTGATGCCGGCCGCGATCACGAGTAGCCACTCGCCCGGCCTGTTCCACCAGGCGAGCACCCCCCCGCCGAGAACGTCAGCGCCACCGCGAGGATGATCAGCGAGAGCCAGCGGTGGAACCGGCCGACGTCCGTCTCATGGAACTCCGCCAGCGAGCGGTAGACGTGCCGGCCCTCATCGTGCGGGGTGCAGAACGACTTGAGCACGCACGCGTTGCACGACGAGGCCGGGGCCTTGTAGATGGCCAACTTGTTCCGGTCGTCGAACGTGTGCAGGGTGAGCAACTCCCCCTGCGGGCACTCATAGCGGTCGAGTTCCGCGTCGAAGGCGAACCCGTTGTGGGCATACCGCTGGGCGCGGTGGAAGTGGGCCCTGGCCAGGAACTCCAGGGCCCAGCCGCCGGCCCACAGGACGAGCACGTACGCCAGGAGCAGGACGAGCCCCAGGTCGAGTGCGAAGCCCCACGCGGTCAGTTGTCGGCAACATCGAGGATACCCCTGGATCGCGATCGGTTGGGACGCGCCCGGCTCAGTCCCGCATGGCGGCCCCGGCCGGCGCCGTCTCGGTGTACAGGGTGGCTTCGAGGGCGGTCCCCGTCTGGTCCATCGGTGCCGGGGTCTTCCGCGTCCGCAGCGCCACCTTGAGGGTCAGCCAGACCAACGGGGCCGAGCCGGCCATGAACACCACGTCGCCCGGCATCCGCGCCCACGACAGCCACGGGTAATTCCGGAACCACTCCGTCCGCGCGTGCCAGTAGCCGTTGGTCACCACGTCGCCGAGCTGCAAGACCCCCAGCGGGAACAGGTGCCCGAGGATCATCAGCATCAAGCCGATGTTGGTCGCCCAGAACGAGAACCGCACCAGCCCCTCGTTCCAGTCCTCGGGCCGGGCCAGGTACCGCGTGCAGAAGACCAGCAGCGCCAGGGCCAGCATGCCATACACGCCCATGAAGGCCGCGTGGCCGTGGTTCGAGGTGAGCAGCGTGCCGATCTCGTAGTAGCTGACGACCGGCAGATTGATCAGGAACCCGAACACCCCCGCGCCGAGGAAGTTCCAGAACCCGACCGAGGCCAGGAACAGCACCGCGTAGCGGTGCGGGAACGCCGTCGCGCCGACGGCCTGTTGCCGGCTGCCGAGCTGCAGGAACGACCACGCCTCGACCGTCAGGAGCGTCAGCGGGATGACCTCGGCCGCCGAGAAGAACGCCCCCAAGGCCATCTCGACCGCCGGGCCGCCGCTGAAGTAGCAGTGGTGCAGCGTCCCGACCACGCCGCCGATCGAGTAAAGCAGCACGTCCAGGTAGATCAACCGCGTGGCGAACCGCTCCGAGACGATCCCCATCAGCACGAAGATCAAGGCCACCAGCATGGTCGTGAACAGTTCCAGGAAGTCTTCCACCCACAGGTGGACGACCCAGAACCGCCAGAAGTCGCCGATCGCGAACGGGGTTTGCGTATGGGTCAAGAGGCCGACCGCGTAGAACGCCGGGATCGACAGCGAGCTGTAGAGGAACAGCCAGGGCAGGTTACCCCGACTCTCGACGGCCAAGCGGGGCCGCAGCCCCCGGTAGATGATCACGACCCAGAGCACCATCCCGACGATGAGCAGGTACATCCAGAACCGGCCCAATTCGAGGTACTCCCACCCCTGCGCCCCGAAGAACGACCGCGAATCGCGAGGCAAGAGACCGTGGTAGCTCAGGTACTCGCCGCCCAGACTGCCGAAGACGACCACCGCAAGCGCGCCGAGCAGCACGGCCGACAGCAATCCCTGGCCGCGCGGCTCACGCCCGGCGATCAGCGGTGCCAGGAAGATACCGGCGGCGAGGTACGCTGTCGCCACGAAGAAGATCGCCATCTGGAGGTGCCAGGTTCGGGTCAGGTTGTAGGGGAGCAGCTTGGGCAGGTCGATCCCGAAGAAACCTCCGGTCTCCACCATGTAATGCACCGTCGCGCCCCCGATCAGGTTCTGGAGCAGGAAGAGCACGGCCACGACGAGGAAGAACCAGGCGGTCACGCGTTGGGCGGGGGTCAGCGCGACGGAGGTTGGAGGCACGAACCGCACCTGACGCTCCTCGGACTCATGCCATCCGACGAGCCGCGAATGTCGGCCGTACATGCCCAGGACCAGGCCACTGCCCCCCAGCAGCGTGACCAGCGACAAGGCGCTCCACATGATCGCGTCGCCTGTGAGCGTATTGCCGACCAGCTCCTCGGGGGGCCAGTTGTTGGTGTACGAGTACGTCTTGCCGGGCCTACGGGCCACGCCAGTCCAGGCCGTCCAGGCGATGAAGGAGGAGATCGCGCGGGTGTCCTCGGCGTTGGAAATCATGCCCGGCTTGAGCCCCTCGCCGCTCACCTTCCGGCCGTACACCAGCTCGCCGAAGTGGTCATGAATCTCCTCGAAGGCCGAGACCTGCCCGGCGGTCCAGACCAGCGTCCCCGTCTCTGGATCGTAGCGGTTGGCCTGAAGCTCGCGCCTGGTCCGCCCCCGGGCCGCCTCGTCGTCGCCGTACCGCTTGTTCATGTGCAAGGCCATGCGGTGCAGGTAATCGGCCGTGAAATCGGGCCCGAGGTAGGCACCGTGGCCATACACGGTGCCGAACTGCATCAGCCCGTAGGTGAGGAACTGCTCCTGCCCGTCGAGGATTTGCTGCCTCGTGAACAGCACGTTGCCCGCCTCGTCCACGATCCGCTCGGGGATCGGCGCGTAGTCCTGGTAGATTCGGATCGCCGAGAAGGCCAGGACGGAGAACCCGATGATGAACGTCAGGATGGACCCCTGCAACCAGAGCGGCGAGACCGTCATGGGGCGGCGACTTGTCATGCTGATGATCCCGGTTCGAGGGAGAGGGAGCCGGTCGAGGGACTTGCGAAGCCAAGGCGAAACCACCCCGCTCGGTTCGCGAATTAAACGCATTCGTAGCAGAACTGCCAGTGGGGGTCAACCGCCGCGGAGTCGCCCAGGAGACAATCCTCGAGACCGAGGCCAGAGGCACATGATCCGTGTGGGCTTCGCGGGGTCAGGGCCGGTTTTGAGGGGGCTTCGCGGGGTCAGACACTATGTAGGGGCGTAGTTCAAAACGTGAGCCGCTGAAGGTAAGCTCCTTTTGATGGGTTTCCACGACTCTTTCCAACGGAGCTTAGCCATGACAGCGACTCACAGCACGAATTGTACCGCCGCCAACGCCCCTGTGCTCTACCTGGCTCTGGAGCTGGGCGCCAGCAATTGGAAGCTGGCCTTCACCGTCGGGCTGGGCCAGAAGCCCAGGCTCAAGACGATCACGGCCCGCAGCACTTTGGGTCTGCTCTTGGAGATCAAGGCCGCCAAGAAACGATTCGGCCTGCCGGAGGATGCTCCGGTGCTCAGTTGCTACGAGGCAGGACGCGTTGGACAGGTGGACTTGCGTTAAGCAGTTTAACCATTAGAATTTTAGGGAGAGGTCGAACTGACATTTCAAAGGATCCCTGGTTTGCCCGGCATTCGCGGATCCGTCGCCGGTTTTTCCAAAATGGTGTGGTAAACTGAAGACGAGAGAGGGCTTCGAGCCTGCGCCCCAGGGGACGGAAGAGGTTGCGGCGTCGGACCTGAGAGAATCCGGTCGCTCTGAGGATCAGGGTTGATGGCGTATTCACGGAGGAACTGTCCGATGCTCGTTCGAGTCAGCGGAGGAATGGCCCGGTTCGGTCTGCCTGGGGTGATCCTGGGGGTGGCAATCTCCTGGATGGCCGGGGCACGCGGACCGTTGGCGGCGGCCCAGACGAGGGCAGGGGGGGATGCCGGTTCACAGGTGGGTTTGCCGGCGCGGGGTGCCGACGCAGGTCGGGCTCAGCAGGGACAGGGCCGGCTGCTTGCCAGTGGAGACGCGAATGGAACCCTGGCCATGGTCACAGCGCCCTCGGGTTCGACCCAGTGGCTGTACCTGATCGACACGAGGAGCCACGCCTTCGCGATCTACCGTCTCGATCCGACCAATCCCAAGGGCTCGGTCAAGCTGGAAGCCGCACGTCAGTATCAGTGGGACTTGAAGCTGGAGCATTACAATAATCAGGCGCCAGAGCCGGCCATCCGTGAGTGATCTCGCACGTCTTCGGTTCTCATGGCTCTCGGTTCCTGTCCTCACCAGCCGATTTCCGTGACTTGACCCTTTCTCTCGTCCCGCGATACGATGACCCTGGATTCGAGCTGTGGTTAAGGGCCGTGTCGTGGCGGGTTTTCCATTCCTCGCTTGGCTTTCAAGAAGCGACGACTGGCACGGGAAGTCCTGGGATGCGTGAGGGCAGGGCCCTCCGTCGCGCAGGACCCTGGGCTGATCGTCGGCGGTGGGAACAACCTTGGAGATCATGCTCAACGGCCAGCGCCGCGAGGTGTCCGAGCCGATGACGATCGCCCAGCTCCTGGGCGAGCTGGGACTGAAGCCGGAGTACGTGGCGGTCGAGGTCAATCGTGACCTGGTCTCGCGGTCCCGTCATCGCTCACACCCGGGTTGCGCCGGGAGACGTCCTGGAGATCGTCACCCTGGTCGGTGGTGGGTCCGGGGCCCTGTCGGCGGTGGAAGTTGCCCCGCTTTCGATCGGGACTCACACGGTCCGGAGCCGGCTCTTCGTCGGGACCGGAAAGTATGCGACGCTCGAGCTGATGCGCGACTGCCTGGCGGCCAGCGGCGCCGAGGTGGTCACGGTGGCGGTTCGTCGCGAGCGGCTGCTTCGATCGCCAGGGCCGGAACCTGCTGGATTATCTCGACCCTCGGCGGTACACGATTCTCCCCAACACGGCCGGTTGTTTTTCCACCGAGGAGGCGCTCCGGACCGCCCGGCTGGGCCGCGAGCTGCTGGAAGGCCTGGGGAACCCCGGGGCGGATTGGGTGAAGCTCGAGGTGCTCGCCGACACCCGCACCCTCTTGCCCGACCCGATTTCCACGCTCGAGGCGACCCGGGTGCTGGTCAAGGAGGGCTTTCAGGTCCTCTGCTACACCAGCGACGACCCTGATCATGGCCCGGCGGCTCAAGGAGGCGGGGGCGGCGTCCGTCATGCCGGCCGGCAGCCCGATCGGCAGCGGCCAGGGGGTTCTGAACCCCAACAACATCCGGATCATCCTCGAGGACCTCAAGGCGGACGATCCCTCCTATCCCGTGATCGTGGATGCCGGCGTTGGCACGGCCAGTGATGTGGCGATCGCCATGGAGCTGGGCTGCGACGGCGTCTTGCTCAACACGGGAATCGCCGGCGCTGCCGACCCTCTTCGCATGGCGGCCGCGATGCGTCTGGCGGTCGAGGCCGGCTGGCTGGCCTCGGGCGCCGGGCGGATCTCCCGGAAGCTCTATGCCACGGCCTCCAGCCCAACGCAGGGGATGGTGGGTCGAGATTGAAGATCACGGCAGGCGATTCTCCCCTTTCCGTGGGCGGCGACCGCATGGCGCGACTGGACCCCGCTTCGATCCTCGGACCCGGCGGCGCCGTGGCTCGCCGGCTGCCTTCGTACGAGCTCCGCGACCAGCAGCTCCAGATGGCCGAGGCTGTGGCCGGGGCCATCGAGCGTCCGGGGCACCTGATCGTCGAGGCCGGCACGGGAGTGGGAAAAAGCTTCGCCTACCTCGTTCCCTCGATCCAGGCCGCTGTCGAGCAGAAGAAGAAGATCGTCGTCTCCACGCACACCATCGCGCTTCAGGAGCAATTGCTCCGCAAGGACATCCCGTTCCTGCGCTCCGTGATGCCCCAGGAGTTCTCTGCCGTCCTGGTGAAGGGACGCGCCAACTACATCAGCCTTCGCCGCCTGGACGTGGCAACAGCCCGCGCGGGGGGCACGTTCCAGAGGCAGGAGGAGTTCGATCAGCTCGGCGAGATCCGGCTCTGGGCCAATCGAACGACGGACGGCTCCCGGTCCGACCTCGACTTCCTGCCGCTCGGCAGCGTCTGGGATGCGGTGCAAAGCGAGAACAGCAACTGCCTGGGCCGCGACTGCCCGCGGAACAAGGAATGCTTCTACTTCCAGGCCCGAAGGCGGATCTGGTCGGCCAACCTGCTGATCGTCAACCACGCGCTCTTCGTGAGCGACCTGGCTCTCCGGGCTTCCGGATTCGGGCTTCTTCCCGAGTACCAGGTCGCGATCTTCGACGAGGCGCACACCCTCGAGGCCGTGGCCGGCGAGCACATGGGGATCCAGGTCTCCGATATCGGGGTCGATCTCACGCTCGCACGGCTGTACAACGACCGGAGCCGGAAGGGCCTCCTCGCCTATCATCGGCTCGAGGAAGCCAAGGACCGGGCACAAAATGCCCGAATGGCCGCCGAGGACTTCTTCAATGTGATCGCGGACTGGCGGTCACGCCAGAGTTCGACCTTCAATGGCCGGGTTCGCCGTCCCCTGCAGCTACCCGACTACCTCTGCGAGTCGCTGCGGAAGCTGGCCACGGCCATTGGAGACGGGGCGGCCAAGGTTGAGAAGCCGGAGCATCGCATCGAGCTGACCGTCCGCCCAGACCCGGTGTCTGGCCCTGGCCGACCAGGTGGAGACATGGATCAACCAGTCCGCCGAGGATCAGGTCTACTGGGTCGAGCTCGAGGAGCGAGCGCGGCGGCGGATCCGCCTTGTCTCCGCTCCGCTTGATGTCGGCCCCAGCCTTCGCAAGCTGCTGTTCGAGCAAGGTGCCCACTTGCATTCTCACCTCGGCGACGCTCTGCGTCGGCACTCCGCCGAAGTTCGAGTTCCTCAAGACCCGGCTCGGCGTGACCGCCGCCGAGACCCACGCCCTGGGCAGCCCCTTCGACTATCCGAACCAGGTGGCCATTCACTTGCCCCGCAATCTTCCTGATCCCTCGGATCGGCCCCAGGAATTCGAGCAGGTCGCGATCAAGGCCATCGCCCACTACCTGGAACGTACCCAGGGCAAGGCGTTCGTGCTCTTCACCTCTTACAAGATGCTCGACGCCGCGGCCCGGGCCCTCACCCCCTGGCTGGCCGAGCGCAACATCGCCCTCTTCGCCCAGAGTGATGGAATGCCCCGATCCAAGATGGTCGAGGCCTTCAAGGCCGACATCAACAGCGTGATCTTCGGCGCCGATAGCTTCTGGCAGGGTGTCGACGTCCCGGGCGAGGCCCTCTCGAACGTCATCATCGTCCGGCTGCCGTTCAGCGTTCCCAGCCATCCCCTGCTCGAGGCCCGGCTCGAGGACATCCGCCGACGGGGCGGAAACCCGTTCGTGGAGTACCAGGTGCCCGAGGCCGTGATCAAGCTCAAGCAAGGCTTCGGCCGCCTGATCCGCACCAGGACCGACCGCGGGATCGTGGTCATCCTCGATCCCCGCGTCATGACCAAGCCCTACGGCCGCACCTTCCTGAGCTCCCTGCCCGAATGCCCGCGGATCGTCGAGCAGCTCGAGCTGCCCGGCCCGACCGGATAGGCCCTGGCCGGGCAGAACGCGAGGGGCTGGTTGCAGGACTCACTCGGAACGTCCGTTCAATCCTCGTGATCGTCCGTCTCGCCTGCTGTGAGCTGTCTGAAGCCTTTGGTCCGGCGCATCCAGGCGCTGGTTTGCCAGTTATCCACCGGTTCCCGGTCTGGAAGGACGGGGGGCAGTGGCATCAGGAACCTGATCGAGAGGGCCGTGACGAAGGGCTCGTACATTTCCCTCAATTCTTTGAGCCGCCGCTCGACCTCTTCTCCCTGATTCAGCTTCAATCCAGCCTTACCAAGAAGGTCGCCAAGAGCCTTCCACCGCTCCGGCGAGAGTCGATCGACTGGCGGATCGACCGGCGGGGCATTGAAGGCCTGGGCCAGGTCGACCACGACGTGCCGGCCCATGGCGAACGCCAGCCATGCCTGCGATCGGTCCGACTTCGGGACCGCCGCGACGACCAGCACCGAGGTGTCGAGAATGGCCGTCAGTGCGGCCAGCCATGATTGGTTATCGTGCTGCGACCGGTAATAGCTCAGAACGGGGAACGAGATGTGGCTCTCCAGGACCTCGGCCGCCCAGCGTTCCCACTCGCCGAGAAACTGGTCTAGTCGCTCGAGATCGCTGAACCGGGCCAGCCGGCCCAGAAGCGTGGCGGCCGTCGGTGGAGACCCGGCGCGAGCATCGAGCAAGGAGATCGCGATCTCGCGTCGGGAGAACGCCTGGTAGAGCACCGGTAGGTAACTGATCACCAGGGCCAGGAAACCGAATCCGATTCCGGTTTCGACGACGGCCAGGAAACGCCCAAACGGATCAACAGGCACAAGATCTCCATATCCCAGAGTGAAGAAAGTGACTCCGCTGAAATAAGTGTAGACTCCCAGGCCGGCCCCCTCCTGATGGCCCACCAGCGGCGTACCAAGTGCCCAGTGCAGCATGGCGAATCCCACGATCAGTCCGACCGCCCAGATCGCCACGAGAATGATGATCGACAGAGGCCCGTACAGGCTTAAGAGCGTGCTCCGCCGCTTATCCGTGCGAACCATCCGGGCAACCGCCGCCCAGGGCATCCAGGAGTAGCGGTAAAACATGCGAGCGAACCGGAATTGCCGCTTTACCCGGCGGGGTAGAATCATCGTCTCGAATGCGTCGAGCAAGGTGAGAAAGATCAAAAGAAGACTCGGCAATGCAATCATCAGCGTCATCGAATCACCTCTGGCGGGCGATCGGCTCGTCCTGGTCTCGGGTGGGTCGTTGCCGGCCGTGAAGACTGTCCCGGTGCCTGATCAGGTACCAGACGATTCCGGCGTTCAGAACCAGCGCGGCGATCCTGATAAGACTGCGCCTCTTGAGGATCTCGAAGCACTCGATCGGGATCAGAGAGCCGGTGGCGAGGATGATCAGCGCCCCTCCCCAGCGTTTCCCCCTCAGGATGCCGATACCCTCGATCAGATGAAGAATCGCATAGACGATGGTTCCTGTCTCGATCCAGCGAACTTGCTTCCGGTCGAGGCTCACCAGCCTGGAGATCAGCGAGTGGATAAACGTGTTCTCAGGATCGAGCCGAAGACCCCTGATGACCGGCTCCAGAGTCGCACGGACATCGGCCTGGAACAGCCGGAACAGTCCGAATCCGAGAGCCAGCGAGAGCCCCGCGGTGACCAGCTTGTATGCTCCGATCAGCTTGAAACCGACCGGGACCGGGACTGGGTACGGATTCACGAGCGATCCCAGGATGACGTCGAATTGCCGTGGAAAGTCGACACGGCCGCTCCCGAACCCTACAGCCAATTGTGAAATAGGACCACGAAGGTCATTGCCTGACACTTTCAAGGCGTCAGACCTTGCGCCTTGCCCGGAGCGTCGGGCCGCTCAGTCCCGCGGCGAGGGCGACCGCCGTGCCGCCATCCCGTCGCACCTTCATGATCATGCTTCGTCACGCCTTTCGCCGGTCCGACCGGCCTGTCGTGCGTGACCCCGAATTCTCGAACAGCACACTCGTTTCCGTCCCGCGAGGACCATGATGGTCGCCTCGACGATCAGGAAGCACTGCCAGGCTCACGCCTGGCTGTAAAGCCGCGGCGTGCGGACCGATCGTCTGCTTGTGTGGCCTCACGCGTGTTTGCCAACCGACGAGCCAGTGGACGTTCCGGGCCTGGCCATGACCACTCATGTCCGCTCCTCAACGATATCTTTCATCAGCCTCTAGGATCAAGCTCCTGGGTTTTATAGAATACACAGAGGCCCTCTCGAGAATCGGATCGTAACCTTTGCTCTCAGAGACGGATACGGGCGTGCCGGGCGGGGTCTCGCCGGAGGCGCGCCGCGGTGGGGCTGCGCATGCTGGCCAAGCGGATCATCCCTTGCCTCGATGTCAACCATGGACGCGTGGTGAAGGGGACGAACTTCCTGAATCTGCGCGATGCGGGCGACCCGGTCGAGGTCGCCGCGCGGTATGATGCCGAGGGGGCCGATGAGCTGGTCTTCCTCGACATCACGGCCAGTCATGAGGAGCGTGAGATCCTCTGGGACGTGGTCCGGCGGACGGCCGAGGTCTGCTTCATGCCGTTGACAGTGGGTGGAGGGATCCGCAGCCTGGACGATATCCGGGCGCTTCTGAACGCGGGGGCCGACAAGGTGTCGATCAATTCGGCGGCGGTGCGTGACCCCGAGCTGGTGCACCGGGCGGCCCGGCGGTTCGGCAGCCAGTGCATCGTGGTGAACATCGACCCCAAGCGGGTGCAGCGTGACGGTCGCGAGGTCTGGGAAGTTCACATCAACGGGGGACGGATCCCGACGGGGCTGGAAGCGGTGGCCTGGGCGTGAGGTCCAGCGGCTGGGGGCCGGCGAGATCGTCCTGACCAGCATGGATGCCGACGGCACCAGGAACGGCTACGACCTGCCGATGACCCGGGCGGTGGTCGATGCTGTCGAGGTTCCGGTGGTCGCCTCCGGCGGGGCGGGGAGTCCCGAGCACCTGCGTGCGGCGCTCGCCGACGCGGGGGCCAGCGCAGCCCTTGCGGCCAGCATCTTCCATTATCGGCAGTTCTCGATTGCCGAGACGAAAGACTACCTGGCGCGGCATGGCGTGCCGGTCCGGCGGGTTGGGCCTGGCGAGCGGGCCCATGCGCCTCCGCCGGCCGGCGATTCCGCGACCGCCCGCCCTGCGCGGTTGACGTTTCCGAGTCAGCGTCCCTGGCTGCTGTCCACGAAGCGCGAATGAAGGTGCCGGCCCGAGTCAGACTCTACCATCGAGCCCTTTGCGTCCCGAGGAGTGCGAGCCCATGTCCACCGCCGTTGATGCGAATGTGGAGAGCCTGCCCAATGAGCCGGAAGCGAACAAGCTATTCCGGATGGTGATGAAGTACAAGGGGTCGGACCTGCATTTGAAAGTCGGGTTCCCCCCGTCCATGCGGCTGGCCGGCGTCCTGAGGCAGATGCAGCTTCCCCCGCTGAGCACCTCCGACATGGAACGGTTCATGTATCCCCTGCTCTCGCCCCGCCAGCGCGGGATCCTCGACGAGGAAGGGGGCGTCGACTTCGCCCACATCGTGTTCGACGGGGACCTCGAGACCCGGTTCCGCGTCAACCTGTTCAAGCAGCGGGGGCGGCTCAGCCTGGTGGCGCGGCGGGTCAACAACAAGATCCCCAGCTTCGAGGATCTCCATCTCCCGGCGGTGCTCGCCGAGATCACCACCTATGACCAGGGCATCATCATCCTGGCTGGTGTGACCGGATCGGGCAAGAGCACGACGATCGCCTCGATGCTCCAGTACATGAACGAGCGGGAGCGGCTGCACATCGTCACCATCGAAGACCCGATCGAGTACACGTTCAAGGACGACAAGTCGATCATCAACCAGCGCGAGGTCGGCATCGACGTGATCGACTGGGACGTGGCGCTGAAGCACGCGGTGCGGCAGGACCCGGACGTGATCCTGGTGGGTGAGATGCGCGACCGCGAGACCTTCAGCGCGGCCATGCACGCGGCCGAGACGGGGCACCTGGTCTTCGGCACGATCCACGCGGGGACCGCCCCCTCGACGATCGGCCGGCTTCTGGACCTCTTCCCGCGGGACATGCATTCGTCGCTGCGGCAGTCGCTGGCATTCAACCTCAAGGCGATCATCGCCCAGAAGCTCTTGCCCACGACGAAGGAGCTCGTCGGCCAAGGGGACGACGCGGGTTCCGACCAACGAGATCATGCGGTCCAATCCGACCGTGCGAAAGCTGCTCCTCAACGAGGAAGACAACAAGCTCGGTGATGCCATCCGGATCGGCAAGGAAGAAGGGATGATGGACTTCACCGAGAGCCTGCGGCAGCTTGTGGTCGCCGAGAAGGTCGAGCGCGCCACGGCCTTCGAGGTCGCCCCCAGCCCCGAGTCTTTGAGAATGGCCCTCAAGGGGATTACGATCGCTCAACCTGGTATTCTGTAAAGGTCACGGTTCGCCAAGACACCCTCCGGGACGTCGATGTCGACCGCGCTGTCGCCGTGTTGACTGGCCAGTCCTCCCGCGGCCTCGGTCGTGGCCCGGTGGACGTGGCAGGTCGGGAGGCTCTCCAGTCCCGGTGCGAGTGTTGTTCCTCCAGCCAGGTCGCCCGGGCTCGATGTCATGGTTCCAAGAAAGGTCCGCTAATGATTCGCCCGTTCCTGGTGCTCGCGACGATCTTGACGGCGATCCTGGGCGTCGTTGCCGGGGCCGATGCCGCCGAGCGTCTCTCCCCGATCCTGGCCCAGGCGCCCAACATGTCACGGGGGCCAGGCCTCTACCTGAACCTCTTCAAGTTCGTTCCGGTCGTGCTGGTCTACCTGCTCTGGACCTGGACCACCGACTGGGTTGAGCACGACACCAAGGAGCTGAACAACGTCAAGTTCGCCACCTGGAACAGCGTGATCTTCTTCTCCGGGTTGCTCGGCCTGCTTCTGGTGTTCGCCATCCCGATCTATCCTCTGAGCTTGCCGCTGCTCCTGCTGGCGTACCTGGGGCCGATCCTGACCTATTGCTACGTTCGCAACCAGACGGTGCCCGACGACCAGAAAGTGCTCACGCCCTTCCACCTGGGCGAGGTGGCCAACGGTCTCTTGCTGAAGCTGGGCATGAGGCCGATGTTCAACAAGGACGTCACGACCGTGGACCGGACCGGGCCGCCGATCACGTTCGTCGGCAAGACCTCGGGTACGGCCAAGGAAGATCCCAACCGGGTGCGCCAGGCCGAGGAATCGCGCTCGTTCATGGCGGCCAAGGAGCTGGTCTATGACGCGGTTCTCCGCCGCGCGACGGACATTCACCTCGAGCCGACCCCCGAGCAGCTCTCGGTACGGTACCGGATCGACGGCATCCTGCACGCGGCCGAGCCCTTCGACCGGCCCACCGGCGACGCCGTGATCAACGTCTTCAAGGTTCTCTCGGCGATGGACATCTCGGAGAAGCGGAAACCCCAGGACGGCTCGTTCGGTGCCAAGCTCCAGGCCCGCGAGCTCGACTTCCGCGTGGCGACCTCGGGGTCCAAGGCCGGCGAGAAGCTGGTCATGCGAATTCTCGACAACGCGGCCGGCGGTGACCAAGCTCGAAGACCTGGGCATGCGTCCCAAGCTGATCGAGCAGGTCCGCAGCCTGGTGACCCAGCCTCACGGCATGTTCCTCTGCTGCGGCCCCACGGGGTCCGGCAAGTCCACCACGCTGTACGCCGCGCTCCGCGAGATCGACCGCTACCAGCGGAACATCATCACCGTCGAGGACCCGATCGAATACCACATGGACAACATCACGCAGATGGAGGTCAACACCAAGGCCGGGCAGACCTTCGCCACGAGCTTGCGGTCGATCCTGCGGCAAGACCCGGACGTGATCATGATCGGTGAGATTCGCGACCAGGAAACCGCCACGATCGCCTGCCAGGCCGCCAACACCGGCCACATGGTGTTCTCCACGGTCCACTCCAACGACGCGATCACCTCGCTGTTCCGGCTTCTCGACCTGGGCGTCGAACCGTTCATGATCTCCTCGGCGCTGACCGCCGTGCTGGGTCAGCGGCTGGTGCGAGTGCTTTGCGAGGCCTGCAAGGAGCCTTACAAACCCAAGCCCGACTTCCTCAAGAAGGCCAATATCCCGGTGGACAAGGTCGAGGTCTTCTACCGCCGGCCGGAGAATCCGGAGCAGGTTTGCCAGCAGTGCGGCGGAACGGGCTACTTCGGCCGCACCGGGATCTTCGAGCTGCTGGTCATCACCGAGCCCCTGCGGGAGATGCTCCGGGAAAACCCGTCGATCAACAAGATCAAGGCCGAGGCCATCAAGAGCGGAATGATCTATCTTCAGGGAGACGGAATTCGCCAGGTCGTCCAGGGGCGGACCTCCATCGAGGAACTGGTCCGCGTTGTCAAGTAAGAGAGCGAGAAGCCGACCCGAGGCGCCGAGATGTCAGACACGGTCGAAACGATGGTCCGGTGATGACCCGTGCCGCTGACCTGTCCTTCAAGAACACGAGAGTAGCTCCATGGCCGTACCAAAGATTGTGATCGACCTGGTCCTCGGTTTCCTGATCCTGCTGATGACCTACGCCCTCTCCAGCGAGGGACTCTGGGGCGCGGCCCTGATGTTCTTCAACGTGCTCTTCGGCGGTCTGATCGCGTTCAACTTCTATGAGCCGCTGGCCAGGCTGATCGACAGCACGGGCATCGGCTGGGGTTTCTCCGACACCCTCTCCCTGCTCTCGATCTTCTGCGTCTCGGTGCTCCTCCTGCGCATGACCACCGAGACCCTCGCGCCGGCGATGGTGCGATTCCCGGTGCCGATCTATCATGCGGGCCGTCTCCTCTTCGCCCTGGGCACGTCGCTGGTCACGATGGCGATCCTGATCCTCGCGTTCCACACCGCGCCCGTGCACAAGAAGATCTTCGGAGCCATCGACTACCAGTACAAACCCCCCTTCGGACTGGGGCTCGATCACCAGTGGCTGGGCTTCTTCCAGTACACCACCGGAGAGGTCTTCGCCCGCTATGGCGCCGGCAAGCGTGATCCCTTCGGCGAATACGGCCGGAGCGGCAACCAGCGGATCCCGGTGCAGGTCTTCGACCCCCGCGCGCGGTGGCTCCTGGACCACCAGGAGGCTCGGCCCTACGGGACGGGGCCGATCCTCTCCGAAGACGCGGGAGGCGGTGGCGAGGCGGCAGCAGGGGCAGGGGCAGGCGGTGCCCGTGCTGGCGGCCCGGGCGGGGGTCGAGGCCAGGCCGCTCCTCCCCCGTGAGGATCCGCCGCCCGATGGCCGATCCGCGATCGACCAGAGCATCAACCGCGGGGGGCTTGCTCTGCGTTCTTGGCCAGCGACTTCAGCTCGAGCAGCTCGAGGCGCGTGGTTGCCGTCGTTCCGACCGTCTGCTGCTGGATGCGGTAAACGGCGACCTGGTTGGACGTGGACTCGATGACATAAAGAGGTGCCCAGCCTGCGCTGTAGCTTCCCAGCGAACCGGTGGTCATGAGGAAATGCGGCCGGGGACCGTTGTCCAGATCAAGCTTGAAATCGGCCACCAGGTCGCGCTCGGCAAAGACTCCCAGGTAACGAGCGTTGCCGGCCGTCTGCTGCAGCGACGGCACCGTTCCCAGCAGCCTGGCCCCCTTGTAATCGAGGATGTAGAGCGCCTCGAGGGGAATCTGCACCTTGTTCCCCTCATCATAGCGGATGAGAATGGGCCCCGTGGCCACGATCGATTCTCCCGATCGATCCCCGCCGCTGGCGCGGATCCTGGCGGGCTGGATGCTCGCCAGTCCCCAGCCCAGCAACAGTCCCAGGACGAGCAGCATGACGTTGGGGATGCGAAGACGCGACAGCATGGTGGAGCGCACTCCTTTCCGTGGGACAGGGGTTCGCCGGCGGGCCAGGCCTCGCGGCATGCGGCCGGCATTGTGCGGCGGATCGCGATGAGCGTCCAGTCCAACCCTGAGCTGGGGCATCTGGGAGAGCCGCGGCGACCGGAGAGATTGGCCAGGGAGGGTGATAACCGTGGATTCGCTGGCGTCAAGGAAGAGGGCGTCGTTCCGTAGTCTCGGCTTCGGGCTGACGAGGGAGTGTTCCCGATGTATGCCATCCCCTGGATGATCAGCGTTCTCCTCTGGATCCAGGTCCCTCCGCCGTCGGCTGGCTCGGCCGCACCTGCCGAGCTCGGAAAGGCAAGGCGGGGGATCCAGGATCAGGAGGCAAGAGAGCTGGCGGGGCTGGCCGAGCGTCTCGCCGGGAAAGGCGACTCACGGAGCGCCTCGGAGGTTCGACGCGTTGCCGCCCCGGCGCGGGCCCATGGCGTGGCAAGCCGGCTGTCGCCCTTGCCCGAGGTGGTCTCTGCGCATGGTCCAGGGTCTGGCCAGCGTGACGAGTGGGGCGGGGAAGGCCGCGAGGAACGCGCCCGACCAGGCCTGGCGCGGAGAGCTCGAGCGAACCCGATCGCAGGCGGCGTCCGAGTTGTTCGCCCTGGCCGAGCGTTCGGCCGCAATCGAACCCGCCCCAGTATGCCCAGGCGGCGATGTGTCTTCGCGGGGTACTGGAACGGCAGCCGGACCATGCCGAGGCGCGGCGGTTACTGGGATACGTCCCTCACGACGGCGGCTGGGCCCGGCCGTTCGCCGTGCGACAGCTCAAGGAGGGGAACGTCAATCATCCCGTGTACGGCTGGGTTCCGACGGACTGGGTGGCTCACCTCGAGGCCGGCGAGCTTCCCGCCCCCATGGCCCGGGGCCAGAAGAAGCCCCGATGGCTCCCCGCCCGGGAGGCCGACGAGCTCCGATCTCACTGGAAGAATCCCTGGGTGATCGCCACCGAGCACTTCGAGATCCGCAGCGATGTGCCCCTCGACGAGGCGATCGATTTCGCCCGGCGGCTCGAGGCTTTCTACGACCTCTTCTTCACGCTCATGGCCGACGTGGTGGGAGACAACCTTCCGCTTGCCCGGCGGTTTCGCTCACCCTCGCTGACCGGGGAGGCGTCGTACCGGCCTCACCAGGTCGATTACTTCGCATCCAAGGACGAGTATGTCGAGCACCTCGGGTCGTCGGTAGGACAGCGACATCGAGGAGAGCCTGGGCTATTACAACCCTCCCCGGCCAGGCAAGGGGAACCGCGCTCCCGCCCACTTCTTCCGCGATCCCGGCGGCCAGCTTCCGGTCACGGCCACGCTCTATCACGAGGTCTCGCATCAGTTGCTGTTCGAGACCGCGGGCCCGAACGGCTACACGAAGAACGCGGGGAATTACTGGGTCTTCGAGGGCCTGGGAACCTACTTCGAGACGGTGACTCCCCAGCCGGACGGCTCCCTCGAGGTCGGCGGCCTGGTCGGCGAGCGGATCTTGGCGGCCCGGCAGTCCCTCGCCGCCGGGAAATTCCTCCCGCTCGATCAGTTTCTCCTGCTCGACCAGAATGCGTTCAACCGCCCCGACCGCATCCACGACCATTACCAGCAGGCGATGGCCCTGACGGTCTTCCTGATGCAGTGGAAGGATGAGACCTACCGCGAGGCGTTCCTCGACTACGTTCGAGACGCGTATCGGGGCCGCATCAAGCTCCGCACGGGCCGGTCGCTGGAAGACCGGGTGGGAGAGCCCGTTCGAGTGCTGGACTCCCAGTTTCGGGACTTCCTCGCCAGGGGGGATGGAAACCGGTAGAGGGTGAAATGGTCTCCGCGAGCGATCTCGGGAGACCAGGATTTGCCGACCCGGTTTGCCAGCGCGGGGAACGGGCGGTCACCGCGCGAGGACGGACTCACTCTCCGACGTAGGGCAGAAGGGCCATGAAGCGAGCCCGCTTGACGGCCGCGCTCGAGGCCCGCTGGAACGCTGCGCAGTTGCCGGAGCGCTTGCGAGAGAACATCTTGCTCTGGTTGGTGCAAAGCTTCTTCAGAAGACCGATGTCCTTGTAATCGACATACGCCGGACGCGGGCAGCCTTCGGCGGTACAAAATCGACAACGATTCTTGCGGTTGCGACCGAACTTTTTCCGCGGCATAAACCTGGTGTCCTCAGACCCTTACGAACCTCTGTCCTCGCACGGGGAAGCGCCGGCGCGGCTCGTCCCTGCCTGTGGAGGAGACCTGAATCAATCGGGGAAACTCACACTGTATTCGGAAAAACCGCGGCAGTCAAGTTCGCCGCAAGCCTCGGGAACCGAGAAACGACAGACAGCGAACCCCGAAAAGCGTTGGTGCCAGCTCGGCGAGAAGGAGGAAGATTGGCTCGACGGAGCCGGCTCCTGCACGATCCGGAGAGCAGGGGTATTTTACGTCTGGCAATAGTTGATCCGCTTGATATACGCCCGCGCTCGCTTGGGCGGGAACGCCGTGTAGAACGCCCCTTCGTGTGAGTGTTGAGGTTGTCGCACACGAGCGTCACCTTCGCGCAAGTGGCGTAACGTGTGTCCACAATTGAGCCACTTCGATCGCCCAGTCGACCTTGGTCCGACGCTCTCGGGCAGTTGCCTGTCGAAAGCCCGACAGCGGTTCCGCGAACATGAAAATGCTCGCCGTGCCGTTGCGTTCGTATTCGTAATCGACACGTTTCGCATGCTTTTTCGTCGCGGCGATCGGCACTTTCGTCTCCTTCAGCAATTGCACCGGTTGCTCGTCCATGCAGAGCACCGGTTGCTGCGGATCATACGCTTCCGCATAGGTTTCGAGCACGTTTTCCATGTCGGCCACGAACTCGGCATCCTGGTCGGTCGGAATCACCCAATACTCGATCTTGCGCTTGGTCATGCCATTTTATTTAGCGTTCGGAAATTAGGCTCCGTCGCCCGATCCAGGACCTTGGCCCTGTCTCGAGTTGCTGTTCAGCGAGCCGTGCCGGGACGAGCGGAACTCGCACCGGCACGGCGCGGGGCTCGAGTGATCAGTCGTGCCCTAGATACTTGAACGAGACTCGGATCTTCGAGCGGTAGCTCTCGATCTTGCCGTCCTTCCCGAGGTGGACGTCGAGCTGGATGACCTCAGCGACCCGCAGGTCGCGGAGCGACTTGGACGCCATCTCGACCGCCGTGGCCGTGGCCTTCTCCCATGATTCCGGGCTGGATCCCACCAGCTCGATCATCTTGTAGACACTCTCCGGCATGTCTGGCTCCCTTCTCGGTTGCAGTGCGACCTCGGAGGCCGGATGGCGGTTCCCAACGAACCGATGAGCCGGCGACCGACGGTCCAACCAGATCATAACCGTCTCTTCCGTCCCACTCCAGCCACTGCCGGCGAGATCGACTCGCGTCGTTCCGATCCCGATGTCTTGCGTGGTTCTCTTCCTCCCCGGCTACCCGACCTCGACGTCGATGAAGCACACGCGGTCGTATTCATCAACCACGGCGACGGCCGATCCATTGATCCGATCCCCGCTCGGTTTCGATTTCGCGTCGAGTCCCTTGGCTTCGAAGGCGAATCGAATCCGGACATCGTCTCCGAGCTGAACCTCTTGCACCTCGAACGACTCCGCGGTCCAGGACGACGAGTTCAGTGCTTTGCGAAGCTCAATAACCTAGGGTTCCTCAAGGACATCGCTCCAGGAGCTGGCGAGGAAACTGGCCGCCTCCTCGCGCTGGTCGTCCTGATTGCTCGACATGCTGTAGTTAGGAGAGTCACGGGTTGCTCCTTCGTTCGTCTGGCAGGCGCTCTTGATCAGGACCTCGGAGCGAGGAACACCAATGCGATCACCGTCGCATGATTTCAATGATAACTGGCGCCATGAGATGTGGAAATCCCCCTCACCTTTCACTGGTTGAGGTCGGGCCTCTAGAACGGGACTTGCCGCCTAAGAATCTTGTTATACCGTGGGCGGGCACGGATGAGACATTTACACATCGGGTGGGACGCCCGCGCTCTCTGGGAGACAACTCCCTGCCGCCCGCTGGGAGCGCGAGCGTCTCGCCCGCTCTTCAATTGATTCAATCCGGCCCGTGCGCGGTATAACCGATCATCGAGTCGAGCGAGGAGCGGCCGCCTATCCATTACCTGACGGGTGTGGGCAACCCCAACGGGGTGATGGATCTCATCTGGCACCATGCCCGCAAGGAGCGCGACCTGCGGAGCGTGAAGGTGGACGAGGTTTGAGGGTTGGCTGGAAGCGACACGGTCTGCCGGCCTGAGTTCTCACATCCGCTGGCGGCGGGGCGCAGGCGACGGGAAGGGGAGAAGCTCCGGGCCCGGCTCATCGCGGGGCGGGCGGCTCTCCCGATGTTCGGCCAGCGGCGCGATCGTGTCTCGATCCTCGGATGGCCTGTCCGCCGCCTGACCCATGAACTGGAGAAGGTTCTGCTTGGAGGACAGGCTCCGCGGATCCGGTTCCTGCAACCTGAGAGCCGTCACACTCATCCCGAGCGGAGCATCGACGAAGAAAAGAGCCCTGGCCCGGTCGGCGTCCACGACGCGCGAGACTGATGGACTCGCCCAGGGTAACGATTTGCTGGTTGACCAGAGTCAGGTGAAAGACTTCCACGCCCACGGGACCATCTCTCGCTGTACTCTCGTCCCGGCATGGAAGGTCTCCTCGCGCGATGCCTTGCGGCAGGTGCTGGCTCCTGGGAGCCATGAGCCGCACGCGCACCGCGGCCTTCGTCACCGTCACGACCTCGACCCGGATCACGCCGTCGATGAGGATGGCCTCGTTCTTCTTGCGCGACAGAACCAACATGCATCCCTTCCGCTGGTGCCGGTCCCGCTCGTCATCCATGAGACGACCTCGGGGGCCCGAGTGGCCGGTGATCTCAGAGGGCGTCGCTACGGTAGTCCTCGCCCCGGTTGAGCCGATCGATGATGCCCCGCAAGTTCAACTCGTGGAAACCCTCGAGCGGCTCGGTGTTGAGCAGGAGGCGATCGGCCAGCAGGGTTGCCTTGATCGTGGCCCGCCCTCGGTTTGCCGAGAGGAGCTTCAGGTCGATCAGGCCCATGCCGACCTTGATCACGTCTCCCGCCCTGAGGGTGAGCGCGAGGTTCGAGAACCGCCCCACCGGCCTGGCCGATGATTCGGGAGGCTGCCACTTCCGCGCACCCTCGCGGAGAATGGTCACATCGGATCGGCCCACGAAGCAGAACTTGACCGTGCCGCCGCGGAACTCGACGGGCACGAAGGTGAGGAGATGCTCGTAAGTCACCGAACCATCAGCGCCTGGTACCACCCGCTTGAGGTCGACGGGGTGGTCACGTCCAACCTGAGTTGTCACTTCCATGCGGTTACCCCTGCCTGAGTTGATCGGCCCCGCGGAACGAAGGGGCTTTCAAGGTGCATTCCGTTGCAGTGGGCATGAGTGCCGACTGATGTCCGCCCTGGTCCCGGGCCGGTGGCTGACCCGGGTGCCGAACGGCTCATTTTTATACACGAACCACGAGGAGCCGTCAATCGGTCTGGCGATCAGGAAAGGAGGCCCCGAGCGACTTACCGCGAGGCCAGCGGCCGAGGCGGGCGCCAGGCCTCATCGCCGCTTGCTGAGCGTGACCTCGCCGAAGGTCATGAAGATATGAAGTGGACCGGAAGGTCCTCGATAGGCCCCCTGGGCATCGCCCAGCCTCGCGGCCAGCGCCGTCATATCCCAGGCATCACTCTCCTCGGCGGACCAGCTCGGTTCGGTCAGCTTCTCGATCCGGTTTCTCTTGCCGAACGCCCGGACCTGCCGCGCATCGAAGGTGAGCGCGGCGGCCACCGAGGGATTGTCCCAGGCCCAGAGCCAGGTCTTCTTCTGCGTGTTGAAAATGCCGATGATCTGCACCGGGCAGGTTACGCGCGCCGTCACCCCCGAGAACACCAGCGTGCCGGCCGCCTGGTCGAGGTCCCAGCGATCGAACGTGTCGATTCCCCAGGCCTGATTGGCCTGCCGCTTGACCTTGAGCTCCTGGACACTCGTCTTCAAGAGCTGGTCGAATTCGTCTCCGGAGTCCGCGCCGTGGTAGCTGCAGGCCACACCGAGAAGGACCAGAAGAAGCGGAAGAAGCCACCATCGTGAGCCCATTAATGCGCGCTCGCAAGATCAATTCTTGACTCGAGGTCGTGAGGTTGCCCCGTGGCTCTCTGTAGCGGCCAGGCGATTGCCGGGTCAAGCGACCACGAGTGAGCCGCCGGGATTCTCAACCCCAGGACGGATCGTCGCTTCGGTGCGGGACTGGGATCGGGGGAAAACGAACCTGCCCGCCGGATCAGGGCGGGCAGGCAGCAGACAGCCGTCGGTGGGCGCCCGGGCCGATCGCCGGGGATCAGGTCTTGCCGGCGACGACGGTCGCGGCCGTGGCCGGGCTGTCGGCCTTGGCTGTCGGCCGGCTCGTCGGGGCGACGGACTTCGCCGGGTCGGAAACCTCCAGGTTCAGGTTGAGGTTTGCGTTGGTCAGCGGAACCGCTCCGGCGGCCATGGCCTCCTGGATATTTTCCATGGCCTGCTGTGAGATCTTGTCGGCGAACTCCTGGAGCACGTTGCTGCCGGGCAGGCCCGCGACGTCGAAGCCGGATTTCTCGGCGACCAGCAGGCTCAGCAGCATGCCCAGCAGACCCGTGCCGGCCGTGGCCCCCGCGCCGACCGGCAGGCCGTCGGCACCATGCCCGTTGCTCCCGCCGCCGCCGGCGATGAAGACGCGCTCGGGAACGAGCGGCTGGCTGCTCCGCGCCAGGTTCTGGGCAACGATCGACAGGGCGTACAGCCTCGGGTCGGAGAACGACTGGATCTTGCGAACCAGCACCGACGCCTCGGACAGACCCTCCTGGAGGATCCTTGCGCCTTCACCGCGGCCCGCCAGGATCCGCTGCTGGCTCTCGGCCTGGGCGGTGACGATCTTCTGCTCGGCTTCCTTCTGCGCCTTGGCCAGCTGGGCCTCGGCCTCGTTCTCGACGATCTGCACCTGCACCAGCGACTGGGTCAGCTTGGTCTGCATCGCGGCGGTCGCCTGAGCCTCGTTGAGTCCCCTCAGCTTCTCGGCCGCGGTCACCTGCTTCGCGTAGGTCTCGACCTGCTCCAGCGAGAGCTGCCGCAGCCTGAGCTGTTCGAGCAAGGTCTCGATCTTGCCGCCGGCCTCGGCGGTGTCGGGCTTGCCGATCAGCACGTCCACGCACTCGATGTCGAAGTTGTGGAACTTGCGGCCCAGCTCCTGGCTCGATTCGTGCTGGATCGAGTCGCGCTCCTGGAGCAGCTCGAGCATCGTCCGCTTGTGGGCCACGTCGCGGAAGTACGCGGAGAGCATCGGGTCGAGCGTCTGGGTGATCAGCTTCTTGACGTCGCCGAACCGCTGGATGACGCCCGGGGCCTTCTGGTAGTCGATGTGAACGACGACCGACAGCGGCAGGGTCGGCTCGTAGGCGTCCTTGGTCACCAGGTCGATCGACCGCAGGCTCTCGTCATACCGGTGCGCCTCGGTCCGGCCGGTCACCCAGTGGAGCACGAAGTTCGTCGTCGGCACCAGGACGATGTTGCCTGCGTAGGTATTGAACGCATACTTGCCCGGCCCCAGCGGCTTCTCCTGAACGCCGCGCTCGCCCTCGGCGACGCGTTCACCGTGACGGAAGCTCTGTCCTGAAAGGTCGGCGCCGATCCGGCCGTAGTAGCTGACGATCACGCCCACATAGCCGATCGGGATGATCGTCTTGGGGATCGATTCCAGCGTGGCGAACCAGCGGTTGATGAAGTAGGTTCCATCGGTGAGCGCGACGTATTGCAGGCCCCTCCGTCCCCCGCCCAGCAGGAACGCCTCGGTGTCCTGGTAGTTGTTGTGGAAGAACTTGTCATTGCGGTCGGTGCCCACGGCCGGGGCGATGATCTCGCCGGGGGGCAGCGACGGGCCGTCGTGCACCGTGACGATGCCCATGCTGTCCACCAGGATCTTCTTGTCGGGATTGAGCGGGTCGGGCGCCTCGATCGGGGCGCCGATGACCACCGGGTTGAAGCCGTCGAGCTCGGCCAGCTCGGTTTGCCAGTTGACCAGGGTCTTGAACTCTTTCGGACCGCCCGTGTCCAGGCGGTAGACCTGGTCCTCGGTGAGCACGTAGAAGAGCGCGAGGTTGAGGGCGTAGACGCCTTCGCGGAGGATGGCCCGCTGACGGCCGCGCTGGCCGGCGATCGTCTCCTGATCGGGGCTCACCTGCTCACCCACGAGGAATCCCCGGGCGTCCTGGAAGTTGTTGCAGGGAACCACGCAGCCCAGAGTCTGGCTGGGCGCGAGCGGCTCGCCGTCGCGTGCGTATACGTAACCGATCTTGCCCTGGGGCACCGTGACCAGGGGCACCTTATGGATCCGATACTGCCACCGCCACAGGCCAAAGTGCAGGCCGCCACGGAGCACCTCGGCCTGGAAGCCCGCCTCGCCGTTCAGGGCGATGATCCCACCTTCGGGCACCGATCCCTTCACCGACCACAGCTTCTCGACGATGCCGACCCGATTGTTGGCGATGTACCGCAGACCGGTCAGCTCGCACAGAGCCACCACGCCCACGACCAGGCCCACCAGCCAGAACACTCCGTACGGCAGGTCCGACAGGGCCGCGACGACAAGCGCAACCACGCATGAACCGCGTCCAAGGCACGATCGTTGCCACATTCTCATACAGTGGCGATCCCACGACTCAACTCCTTCGGTGAACGAACGCGTGAGAACGGCTCCAATCGGAACAACCCGTGAAGAGCATCAGTCTCTCGCAGTTTACCTGATCGGCAGGCTCGCGAGGGTCGTTCGGCCCCCGTATTTGACGTGTATTCGCCGGACGGGAGGAATATTCGGAGGAATCCACCTCGCCGAACCCTCCCTCAGGCCAGTCGTTGACGCAGCCCCAGCAACCCCTTAGGCTGCACCCATGAGCTACGAAGTGGAAGTGAAGTACCGGGCGGTCGATCATGGCCAGCTCATCCGGCTGCTGGCCCAGGTGGGAGCCTCCAGGAAAGACTCCGTGATACAGGAGGATATTTACCTGAGCCACCCGGCGCGCGATTTCTCCCAGACCAACGAGGCGTTTCGCATTCGCCGGATCGGGGATGAGAACCGGATCACCTACAAAGGCCCTCGCCGGTCGGGGCCAACCAAGACCCGCGAGGAAATCGAGATCGCCATGGCGGAGGGCCCCGAGCCGTTTCGCCGCTTGCTCAGGCTCCTCGAGAACCTGGGCTTCCAGCCCGTCGCCACGATTCGTAAGCAGCGAGAGGCGTTCCATCTGAGGTTCCAGGAGCACGACATGGAGATCGCTCTCGATACGGCCGAGGAACTGGGAGCCTTCGCCGAGATCGAGACCCTTGCCAGCGGCGAGGCCGATCTCGCCGCTGCCCAGCAGGCCGTACTGGCCCTGGCCGGCGCGCTTGGTTTGACGGAAGTTGAGCCAAGGTCGTACCTTAGAATGATTCTAGAGGCGCATGGAGCGATCCTTTCTTCCCAGAGTCCGGTTGCCGCAGCCGGTTGTTGATTCATCCTGAGAGCCGGTCGTCCTCGTTCGAGATGATCCGTGAGTGATTCGAAGGAGCCTGTCGTGCGCTTCAGCCATCTCATGGGGATCCTCCCTTTCCTGGTGGCCGGTTCCGGGCTCACCGTCGCACAGGTGGCACCGGAGTCCCGGCGGTTCGTGGATCTGGGAGGGGGCGTCAGACTGGAGCTGGTGCTGATCAAGGCGGGAACATTCACCCAGGGCTCTCCCGACGATGAGCCTGGCCGCGGCAGCGACGAGCCGCGACGCCAGGTCAGGCTGACCCAGGATTTCTACCTGGCGCGAACGCCCATCACCCGCGGGCAGTTCGCCCGGTTCGTCGCCGAGACCGGCTACCGGACCGAGTCCGAGAAGGGAACGTCCGGGGCCTTCGGCTTCGCGGGACGGGGCAAGGCCCTCGTTCAGCGGAGAGAATTCACCTGGCGGAACCCCGGTTTCCCTCAGACCGACGAGCACCCGGTCACGCTCGTCACGTACAATGACTCCCGTGCCTTCGCCGCGTGGCTCTCCCGGCGGATCGCACGCCGCTGCGATCCGCCCACCGAGGCCCAGGAGTTCTTCGACCTCGACCGCATGATCGACGGCTACATCCGCGTCTGCCATCTTTGAAGGATCGGTCCCTGAGAGATCGCCGTTCGCTCCGTCGTCACGCGGATGGAACCGCGGCGGCCAGGAAATCCCGCACGGCCGCGAGATCGACGGGTTTGGTGAAATGGCGGTCAAACCCGGCCTCGCGGGCACGTTTGCGATCCTCGTCCTGACCGTAGCCGGTGACCGCCGCCAGCGGGACCGAACGGAAGAGCGGTTCGGCACCGCAGCCGCTTCGCCACCTCGTATCCGTCCATCCCCGGCAGTCCGATGTCCAGGAGGATGACCGAGGGGTGTGCGGACCGGGCCGCCTCCAGCGCGGACGGGCCGTCGAACGCCGTCTGGGTCTCATACCCCAGCTTGTTCAGGAGGCCGGCCAGGCTCATGGCGGCATCCACGTTATCGTCCACGACGAGGACAGAGACTCGCTCACGGGACGGGATGCGACTCTTCGCGGGGTGCTCCCGAACCGGTTCCCCCTCGCCCTCGGGCGGCAAGACGAGCGCGGGCACTCGCACCACGAACTCGCTGCCTCTTCCCGGCCCCTCGCTGTGCGCCGTCACGGTCCCACCATGGAGTTTCGCCAGTCGCCTGACCAGGGTGAGCCCGATCCCCATGCCGCCTTGCGAGCGCGCCAGCGGGCGTTCGTCCTGCACGAAGGTCTCGAAGATATGAGGCAGCAGCGTGGCGCTGATGCCCATCCCCGAGTCCCGCACCCGTACCACGATCCAGTCGCCTTCGCGCTGGGCGCTCAACCAGATCCTCCCCGCCCCGTACTGGTAGAGGGCGGCGTTTTCGAGCAAGTTGATCAGGATCTGAACCAGCCGGACGGCATCGCCCTCGACGAAAAGCGGCTCGGGGGGCAGGGAAATGTCCAGATCATGGCCGTGGGCGTCGATGACGGGTCGAATCGTATCGACCGCGCGGCCGAGGACCTCGCCGATCTCTACCCGCTGATTTGCGAAGCTCGATTCTACCTTGCACGATGCGAGACACATCGAGCAGGTCATCGACCAGCCGGACGAGTTGATCGACCTGGCGCTCCATCACGGCCTGAGTCTCTCGGGCATCGTCCTGATTCCCGCTCTGAAGCTCTTTGAGGAGTAGCGCGTTGCGGAGACAGGCGAGGGGATTCCTCAGCTCGTGGCTGAGCATGGCGATGAACTCGTTCTTGCGCCGGTCCGCCTCCTTGAGGGCCTCTTCGGCACGTTTTCTCTCCACGACTTCCGCCTGCAAGCGGCTGTTGGTCGCGGCGAGCTGCCAGTTCGTGCTGGCCAGTTCCGCCGTCCGCTCCTCGACCCGGATCTCGAGGTGGGCGTTGGCCTGGCGAAGGCGTTCTTCGCTCTGCTTTCCGTTCCGTCAGATCGCGAGTGATCTTCAAGTACCCGCTGGTGGTTCCGTCGTTGTTCCGCAGGACGGTGATGACGACGTTGGCCCAGAAGCGGGAGCCGTCTTTGCGAAGCCGCCAGCCTTCGTCCTCGAACCTGCCTGTTGCCTGCGCTGTCGCAACTCACTGTCGGGCTTGCCGGCCAAGACGGCTTCGCTTTCGTAGAACTGCGCGAAGTGGTGTCCCAGGATCTCGTCGGCCCGGTAGCCCTTGATACGCTCAGCGCCGGCATTCCAGCTCCGCACGTGTCCACCCGAATCGAGGAGAAAGATCGCGTAGTCTCGTACACCTGCCACCAGGGGATCAAAGAGCTCATGGAGGTCGAATGAAGACAGTGAATGGGTGCTCCGCGGGCCGGGTTGTGATCTCGCCGCCGGCCCACCGCCGGCAATGCGATCAGCCAGGTTCCGAAGCAGCTTCCCGAGTGTCTCGCGCACGCCCTACCTCCGTTTTCACCGAGTCCAGGCTGACAAACTCGGAGTGATCGAGGATGCGCTTGGATGATGGTACTTCTTCCTGGTGATTTCTTCATCGCTCCCGAGAGCTAGCCTGAACCTGCAAGAAGAGTTTCTCCTTAATTAAGAATAACGTCAAGTCAAGCGGTTTGGAAAGGCCTGACGGGTGTATTGCCGCGGCCGCACGGGCTGCTGGCCAGAGGGGCGGAAGACCGCTGCCAGGAGCGAGGACTTGACTCTCATGTTGACAGGACTTTGTTACAATTAACGGTCCTGGGGCCTGGTGAATGAGTTACCCCGCGGGCCCGCCGGCTCTTGCCGGACTTCCCTCTACCGAAAGGATGTTTCATGAAGGTTTTCCTGGCCGTTGCGACCGCCGCCGGATTGGTGGCGGGGTCCACGCTTGCACAACAGCCCTCCGCACCCAGCGCCGGACCGGCCTCCGGAGTCGAGCTCAAGGACCTCAAGCAGAAGGCGAGCTACAGCTACGGCTACAGCCTGGGCCGCAATCTGAAAGCTCAGGCCGTCGATCTCGATCCGGAGATCTTTGCCAGAGGGCTGGCCGACGCCCTTGGCGGCGGCCCAGCGGCACTGAAGGACGAGGAAATCCAGGCCAGCCTCCAAGCGTTCGCCCGGCAAATCCAGTCAAGGCAGGCGAATATGGCCGGCAAGGCGGCTGCCAGTAACAAGGTCGAAGGGGAAAGGTATCTGGCGGCAAACAAGAACAAGCCCGGTGTCACCACCCTGCCCAGCGGCCTGCAATACAAGGTCCTGAAACAGGGATCCGGACCCAAGCCCAAGGCGACCGACACCGTGACCGTGCATTATGAAGGCAAGCTGATCGACGGCACGATCTTCGACAGCTCGCTGAAACGCGGCGAGCCGGCCTCGTTCCCGGTCAATCAGGTCATCGCCGGCTGGACCGAGGCGCTCCAGCTCATGCCGGTCGGTTCGACGTGGCAGCTCTTCATCCCGAGCAAGCTTGCCTACGGGGAAAATCCCCGGCCCGGAGGTCCGATCGGACCGAATGCCGTGCTCACGTTCCAGGTTCAATTGATCAAGATTGGCCAGTAGAACGCTGCGTCCCGGGTTCCAGTTCGTCGCCGGCGAGCTGCCCGCGTGAGGCAGCTTGCTCGTGAGGCCCGCGGTAGACCGGTGTGCCGCGGGCATGCTCATTCAGCCACCGGGTGATCTCCACCGCGGCTCGCTGCGAGGCGCCGGGCCGGGCCACCTTGTGCCGCAGGGCGGCAAGGTTGGCGGTGGCGCGCGCCGAGCGATCGGGTCGTCCAGCCAGGTCCTCGCCCAGGTGACCAGCTCGTCCGAGACGTCCTTGACGGTCAGGTACTCGGGCATGAGCTCGGCATCGGCCAGCAGGTTGACCAGAGTGATGTACTTCGCCTTGATGAACGGCCGGGCGATCAAGAGGTCCAGGCGGTTGAGCTTGTAGAGGATCACCGTGGGTAGCGCCTCCATCATCAGCTCCAGGCTCACCGATCCGGAAACCGCCCAGGCCATGTCGGCAAGCCGGATCAGCTCCGGCGTGCACGCGGAGTAAACCTGGATCTCGAGCTCTCGCTGGCCGTCCTCTCCGCGGGCGTTCCCCTTGATGATCTGCTCGGCGAGCGTCCTGTGGCGCTCGTGCAGGCAGGCCACGGCGAACCGCGTCGCCGGACGCTGTCGCGCGAGCTTCAGAGCGGCCCGGATCATGACCGGCAGGTTGCGCTTCAGCTCCTGGGTCCTCGAGCCGGGCAAGATTGCCAGCAGCGGGCCCTCGTGCTCGCCAGCCTTCACCTGGGACAAGAACTCCTCGTCGAGCTCACGCTCATTGAGCTCGTCGAAGTAAGGATGGCCAACGTAATCCACCTGGGAGACGCCGCGCGCCCGGTACCAGTCGGGTTCGAACGGCAGGCTGCAGAGGACGAGGTCCACGAACCGCTTGACCTTCTTCACGCGCCAGCCGGCCCAGGCCCAGAGCTGGGGCGGGACGTAGTAGAAGACCGGGACCCCCCGCGCCCTGGCGCGCCTGGCGATCCACCAGTGAAGGCCCGGGTAATCGATGAGGATCACCGCGTCGGGTTTCTCATCACGGAAGTAGCGATCGGCCCGGAGGATCAGGCGGATGAACGTGATGATGTTGAGGAACACGTTGAGGAACCACATGACCGCGAGGTTGACCAGGGGATAGAGCAGCGCCGAGCCGGCCTCGCGCATCTTCGGGCCGCCGTAGCCGACAAACTCGGCCTCTGGCACTCTCGCGCGGAGGGCCTGGATCAGGTTGGCGCCGTGCAAGTCGCCGCTGGGCTCGCCGGCCGAGATGAAGATCCGCATGATCGAGCCTCGCCTCCATGCCTGGCTGTGACGGCCCGAAATCCGGGCGAATCGCTCCGGATTCGAGCCGGTTCCCCAGAACGCGATTAAGGCATCCTACCGAGACAAGACGAAACCTAGCAAAACCGGTCCGGTCTGAGAAGGCGAGTTGGCCGGCACAGGGTCGTGTGCGGCCTGGCGACGCAGGGAGGAATCGCGCGTGTGAGGAGTGCCGTCCTCGGTTGAGGAAGGCGGCCTCCGCCTCGACTCGCGGGAAGCCGCCCATCCCGAGCCGTTTGGCTCAGCACGGCCAAGCAGGCCCCACATCTCCTGCCCGGGAGCAAGGCTCGTGGGTGACCCACCCTTCCACGGCCTCGATCGCTCATGAGGCCCCGGGTGGAGAGACGCCCGCGGGGACAACCCCGTTTTCGACCTCGCTGTCGTCCGGAAGGTTGAGCTCCTTGATCCGGCGGTAGAGGCGGGGGCGGGAGATGCCCAGGAGCTCGGCGGCGCGCGACTTGTTCTGACGGGACTTGCTCAGGGCCGTCTCGATCAGCCGGCGCTCGATCTCGGTGAGAAGCTCGTCGAGAGGCTTGACGGGTTGCGCGGCGGAGGGTGGCAGATACGCGGCTCCGAGGTGGCCGCGAATCGATGCCGGCAGATCGCCGACGTCGATCCATGGGATCCCATTCTCTGCCTGTGAACGAGCGTGAACCTGACCGTGAGCCGCGTCGATCACGCGGGCCAGCTCGCCGATGTTGCCGGGCCAGTCGTAGGCTTGAATCGCTGCAACGGCCTGCGGCGAGAATCCTCCGCACCGCGAGCCGGTCCGCTGATTGGCGCGTTCCAGCAGGTGCTGGGCCAGGAGCAGCAGGTCTTCTCTGCGCTCGCGCAGGGGAAGCAGAGGGAGGACCAGAACGGTCAGCTTGTAGTAGAGCTCGGGCCGGAGCCGCTCGCTCTTGACTGCGGCCTCGGGATCGCCCGTGGTCGTGGCGATCACGCGAACGCGGCCGTCGAGCGATTCGGCGAGCCTGGCCTGGAGATCGCGCGGCAAGGCCAGGATGTCGCCGATCACCAGGCTCGTGCCGTCAGCCAGCGTGAGGCGGGACCGGGAGGAAGCCGGGCCGGCCGGTTGTGAGTCGTCGGTGGGCCCGATCGGGAGAGAAGGGGCGAACAGCTCCCGCTCGAGAACCTCGGCGGGAAGGGCCTCGCAGTCCAGCGGCACGAACGGCTGATTCCGCTGGCTGCCTGCCTGGTGAATGGCACGTGCCACCAGCCGCTTGCCGGTTCCCGGCTCGCCCAGGATGAGCACGGGGGCCGTGCTCGCGCCTGCGAGCCGCACCTGTTCCAGCAGCCGCTGGTGCGCCGGGCCGGTGCCGATCAGCGACTCGAAGCCGAAGGACCGATGCAGCCGGTCCCGCAACTCCATGAGGCTCACGCGGAGCTGGTGGGCCGGCGAATCGGGCACGCTGGGCGGGGCGCTGGTGTCACGCACCTGGCCGAGTATCGCCAGCAGAGCCCCCCCCTGGTCGCGGAACGGCCAGAACTCGATCCGCCGCCAGAGCCGTGCACCGCCGGCATGCAGGAAGAGGGTCAGCGTGCCGGCGGGCTGGCCGGCGACCGCCTCCGGTGGAGGGAGCAGGGTTGCGGCGATGTCGGCCGGCTCTCCTGCCACGCTCGGACCGTACGACGCACAGGCCAGCCCCATGACCGACTCGGCCGGCTGACCCGTCAGCTCTTCCCAGGCTCGGTTCACCCAGCTCACGCGGAGCCCCGCGTCGAGCCAGAACATCGGCTCGCGCGCCTGCTGCCAGACCTGGTCCGGCTTGAACGCCGAAACGCGTGGAGGCGGCATGAGAAATGGTTTAACCTGGGTTAAAGAGAGTGAGAACAACCGTCGGTTGCCGGATCGCGGTGGTCCCGGCTCACCGGAGATGGCCATCCTGGCGGATCGACGCGACCCCACTTCGCTCAAGATCGCTCCGCCCGGAAGCGAAGGCAAGAAAAAAGCGAGAAACATGGGTGAGTCTCATGACGGACCGATCGGAGCATGGCCCTGGCGGCGGGCGATCGCCCTCGACGGCGGGACCACGAATACGAGGGCTCGGCTCGTTCAGGACGGTCAAATCGTGGCGACAGCGCGACGCGAGGTCGGGGTCCGCGATACGGTTCTGAGCGATCGCGCTTCAGCCGGAACGCTGTTCGATGCGGTGCGGGAAACGATCGTCGAGGTGTCCGGCGCCGGGGACTCTTCGGTCGATGCCGATCTGATCGTCGCGGCCGGAATGCTGACGTCGGAGGTGGGTCTGGTGGCTGTGCCCCATGCAATGGCGCCGGCGGGCCTGAGCGAACTGGCCGACGCGGTGGTGGTGCGGACGATTCCGGAGATCGGGGCGTGGCCGATTCACTTCGTGCCCGGAATTCGAACGCCCGCCGAGGCCGGCCCCGATGGCTGGATGCGCGCCGACGTGATGCGTGGGGAGGAGTGCGAGACCCTGGGAGCCCTGTCCCAGTTGAGCCGGCTGGGACTCCACGACGCGGGCCGGCAGGAGCGAGCGTTCGTCTGGCCGGGTTCCCATACCAAGCTCGTCGAAGTCGACCGTCTGGGCCGGATCACACGGAGCCAGACCAGTCTGGCCGGCGAGTTTCTTCAGGCCATCGCCCGGCACACCCTGATCGCAGCCAGCCTTCCTTCGCGGTGGCCCGAGAGCCTTGATCTCGACGCGGCGGAGGCCGGCGCCCGGCCGTGAACGATCAGGGGCTGGAGCGGGCGGGGTTCCTCGTCAGGATTGCGGCGCTGGAGGGAGCCATGGACCTGGATCGGCGGGCTTCGTTCTGGGTGGGGGCCGTGGTCGCAGACGACATCAGGCACCTGACCGGACATCCGATCCTGGCACCGTCGCGGCCGGTCTGGGTCGGGGGCCGGGAGCCGTTGCGCGACTCTACGCCCGCTGGCTTGGGCGCTCACATCGGGGTCCGGTCAACCCACTGGATGACAGTCTGGCCGATGCGGCATCGGCCGTCGGCGCCCTGGAGGTTGCGGCCTGCCGGATCGAACGATCAGGGATTCGTCGTCGATAAGCCGTCGCTGAAGCGGCTCCAGGACCAGACGACCTGCCCGATGATGCACGATGAGCTCTCGTCGTCGATCTCGACCGGCACCAGGGGAAACTCGCGGCCCTGGAGGTTGGGTCGGAGAATCACGTGACGGCCGCTGACCTCGAGCCAGCGAATCATCGGCCTTCCCTCGGGACAGGCAGCCACGATGCGACCATGGAGCTGAATCGGGTTGGTCATCGAGCGGTCGATGGCCACGATCGAGCCCGCGGGCAAGATCGGATGCATGGCGTCGTCGGTCATGCGAACGCCGATGGTGTTCGAGGGATTCGGAAGCCACTGGCGGTAGGCCATGATGTGGCCCTCGACCTCCGAAGGGTCGAGCACGGCCTTGCCGATCTCGCGCCAGGGGATAGAGGCTGACCGCCGCGAAATCCGAGGCCACCTCGGAAGGGAGATTCTCGGGGGCCACGACAACCGCTTCGCTGGACGATCGTTCCAGCTTCTCCAGCCCGCGGCGGATCAGCTCGACGGGGGTCAGCTCCGAGAGCAGCCGCTCGTCATTGGGCCGGCGATAGCGCGGGCCCTCGCCGGAGATCAGATACATCGGGTTCGCACCCGTTTGCTCGATGAAGCTGAGCAGTACCTCAGCCGGCACCGTCACGCCGGTCTCGTAGTTGTACCAGGTTCGCGCGGGAAGATTGAGACGGCGAGCCAGCTCGGGTCCGCCATGATCACCAAAGAGCTCCTGGCGAATCTCCCTCAAACGGCGCGATAAGGATGCCTTGACGTTGACGCGAACTTTTGGGGTCTTTTTGCGAGCCACGGCGCTCGATCCCGCAAGCGGGAACCTCCCGGTATCGGCGAAATGCACACCGCCTCATGCCTCGGAACGAATCAGCCGCAAGTTATGGGGAAACAGGGCCCACACGCAACGGCCCTCTATCCGAGGTTTTCTTTGGCTCGTTGTTCCCCCTGCACTTCGGGCCGGCGCTGGTTCAACTTAGCATAGATTTCCGGGCGAGTCACGTGTGGTATTAGATGTTCCAAAACACAACACACTCGACGTCGAGTTTGAACAACAGAATCATGAATGAGAGCAGGGGACCAACAGTCATTGTTATTAAAACGACGCGAACCTTCAAAAGCAAGGCCGCGCACGAAAAGTCCCGCAACCCGTCCGGCCCGGTCAGGAATTGACAACCCGGTGTGAAGGCGTGCTATCACCTTGGGGATGATGACGGCATGATCCAGGTGGAGAGACGCGGGGCCGCTGGTTGCTTCAGAAAAAGCCCAGTTCATCCCGTGCCGCGTCGGTCATGCGGTCGGGAGACCAGGGAGGAGACATGACCAGCCGGACGTTCGCCTTGCTTACGCCTTCGAGGTTCTCCAGGGCGGATACGGCATTGCGGAGGATCTCCGGGCCTGCCGGGCAGGCCGGCGAAGTCAGGGTCATCTCGACATCGACCTCGTCGTCGTGGGACTGGATCGAGTAGACCAGACCGAGGTCGATCACGTTGACATTGAGTTCCGGATCCTTGACCGTGCGCAAGGCGGAAACAAGCGTCTCCTGGTCGATCATCATCGGGTCTCCTGATGAACGTGGGGTCGCAAGGCGCGGGGCAGAACCGGATGGGGACGGCAGAGCATGGTTCAGTCCTGGACGACGACGAAAACCTCGTCGCCTCGGACCTCAACCTGATGCGTGGCGACGGGCTCGACGGCCGGCATGCAGAGCGGCTTGCCGGTCCGGACGTCGAAACGGGCCCCGTGGCGGGGGCACTGGATCGCGCAGCCATCCAGGTCGCCTTCCGCGAGTGGTCCGCCGTCATGAGTGCAGACGTCGTCGATCGCGTAGAAGGTGCCGTCCACATTGAAAAGAGCGATGGCCCGGCCATCGACCTCAAGCAGAATCTTGCCGCCCGGAGGAAGCTCCCCGCAGTTCGCCACCTTGAGTGCCTGTGCCATCGATCATCAATCCTCGGCTCTCGAGCCGGGCGCTGGCCCGGCTCTCAGGTCATTTCGAGTCGTTCGCCCGGATGCACGAGGGTCAGGGATTGCGAGGCGGCCGGCGCGGCGCGGCCCTCGCCTGCCTCATGGCGGCCCGGGTGACCTCGCTCTTGATCCGCCGCAGCACGCCGCTGAGACCTCGAACGCGGAGCATGCCCAGCACCTCTTGAAGGGCACACCGCTCGACCAGATCGCCGGGAACCTTGAGCACCTCGTCCACCGTGGCACCGTTGAGCCCCTCGAGCAACAGGGAGACGAACCCCCGGACCGTGGGCGCCTCGATCGGGGCGTCGGCATAGAGCGCCACGCGAGGCCCCACCATCTCGACGAAGAGGTAGACCGGAGACTGGCACTCCTCGACCCGGTGAGAGGCGTCCTTGAGGGCGGCCAGATGCTCGGGCAGGGGTGGCAAGTTCTTGGCGAAATCGATCAGCAGATCGATCCGTTCCTGGCGATCGGATTCGCTCAGCTCGGCGACGATCGCGTCCAGTGCGGCAGGCATGTCACCCTCAGACTCAACACGATGCCCTGTCCGAAGCTCCGGTCCTTCCCGAGCGGCCCAGGCCCGCGGAAAATTCGCGGGCGAGATTCGTGGCGGCGGCAAGACCAGAAAGCGGAGGAAGCAGGGCATCTGATCCTCGGTGAAGGGAATCGCTCAGGCCCCCTTGGCGATCGGCACGCGAACCAGGTTGCCCCATTCGGTCCACGACCCGTCGTAGTTCCGAACCCTCGAGAACCCGAGCAGGTAGGTCAGGACAAACCAGGTCAGGCTCGACCGCTCACCGATCCGGCAGTAGGCCACGACGTCATCGCCGGGCTTCAGCCCGAGCTCCTCCTGGTAAAGCGTCCTGAGCTCCTCGGTGGACTTGAACGTGCCATCTTCGTTGACGGCTCGCGACCAGGGGACGTTCTTGGCCCCGGGAATGTGGCCGCCGCGGAGCGAGCCCTCCTGGGGATACTCCTCCATGTGGAGCAGCTCACCCGTGAATTCCTTGGGGCTGCGGACGTCGATCAGCGGTTTCCCGGCCTTCATGTGAGCCAGGACGTCGTCTCGAAACGCCCGGATTCCAGCCTCGTTTCCGCCGGCCACCGCGTACTTCGTGGCCGGATAGCGGGGGACCTCCGTGGACACCGGCCGGCCCTGGTCGATCCAGAGCTTGCGGCCCCCGTTCATGACCTTGCAGTTCTTGTGTCCGAAAAGCGTGAACGCCCAGAACGCGTAGCAGGCCCACCAGTTCGACTTGTCCCCGTAGAAGACCACGGTCGTATCCGGGGCGATCCCATTTCGGGAACAGAGCTCGGCGAACTTCTCCGGCGTTGATGTAGTCGCGGATGATCTGGTCCTGCAGGTCTCCCTGCCAGTCGATGCGCACGGCTCCGGGGACATGCCCCAGGTCGTAGAGCAGCAGATCCTCGTCGCTCTCCACGATGCGGACCTTGGGGTCCTTCAGGTGATCCTGGACCCAGTCGGCCGAGACCAGGGCTTCGGGGTGGGCGTAGGGTTCTCCCATGGCAAACTCCTCTGCGGAAGCAGAATACGGAATGCGGACAAGCAGAGACAAGAGCTCAATGCCGCGTGGCCTTGGTGAATGCTACGGCCAAGGGCGCCGGCCGTCGGGGTCACTGCAAAGCTCTTCTCCGGCCGGATGACTCGCCGGGCGAAAACCTTCGTGCCGTCTCTCAGGTCCTGGGCAGGCCTCGCGCATCTCCTCGGGCTGGTGTCGATTCTCATTTCCCATGGGCTCGATCATTCCGCGTTCCCGAGTTTCGCCGCCACGGCCTGCCGGAGCGTGTCTTGAACCGGCTCGAGGGTGATCCTGTCGTAGACGTTCGCGAAGAAACCCTCCACGATCAGGCGAATCGCCGTTTCGCGGGGGATGGCGCGGGCCTGGGAATAGAAGATCATCTCCTCGTCGACCCGGCCGGCGGTGGCGCCGTGGGTACAACGGACGTCGTTGGCCTCGATTTCCAGTCCCGGAATCGAATCGCCTCGGGAAGCGTCCGACAGCAGCAGGTTGTCATTCTTCTGATAGGCATCGGTTCGCTGGGCATCTTTTTCGACCCGGATCATCCCCTTCCAGACAATGCGAGAGCGGCCCTTCAGGCCTCCCTTGTAGAGCAGGTCGCTGGTCGTATGAGGGGCCTTGTGGTCCTGACGAGTGAAGTAGGCCAGATGCTGGCGTCCCGTGGTGAACATCACACCGTTGACCTGGGCGCTGGCCCCCTGGCCGGTGAGTGCGACCTCCTGGTTGACCTTTGCCAGCCGTGAGCCCAGACCGCCGACGGTCCACTGGATCGCCGCATCGCGGCCGACGAGGGCCCGCTCGCGGCTGAAGTGCCAGGTCGAGGAATCCCAGTTCTGGATGTTCACCAGCCGGAACCGGGAGCCCTGGCCCTGCAAGACCTCGAGGGCCCCGACGTGAAGCCCGGGAGCCTCGCCGCGTGCGCTGGAGGCTGTCTCGCGGACGAGCGTTGCCTCGGCATCTTGCTCGAGCACGACCAGCGTATGGCTGAAATCGACACGACCCTCGTGGGCCAATCCCACCAGGCTGAACAATGGCGCCTCGACCTTAACGCCCCTGGGAACGTAAAGCAACGTACCGCCGGTCCAGAACGCGGCGTGAAGGGCGGCGAAAATGTCGTCCGACGGGGTCACGGCCTCGGTCATCAGGGAGCGGCGAACCAGCTCGGGATGGTCCTTGAGAGCCTGGTTCAGGTCGAGGAAGACCGCCCCGCCCAGGCGATCCGGGTCGGCGTGCCGGACGGCCAGGCCGTTGACGTGCTCGATCCCGGTTGCATAGTGCGAGCTCAGATTGTCCCAGAGCCCATCCAGGGCGCCACGGACCTCGGCGGCCGGCTGCTCGGGGCCAGGAGGAGAGAAGCTGTCCAGCTTGAAAGCCCGGATGTCGGTGCGCCGCCACTCCTCGTCGCGGGCGCTCGGCCAGGCGAAGGCTTGAAACCGGGCGAAGGCCTCGCGGCGGCGGTCGATCAGCCAGGAGGGCTCGTCACGGTGCCTGAGGAATGCCTCGAAGGCGTCTTCGGTGAAGCCGCCGGCGGTAGTCGCGTTCGTTGGAGGTACTGATCATCGTGTTTCGCTGCCTGCCAAAATCCAGACCAAGGACAAAATCAATCCTCGATCCGCCCTCGCCGCGATTCGGTTCGCGAAGGTCATGATCGAGGATGAAATCAACGGTCTTGCGATCGATGGTCTCACTCGTCGCGGACGGCCCACGACCCGTTGCCATCGGCTCTCCGGGGGCTTTAGCCCACCGACCCTTCCATCTGAAGCTGGATCAGCTTGTTCATCTCGACGGCGTACTCCATCGGCAGCTCCTTGACCAGGGGCTCGATGAAGCCGCTGACGATGAGGGTCGACGCCTCGGCCTCGGAGAGGCCGCGGCTCCTCAGGTAGAAGAGCTGCTCCTCGCCGATCTTGGAGACGCTGGCCTCGTGGCCGACCTTGACGTCGTCCTCGTCGATCTCGATGTAGGGATACGTGTCGGAGCGGCTCGCCTCGTCCAGGATCAGGGCGTCGCAGACGACCTTCGACCTGGAGCCCTTGGCGCCGTCGGCGACCTTGAGCAGGCCGCGGTAGCTGGCCCTGCCGCCGTTCTTGCTGATGCTCTTGGAGATGATCCGCGAGCTGGTGTAAGGGGCCGCCGTGAACGACCTTGCCGCCGGCGTCCTGGTGCTGCCCCTTGCCGGCGAAGGCGATCGACAGGATCTCCCCCCGCGCTCCCTTGCCCAGCATGTAGACGGCGGGGTACTTCATCGTCAGCTTGCTACCGAGATTGCCGTCGACCCATTCCATCACGGCGTCCTCGTAGGCGACCGCGCGCTTGGTCACGAGGTTGTAGATGTTGTTGGCCCAGTTCTGGATGGTCGTGTAGCGGCACCGCGCTCCCTTCTTGACGATGATCTCGACCACCGCGGAGTGCAGGCTCTCGGTCGAGTACATGGGGGCCGTGCAGCCCTCCACGTAGTGAACCTGGGCCCCTTCCTCGACGACGATCAGGGTTCGCTCGAACTGCCCCATGTTCTCGGCGTTGATCCGGAAGTAGGCCTGGAGCGGGATGTCCACCTTGACTCCGGCCGGCACGTAAACGAACGATCCGCCGCTCCAGACCGCCGAGTTGAGGGCGGCGAACTTGTTGTCCTGGATCGGGATGATCGTGCCCAGGTACTGCTTGACCAGATCGGGATACTCGCGGAGCGCCGTGTCGGTGTCCACGAAGATGACCCCCTTCTTCTGGAGGTCCTCCCGCAGGCTGTGATAGACGACTTCCGATTCGTACTGGGCCCCCACGCCCGCCAGGAACTTGCGCTCGGCCTCGGGGATGCCCAGCTTGTCGAAGGTGTTCTTGATCTCGGTCGGCACGTCGTCCCAGGTCTTGCCCTGGCGGTCGGTCGCCTTCACGAAATACCGGATGTCGTTGAAATTCAGCTCGCTGAGGTCTCCACCCCAGTTCGGCATGGGCTTCTGGCCGAAGACGTCGAGCGCCTTGAGCCGGAACTCGCGCATCCAGTCGGGCTCGCTCTTCATCTCGGAGATCTGGTTGACAATCTCGCGCGAAAGGCCCTTGCCGCTGTTGAAGGCGTAATGATCGACCGAGTCGCGAAAACCGTACTTGTAATCGTCTTTGATGCCGGCCACTTGAAGGTTCAGATCGGTTGCCATCGTGCGTGATCCTTCATGTTCGGGATGAATTCGGCGATTGGTCCGGGATAATGCCTGGCGGCGCCAGGTTGTGCTTGTCAGAAGGCGCCCTGGCCCGTGGTCTGGAGTTGCTTGGCCGCCTCCTCCAGGGCCTCCTCGTTCCGGGCTGCGTCCGGGTACTTCTCGCGCACCCAGTCATAGCCCTCTTTCTCGAGCTGCTTGACCAGTTCGGGACCGCCGTTCTCGACGATCTGGCCGCCGAAGAGGACGTGCACGAACTGGGGCTTGATGTACGTGAGGATCCGCTCGTAATGGGTGATCACGAGGATGCCCGTCGCATGCTTGGCGGCGAGCTTGTTGACCCCCTCGGAAACGATGCGAACCGCGTCGATGTCCAGCCCGCTGTCGGTCTCGTCGAGGATGGCGAACGCCGGACGGAGCATCGCGAGCTGAAGGATCTCGGCACGCTTCTTCTCGCCGCCGGAAAAGCCTTCATTGAGGTAGCGGCGCGCGAACTCGTGGTCCATGCCCAGCTCATCCATCTGCTCCCGCAGTTCCTTGCGGAAGTCGCGCATCGGGATCAGGTCTTCACCTTCCTTGCGGGCGGGGTTGCGAACGTTCGTCACGGCGTGGCGGAGGAAGTTGGCAACGGTCACGCCAGGGATCGAGGTCGGATACTGGAACGCCAGGAAGAGCCCGGCCTTGGCCCGCTCGTCCGGTTCCAGAGCCAGGATGTCCACGCCGTCAATCGTGACCGAGCCGCCGATCACCTCGTAGTTCGGATGACCCATCAAGGCGTAGCTCAGGGTGCTCTTGCCAGAGCCGTTGGGGCCCATCAGCGCATGAACCTCTCCCTGGCGGATCGTGAGATTCACCCCGCGGAGGATCTCCTTGCCCTCGATGCCCACGCGCAAGTTCTCGATGCGAAGTTCCTTGGTCATCAGTCGTCTGTCCTCTTCAGTTCCACGTCCTCGTCAAACAGCCGGCAGTCGTCACAGAAGATCCGCGCCTGCCCCGGTCCGGGCAACAAGGCTAGCCCGCGCAACCGGGCCAGGGATGATCAGAGGCACCGGCTTGGCCTGGAAGTCGCAGGAGCGATCTCCATCCAGGCGGCACTGGCTGAGCCGCAGACCACGGCCAAGCACCTTCTCGAACATCTTCCGCTCCAGGGCACAGATGGCTCGATCGGCCTCGGCGAGCTCGTAGTAAGGGCATGAGTGCTGACGGAGAATCAACGCCAGCCCGGCGTCGTCCCGCGCAACCTCCGCTTCAACCCCATGATCGTGCAGGACATGGATGAGCTGTACCAGCCGCCCCTCCCACTCGTCGCCGGTCACCCGAGTGCGGTAAACCTCCGCGAGGCGATCGGTGATCCGCGTGAAGAGCAACCGGCGCAGCTTTCGATCCGCCACGCTGCTCATCATCTCTTTCCAGAGCGCCACGGCCAGGTCGGCATAGTTCTGTCCCAGGCGTTTGTGGGCCTCCACGCTCGCCTGGTATCGATGCCTCGGACGACCTCGTCCCACATGCTCGGCCTTCCGCTCCACCAATCCCGTCGCCAGAAGCCGCGCCAGCCGGTTTCGCACCGCCGTACCGGTCACACCCAGCAGAGCAGACATCTCGGCGACCGTCAGCGGACCCCGGCGGCGGATCAAGTCCAGGAGCTCGCGATCCGATGATTCCGACATTTCCCCCCGGCCTCCGCGACGTTCCGGCACTCGCATGACAAGCCACAAAAAGCCCGGGCATGACACGCGGCTGCCCTAGTTCGTTATCATTGTAAGAGGGCCTTCCTTGACCGTCCATCAGTCAGCCCTCCATTTTCGCCTTTTTTACAAAAATAATTGCGAAAACTTGGTGTCGGGGCAAAAGGCAGCACCAGCACGCATGGATTGGATCGCGGACCCAGGGACTTCCCGAACCACCGATCACCGCGCCTGCATATGTTCTTGGTGGGGGGATGGTCGTGGGGGTTTGACTCGTTGCATCGGGTGGGTTTCCCTACCAAGCAGGCTGGAACGATCCCAGGATCGGGCCCTCGTGGCGAAACCTAAGATGATACTAATGTGAAGGTTATGGCTCATTCTCGACGCTCGAGAGGAACGGCCGCGGTCGATCGTTCGTCAGGGTCTACGAAGAGAATGGTGGGATGCACCGTCCAGTGGGCAGTGCGATGCGACGGATGAAGGAGTTCCAGGTGGCCGATATCAACCAAGACCTTCTCCTTGCCGTTCTCGCCATGATCACCGGCGCGGTTCCACGGGAAGACCTACGCTCGGCGTTGCTGGCGTGGGCGGAGTGCCCGGAGCGACCGCTGGGCGAGTTGCTCAAGGAGCGGGGCAACCTGGACGAGAACCGGGTGAAGGCGTTGAACTGCCTGGTTTCCGCTCATCTCCGCCAGAACAACAGCGACCTGGGTGCGAGTCTGGATGCCTGGAATGCCCAGGCCCTCACCCAGGACATGTTGACGGAGCTGGAGAACACCTCGCCGGGGAGCACGCTGGGGGCGACTCTGGCCACGAGTCTGGCTGCGACTCTCGCAGGTACGCGGGGGGATGGGGCCGGTTTCGCGTTACGCTCGGAGCTCCCCAGCTTCACGCAGGACCAGCGGTTCAAGCTGATTCATCCGCATGCCAAGGGGGGTATCGGCCAGGTCTGGCTGGCCCGCGATCGCGAGCTCCAGCGCGATGTTGCGGTCAAGCTCTTAGCTCACAAACCTTTGCCGCCAACGTGTTTGTGTTTCCTGGGATTGCGCGTGCCCCGGATCTTCGGGCGGCGTCCCTTGGCAATGGGCGAGCTATCCGCTCGCTTCCGCCACTTGTAGCTCTTGCGATGTCGCGTCTTGGCCTTCATGGTTCGATCCCTATCCCGCTGTTTGTTCGACACTTCGGAACAAGGTCCGAACTGTGACTGGAGATCCGAAAGAGTTACATTATGAGGACAGGGTCAGGTCAAGGCAAGGCGAACGACGAAGATACCGGATGGGGCAGGCATAGGGGACATAGTGGATTGGGGCAGGCATAGGGGGACATACATTTTTTCGGATTGTAGCCCATCGAAAAGCGCTATGTCCCCCTATAGTTCCCTGTGTCCCCCTATAGTTCCAAGTGCCATCATCGGCGGTTTGCCGCGGCCACACCGTACGAGGGCAATGCATCGCGTGGAAGACAATTTACCTAGACAACCCCAGGAGTCGGCCGGGCTGATCGCGCACGTAGGCAGGACACGTTGGGTTGCTCGATGACCATCCTAAACGATTCCCGATCCAGCTCGGGACGCCGAGCCTATCGGTGGCTCAGAACCCGGTTGAGGCTGGCAAGCCCATAACCTAAGTTCAGGATAGCAAGTGTGGGAACAGGACCGAGGCCATAGTTGCGAGGGCCCCCGCCGTTGCAGCGGAGAACATGGCGACCGAATGGTTCCCTATTCGCCAAATGAAGGGCCGAGTATTTCATGCACGGCTGCGATCAGGAGTATAGATCGCCCCATGGCAGAATCGCTTCCAGCGAAAAGAACACGATCGCGATCCGCCTCGGTGGGGTTGAGAACGCCTGCATAGGCGAAAGCCAGACCTGGCGAGAGCAGAGCCACGACCACGGCCGTCGCGTTCGCCAATTCTGAGTGTCCTGGTTGGGAGCCGCAAGCATCGTGCGACAAGTGAGGACGCCCGCATAGGCCATAAAGAGGGGCAGGCGGAACAGCAGGAAGAAGACGAACAGGGCGAAGCACGCCTTCTCGCGATGGTTGCGGGCTGCCCGTATGTCGACCGGTGCACTCGCCGCCCGCTGGTCGGCTTCTCAGCATTCGACGTCTCTTCTACTGTGACCATCGTGTTTTCTACTCCTGCGACGAACCAAAGTGGCTTACAGTGTTGGATTGCTATTCGCAGGTTCAGGCTCGATATTAGAATGTCATGGCGTTGCGAGTTCCTCTGGTGTCGAGAGTTCCTATGGTGTCAGACTTTGTTTTTGGTTTCTCGACCGTCTCTGATCCATCCTTTCATCGCTTCGTGAAACCGAAAACTGGATCTGACTGCGCGGCCACCAAGGCGACAGCGATCGGTGTTGATTCTCTCGGGCCAGTGTCGCCCAGGGCGATAGTCTGGTTCGGTCGGTCCGCACGGCTCGGATCGGGTCACTCGTCCCAGTCCGCCATACTGCTCCGGCGCTTTGCCGTGGCTCTCCAGGATGCGGGGGGCTTTGAGCTTGGCGGCGGGGGGCTCGATCCGGTCGAGCTTGACGGTGAAGTGCCAGTTGTCGCCGAAGTCGTAGGTCAGCTCCATCGTTTGTCCCGGCTCGAGGGGGAGTGTTCCGATCAAGACCTCGTCGGTGTAGGGGGGTTCGTCCATCTCGGGGTGATGAACCGAGACCTTCGCACCCAGGCGGTTGCGATAGGTGAACTCGTGGAGGTGGTCGTTGTCAAACTTCACCGAGCGGAGGATCACGTCCACCAGGTCGTCCAGGGTCGCATCCGCCGGCATGGCGATCAGTCGCCAGATCTTGCCCAGTGACACGCGGAAGACGAACGTGCCCTCACGAGGCTCCCGCTCCGGAAGCACCAGGTTCTCCTGCCACGAAGGGAAATACGGCTGGAAGAGCGGCTGCCAGGCCCCGAACTGAGGCAGCTCCGACTCCCTCCTCGTCCTCGTCCTCCTCGTCCTCGTCCTCTCCTGCGTCCTCGGCTCGAGGGCCTCTCCCCAGATGAGATCCAACCGGTTGGCGAGGAGAGTGAAGATGGCATCGCCGAAGGGCACGTGCCTGACGGCGGCCGGGGCCCAGGGAGAGACCGGCCGGGGCGGATGTTCGACCTCCACGAGCCCGAACAGGTCCATCAGGGCCAGAAGATAGAGCTCCCGGCAGATGCCGGAAATGTAGATGTGCTGGGGCTTCTTGAGGTCGAACCGGCGGCCTTTCTCCGGGAGGGGCTGCCAGGCCTGCAAACACATGGGAAGAAGCCCTCCCAGATTCCGCTCGTTCTCGCCGACCATCTCCGCGCGGCCGAAACGGAGCCAGGCTTCCAGCAGGTTGAAGTACTGCTCCGTCGGGTTGAGCTGCTCCCACTGCACCATCATCTCCGGGTCCACGACCAGGCGGGCCCTGGCGCCTGTCCCATCGATGCGGGTGAGGCCGGAAGCTCGGAGGAGCAGGTTCAGCCCCTGCAGGTAGGGGTGCGAGCGGATTTGAGGTCGCTTCAGATCCAGGTGAAGGGGGCGGCTCAAGCGTCGGTCCAGCTCGCCGATCAACTTCATGGGGAGCAGGTTGTATTTCCCCTGCGCCTCGACCCCTTCAGGCCCCACGTAATCGAGGAGCGCGTCGAAGTCGCGTAGCACCGTACCGGGCTGGTCGGAGGAGATCACCTGGTTTCGGAGGCATTGCTCCTGGGCGGTCGTGAGCTCGAGGTTCTTCATCGTCGTCCCCTCTTCTGGCAGAATTGGCTGCGAACCAGCCCTGGCTCCAACTTACGAAAGCCGCGGCAGGTCGGCCAGAACGGAGGGTCTGGGGCGGGGAATGACGGGGGGCAGTTACAGAGGCGACGGCCGCAGTGGTGCCCTTTTCCCGGAATTTCGAAGCATCGGGGCGGGCATGGCGCATAATCAGGAAGATGGGGTTTGGGCAGTCGTTCTTTGACAATTCGGTGTGATGATGACAGGAACCACCGAACACACGGAGGGCACGGAAGGGAACGAGAATCCGGAAAAACGCTACCAAGGGAGCAGCCCACCTCGTGAGTTCGTGGTTCAGGACCGGGATCCCGGTAGGGTCCCGGCGAGAGCGACTGAGGGCACAGGAACGAGATCATGAAATCGCGACGAACGAAGCCAATTGTCAACGTCGCAACTTGCTTCAGGAAAAGTGTTTGCGATCGTTCAGTAGCCGTGACGGGAGATCGAACGAACCCATTTTTCGCAGGCTGCTCGAACCGCAGTGGAAGGATGATGTGGCGGAGGACGGTCCCGATTCGGGGTGCTTGTCCGGTGTGGAACTCGCCGACCATGGGCGAACTCTCTCGAATCGCGGGCACGGGGCAGACCAAGAGCGGCATGTTGACTGCTAGAATGGACGCCGGGGCCATTTGATCCCATCAGCCGTACGGGAGCTGGCAGGTCATGCGCATCGACAACGATCCCAAGCTCGACTTTGACGACGTGCTGATCCGTCCCAAGCGATCCGAAGCACCCAGCCGGGCGAGCATCGTCCTCCAGCGGGAATACCGGTTCCTGAATAGCGAGGCGACCTGGAAGGGAATCCCCATCGTCGCCTCGAACATGGATACCGTGGGAACGATGGCGATGGCGCAAGCACTCGGCCCCGAGATGGCGACGTGCCTGCACAAGCATTATCCCGACGCCCGGTTGATCGAGTTCTTCCAGCACGATATCCATCGGGCTGCCCGGCGGGGTGCACCACGGCTGCGATCTCACGCCCAAGAAGAACGTTCCTGGTCAACACGGAGACGGCGCCGGGTTCATTCGCTCGAACCTGTGTCTCCTGTTGTTGGTGGGCATACGTCTCTCGAGCGAGGCTCTTGCTCGTTGCTCATAAGGTCGAGAAGACAAATGGGTAAAGACTCTGGCATCCTTTCTTGCCGACCGGCAACCTGGACTGGCCGGAAGGTTGCCGCGAGGAACGGGGCTGCAATGTGGCCGGATGTCCCGATCAGACTCCAGCCGGGACCAGACGCTCCCTGGCGGCCTCGCGACCCGAGCTCTCCAGAACCTCCTCGCGGAAGACCTTGATCTGCTTGGGAGCCTCGATGCCCAGTCGAACCTGACCTCCCTCGATCTTCACCACCGTGACAACAATACCGCCGTCGATCACGATCTTCTCGTTCACCTTGCGGCTCAGAACCAGCATCTCATCCTCCTTGGTCTTGGTCGGGTCGTCTTGTCCACACCTGCGTATCCCTCGCAGTCCCCGCATCAACGCTTCAAATTCCGTTTCTTGGGGACACTACTGCTCGGGCCGCGAAACTTGAAAAATAAGTATGCACGAGCAGTGCCAAGAACAACGTGTCTTTCGAGGAATTTTCATAACGCAAGAAGCTGAAGTGGGTTGCGTCACCAAGTTCGAAGTAGATTGCATGTCTGGAGTTCTGTATAACTGACCAGTTCTTGAAACAATTCTTCCCATTTTCCGAGTCGCGCAGGAAAAAAGGGAACAGCCGGCGAGAATGGCGTCGAGGGATAGGCAGAAACCGGCGGACTCGCTACCATTTCCACTCGGTTGGTACGGGCTGTACCACTCGTGGGAGGAGACATCCCTTCGAGCGGGACGAGCTTCGGTGGAACAAGCTGTAGCGTCGTGCCCTTCCGACGGGTCCTGCCCGCTTGCCTCGCGGGAAGGACGGTGTCCTGGAGGCTGTTGGAACTCCGGCCGGAGCGATCGGAGCGGGAGAGTCGCGAGTTGAGAGTGGGAATCGGGCACGATACGCATCGCCTGGTGGAGGAACGGCCGCTGGTCCTGGGGGGCCTGCGAATTGACCATTCCCGGGGCCTGGCGGGACACTCCGATGCCGACGTCGTCTGCCACGCCGTGGCCGATGCCCTGCTCGGCGCAGCCGGTCTGGGAGATATCGGCGAGCACTACTCGGACACCGACCCGAAGTGGAGCGGGCTGGATAGCACAAGGCTACTGGCCGAGGTCGTTGACCATGTCCTACGGGCCGGCTGGCATCCCGTCAATTGCGACGTGATCATTCACGCTCAGGAACCGAAGCTGGGCCCCCACAAGCTGACGATCAGGGCCAACCTGGCCCGCCTGCTCCGGCTTCCCGAGCCCGCAGTCAACGTCAAGGCCAAGACCGGGGAGCACGTAGGCCCCATCGGCCGGAGCGAAGCAATCGCCTGCCATGCCGTGGTCCTCTTGGACGCGAATCCGGGGAGCCCGAAAGCCTGACCATGAAATGAACCTTGATATCCCCGGGAGCCTCTTCACTTGTGATCGATGAACGCCCACGAGCGAGTGTGAGGCTCACCAAGGGCTGGTGGAACATGGGACGTTTCGCCGGCCAGATTCACACACGCTTCAGAGATAGTGATCAAGATCCATGCCTCTCCGAGTCTATAACACGCTGAGTCAGACCAAGGAGCCATTTCAGACGGTCTCTCCCGGCAAGGTCGGAATGTACGTCTGCGGACCCACGGTCTACTCGAAGAGCCACATCGGCCACATGGTCGGTCCGGTCATCTTTGATGCGATCAAGCGCTATCTCGTCTATCTCGGCTACCAGGTCACATGGATCGTCAACATCACCGACGTGGACGACAAGCTGATCGTTCAGGCCCAGAAAGACGGGACGACGGTCAAGGATCTGGCCGAAGAGGTGACCCGGGACTATCTCGAGTGCCTCGAGGCGCTGGGGGTTGACGGCATCGACCGGATGCCCCGCGCCACCGAGCACATTGCCGAGATCATCGCGATCAATCAGGGGCTGATCGAGAAGGAGTTTGCCTATGCGTCCGGGGGCGACGTCTACTTCGACGTGACCCGCGCCGCCAGCTACGGCAAGCTCAGCCACCGCGATCCCGAGGAGCTGATGGCAGGCGCCCGGATCGAGCCCTCCTCCCTGAAACGAAACCCGGGCGATTTCGCCCTCTGGAAGAGCTCCAAGCCCGGCGAGCCCTCGTGGGAGAGCCCCTGGGGGCCGGGCCGGCCCGGCTGGCACATCGAGTGCTCAGCCATGAGCATGAAGTACCTGGGGTCCCACTTCGACATCCACGGCGGCGGTCTGGATCTTGTCTTTCCCCACCATGAGAACGAGCTGGTTCAGTCCGAGTGCTACACCGGCGTGCCGTTCGCCAAGTACTGGCTGCACAACGGCCTCTTGACCAAGGAAGGCAAGAAGATCTCCAAATCCGACCCCGGCACAATCGTCCTGATGAGCGACCTGCTCACGGCTCACACTCCGGACACGCTCCGAGTGCTCTTGCTCTCCAGCCACTATCGACGGCCCATCGATTACGGCCCGACCCGGCTCGAGGAGATCGAGCGGGGACTGCAAACCTTCTACCGGGCGTTCGAGCGATTCGAGGAGCTGACGGGGTGGTCCTTTTACTCGCTCAAGGCCCCGGCGAAGAGGGATCACACCACGCCCGAGCCTGCCCTCCCGGCCGAGATTGCCGAGCATCGCCAGCGTTTCCTCGAGGCGATGGATGACGATTTCAACACGGGAGGCGCTCTCGGAGAACTCTTTGAGATCGTCCACGCCGTCAACCGAATGGCCTCGGGGACGACCGCCGGCCCATCGCCTGAATATCTTTCGGCAATCACGGTGCTCCGCGAACTTAGCCAGCTTCTGGGACTTTTCCGCAAGCCTCCGGCCCGGCCCGAGCTCACGGGCGATGGCCTGACCGCCCCGCTTCTCGAGCTCTTGCTCGAGCTCCGCGCGCGACTGCGCAAGGAGAAGCAGTTCGCACTGGCCGACGAGGTCCGCAATCGCCTTACCGCGCTCGGGGTGGTTCTGGAGGACCGCCCCGACGGCACGCGCTGGAGGATCGAGCCGCGACGGTAAACGGCGGCGGCCTGACCACGGATGGAAGGAGCGATGAACCCGATGGCGCTGCGATCCTGTGAGTCCGAGGCTGGATTCGATCGTGATGGGACGCGCGGGCCGGGCACGCCCCTCCCCGTGCTTGACCGCGTGGTGGGGATCGATCCCGGCCTCAAGGTGACGGGCTACTCGGTCGTCGAGCCTTCTCCCAGGGGGCCATGCGTACTCGAGGCCGGAGTGATCCGTCCTTCGGCGCACTGCTCCGCCATGGGCCAGCGGCTGGCCTACCTGCACCAGGGGATCGAGGAGGTACTGGACACTTTCCTTCCTGGCGCGGTGGCGGTCGAGCGTGTTCACAGCCACATCAAGTATCCGCGCACCTCCATTCTCATGGCGCACGCCCGGGGAGTGATCGTGCTGGCGGCCGCCGCGCGCGGCGTACCCGTCTTCGGATACGCCGCGGCGCGGGTGAAGAAGACGCTCACCGGCAGCGGGCGGGCGCCCAAGCCCCAGATCCAGCACGCCATCATGACCGAACTGAGGCTGGACCGCCTGCCTGAGCCCCACGACGTCGCCGATGCTTGCGCCCTGGCCCTCTGCCATTTCCAGGTCAGCCGCAACACCCGCGGACTGGCCGGATTTTGAATCCCTCCCCGATCAGGGCTGCAACCCGATCCGCGTCCTGAAAATTGGGTTCGCTCGTCGCCTTGCAAATCGAACCCACCGGTCGCTATCCCTTTGCAATCTTGTGATTATGTCTGGAAATCCGCTGGCTTCGCTCGCGCCGCGGGAACCAACGACTAGCGCGGTTTAACAACGGGTTGCAGACAGCGAGAATAGAGATAGATGGACACGCAAGGAAACGGAGTGGCAATGGACCAGGAGGATACTGCCATGGCACCCTACTCGATGGATCTCCGCGAGCGAGTCGCGGCGGCAGTTGATCACCGGGAACGTTCCCACCGGCAGGGCTAGCGCGCACTCTGGGTATTCCTGGCAATTTATGCCGCTTGCGCCCTGGTGTGATTTTGTGTATACAAGTCTCTGTGTCTCAACTGACCTCGCGATGACCACACAGAGAACCAACCATGGCGGACACCAAACGGATCACCCTGGATGAGGTCGTCCCGCATTTCGCGGAACTGGAGGACCCTCGCTCCACCGTCAATCTGCAGCACCCGTTGGTCAGCGTGGTCGTCATTGCCATGTTGGCGGTGTTGGCAGGCGCCGGCGGGCCCACGGCGATCGCTCGGTGGGCGGCCTTGAAGGAGCAGTTCCTCCTCGACGCGCTGGACCTGCCCAACGGCATCCCCCGTAAAGACGTCTTCCGGCGTGTCTTGATGGCCCTGCGCCCGGGCGCCTTCCAGGCGTGCTTCGCGACCTGGCTGACGTCGTTGCGTGCGGCCGCGGCCGCAACGACTGGCGTGGAGCAACCCATCCTGGCGGTGGATGGCAAAACGCTGCGGCGGAGCCACGATCGCAAGAACGGCCTGGGCGCGTTGCATTCGGTCAGCATCTGGGCCAGCGAGTTCGGGCTCTCGCTGGGGCAGGTGGCGTGCGCCGAGAAATCGAACGAAATCACGGCGATTCCCGAGCTTCTGAGGCTGGTGGACATCAAGGGAGCGATCATCACCATCGACGCCATGGGGACTCAGAAGGCGATTGCCGCGGAGATCATCGACGGCAAGGGCGACTACGTACTGGCGCTGAAGGGGAACCAGGAGACGCTGCACCAGGCGGTCATCGATTACATCGACAAGCAACTCGACGGCGACCTGAAGCAGGCTTGCGAACATGTGACTGTGGAAAAGGGCCACGGGCGGGAGGAGACGCGGACGTATCTCCAGCTTCCAGCCCCCAAGAGCCTGCCCGGGTTCACGCTGTGGAAGGGACTGAAGACGGTCGCGATCGTAACGCTGCGGTGCGTCCGCGACGGCAAGGAGACCATCGAGGTCCGTTACTACATCAGCAGCCTGCCCATGAACGTGAGACGACTCGCCCGAGCAGTCCGAAGCCACTGGGGGATCGAGAACGGCTGCCATTGGGTGCTCGACGTGACGTACCGCGAGGACGAGTCGCGGATCCGACAAGAGGCGTTGCGGGAGAACTTCGCTTGGCTGAATCGCTTCACCTTGTCACTCTTGAAACAGCATTCCGACCGCACGAGCTTGGCCATGAAACGTCGCAGTTGCAACTGGGATGACAACTACCTGCTGCAAGTCGTTGCTAGAGCTACAGTTTAGTGTGCGCTGACCCTGTTCCCACCGGGAGATCGCCCGACGGTTCCGCGTCAGCCTGTCGTTCATCGTCCGGCTGCTGCAGCGGCGACGCGAAGCCGGCACCTTGGCTCCCAAGCCACACGGCGGTGGGCCGAGACCCTCCTTGAGTCGTCGTGACCAGCAGTGACTTCGACGGTTGGTCCAGAAGCAGAACGACGCCACGTTGAACCACCTGAAGCAGCAAGGCGGCTTGAGCTGTACCCTGACGACCATCTGGCACACCCTGCGTCGCCTCGGTCTGACCTCCAAGGAGAAGACCCTGCACGCCGCCGAGCGCAGCCGGCCTGACGTCCCGGAGAAGCGACGGCGATTCCGAAGGAAGGTGCGGCGGACTGAGCCGAAACGGCTGGTTTTGGTGGATGAGACGGGGGTCAACACGGCAATGACTCCGACCCGCGCTTGGGCGCCGCGGGGTGAGCGTGCGCTCGGCTCGGTCCCCACTTCCTGGGGGACGCTGACCGTCATCGCTTCGCTGGGCCTGGACGGGGTGCGGGCACCGCTGGCGTTCCCTGGCGCCACGGACACGGCCGCGTTCCAGACGTACGTCGAGACGGTGTTGGTGCCGGAGTTGCGTGCGGGCGACGTCGTCGTCTTTGACAACCTCAGCCCCCACCTGGCCTCCGGCGTGACAGCAGCGATCGAGCAGGCCGGGGCCGAGGTGTTGCCTCTGCCGCCGTCCAGTTCGGACTATACACCGATCGAGGAGCTGTGGTCGAAGGCCAAGCAGTTCCTCCGTCGAGTTGCGGCGCGATCGCGAACAAGTCTCTATGATGCCTTGGGACAAGCTTTGGAACATGTGACGGCTCAAGACATTATGGGCTGGTTTCAACACGCCGGCCAGTGTGCAAACCATGGTTAAACCGCGCTAACATGACTTCCGCGCTCTGCCTATTATTACCCCGGGCAGTTAGTGACTGTCCCATAAGGTCGGTTCAAGCTGCATCGCGATAGTGGAATTCGGCGTCCGCATCGCAAGGGCGAAGCCGGTGAAACATCAACTGGATCATGGCCAGCTTGATGAACGATTCCGACGACAGGACGCTCTTCTCTCGGTCCTTGCTCAGGCGGCGGCACTTGCCCAGCCAGGCGAAGGTCCGCTCGACCGTCCACCGGATCGGCAGCTTGACCCATCCCTCGGAGCCCTCGGGGCGGCGTACGATCGACAGATCCCAGGCCGCGTTCGCCTCGACCCACTCGTAGAGTTTGAAGTTGTGATACTTCGAGTCGGCGTACATCCGCACGACCTTGCCCATCGGCTGGCCGTCGAGCCGGGCGAACAACGCGGGGGCCGCCGCCGCGTCGTCGACGGAGGCGGCCGTCACCAGCACGGCCAGCAGCAAGCCCAGGCTGTCGACCACGATATGACGTTTCCGGCCGTCGATGTTCTTGGCATTGTCGCGGCCCCGCTGCTCGCCCCCGGAGGTCGTGTCGATCGACTGACTGTCGACGCTCGCCGACGTTCGGGGGTGGTAGGGCTTCTCCATCGTGCGGACCTTGCGGCGAAGGAGGTCGTGGAGCCGGTCCAAGGTCCCGTCTCGTCGCCACTGGTCGAAGTAACGCCAGACGGTGCTCTTGGGTGGGAAGTCCACGGGCAGATAGCGCCACTGGCAGCCGGTGCGGAGGATGTAGAGGATGGCATCGAGGACGTCCCGTACGTCGGTCTTGCGGGGCCGTCCGCCGGGGTGGACCGGCGGGATGTGCGGCTCGATCAGGGCCCACTGTGCGTCGGTGATGTCGCTGGGATAATGGTGCGTTCTCATCCCATTTCTACGTCGCTCGAACCCCTTCTGTTCCCCTTATGGGACAGACTCTTAGTTCTACTGTCTAAGCCGCTCGCTCCGACTGATCTTCAATGGTGCCAGTTGATTACGTGCCTTGTAGTGATAGAACCGTGCCGACTCGTTCCGCTCCAGCCAGAGCGTCCGCTCCTGGGTCACCCGGCTCGGCATATCGCAGCGGCTGGCCCGGTGCAGGATCAACGCCAGCCCAGCACGCACCTGCGGCACCGTCAACGCCGGCGTCGTCTTTTTTCCCCCGACCGGCCTCCGACACCAGGAACCACGTCGCGATCAACGACAACGCCATGTGGTGGTGCCAGCCGAGCCAGTTCCGCACCTGGTACGCGCCCAGGCCCGTCTCGCTCTTGGGTCGCTTCAGGCACTCTTCGACCCGGTGCACCGCCTTGGCCGCCCGCGCGAACTCCCCAAGCGGCGTCTCAGACGCGGCATTGGAGAGGTGGTAGTCATGCTTGAGCACACCGCCGTCCAGGTAACGGACAACCACCAGTGTCTCCTCGAAACCGACGACCCGGCGGTCGACCTTCGATTCCACCCGCCGGACCACGATCTCGACCTCCAGCGGGCCTTTCTCGCCGTCGCGCACCGTCTGCTTCGTCCACGCCGTGGCCGGCAGCGCCTGGCACCAGGCCCGCACGCCGCGGAATGGAACCTTGGGTCGACGGCCATGCCCCCCGTAGGGTGGCGGCGCCGCCTCGAGGTCGCGGATGCTCGTGTTCGATGGCACGGCCAGCAGGTAGCGCTCGTGGTCGGCGGCCAGGCGCTTGCGGAACCACGCCGGCCGGCCCATCTCGTCGTCACCGGCAACCCAGCTGTGCGGCAGCGCCGGGCCACGCCGCCGCAGCATCTCCAGGGAGAGCTCATGCCGCGTGCGGTAGCGGACCTCCTTCGGGACCCGACATTTCTTGCGGCGCTTCCTGTCCTTGGCCCACTCCCGGGGCAGGTAGAGCCGGAAGTCGACCAGGGCATGCTCGGCATCGCTGACGTAGCCCAGGAAGACGCCGATCTGGCAGTTCTCGACCTTGCCGAGCCGGCCGCACCACTGCCGCTGCACGCCGACCGAGGCGGTTCCCTTCTTGGGGAAGGCCGAGGGGTCGAACACGAGCACGGCGTCGCAGCAGCCGATGGCGTGGGCGACCTGACGGGTCAGCTCGTCGATGAGGGGGTCGTGGTCCCAGGCCACCTCGCCGATGAAGCGCTGGATGGTCTGGCGGTCGAGGTCGTAGCGGTAGGCGATCGCCTCGGCGTTCTTGCGATCGAGGTCGGAGAGTAGTCCGGCGAGGTAGGTGCGGGAGTGCCGGCGGCTCTCAGGGCTGGGCAACGAGGCGACAAACGGCTGGGCGAAGGACTCCAGCCGGCTGATCACACCTCGGAAGAATGTGGGCGGGACCTCACAGGCCGCCAGCAGTTGCTCTTTGCGACGCTCAAATCGAGGCTCCATCGCAGGGACTCCTTCCATCGGATCATGTCCTCTGGAAGGCATTGATACAAAATGTCTTGCGCCGGATCAAGTGAGTCCAGACAGTAGAATTAGTATTGGACAGATTCAAGTCTGAGCGTACCTCACACACCGATGACGGAAGTACCTTTTCACGACGTCCGGCTGTCGTTGAGTGCTCCGCAGGCACGAACGCAGGTCCTGCACCATCTCTTGCTGATCATGAGGTCGTTGCCATTCCAACGCATTGCTTTTGACATCCTGGTTCAGGTACTCATCGGGGTTCAACTCCGGACTGTACGTCGGCAGAGGGAACACACGAATCCGGCTCGAGTGCCTCTGCACCCAACGCCCGACCGCAGCCGCTTGATGCACCCGATGCCTGTCGAGGATCAAGAACACCTTCCGCCGGGCCTGTCGAATCAACCGCCGCAGGAAGCGGAGCAGGACGGGAGCACGAAACGATCCCTCAAATACCATGAAAGTCAACTGCCCGCGATTGGTAATGAGGTCGTTGCGATGTTCGCGGGCCCTGATTTTTCGGCTCTTCCGCAGAATCTGTGGGTTGATTGACCGAAGAGGAATCGCCTTGAGAGAAGAGGAACACATCCTGGGACAGCCCCTGGGCAAGATGGAGTTACCAGGCTTCATCAAGTCCAGGAGTGCCCCAGAATGCGCATTCAGACGATCCTCAATCGCGTCGAGAAGTTCAACTCATTCGTCTATGCTGGTGCTTGCTTGGAAGAACTTCAGGACGGTCCAGTCCTTGTTGTTCAGGTTCGGCCACGGAAGAACGGACGCCCCCGTTGTTCGGGGTGTGGCCGTATTGGTCCGACGTATGACCGCCTCGAGGAACGGCAGTTCGAGTTCGTGCCAGTATGGGGCATCTTGGTGTTCTTGGCATACCGGATGCGGCGTGTGGACTGCAAGCGATGTGGAGTGACCGTGGAGATAGTTCCGTGGGGTGATGGCAAGAACCGACTAACGACGACTTATCGCTGGTTCCTGTCGACTTGGGCCAAGAGGCTGAGTTGGAGCGAGGTCGCCACAATCTTTCGCACATCCTGGGACAGTGTCTGTCGGGCGGTAGAGCACGCGGTCGAATGGGGTTTGGCGCATCGGGATTTAAGCAAGCTGAGCGCCTTGGGCGTGGATGAGATCGCCTGGAGTCGTGGACACAGCTACCTGACCCTGGTCTATGACATCGGCGGACCAACGCGTCGGCTGCTGGCCGTGGGCGAGGAGCGGACGGAGGCGAGCCTGCGTTCGTGCCTGGAAAGCCTGGGCGAAACAGCCTGTAAGCAGGTGCGATACGTATGCAGCGACATGTGGAAGCCGTACCTCAACGTGATCGCTGAGCGTCTCGGTGAAGCGGTCCATGTCCTCGACCGATTCCACGTCATGCAGAAGTTCGGCAAGGCAATTGATGAGATCCGGGCGGAGGAGGCCAAACGGCTACAGCGCGACGGCTACGAGCCGGTCCTGAAGCGCTCGCGGTGGTGCTTCCTGAAGCGCCCGGAGAACCTCACCGACAAGCAGACGGTGAGGCTGTCAGAACTGTTGAGGTACAATCTGCGGACAGTGCGGGCGTACCTTCAGCGGGAGGAGTTTCAGCGGCTTTGGGAGTACACCAGCCCGGCATGGGCCGGCAAATTCCTGGATGAATGGACGGGTCGGGTAATGCGGTCCAGGCTGGAGCCGATGAAGAAGATTGCCCGGACAATACGCACTCATCAGCAGTTGATACTCAACTGGTTCCGTGCCAGAGGATTGGTCTCCTCGGGTGCCGTGGAGGGCCTCAACAACAAGGTCAAACTCGTGACCAGAAAATCGTACGGCTTTCGAAGCCCTGACGTGGCAAAACTGGCTCTCTTACATAACCTTGGAGACCTTCCTGAGCCGAAACGCACCCACAGATTCGGCTGAGGAGGCGATTTTTCTGGGCGTTTTTGAGTCCCTCAAAAACCGCCTACCCCACGATACGCGCAAAACTTGCGGTTTTTCCTCTCCGGCAGGGATTTTTTCACGATTTTTCGACCACCGGGCCAACATAGCGGGGATTTATTGCGTAGAAATTGTAGGTATTCCATCCTTTACCTCCTGACCCCTGCGTGAGCCCATGAGAATCACAATCACCAAGCCACTCTTCGCCTGGGACGCTCTCGAGGATTCCCCTTCGCTCCAATCCCTGCGAGTCCTGCTGGAATCGATCCCTGACCACGCGTTGCTCGAGTCGCTCCGAGTGTCGCGCGGAAAGGGACGCGACGATTATCCCGTGGAGGTCCTCTGGGGCACGCTCGTCCTGGCGATCGCCTTGCGGCATGTCTCGATCGACGCTTGCCTCGAGGAACTCCGTCGCAATCCGGCGTTGCGATTGCTGCTGGGCATCGAAGAGGAGGATCGAGTCCCCGGCCCCGACAACATGTCGCGCTTCCTGGCGACCCTCGGCGAAGAGCCCCACCTGAAGCATCTCCGTCGGATCTTCGATACCCAGGTCAGCCGGCTGGGTGCGGTGATCGGTGACTTCGGCAAGAACACCGCGGGCGATTCGACCGGCCTGGCTGGTCGCGCGGCGACCAGCGAGAAACTGCGTGCCGCCGAGATCGAACAGCGGCTTCCGCAACCTAGCGGTGGACGCAAGGAGTACAAGGACGACGACGGAAACATCACCAAGGTTGTCGAATGGTTTGGCTATAAGTTACATTTATTGGTTGATGTAAATCACGAGGTCGCGCTCGCCTATCATATCACCGACACCAAGGCCGGCGACAACGAGCGAATTCCCGATCTGGTAAGTCAAGCGCAGAACAATCTGCCGCCGGATCGTATGAAAACCCTGGCCTACGACAAGGCGGCCGACGACGGCGCCGTGCACGAGTTCCTCCAGGAGAAAGGCATCGCGCCGCTCATTCAGAATCGCAACTTCAAGCTCGAGGAACCCGAGAAAGTGCTCGGGGGTTCGACGCCTCTGAACATCGTGTATGACCAGGCGGGCACGGTCTACTGCTACGATCGCGTCAGCCCCGATCCGGTGCGGCACTCCATGGCGTACATCGGCCATGAACCCCAGCGCGGCACGTTGAAGTATCGTTGCCCGGCGCGGCATGGTGGCTGGAGTTGCCCGAGCGACGCGCGCTGCAACGGCGAGCGGAAGTACGGCCTGACCGTCCGCGTGAAACAAGAGATCGATCTGCGTCGCTTCCCGAGCATCCCGCGCGACCAAACGGTTCGAACGCATGTACAAGGGCCGGACCGCCGTTGAGCGCGTCAACGCACGGTTCAAGGTGTTCTGGGGCATTGACGATGGCCAGGTCTACGGGTCCCGGCGCTTTCACGGTCACGTGGGGGCGGTGATGGTCGTGCACTTGGCGTTCGCGACGCTGCTGGCCCGGACGAGCAGATACGAGGGGACCTAGGGGAAGATGACCTTCTCGCCGATCGCCAAAGCCCTTCACGAGCTAATCCGATCGCATGCGCAGGAGACCGCCCAAGCCGTAGCGTCCGAGTAAGTCGCCGTCTGGGCTTCCAGAGAGCCAAGGTCTAATGCGAGTTTTGCCAGCGCGTCATTCGCGCGTGAGGGCGGACTACGCTCACCTCGCGCCTGGGACAGTCATGAGGCGAAGTTGACGCACCGCCCCGAAGGGAGCGGCGCCACAAATGCATGCAATTATCAGAATCAAAGGCTAACAACGCAACTGGCTCGACCCGGCCGCACCGATATATCTGGATGAGGCCGCCAAAGCTGAATGGGCACGGTTCTTCCCGATTCTCCAGGCAATGAGAGTCATGACCGCCGCTGACCGTGCTGCCCTAGCGGGAGGCGAAGAAAGCCCAAGAAAGGAAAGCGGCAAGACTCAGCAAGACGATCGACCCAAGACATCCTCTCTTGGAATCTTGTCTCCCACTAGGGTGGTCCGAGACTCCCACTGTTCGGTTGGCTCAGTATGTCTGCATATTTGGCGATAAGAACTGATGTGAAAGTGGCCCGACAACCATCTTCCAATTCGCAATCTTTGTACGGGGGGAGCATTTCTGGCGTGCAAGTATCTCTCGGGAAAACTCGATCTCGGACCCTTTGGCAAACGTCGCAGTCGTTCTCCGAGACGAGGGGTTTGAATCAGGGCCGTCGCACTCCAAAAGCGAACATGGACCGGATGAAATGCCTCGACTTATGGAAAAAGCGAAGATTTTGGATTGTGCACTCGCAATGTTTCGATTGTTTTATGATCAATACAAGTTAATTAATTTACTCTATGTCACATGACCATATACTGTATAGTGAAGAAAACCCGTACCAGTTCACGGACCGAACCTTTTGTATAGTAATCTCGTAATATCATAAGTATGATCCCTCAACCTCCCATCCCTGAACCGCTCTGGAACACCGTCCCACCGGAAGCCCAGATTGCCATCCTGGCCGTCTTGGGCTCCGTCAACAGACGGGTTGCTGAACTGGAGCAACGCGTCAGCGATCTTGAGGCCCGGCTGAAGCTCAATTCCACCAATTCCTCCAAGCCTCCTTCGTCGGATCCCATCGGGTTCAAGCGCAAGCCTCCCGCCCCGCCCTCGGGTCGGAAACGGGGCGGGCAAGCGGGACATCGCAGGGTCCAGCGCAGCTTGGTCCCACCGGAGAAGGTGCGCACGATTACCGATTGCAGGCCCACGGATTGCCGCCGCTGTGGCCATGCCCTGGTCGGTGATGACCCGGCCCCCTGGGTCCACCAAGTCGCCGAATTGCCCAAGATCGAGCCGCTGGTCGACGAATACCGGCTTCATCGCCTGGCCTGCCCCCAATGCGGCGTAACCACGTGTGGGAGTCTCCCCGCAGGGGTTCCCAGGGGATGTTTCGGCCCTTATCTGCAGGCGGTGCTGTCCACGATCGCTGGCGGCTACCGCCTCAGCAAGCGCCAGGTCCAGCAGATGGTCGGTGATCTGTTTGGCCTGTCCATCGCCACGGGTATGGTCTCCAAGCTCGAGGGGCAGTCGGCCACGGTGCTGGAAGCCCCGTACAACGAAGTGGCGCTGGGCGTCCACGATGCCCCTGCGGCCAGCATCGACGACACCTCGTGGCGTGAAAACCGCCGCAAGGCCCAGTTGTGGGTGGTCGTAACCGCGCTGACAACAGTCTTCACCATCGCAGCCAAACGATCCGCCGCAGTGGCCAAAGCGGTTTTGGGAAGTAAGCCGAACCAAGTTGTCACCACCGACCGACACAGCTCGTTGGAGTGGATCGATCCGGAGTGGCGACAGATCTGCTGGTCGCACTTGAATCGGGATTTCCAAGCGATGATCGACCGTGGGGGTGCTGGGGAGGCGACCGGGCGCGCCTTGTTGCGGTTGTCCAAGCGGATGTTTCGCTGGTGGCACCGCTTCCGCGATGGGACCATTGATCGGCAGCGGTTCAAGACGATTGCGGCGCGGTTGCGGCGCGAGGTCAAGGCTGCGCTGGAAGGCGGCCAGAGTTGCGGCTGCGCCAAGACAGCAGCGACGTGCTTCGAGATTCTCAAGGTGGAGGAGGGTCTGTGGACCTTCGTGCGCGTCGAGGGGATCGAGCCGACGAACAACGCTTCGGAACGCGCGCTGCGACATGCCGTGATCTGGCGGCGGATCAGTGGGGGGACGGACAGTGCCGATGGCAGCCGGTTCGTGGAGCGGATGCTGACGGTGGTGGCCACCTGCCGCCAGCAGAAGCGCAACGTGCTGGACTATCTCAACTCGTGCTTCGAGGCGCACTTGCGAGGCCAGAAGGTCCCGTCCCTGCTTCCGGCAAACTGACCGACTATGCATACTGCTGAATCTCACCTACGCCACCTCATGAACGGCTACGAAAACCCCAAAAAAACCAGGGAAAACGTAGTGCGCTAGCCCTGCCCCCGGACAGCACACCGTGACATATTTTGAACCTCAACGGAGAGGAGACAGCCATGTTTACCACGATCCTCGCCCTAGCCTTCGCGGTCCAGACACCGTCGCCGGCTCCCAAGCCCGCGCAGCAGCCGCAGGCGCAGCTTCAGACAAAGCGGGACTATTCCGACGTGATCGCCCGCAACCGTGCCCGTCGCGGGGCGAGGGTTTCCGCCGGAGTGGCCCGGGAGCGGGCCCAGGAGCAAGCCGCGTATATCGCGCAGGCTAAGGCAGAAGCAGAGTACAAGGCCGCACTGCCGTTCCTCCTGGAGAGCCAGCGGCAGCAGCTAGAGCGGATGAGCGCACTCGAGCGCAACGCCGCCCTTCATCGCATGGCCGCCTCGAGCGAGCGGATTGCCAACGCCATCGAGATGTCCAACGTGGCTTGGCAAAACGCCCGGATGGGGTACAGCACGCCAGCCCTGAACACTTACGGCCCGGGTGTGACGCCCTACGGCCCCTACGGCGGCGTGATGATCCAGCCGTTGCAGGCGGGGCCCGGGCAGATGCCATACCTTTACGCGAACATGGGGTTCCCGAACTGAGGCGAGCCATGACCCACAAGCCCGAGCGCCCCGACGACCTCACCCTTGCGCTGGGCTACGCACCCTTGACCGCGAAAACTGGGTGGTATGGGTTGTTAGCCTGTACCTACTGCCAGGAAGCCCGGTCCCGATCAACACGCCTCTCGGGCCCCATTTACACTATCTATCCCGGGCAATAGCGCGTGGCCATAGCTCTCGATAGCTTGCCCCGGAATCGACGTTGATACTTCCGCCTGTGCCGTTCCTGCCGCCGATTAGCTCGTCCGGGAAGAACGTCCGCCACGCCACACGGCTCTTCGAGTCTTCGACCCCCGCAGAGAATGGTCGAGATGCGATCATACTGCACCAAGTCTGGCCCAACTGCCGCCTCCTTCCGGAACGTGGGATCATCGTGGGTCGTGTCGGGGTTCCAGGGAATCACCACTGGGTTGCCGCCGAGCGTCACTTCGGCGGTTTTTTGACAACTTTCGGCGGAGTGGTTCTAGCCTCGGCTACGATGGGATCACCATGACCTATGCTGTCGGCCCTTGAGTAACGGGCAAACCACCATGGACGATCCCTTGACACATCTCGCCGAATTTACCTATTTTCTCTTCGAGCGATGGGAGGGCTTATCGATCCTCGGGCTGCTCGTTGTGCTGATCTGGTATCGTCGGGCGACGTCGCCACTCCCCGGGATCAAGCCGGCGTACGGGCGCAAGTAGTGCGAGACTCGGGACCACGAAGAGCGCCCGGCGGTTTATGAGCAGGCCGGCAGCACACCCCATCGCCTGGCGAAGCTCAGGTTCCAGGGCGAACCGACGCCGTGCGAAGTGGACGATGCCAGAACCGTCTCAGACGCAGGCTGATCGTGGACGACACGGGCTGTTTTGAGTGCTCGACGAAGGAACCGCGAGCCGGCGAGCAGAGGTCCCGGATATACCGCCCGAAATCCACCAGCAAGAACAGCGCGGCGGCACCGGGGACAAGGAGCAGAACCGAGACCACGGTTGAGATGAGTTCAGCGCTGCCTTCGGGCCGGTTGTTCCCAGGCATGATCATCAAGTAGAGACTTCGCCCCAGGATGACCGCAGCCCACAGGAGAAGGACGATCGCCCAGACCTGGAGCACTCGAGAGTACCAGGGGTCGGTCGTGCCTGCAGGAGGCGTGGACTCAAGGTTAGCCAGGGAAAGCGGTGGCACCGCAGGATGGGATGCTTGCGTGGCCCTGGAAACCCCGGGAGCGATCCGCTCGCTTGCCTCGAGAGGACGCGTGCTGGGGAAATCTTCCCAGGGATCCTCGGGACTGTCCCACTCGCTCGCGGTTCCGAAATCCTCGGTGATGGCCTTAAGCTCATAGACCGACGAACTGGGATCACCCCCCTGTGCCTCCAGGGAGAGGCTCGGACCGCCCTCAATCGCGGGCATTCCCAGTTCCGGCTCCAGCAAGAGTGCCCTGAGCTCGAAACGGAAGGAGCACTTCGGGCACTTGGCGTTGTGGGGACTGCCAAGTGCATAGCTGGGAACCCTGCCCGAAAAGCCGCAGCTCGGACACTGGATGATCATGACAACCGCCCTGGCTTGCGTGGGATCTTTCAACCCGTTGAGGTATGTTAAGAAGAAGAGCGTTTCGGACTCAATCAAAAAACCATCATGTTTGCTAAAAGCAGCAAAACCCGGACTGTCGGTGTTGGAGGAGGCATTCCTCGTGAGGGATGGTGACTGCGGTACGCTTTCGGTCCTCTCCCTGGACCTGAACAGGCCGAATCTGGCCAGATTCCGGCCGGCCGGAGAGACCTGTCGGACCTGCGTACTGGCGGATCAGCGGGGGCGTGCGTAGGCTGCGACTATGGCGCGGGCCGTGCGCAGCCCGTCAACAGCCGCGCTGATGATGCCTCCAGCGAAGCCGGCACCTTCGCCGCAGGGGTAAAGGCCGTTGATCGCAGGGCTCTGCCGGGTGATGGGATCGCGGAGGATCCGGACGGGAGAGCTGCCACGAGCCTCCGGGCCGGTGAGCGTGGCCTGCTTGAGAAAGAGACCCTGGAACCTCCGGTCCATGACCGGCAGGCCGCGAACGAGGGCCTCCGCCACCTTCTCGGGCAGGAAGCGGTTCAGGTCAGTGGCGACGGTTTCGCCCCGGCAATAGCTCGAAGGAAGCTTGCCGCGGCTGGGCCGGGCGAGGAGAAAGTCTCGAACCCACTGGATCGGGGCAGAGTAAGAACGCCCTGCCACGAGATAGGCCAGACGCTCGATCCGTTGCTGGAAGTGGACACCGGCCAGGGGATGGGAGCTTCCGGCCTCCGCCGGATCGATGGTGACGACCAGTCCGCTATTGGCGAACGGCGAATCATGCCGGCTCTCGCTCATACCGTTGGTACAGAAATAGCCGGGTTCGCTGATGCTGGGCATCACGTAGCCGCCCGCACACATGCAGAAGGTGAACAGGTCACGGTTTCCCGCCCGGACCGAGAGACCGTAGTCAGCGGCTCCCAGGGCCGGATGGCCAGATCGTTCGCCATACCGGGCCGTGTCGATCTGCTCCTGGGGTTGCTCGATCCGGACGCCGAACTGAAACGGCTTCGCTTCGAGAGGTACGTTTCGCCGCAGCAGCATACCGTACGTGTCGCGTGCGCTGTGGCCGACGGCCAGGACGGCGACCTCGGCCGGCACATGGCCCGAGCTGGTGATCAACCCACGCAGCGATCCGCCAGCTAGATCGACATCCTCCACTCGGCACGAGAATTTGATCTCGCCGCCCAGTTGCTCGAACTTCCGGCGGAGGGTGCGCACGACCAGAGGCAAGCGGTTCGACCCCAGGTGGGGTCGGTGCTCGTAAACGATCGACGGCTTGCCATGGCAATCGGCCAGGATCTCGAGGATTCGGACCACGTCGGGGCCGGTGCTTCGCGAGGTCAGCTTGCCGTCGCTGAACGTACCGGCGCCTCCCTCGCCGAAGAGGTAGTTGCTTTCCGGGTCGAGCGGTCCGCCGGCATCGAACCGACGAACGTCGGCAACGCGATCCTTGACCGACCGACCTCGTTCCAGGATCAACGGGCGATAACCCTGCCCGGCGAGCATGTACCCGGCGATGAGTCCGGCCGGCCCTGCGCCGATGATCACCGGCCGGTGATCCATGGGATGGGAGCCGGGCTCGGGCCAGTCGAACCGCTCGGGCACAAAGGCCTGAATATCGGGGTCCAGGCGGGTTTGGACGCGACGAGTCTCCTCCTCCGCGAGATCTACCTCCATCGCATACATGAAGTGGAGGTCATCGTGGCGTCTGGCGTCCAGGCTCTTGCGGAGGATTCGCCACCGGACGACGGACTCCGGTTCCAGTCCCAGCCGGCTGGCGGCGCGGGCGGGGAGGATGTCCTCCGGATCGTCAAGCTCGAGCCGCAAATTGCTGATCTTGACCGACATGGTGGAGATTCGCGTCGGGTGGGACGATTCGTGGATCTGGCACTCGCTCTCAGCCGAGTGTGCGACGATCGGCGGTGTGGGCTAGCGGGCCGAAGCAGATCAGAGTGATATCGTCCACCTGGACATGTCCCGTCGAGTACTCGCGAATGTCCTGGAGGATGGCGCGGCCCACGGCTTCCGGCCCGCCGGAGGTTTCCGCCATCCGCCGGGAAAGGCGCGGGTTGTCCCGGGTGTGGTACAGCTCTTCACGGAGGTTCCTGGCATCGGTCACGCCGTCGGAATAGACCACGGCGACGTCGCCGGTCTGGAGGCTGATCTCCAGATGCTTGTAGTCCGAACCGGAGATGATTCCCAGAGGAAAGCCGGTGACTTCCTCGCCCACCTCCTCGACGCGGCCGCTGGCCCGCCGGACCATGATTGGAGGATGCCCGGCCGAGCTGAGCGGCCAGGGTGTCCCGCTCGACGTCGAGGACGCTCAGGCTGAGGGTGATGAATTTCTCGTCGATTCCCGCAGCGAAGAGCAGGTGGTTCAGCTCGGTGGCAGCCGGCGCCGGGGGAGTTCTCGGTGAGGATGCAGATATCGGGTGTCCCCCGAGAACTTGGCCATCATGAGCGCCGCGGCCACGCCCTTGCCGGAGACGTCGCCCACCGCCACGGCGTAGCGATTGCCGGACAGCGGGACGAAGTCGTAATAGTCTCCACCCACCTCGTAGGCCGGGTCATAGTGGGCGAAGAACTCGTACCCGGGAATCTCGGGAACCGATTGGGGGAGGAACCGCTTCTGCACCTGCTCGGCCAGCTTCAGGTCGCGATCGAGCCGCTCGCGCTCCAGGAGCGATTCGTGCAGGGTGGCGTTCTGGATCGCGATGGCGGCCTGGCTCGCCACCGCGGTGAGCACGTCGAGATCCTCCTGGTGGAACTGCTTGCGGTCGCTGGTGTCGAGCTGGAGAATCCCCAGGGCCTGGCCGTCGGGCGTGAGCAAGGGGACGCACATGACGGAGCGGATCTTGAGGTCGGCGATCGATGCGCTGGTGGGCAGATTCTTGTCCATGCTGGCGTCCTGGCTGAGCACGGCCTTCTTCTGGACCAGGACGTGGTTGACGATCGACCGGCTGATGCTCACCTGGGCCTCGTCGGCGGGGATCGTCGACGAGAACTGAGCACTCCGCCGCCCGGGCCGGCAGCGGAACGCCTTGCGCACCAGTCGTTTGGTGTCGGGATCAACGAGGATCAGGAAGAGCCGCTCGGCCTGGGGGAACAGCTCCATCAGCGAATCGAGGATCCGCGGGCCCACCTTGTCGATCTTGAGCTCGGTGGAGAGGTTGCGGGCGATCTCGAGAATCGCCTTGAGCTTGACCTCGGGCTTGACCATGCTCGCCATTGCGCTGGAACGCGACGCGTCCAGCGTGTGCAAGTGGGGGACGTCGTGGTTCTCGCCATCGGGAACGATGACGATCTCGCCGTTGTCCTTGATGCCGCTCTCGGCGGGCAGCTTGTGATAGAACTGAAACTCGACGTCGCAGATGTTGATCCGGTCACCCGGTGCGAGCCGGTGTTCGCTTCCCGGGATGAGCTTGGTGTTGTTGACCTTGGTCATGTTCCGGGAATTGAGGTCGGCGACGTAGAAGTCGTCTCCCTTGCGATAGATCTCGGCGTGCCGGCGGCTGACCCCGTTGGGGTCGAGCACGATGTGACAGTGCTCCGGCGACCGGCCGATGACGGTCCTGTCCTGCTTCAGCTCGATGATCTGACCGATTGCCTCGCCGTTGGCGCGTTTCAAGAAAGCCATGGCCCTTGCTCCCAGCCCAGCCCAACCTGGCCCATCAAGATGACAGGCGAAACCGGCTTTCACCGACTAGCGACCGACCCATTCGGACATCCGGACCCGTCTCAGGAAAACGATCAAGCGGCCCTGAATCCCGGCCAGCGTCTCCCTCTTGATCTCGCCCCCCGAGGCACCGGGCTGGGAGGCCAGCCTGAGGGCATCAGCACTGATCTCCACGCAGAACTCGAGGAGCCCGGGATCGTAGATGCCGAGTTCGTCGCGAGCTGCCGGCCGGGCACGATCCTCGGAGCCCGCGATCCGCTTCATTCCCTCGATCACGCCCTCCAGATCCTTGTTCAGCAGCTTGAGGGCCGGATCGATGATCTGGACGAGCTCTCGATCAGGGGTCTTGGCCGCCTGCCAGCCGGAGAGCTCCCCCTCAAGGCCGTCAGCCGGTCGATGTCGCGCTGGCGATACAGCCCCCGCGAATACTGAAAATAAGCCGGAGATACCCACTCGTGGGAATGCGGGAAGAAATAGCCCGGAACCGCGAGCCAGGCCGCCCCCATGTCGTCGTGAGAGGCGCGGAGCTGAGCAAAGCGATACTGTTCCTCGGCGCTGTTCTGCCTGGGGATGGACGACCAGCGCGGCTCGAGGACCAGACCGGGAGGCCGCCGGGCCGCCTCGTCGGTCGCCAGACCGGAGGGGCGTGCGTTCCATCCAACTGCGGAGCCTGCGAGGAGACAGATCAACGCCGTGAGCACGAGCATGCCCGGGCGAGCGAGTCTTCCCGCCATCAGGGGAAGCGCGCTGGTCGAGACGAGAGACGATGAAGTCCCGGCGGTCGTGACTCCGGACCCCGCAAGGCCCCGCTCATCGACCCTGGGCAGCGAGATCGCGTTCTCATCGCCGACCGCCGCGCCGATTGCCTGCAAGGAGCTGCGGATCCTGGCCAGGTCGGCCAGCAGGTCGGCGGCCGACTGATAGCGGTCGGCCGGTTTCTTGGCCATCAACTTGAGCACCAGCCGCTCGAGCTCGACGGGAATCTCCGGCCGGCGAACCCGCAGGCCGATCGGCTGCTCGTTGACGTGCCGAAGCGCCAGGGCCACCGCCGAATCGGCCCGGAACGGGGGCTCTCCCGTCAGCATGTGGTAGAACGTCACTCCCAGCGAGTAGAGGTCGCTCCGGTGGTCCAGCACATGGCCTTGGGCTTGTTCCGGGCTCATGTAAAGAGGCGTGCCCAGCGTCGTTCCCGGCTGGGTCACGTGCAGGCGGTCCGACCCCATGTCGCGGCAGAGCCCGAAGTCGGCGACCTTCACTCGCCCTTTCCGCGTCAGAAGCAGGTTCTCCGGCTTGATGTCACGGTGGATCAACCCGACCTCACCCGCCGCGCCGATGGCCTGGCCCGCCTGACGCATGATCGAAAGGGCCAGCGGAAGGTCCAGGGCCCCCTTCCTCGCGATATACTCGCGGAGGTTCGTCCCTTCGACATACTCCATCGCAATGAAGCGGACCTGTTCGACGGTGCCCAGCGTGTAAACGTGAACGATGTTGGGATGCGTGAGCTTGGCCACCGCCGTCGCCTCGGCCTCGAAGCGGCTCAGGTAGGCGGGCTTCGACAGCAGGCGGGGGTGCAGGACCTTGAGGGCGACCGAACGGTTCAGGCTGATCTGGGTCGCAAGGTAAACGTGGCCCATGCCCCCGTGGCCGAGCAAGCGCTTCACCTGGAAATCGCCCAGGGTGGTGCCGGTCAGGTCTCGAACCGGGGCCTCCGTCGATTCGGACGACCAGGCCAGGGTCTCCTCGGTTGTTCCCTGCTCTTGCTGACTCATGATCCTGATCGACGACGCCTGGACGATGATGCGATCGAGTTGAACCCGGCATGCAGGCCGTGACCTACGGCTCCTAGTCTACATGAAATCGGAGGATGTCCGCAAACGTGAATCCGTGGCACCAGGATCACGGCCGCTGGAAACCCGGGAAGAAGACGTTGCTCGACACCGATCGGAACGCATATCGTGAGGGGGAGCGAGTCTGAGACGTTCGGAGAGCTCTGTCTCCGCCCAGATGACTGTGCCGACGACAGGTTGACGGTCCGTTGCCGATCACCGATCGAAGGTCCGCTCCGGGCCGATGTGCCCCAGCGGGAGAATAGCCGGAGAGTAAATCATGCTCGACAGGCGGCCGGGATCCGGGCTCATGCTGATGCTCTGCTCATGCTCCTTTCCTTGGGCCTGATGGCCGGCGACGGAGCGCTGGCCCAGGATCAAGACGTCGCGTTCGATGCCGTCGTGGGCCAGCCCCAGGGCTTGCCCCAGCTTCCGCCCCAGGGGGCCTGGGGCGAGGTCATCAACGTGACATCGCGATGGATCGTCGTCCAGAACCACTCCGGTCAGCAATTCCCGATCGCGATCGACGACATCCGGGAGTTCCTGATTCGCTGGCCCACCAGCTTTGACGAGCTGAACGGGCAATCCGTGGTCGAGGCCGTGGGGCAGGATGTAGGCTCGAACGTCGTTCGGACCAACCACATCGACGTCTTCGAGGGAACGGATCGAAGCCTCGTCGCGCCCACCTACAATAGTATCCTGCCCAACAACATGGTCGTGACCACGCTTGACCCCGGCTTCAACCGATTCATGAACGCCTGGGATTATGCGGGCCAGAACATGCTCTACGGATGGGCCTACCCTGTCCCCGCAAATCTGAGCGGCATCCCCTCGCGGCTCCACGTGGTGGGATCAGTGATCGAACGCCAGGGACAGAATGTCCGCGTCGGGTTACCTGGGAATAACTTCGCGAGCATCGAGCCTGACGCTTCGGGGCAGATGACCATCTCCCAGATCACCCGCGGGTCCTCCACCTTCGCCCGGAAGGGCGATTACGCGTTCCTCATGCCTCTTCAGACCGCCCCCAGGGGACTGATCGTGTCGCAACTGGTCCTCTACAAGCAGATCCCGATCGAACAGTTCAACCGGAACCGCTAGGCAGCGGTTCGGGCGACCTCGTGGCGGCCTTTTCCGCGGGCCGGTCAGGGCGGTTTCTGCTGCGTGTCGTCTGGTGCCGCGGCGTAGCCAGGGGTCATTTCTTCTTCTTGTCCGGCCCGGCGGCTGGCTCCGCTTCGAGACCTTCGGTGTCGGCGGTGCGGTAGAGGGGAAGATAGCGGTAGTAGACCTCGAGGGTCAGGATCGAGAGGGAGGTCTGGAAGAGCCGGCCGGCGGCTTCGCCCCACTGGTCGGTGGTGGGATGCGAGGGATCCCAGCTTCCGCTGGCGCAAGTGTCGTCATTGACCTGGGTGTTGATCAGCTCCTCGCGGACGTGAGGATTCCATTTCTCCCAGTCCTTGTTCTTGAGGTTGTGCAGGAGCTGGGTGGCGTAGTACCAGTAGTAGATGTTTCTGGTCGAGTCCTTCTCGAGGTGGGCGGCCACCCGGCCCGCTCCCTTGATCAGCGACGGGTGGTTGCGCGGCCAGCCCAAAAGCTGCCGGCTCACCAGGGCCTCGGCCGTCATGACCGGCGATACGGCGCGGCCGGGCTGGTAGGAGTAAAGGATCTTCTTCGAGTCGGCGGCGGCCAGGTTGAGATAGTCGGCACAACCGCGGAGCGTCGAGCGCGGGATGGACAGGCCGGCAAGGTGTCCGCTCCGGAGGGCGAAGATCTGCCAGCCGAAGACGGAAGTATCGCCGGCCTGGCCCGGTGAGTAGCGCCAGCCGCCTCCTTCGGTGTTCTGGGACTCGATGATGAAGTCAAGCGCCCGCCGGGCTGGTGCCTTGAGCCGGGGATCGCGTGACAGTCCGTATGCCTCGCAGAGAGCCATGCTGGCGATCGCATGGCTGTACATGTAGGAAATGCCCGGTCCACCCACGAACATGTCGCCGTTGGGCTGCTGGTGCTGGACCAGCCACTCGATGCCCCGGCGCACGGTATCCTGGTGGCGGCACTTCTGGTTGTGGATGTAACCGGCACCCAGCAGGGGAAGGAGGGCCAACCCGGTTGCCGCAGTGTTCGAGTCGAGCGCGCGGTGAGGCGGGCAGCCATTGGCCTGGCACTGCTCCTGGAAGTTCAGGGACCAGGAGCCGTCGGCCCGTTGATGCCGCACGATCCAGGCCAGACCGTTCTCCACGGCCTTCTCGGAATGCACGGTTCCCCCCTCGCGGCGGACGAGTTGGGCCCGGCCCAGCTCGCCCCGGCCCGAGAACGGCGCCATGATCTCGTCGGAGAGGGAAGGGAAGCCTGGCCCTTCCGCTAGACCTCCAACGCCCGACCGGTCGGAGATCAGCTTGATGCTCCCCGTGTCGGGGCCGGCCGGCCCGGCGAGCTCGGGCCCGAACTTGACAAGACCCGGAATGTTGGGCTGCGCGGAGAACTTCGTCAGGGGATCAACGGGCTCAAGTCCCAGCGATGGCGGATCCGGGCTTTGCTCCTTGGTGAACGGGTCGCCCGCCTGGTTCGCCTCGACCAGCGAGGTCAGGTCGCCGATCTCATGGGGGAGCATCTTGCTCTCGAAAGAAGGCGGTGTCGAGGAAGTCCGTCCGGCCCGGATCAGGAGAGCCAGCACCAGCAGCAAGAGAGCATGAAGGAGGACGCTCAGGCCCCACGATGGGACCGAGCGGAGGATGTCCGGATCATAATCGCGGCCCGTCAGCGGCGCCAGCACGCGCTGAAGTCGTTCGGTCCAAGGGCCGGCGGGCGGTTGTGCGTCCATGAAAGCTCTCGGAGGAGATGAAGGGCGAGTGCCACACCGCGATCTGGATGGTCCCCGCCCATTCTATGCTTTCACCTCCTCGATCGACCAGAAGGAAGAGACTCGGCTCCTAATTTCTTCTGGGTCATGCAGCCAGGTTGTGCTGAGGCTTAGAATCGATCTCAATACTCCGTTTCATGGCGATGATGTCACCTCCGGACGGTGCGTCACCGAGAACTCGTTGGCCACTCTGCGTCCGCAGTTGGCGGGTCGGCCGGAGCTCTTGCCCTGAACACTCAATCCTCTACGATCTCCAGCTCTGCCCATTCCAAACGCCGGAGTGCCTCAACGACCTCAGCCGCGTCGGCGACGACCACGGCGACCAGGGCATTGGGGTGGATCTGCCGGTGCGCGCAGGCGATCAGGGCGTTGAGATCGATGTCCGCCAGCCGGTCGGGAAACGCGCGGTAGTGATCGGGGGGCAATCCGTGGATGAAGAGATTGGTGTAGCGGTTAACCAGGGCGGCGGGCGTCTCGAACTGTCGGGCCTGACCCTCGATCAGAGCCCGGCGGGCGTCGTCGAGTTCGGCCTGGGTCGGAGGCCGGCCGCCGACAAGGGCCATCAGCTCATGGTAGATGTCGTTGAGGGCGTCCGCGAGCCTGTCCGACTGCAACGAGGTCGTGATCGAGAATGGCCCCTTGCCGAGGCGGGTATCGAAGTGGCTGCGAACGCCGTACGTGTACCCCTTCTCCTCGCGGAGCTTCTCGTTGAGCCGCGAGGTGAACTGGCCTCCGAGGATCTGGTTGACCAGCAATGTCAGCTCGAAATCGGCGTCGTCCCGGGCGATACCGGCATGGCCCACTCGCACCACGGCCTGGGCGGCGCCGGGCCGGTTGAGCAAGAGGATCCGGGGGTAGGTTGGCAAAGGCGCGGAGGGGATGTCCGGCACCTCGATCGCGGGGCCGTCCCAGTCGGCGAGTCTTGTCTCGAGTAGCCGCGCGATGGCCTCGGGAATGACATCTCCGGCGACCACGAGCCCGGCACGGCCCGGACCGAGAAATCGGCCATGAAACGCGGCGGCCTCGGATCGCTGGAGGTCGGCGACGATGGAATCGACGCCTCCCAGGGGGTACTGGTAGGGATGGTTATCGCGGTAGATCGCGGCCAGCATGCCGCGGTAGGCGCGCGATTCGGCACTGTCGCGCTCCGCACGCAGCGCCGCCAGGGTTTGACCGTGAAGTCGCTGCCACTCGGGCTCGGGGAACGCGGGTTCGCGGAGAAGATCGACGGCCAGGTCGAGGCTGGGCGCCAGCAGGGCTTTCAAGCAGCGGAACGACACGAAGGATCCATCCCAGCCACAGCTCGAGGCAAGGCTCGTACCCATGGCCTCGGCGGCAACGGCGATCTCGGCGGCAGAGCGGGTCTTCGTGCCCTCGTCCATCATCGAGACCGTGAGCTGAAGAAGCCCTGCGCGCGCGGGGGGCTGAAGGCTACCGCCGCCGGCCAGCGCGGTCGTCAGGGAGACCGTCGGCAGGTCGTGATGCGGCAGCACCCAGACCGGGATGCCGTTGCTCAGCCTCAGGACCTCGGGAGTGGGAGCGCGGTAGATGGCCGGCCCCGCGGAGGCCGGAGGGGTCTTCCGGTCAAGTGGAGGAGACAGTGTCGGTGACTTGCGGCCGATCACTGAGAGCGCCACGCTGGATTTCCCGTCCAGGTAGGTTCCGGCTGCGGTCTGGATCGCCTCGGGAGTGACCCTCTGGAACCGCTCCAGGTCGGTGGTGATCAGCGAGGGATCGCCCCGAAAGACGTTGTAGGCGTTGAGGCGATCGGCGACTCCACCGAAACCGCCCAAGTGCTCGAGGGCGAAGAGGAAGCTCGCGGTTTTCATGGTCACCACCCGCTCGAGCTCTTGCCTCGTCACGCCGGTCGCGGCGATCCCGGCGATCTCCCCTTCGAGCAGAGGGCGGACCTCGCGGATCGAGCCCGAGGGACGAAGAGTGACCGTGATCCCGAAGCTGCCGGCCAGCTCACGCCCCGATTGGTAGGCTGTCACATCCTGGGCGATCTCGCGGTCGATCACCAGCTTCTGGTAGAGCCGGCTCGCCTTGCCCCGGGCCAGGATGTCGCCGAGCAAGCCGAGCGGGGC
>CAWFJM010000034.1:0-101053 GCA_963816015.1 uncultured Planctomycetaceae bacterium | reverse complement strand
CCAGTAGTTCCGGGGACACCATACCTATTTTCGCCCCGGATCGTTCCTGGGACTCCATTTCCGCTCTCGCCCTGGACTCGGTCGTGGATCTCACGCTGACCGCGAGCCTTCGGTTCCCCCGCGGGGTTCTGGCCTCGATCGATTGCAGCTTCGAGCAGCCGTTTCGATGCGTCTACGAGCTTGTGGGAACCAGGGGAGTCATCGAGGTCCCCGACGCTTACCTCCCGCCGGCCGTGGGCTCGCCGATCGCGCGGCTGCGGACGCTCGGTTCACATTCCGACTCGGACGCCGGTACCGACGTCGTCAAGACCCTGGAGTTTGCCGCGGCCAACCAGTATGCCTCGATGGTCGACGCCTTCGCTCGCTCGGTTGCGGCCTGCCGCCTGCTCGATCCTAGGGAGGACGGTTTGGCCCAGATGAAGGTCCTCGACGCGATCCTGGGATCGGCTCGATCGAGGAGCCCGTCCTCCATGATTGGCGGGCCGCCACGCTCTCAGCGAAACATCTGCCCCCGGCCGACGGCCTCGAACGCGCTGCGGATGTGCTCGATCTGAGGCGGTGCTCCGTCGTCATGCCAGACGATGGCCACGACATCGAACCGGCTGCGCTGGTCGAGGAGCCCGTGCTTCTTGAGGAAATGCAGGGCGGCGAGAGTGAGCCGGCGCTGTTTTTCCGGGGTGACGGCTTCCGCGGGAACGCCGCGGCGCCGGGCCTTGACCTCCACGAAGACGACCACGTCTCTCTCGAGAGCGATCAGGTCGATCTCGCCATGATCGGTCCGGTAGCCGCGATGGAGGATCTTCAATCCCTGCTGCCGGAGGAAGCGAGCGGCCTCCTGCTCGCCCCGATCTCCCAGAAACAGGTTCCAGAAAGTTCGGACGATGGGGTTCCTCACCGGGTGACCTCTCGGGTTGAGCGACCTCGGCACCGTGGGCCGCGACGCAATGGAGTGCGTCCGCCGTACCCAGGGTCATTGTAACGTGAAACCGCTCGCGCTCGAGTCACCATCCCCGCTCAAGTTGCCGGCAGGGCCGATCGCATCAAGGGCCCACGCCAAGGTGGCTCTCGATCTCGCGGGCTTCGGAGCTCCAGCCGCCGGCCAGTCGGTTGTTCTGGAAGAAGGACTTCGGATTCTTGGCGTCGGCGTCCACGGCCTGGATCTTGGACGGATCGGACTCCACGGCCTCGTTGGAACTGTTTCCGGCGGGGACCGTCTTCGAGGCCTGGTCATTGCTGGTTGACCGGAGTGCATGCCGCAATCCCTCGCACCCGGAGACCACGCCAATGGTGAGCCCCATGATCGCCGCCAGAACAGGTAAACGCCGCACCATCGCCGCACCATCCTTCGCATGATGCAGAGGGGAGGAAGAGGCCCGTGGCCAGCCCGGGACCAGACGGGTCCCACACAGCGGGCGTCAGCCCTGATCGGGGCGAGCCCGAAGAGATGCGGGGGGATCATGCCAGAAGACCCCTGATCCGTCTAGCCCGGGTTGGAATCGCCCTGACCCCAGAACAGAAGCAAGACGGCCAGTCCGGTCAGAGGGAGCAGGCCCACGATCAAGAAGTTGGGCGCAAAGCCCCACCGGCCTTGCGAGATCCCAACCGGCCACAGGCATGAAATGCCGCCAGGACCCAGCCGAATCCCGGGTCATCGAGGACGAACCGCGACTTGATCTGAGGGCCGACCAGAGCGATCGCCTGCCGGTCCATGTAGTTGAGAACCGTCGAGGCGAACATCAGCCAGCAGATCCCCCACGCCCATGCCCCGGTACGATCCGATCGTGCTGAGCCTGGCTCACCCAGAATGGCACTCGACTGGCTCTGGACCACGATCTCGTCCCACGGACAGGTTCGTCTCTCGAACCAGCTTGCCTTGCTCGCACGCAGGAAGGTTCCGACCATGACGGAACGTGATTACCTTGCCAGAACAGGCCAGAGGGTGCAACCGACCACGACTGGGTATAATGGTTCTACCGCTCTTGCGGTTGGCAAGACGAGCTTCAGGGCGAGGAGTTGAACCGACCTCATGACATCATCCCAGGAAGTTCCGAAACCGCGCCGACGCCGGTTACACTGGCTGTTGCTCGCGGCTGTGCTCGGTCTGATCGTCCTTCTTGCCCTGGTTCTCGTCCTCCCCTGGATTGTCGAAGTTTCCTGGGTGCAACGGAGCCTTGTCGCGGTGGCCAGCCGGGTGCTGGCACCCAGCTCGGTCCGGTTCGATCACCTCCGCGTTTCCTGGACCCGGCCGACCGAGATCGACGGGCTGGTGCTCCGCGATGCCCAGGGTGACGACATCGTCGTCTCGCCCAGGGCTCACCTGAGCTGGACCCTGCGCGAAATCCTGCTGAACCGGCCGGATCCCCTCACCCTCACGCTCGACCGGGCCAGCGTGGACATCGAGCGCTCGGCCGCGGGTACGGTCGACCTGCTCGAGACGCTCAAGCCGATCTTGAAGGACGAGCCGGATCGGACGCTGCTTGTCCGGGTTGTCGACGGCAAGCTCAGGTTCCGCAGCGAAGGATTGGACGAGCCGTTTCTCGCGGACAAGGCCAACATCGATCTCGACCTGAACGCCTTCCCTCAGCCCATCGCCTGGCGCATGGCGCTCGAGCGAGCCGGCGAGAGCGGGCCTCCGGGATCGGTCCAGATCAAGGGGAGCATGAGTCGGAAGAAGGGAGATGGCGGCTTGCCCGAGGACCTCGATCTGTCGATCAAGGGGGATCGCTGGCCCTGGGTCTACTCCAGCCCGAAGGTCGCGGCCCGTGGCGCCTTCGGAGGAACGATCGAGGTCCAGGAGAAGAGCGGGGACCTGTCCTTGACAAGCGACGCGATTCTGCTCGATCTTCACGCAACGGGCACCGCGCTCTCGGGGGACGAGCTCCACCTTGATAGCGTCGGACTTGCCTCCAAGCTGGACCGGCGGGACGGAACGTGGACAGCCGATCGCCTTGATGTCACCTCTGCGATCGGGACCATCAAGGCCTCGGGCTCGTACCCGCCGGCGGGTGATCGTGGCGGCCACCTGGAGGGGAACCTCGACCTCGCTGAGCTAGCTCGGCAGGTTCCCAGAACTCTGCACCTCCGTGATGACCTCCGGGTCGACAAGGGGACTGTTTCGCTCCGTGCGGATGTCACCGGCGATCCCGGCGGTGCGGGGCAGAACATTCATGCGACAGCCCATCTGTCCGACCTGGCAGCGACACACAGTACCCAGACCCTGACCTTCCGCGATCCCGCAACGCTCGTTGCCAGGCTGAATCGCCAGCAGGAGAGCCTGACCCTGGAACAGCTCGACGTCCAAACGCCCTTCCTCAAGGCGACGGGGAAGGGGGACCTGGACCGGGGCATCGACGTGAATGCGACGATCGACCTGGGGGTCGCGATACAGCGGCTTCGGGACTGGGTGGAACTCGGCCCGGTCGAGCTCGCCGGCCAGGGGATCGTCAACGCTCATTATCGACGGCAGGTCAACCGATTCGAGACCACCGCCAGCGCGGAGTTCACTCACTTGAGCGCCAGCGGACTGCCGGCCATCGAGAACTTTCGGCGCGATCGTGTGGTCGCCGCGCTCAAGGCCACGGGGGCAGCCGAGCCCTCCGGAGTTCCCAGCTCGCTTCACGATCTTTCCTTCACGGCGAAGGGCGATGGCGAGAACCTGAAGCTCGGCGTAACGGTCGATCAGGCGACTTCCGTGCTCTCGGCCGACGCCTCGGGCCAAATCGAGCTGATCCTGAACGGCAAGAAGCAGAACGCCGAGGCGACGCTTCAGGCACGATGGAGTGATGCTGAGGTCAGGCTCGACCAGATCCTGCTCTCTCTGGCTCCAGTGGTCGGGCCTGGCGGCCAGTTCCTGCCCAGCGAGCCGATGCATTGGTCCGGAAAGGGCAAGTACGAAATCGCCAGGGACGAGCTCACGATTGTCGCGGATGGCGAAAAACCCGGCGCCTCGTCAACACCTCTTCCCCTGGCGCCGGCTCAGATCCGGCTGGGAGGGTTGAAGTCGCGCGATGCCGCCTGGCTCGAGGTCAACCTCGTGGGAGAGCTCTCGGGTCTGGATCTGGGAGCGAATGCCCGCTCCGCCGGGCTTGCCGGTCAGCTCAGCGGGTTGATCCAGGGCCGGCAGAGCCCGGATGGCTGGGACGTCGGAGCCCGCCTGCAACTGCGCGACCTGGCGCGACTGGGCGAGCAAAACAGGCGTCAGGTGCTCGCCGAAGACGCGACCGCGAGCGTTCGTGGCAAGCTGGACCGGAAGCTCGAGCGGATCGACCTCGCCGAACTGGCCCTGGTAACTCCGTTTGGAAGTATCGAGGGAAGTGGACCCGTGACGGATCTTCGCGGCTCACCGAGCTTCGATCTGCGGGGCACGATCAGCCCGGACTGGAAGGCCGTGACGCAACGACTCGCTCGCGATGTCGAGCCCAATGCCTCGATCTCCGGATCACCCCGCGCCTGGCGGGTGGCGGGTAAGCTGCCCCGGTCGGGAGCAGAGGATCTGCTGAGCTCCCTGAGCGGCGAGTTCGGGGTCAATCTCGAGCAAGTGGACGTCTTCGGCATGCGGCTGGGCCGGACGGCCCTGGTCGTCCGCGCGGAAGCGGGGAAGGTTCGTATCGACCCGATCGACTCGACGCTCAACTCGGGCCGCCTTCACCTGGAACCCGAGGTGACCCATGACAAGCAGGGCCTCGCCTGGATTCACCTCGGTCCCACCTCGGGGTTGCTCGACGCCGTGGTCAACGACGAGGTCTCGCACCGGGTGCTGTCCTACGTCGCGCCCGTGCTCGACCAGGCGACGCGCGTCCGCGGGCGAGTGTCACTAGCCCTGAATGAGGCCTACTTCCCTCTCGGGGCCGGCCCGGAGGTCGAGCCGAAGATCGACGGCGACGTCCTGTTCGATGCGGTCGAGTTCATGCCTGGACCTCTGGCCGACAAGCTCATCGGCATCTTCCGGCAGGAGCGCCGCCCGCTCCTGGTACTTCGCGACCCCGTCTCGATCCGCATCGTCGGCCGGACCATCTACCAGGAGGGCCTGATCATCCCGCTCGGGAACGTCGCGGCGATCGGGATGGAGGGAACCATCGATTTCGATCAGAATTTAAACCTTGTTGCCAGCTTCGCCATGGCCCCACCGCGCAAAGAGATCCCGGTCCTGTCCGACATCCTGGAGAACACCCAGCTCCAGGTGCCGATCACCGGAACGCTCAAGAATCCCCGGCTCGACGGCGACGCGATTGCTGAGCGGTTCAAGAATATGGGTGTCAATATGCTGGACACCGTCATCGGCGCGGGGGTCAACGGCCTGGGCCGGATCCTTCAAGGTGGGCTGGGAGCCGGACGGAGAGCACAGCCCCGCGACTTCTTCCCGCCGTTTGTCCCCCCGGGCGCTGATGAGCCTCCGGCCCCTCCGAAACCCGGGGGCCGCGAACCGCGACAGGCTGGAGCTCCTGGCGAGCGGCCCGATCCCAGCTCTCCCCCTCCGCATCAACCCGATAACCCTGACGACCTGCTCGATCAGGGCCCCAGCCACCCCGGCCAGCTCACTCCCCAGCAAAGGCAGTTGCTTCGCGAGGAGCGGAAAGCGCGGCGTCTGGAGAAGCGAGCCGAACGAAGGCTTCGCCGTGGTCTGCTGCCCCCGTGAGTCATCGTCCGTCGCTGAGGGGGCAATGATTCACGCTCGGCTCATCGCCCAGCGCCGCTGAGCACCTCGTCGTGGACGCTGAACCGGAACCGGGGACATTGGGAGAAGAAGGCCAGCGGGTTGTCGAAGACGACCCTCCGGATCAGTGCATCATGGTGCCCTCTTCGCCGCATCTCGAAGATGAATTCCGGGACTGCAAGCGGATCGCTGTGCCCCCAGTCTCCGGCCGAGTTGACCATGATTCGTTCCGGACCATACATCTCGATCATGTCCGCCGCCCGCGCCGGAGTGCACTTGGTGATCGGGTAGAGCGTCATGCCCACCCAGTGGCCGGCGTCACGAGCCAGGCGAATGGTGTGCTCCTCCACGTGATCGATGCACACCTTCTCCGGGTGGATCCTCGCATGACCCCGAAGCATGTCCAGGATCATCCGCGTGCCCTGGTACTTGTCGGCTAGGTGAGGCGTGTGGACAAGCACCAGTTCCTGGTGTCGCGATGCGAGGTCCAGGTGCTCGAGAAACACCGTCGCCTCGTTCCTGGTGTTCTTGTTCAAGCCAATCTCGCCGATTCCCAGAACGCCGGACTTGTCGAGGAACTCCGGGATCATCGCGATCACTTGCCGCGACAGGGCCACGTTCTCGGCTTCCTTGGCGTTGATGCACAGCCAGCACCGATGCTCGATGCCGTACGCGGCCGCCCGCTTCCCCTCATACTGGGTGAGCTGGCGGAAATAGTCACGGAACCCTTCCGGTCCCGAGCGGTCAAACCCGGCCCAGAACGCCGGCTCACTCACCAGGACGCAACCGGCCAGAGCCATCCGCTTGTAGTCGTCGGTAACCCGTGACACCATGTGTATGTGTGGATCAATGTATTGCATCATCAACCCCTTGTGACGTTGCCTTTAACCATTCACCGGCAACCGGGCAGAATCAGGAACATCGAATTCGCTTGATCAACGGGCACGTCGCGGTAGACCCATGGTCATTTGCTAGTGGCCAGCGCGCTGGGCGGCCGCCTGGCTGCAGTCCGCGGGCGAGAGCGAAGGGATGGAAACCATGAATTCCGCCGGCTTCAGTCCCGCCTGGCTGGCGCGGGAACGTCGAGCTTCAGATGGCTTCGCCAGTGCCGATCATAGTCTTGTGAGAAGATCAACTGGATCGTCTCGGCCCGGCAAGGACCTGGTACCGCCAGCGCCTCGAGGGCCTGGCGAATCTGGCCCAGCCTCGGGTCGGGATGCTCGGGGTGATGAGCTGGCGCCCGGTCGATCCGATCGAGGACGGCGGCGATCTCCAGAATCTTGCCGCGAGTCTCGAGAAAATCGCGATCCAGGACCACCAAGGCCTCGCACGTGTTCAACATGACTTGGTGTCCTCCACAGGAAAGCAAGGCGGGCTCGATCTCCCGCCCGTGTTGCGACGGATTCTGCCACGACCCTGGACCTCTTTATTTTCCCATAACGGAGGAGGCGATGCAATTTAAGCCCGCCCTGCAAGCGACCAGAAGGCACACGGACATGTCCGGGCAGGTTCGTGCCACGGCGTACCGGGATTCCGGGGAGAGCGAACCCGCGAACGCTTCGTGCACCCGCGCCAGTTTCCCCCGCGTGATCGCTACAACTGGAAAAATTTTCCCTAACCCGAAGCCATTCAGGCAGAAACCATCAAGACAGCGATGGGGTTCTTGGCTCGCGCGGGGCGTTTTGGTATCGTGAAAAGAGGCGGATCCCGCGCATGACGCCAAGGTTTTCCCAGGGGATCCGAGGTCGTACCTGTGAAGGAGGTCACCCATGCGCTTGATTGGCCTGCGGTTGCCGATCGTGGCGATGATCGTTCTGGCTTCGAGTTCCGCACCGGGCAGAGCGGACGAGGTTCTCTACCTGGAAACCGCCGACTGGATTCCGACCGCGAGCGTGCTGGCGCTGCCGACATTCTATGTCGTGCCCAGCTCTTATGTCGTGCCGACTTCCTACGTGTTCCCGACGACTTACGCGACGGCTTACGTGGCGGAGACGGCCCTGGTTGCACCGACAACCTACCTCGCCCCCACCTATTATGAGACCCGGTTTCGGCGGAGGGGGCTTTTCGGCCGGCGGCTCGTGGAGACCACTCGCGCGTACTACATTCCGACCACGGCCTACTACCCGACGACGTATTACTATCCGACCACGTTTTCTTCCTCGAGGCTCGTGGATGCCGCCGTCGTCCCCAGCGAATACGTGGTTGCCAGCAGCCGTGTGGAATGCTGCGACGGCCAGGTGGTCGCGTCCGCCGCGCCCACGGTTCGCTCGCTCCCGTCGGAGCAGGCTCCGGTAACGCCCGCTCCAGCCCCGCGGAGCAGCCCGCGGCAACGGCCATCGCCGATCCAGAGCGAGCCGGAGGAGGAACCGATCAGCTCGGACGTCCCGCAATTGCCCATCCGCGAGTCGGAGTCGCGGCCCGGTGCGGCAAGAGCGGCCGATGAGCGCGCGGCTGATTCACCTCCCGCGCCTCCCGCCGCCATCCGCGAGCAGTCGACGGCCGTCCGGCCCACTCCCCCCGCCACGCCGCCCAAGCCGGCCACATCCCCGGCAAGCGGCCCGGCTGGGACGGGCACCGGCGGCACCGCCGCACCATCGAAGCCATCCGGAACCAGGACGTCGCCGTCTCCGTCGGCACCCGCCGGGGTCGATCTGCCCGTGGCGCCAGAGGGCGACAGCCTCGAGCCGGCTCCGGGTGGCGAATCGAAGTCCGGGACAGGTTCCGGATCCCTGCGCAGAGATTCGCAGAAGCCGGTCCTCGCGACCCCGAGGAATCTCCGTTCCGAGCTGCGGAACGTCCTCTTCGGAAGGGTCAAGTCGCGCGACACCAACGAGCCGGAGGAAGGTGTGCGTGTCACGATCGCAAGCCGGTCGAAGACGTTCGAGGATCGCGTGGCGCTCAGCGACGCCTTCGGGCGGTTCGCCGTGAAGGTTCCCGATGGCGATTGGCTCGTCAACGTGACCATGCCCAGCGGCCGCGTCTACACGGTCAGCGAGATCACGGTGAGCAACGGATTGATCACCGACACGATCGGGCGTGACATCCCCAGCCTCGTCATCACGCGCTGAGCTCCGAGCCGGGCGCGGGCGGCCGTCCTCTTCGGACTCTCGCCGCCCCGTCCGGCCCCGCGGAATCTCCGGGAAGTCCCGGCCGGCGCGAGCGTCAGAGAGGAGCGGAACCATGGAAGAAATGGAGCAAGAAGTCCCGGAAGTCCGGATCTGCGAGGTCTCCAACGAGGCCGAGGCCGCGATGGTGGTCAGCCTTCTGTACGAGGAAGACATCCCCGCGCGAAGCGACGCCACGGCGGCCATGCCGGTTTTCGGCGGCCTGCCGTTCGAGTCCGGCCACGTCGTCTTTGTTCCCTCGTCGCAGGCGAGGAAGGCACGCGAGATCCTGTCCCGGTACCCCCATTTCAAGAACCTGAAAAACGTCCACGAGCCCGAGCTCTGACCCGCGGCCGCGCTCCCGGAGAACCATGTCCCACCCGGTGGAACGGCCGCTGAGAGTCGGTTACGTCGTCAGCTACTTCCATCCGTTCGCCAGCGGTGCCGAGCGCCAGGCGCTGGCCCAGGGCCTGGAGCTCGTGCGCCGCGGCCATCGCGTCCATGTGATCACCCGGTCGGTTCCCGGCTATCCGATCGACGATGAGGAATATCAGGGGATCTTTATCCATCGCTGGGTCCGGACCTGGAACCGCGGCCCCCTTTTCGGACTGAGCTTCGTGTCCGGCGTTCGCCGGGCCCTTCGCCGGCTTCGGGGGGAGCTCGATGTGGTCCACACGCACCAGGCTCTCTGGGAGGCGGTGGCCACCGGACTCGCCGGCGCCCGGCGATGGGGGATTCCCACGCTGGTGCAGCCGGCCAGCTCGGGCTCTTACGGGGAGGCTGATGAGCTCCGGCGCACCCGGGGATGGCGGGTCCTGCGGCGGATCATCCTGCGAAACACGGCATTCGCGGCCATCTCGGCGGAGATCGAGCGCCAGTGGCTCGAGCTCGGCGTGCCCCGCGGCCGCATGGTCCGTACCGCCAGCGGCGTGGACGCCGATCATTTTCACCCGGGACGCAGTCAGGTGGAGGGCGATCTTCTGCCCCGCCCGCGTGTTGTCTTCACGGGGCGCATGCACCCTCAGAAGAACCTGCCGCTGCTGCTCGAAGCCTGGACCCGGGTCGCGCGCCAGACCCCGGCCAATCTGATCCTGATCGGCCCAGGTGAAGACCGGAAGGCACTCGTCGGCCTGGCTGCCCGGCTCGGCATCGCCGACCGGGTGCAGTTCGTGGGCGCGGTGGCCGATCCCGCCGAACACCTGCGAGCGGCGGATGTCTTCGCGCTGCCCAGCGTGGCTGAGGGGATGAGCAACTCGCTTCTGGAAGCGATGGCCACGGCGCTCCCCTGCGTCGTCTCAGGGATCGGCGGCAACATCGACCTGGTCGCCGATCAGCAGACGGGACGGCTGGTGGCCGAGCGCACCCCCCAGGCCTGGGCATCCTCCCTTGTGGACCTTCTGGAGAATCCTGCGGAGGCAAGGGGACTGGGTGCCGCCGCTCGACGCCGGATCGAGGAGCACTTCTCCCTTCGCGTTGTTGTCGATCATTACCTCGAGCTTTACCGCCGGCTCATCGATCGGCGGTGGCCTGAATGATTTCGTGGGCACTCAATCGTCCCCGGACCGCAACACGCGACCGGACGCGAAGCCAATCTCCTCGACCACCCACCGGCCCTGCTCATCTTCGCGGATGCGGGCCTGAAATCCATGGCCGCGGACCTGGTCGGGATCGAGCGAGGGATCCTGGAGGAGGAGCTCGTAGGGAACCACGATCCAGCGCGGCTTGTCCGGGCCAACTCCCTGGCCCCAGAGGATCATCTCGATCCGGTCGCTGCCGGCAGGGTTCTCCTCCAGAACGGCCCTCTGCACGATGCCACGTATCTGCATGATCGGGCTCCTGACATGAAGAAAACGGTCGGCCGAATCGGGCCAACTGAGCGTCGGTCGACGCGTGAAGTCGGGCTGCGTCCGACCTCGGCGTTTCTCATGGTATATACTTCCGTGGACATCGTGAAATGCCGGGCCGGGATCATGGAAGATCGAGCCGCCCGGTCCGCAGCGAGGATTCCCTGGCTGAATTCCGACAAACACCCGAGATGATTGCACGGCTCAAAGCGCCTGTTGTCCTGGCCCATGGGCTTTTCGGATTCTCGCGCATCGGGCTGGGGCCGCTGACTCTGACCACCTATTTCCGCGGGATACCGGACCACCTTCGGGCGGTGGGGAACCGTGTGCTGGTGACGCGGGTCCATCCCATCGCCGGGGTAGAGTTCCGCGCCGGGCGGCTGGGGGACCGAATCCTCCGGGCCTTTCCCGACGAGCCGGTCCACATCATCGGCCATAGCATGGGTGGGCTGGACGCCCGGCGCCTGCTCGCCGATCCGTTCTGGCGGAACCGGGTGCTCAGCCTCACAACCATCGGCACCCCTCATCTCGGCACCTTCCTGGCCGATTTCGCCAAGCTGAGAGTGGGACGGGTCTATCGCCTCCTGGAAATGATGGGCCTTGATCCGCAAGGGTTCCTTGATATCACGCGGCTCTCGGCTCGGAAGTTCCACCGACGGCACGTGCAGCCCACAGACATCCCCTGTTTCAGCCTGGCCGGCGACCCACCTGTCGCCGAGGTGACCTGGCCCCTCCAGCGGCTGCATGCCGTGCTCAGCGAGCTCGAGGGGCCGAACGACGGGCTTGTCCCCGTCGCATCGGCCCAGGCCTTCGGCATTCCCTTGCCGTCCTGGCCGGCCGATCATCTCCGGCAGATGAACTGGATGGCTAAGCCGGAACCGTCGGTCTGTCCCCCGGTCCCGGACCTCTATGCGCAGGTTCTCGACAACCTTGCGGCCCTCGGATTCGGGGCCGCCGAGCAGCACGTCGCCTGATCCGATCAGCCGCCGGAGCTGGGCTTGGGCAAGAAGGGGATGAGCTGCGCGCGAAGCCGGGCAACTGGCGCGTCTGGATGTAGATCGCGCCCGGCCCCCGATACCGGCAGACAAAGCCCTCGCCCGAGAGCGCCGACTGCACCATCCCCTTGAGGAACCCACCCACGCCCTGGGTCTTGCCGGTCGCTTTCTCAAGCCGGTAGTCGATCGAGCTCTCGAAGGCGACGATGTGGCCCGTATCCACGATGTACTCTTCGCCCGGCGCCAGCTTCCGCGAATGGATCGCGCCGAAGGCAGAGAGCAAAAGCAGGCCACTCCCCTGGACGGTCAGCAGGAACAGGCCCTCCCCGGAGAGCATCCCGCGCATGCTTCCCTGGACGCTGATAGCCAGCCCGGGATCTCCGGCCAGGTAGCTGCCCGGCTGTGCGAAGAACCGCGAGCCGGCCAGCTCGAGGGCCATGAAATCTCCCAGGGTGGCCGGCGCCAGGGTGATCTCGCCCGGACCATCCTCGGCCGTGAAGGTGGTCCGGAACAGCGACTCGCCACCGATCGCGCTTTTCACCTCGCCGAAGAGGCCACCGCCCGACATCGCCGCCTGAAGCCGGATGGTGGGCGACATGCTGACCATCGCTCCCGACTCGGTCATCATCTGCTCGCCCCGCTCGAGCGAGACGACGGCCATGCTGAACGACGGCTGATAGAGGATCTGATGAAGCAAGGCTTGTGCTCCCGTGATCAGTGTGTGGAAGGGCAGCGTTGCTGGCCCTCGGGCGTCCTGAAACGGTTGCTGGGAGTCTGTTCGCTCCGGGGACCTGGTTATTGCGGGCCCGTCGTCCGATGGAATCCTGCCTTGCCGATGACGGCCCCGGGGAGGGTTGCTCGGCCCTCAATTCGTCAGTAGTCTGGATCCAGGCCTTCCTCACCATGCCGGGAGCTTGCCTACCCCGCGATCTGGTGAGGTGTCCCCCTCTCCGGCGCTGGTGTACAGAACCAGGGTCCGCGTCCCACCCGAATGAAGCCTGGAGACCTCGATGCAGCAGCGGCCCACCTCATGTTTCCGTGCTCTTGGAACCCTCCTCGCGATCCTGGGCCTTGCCCGGCAGGTCGCCGTGGCCGAGCAAGCGCGGCCGGTCGCACCCGCCGTTCCTATGCCGGCGAGACCTCTGCCGAGGGACGCAGTCCGCCTTATCCGCGGACCACTCAAGAACGCGCAGGACCTGGACGCCGCGTATCTCCTGCAGCTCGAGCCGGACCGTATGCTCGCCTTCTTACGCAGCCGGGCGGGGCTCACGTCGAAAGCGCGGGGCTACGGCGGCTGGGACGGCGGACGGGGCAAGCAGCTCACCGGGCACATCGCCGGCCACTACCTCTCCGCCGTCAGCCTGATGTATGCCGACACGAGGAGTGGGGAAGGACTTACGAAACGGACATCTATGGGGATCTATCCTCCGTGCTTTTTTTATCGTTCGGGCAGGGAAAGTCGCTAGCCCTGGCCTCGAATCTCGCCGGAAAACACTCCTCCTGTCTTATGCATCCCCCCTCTCCTCGCGCACCAACTGGCAAGCGCTAGGGGATTTCTCCTCCTCGGTCTGGCACAGGAGGAGGGAGCAAGGACATGCATCGCGATCAAGAGCCCATGGGCGAATCCAGTCCCACCGACCTCAGCTGCCCCGGCATCTGGTGACACACTGAGCTGAACTTCCCTCACAGGCGCATAGCTTTCCTGTCCGTTTCCGGAAGCCTACTTACGCTCTCGCGGGCGGGCCCGAAAAAATGCCTCCGCATGCCCCGAAAACGACTCCGCGTCCCCTTTCCGTCGCCCCCTTGAACGCTTCAAAGTAGTAGATGACGTAGTTCGCCCCGACTTGGCCCCCGGGCAAAGCGCACTCGACGCCGTATCTTTCGGCCAGCCGTTTCAACTCGCCGCGCGTGAGCAACGTCGAGGACGTGGCCAGCGGCCCTCCCGTGAATCCGAGTTCTCTGATCGCGCAGAAAATCTTCGGTGCTGTTGTGTTCCGTTTGCAGGGCGTCTTGTCCGGAACGGGAGACCCAGAACCCAGCGCTTTGCAGGCATGCGACCGTCGCGGCGATCGTCGGCAGTCGGTCTCGCGGACTTTTATGCGGAGCGATCTCCCGGCGCAAGCGGTGAAGCTCCCCGAGCGTTCCTTCGACCATGAGGGAGCAGAGGAGACGACCTCCCGGCTTCAGCATCGACGCCAGGCGACAAAACAACGCAGCGAGCGGCTGCATCCACTGGAGCGAGGAGCTACTGCTGATAAGATCATACTCCGCCCCGACCTGGTAATCCCAGACATCACAGACGTGCCAATGAATGCGTTCGTTGGCTGCGACCGCCCGCCGGGCCTGCTCAATCATGGTGGCCGAGATGTCGATGGCATCAATTCGCGCACGCGCCAGAAACTCCAGCAGATTACCCGTGAGAAACCCGGTCCCACAGCCCAGCTCCAGAATGCGTTCGGCCTCGACCGGACCGCTGAGGTATTGCAGGAGGTTCCTGGCAACAACCCGTTGAAGCTCAGCCCGGGTATGATAGACGGCGGCGGCCCGGGAAAAATGGAGCACCGTCGAGGTGTTACTTCTCATACAGGAGGTGGGTCCGCGTTGAAAAACCGCACGATAGCCGGAGCCAGGATCCCCGGGGAAGTAGCGACGAGGCCGTGGTCTCCCTCGTCAACAAGCAGCAGATCACTGCCGCCGATGCCGGCCTGGAGCAATCGGCTCGCCTGCCAGGAGATGACCCGGTCCTTTCGGCCGTGAGCGATCAGTGTCGGCACGCGGACCACGGACAGCCGCGAGCGGAGATCGACAGTCTGGATGTATCGAAGGCCGTGGACCAGATGGTCCGGGTCGAGCCGCAGCGCTTGGTGCAAGTTCTCCGCCATTTGCGGCGCGGAGCCGCTTTCCGAATGCACCAGGGAGAAGAATCTTCGCAGCGTTTCGTGCCGGTCTCGGTGAAGCCCGAGAATCATGGCGCGCACCGGGAGCGATTGCACCTCGTGGTGATCCGTGGAAGGCGGATAGAACAGCGCGCAAGAGCTGATGAGCACCAACCGCCGCACCAGCTCCGGAAAGTGAATTGCCGTTTCCAGGGCTACGATGCCCCCCATCGACCAGCCGACCAGGATGGTGGGGTGCTTCTGCCGCGCAAGTCTGGATGCAAGCGCGACCGCATAGGCGGAAGGAACGCTGCTGCCGGCAAAACCACCGTCGCTCTCGGACACGCTCAGCAAGGAGGAGACCGACGTCATCGCCACCGAACTCGCATTGCCGGCCCCTTGCCCTTCGGCCTCCCTCTCCCAGTCTGGCGCGACGGGAGAGGGGCCCGGGAATAACTTCTCGACTAACGGTGCAAGCGCCTGCTCGGTCTGGGCCCAACCGGCAATCAAGGTGACACAGGCCGATCCGTTCACAGCAGACCCTCCTGACGGGCGGCCTCTGCAATGGCCGTGGCGGCCTGTTGCAAATCCTCTTCGGCGTGCGCCAATGTCACCGAGAGACGGATCCGCGCCGTGCCGCGCGGCACCGTCGGCTCGCGGATGGCTGTGGCGAGGATTCCCTTGGCCTTCAGTCGAGCTGAGAAACGCAAAGCCGTCGCGTTGTCGCCGATGAGCAAAGGAATGATATGACTTTCGGAATGCATCACGTTCAACCCCATCTCCCGGAGCTGTCGGCGAAACAGCTCGGCCCGCGCCAGCAACGTCGGTCCCAGATGGGGCGCGGCTCGAATGATTTCCAGGGCCGCCAGGGCCGCCCCCACGCTGGCGGGCGGAAGTCCCGTACTGTAAAGGAACGGTCGGGAACGGTTGATCAGGAGTGCCTGGAGTTCCGTGGAACAGGCGACAAAGCCCCCGTAGCTGCCCAAGGCCTTGCTGAGCGTGGCGGTACACGCATTGACACGATTGCCCAGGCCATGCTCGCGCACCAATCCGGCTCCATGCGGTCCGAAGACCCCAAACGCGTGGGCTTCGTCGACCAGGAGCATGGCCTCGTGACGGCTGGCGACCTCGCAGAGAGCCCGCAGCGGTGCCCGATCGCCGTCCATGCTAAACACGGATTCGGTCACCACGAGAAAGCGAAAGCCAGGTCTCCGAGCAGCGGCGGCCCGCGTCATCAAGCTGTCCAACTGCTCGATATCATTGTGCGGAAAGCGGAAGAGCTTCGCGCGGCTGAGCACGATCCCGTCGATGATTGTCGCATGGACTAGCCTGTCGGCAAACACCACGTCGCTGCGCCCCAGGACCGTGGAGAGTACCCCGACGTTGGCCAGGCAGCCGGAGCCGAAGACGATCGCGGCGGGGTAGGACTGAAATGAGGCGAGCGCCGCCTCCAGTTCGGCATGACAGGCGAGCGTCCCCGTCACCAGGCGCGAGGCTCCGGACCCGGCGCCGTAGCGGCCCATGGTTTCCGCGGCGCGACTCAAAACGCGCGGATCCCGCGACAGGTCGAGATAGTCGTTACAGGAAAAGTTCAGATACTCGCGGCCGTCCACCGAGAACCTGCCCCCCGCACGCGGGAGCACGTTTAAAGTGCGCTCCCGACCTTCGGCTTGCAACTGGCGGAGCAGCGGACTAATCCAGCTTTCATTTTCCATTGCTGCTCTCGAGAACGGCTTCAAACCCGAGGTCCTCGATCATCCGGTAGTCCTCAGCAGGCGGTTGGCCCTTGGTGGTGAGATAGTCGCCGACGAAAAGGGAATTGGCCGCATAGAGCCCCAGGGGTTGAAGGCTGCCCAGCCGGAGCTCCCGCCCGGCGCCGATCCGCAACTCGCACTTGGGATTGGCCAGCCGGAACAAGCACAGCACGCGTAGACAGTGGCGGGGGCTCACCTTCGGCTGAGACGCCAGGGCAGTGCCGTTGATCGGGATCAGGAAATTGACCGGGACGGACTCGGCCTGCAAGACCCCGAGCTGCAAGGCCAGCTCCACGATATCGGAATCCTCCTCGCCCATGCCGATGATTCCCCCCGAACACATCTCCAGCCCCGCCGCGCGGACAGCGCGGAGGGTTTCTAGCCGGTCGTCATACGTGTGTGTCGTGCAGATGCGGGGGTAGAACCGGCGGCTGGTATTGAGGTTGTGGTTCACCCGGTCAACACCGCAGGCTTTCAAACGGACCGCCTGGTCCGGGGTAAGCAAGCCCAGCGACACGCAGACTTCCATAGGGAACGCCGCCTTGATCCGGGGGACGACCTCGGCGATGCGGTCCAGCTCGGTTTCGGTTGGGCCGCGGCGGGCGGTGACAATGCAATATGTACCGGCCTGGCGCTCGGCGGCCCTCCGCGCGCCGGCGAAGATCTCTTCGGCATCCAGCATGCCGTATCGGGAGATGTCTGCCGTAGCCGTCCCGGACTGGGAACAGTAAGCGCAGTCTTCGGCGCACCGGCCGCTCTTGGCGTTCATCAGGAAACTCAGGAGAACCCGGTTGCCATGCCAGCGGTAGCGTACGCGGTAAGCCGCCGCCAGCACGTCGAGGATCTCTTCGTCCCCCGATTGAAGGATCGCCAGCCCTTCATCCTCAGAGAGCTGATGCCCCTCGAGCACCCGAGCTGCCAGTTCCTGCCAGCGGCCGGAGCGACGAGCCGCCTCGATCAATCGGTCTTCGAACACGTCTTTCATGGATCGTTCCCCTCGACAATGGACGAAAGGGTTCTCGTGTAAGATTTCCACTTTTTCCGTCTTCCTACAATTGTTCTGTCCTCTTTTCGCACAGCCGGTCGGTCCGGTTATCGTACGACGTTTCGAGGTGAGAGAGGAGGGGACAAGGGGCGGTGAGAGGGCATCGAGGAGAGGAGGGTGGCCCGTTTGCTATCGCTCGGGGACCGGCTCTATGCGAGCGCTGCGATGGCGTGGTGCATGGCATTGGCGATCTGTTCCAGCGACGCGTCGGAGGTGCAAAACGGAGGCATGGCGTAAAGGACAGAGCCCAGCGGTCGGAGAAGCACCCCCTGTTCCAGACAGGAGGAGCGCAACTGCCAGCCGACGGGGGCTAGATAGCCGCCCGGCAGGTTCAACTCCACGGCCGCGATGGTTCCGCAAACACGGACGTCGCGCACCCGCGGATGGCCGCGCAAGGGGGCCAGAGCTTCGCTCCAGAAGAGTTCCATGCGCCGGGGCGCCGGCTGGGGAGCCCCGGTGAGCATTTTCCAGTTGGCGACCGCAACCGCACAGGCCAACGGGTGAGCCGTGAACGAATGGCCGTGAAAAAAGGTCCGGCTGCGATCGGCTGTGTTCCAGGCGGCCACCAGGGATGGTGCGGCGAGGGTCGCTGCCAGGGGCAGCACCCCACCGGCCAGGGTCTTGGCCGCGCAGATCAAGTCCGGTGCGATCCCAGCCGCCTGGTGTGCCCAAAGGCGGCCGGTGCGCCCACCACCCGTCATTGCCTCGTCGGCGATGAAAAGCACGCCGTGTTGGTGCGCCACTGCGGCCAACCGGCTGAGTTCCTCGGCCGAATGCATCCGCATGCCCCCGGCCCCCTGCACCAGCGGCTCGACAATCACAGCGGCCACCTTCCCCGCATGCCGCGTCAGGGCGTCGTCGAGTTGCTCCGCAGACAGCGGCACCATTTCCGCGCGAAACAGCAGCGGCTCGAACCGGCCGAAGAAGAGCGGGTCCCGGCTGACCGACATCGCTCCGAACGTGTCGCCGTGGTAACCGCCCTCCAGGCCCACAAACCAGGTGCGCTGCGGTTGTCCCTGGTGGCACCAGTATTGATAGGCCATTTTCAGGGCGACCTCCACAGCCGTGCTGCCGTTATCCGAGAAGAACACCCGGCCTCCAGGCCAGGGAGCCGTGCTCAAGAGGAGTGCGGCCAGGGCGACGGCGGCCGGGTGGGTGACGCCGGCGAAATGGACGTGGTCCAGCGACTGGGCGGCCTCGTGGAGCGCGGCCATCAGCACAGGATGCCGGTGTCCGTGAAGGATCGTCCACCACGAGGAGATGGCGTCGATGACGCGCTGTCCGTCGGCCAACCACAGGAATTCGTCTTCTGCGGCCACGGCGACCAGGGGGAGGTCGGGGTCTCGAAGCGAGGTGTATGGATGCCAGACGAAACGCCGATCGCGCTCGAGGATATCCGCGGCGGCGCACTCCGGCGGAGGCGCGAAATGAGCGGGCTCTGCTCCCAAGTCTGTCGTCCCGCCGTCTCGTGGGGACATTGTCGCCCCGAAAAGGCGGGAGTGCAAAGCCTGGAGCACGCCAGACTGTTCCTGTGCCGCCCGGGCCACCCCTTCAACGTCCCAAGCCGAAGGCAGCTGCAGGCAGAAGAATGCGCCATGGGGCCAGTACCGACCAAGTTGCTCGACGGCGAATGCGTCGGGCCGGCCCATCAGGACAACGGCGGCGGGTCGAACGCCATTCCCCTGCAATGCGTTCAGGCATTGCAGCGTCCGCCCAATAGCACCGATGGCCGAGGAGCAGACAAGTACGACCGGCACGGCCAGTGCCTGGATGAGCACGATCTGAAGTTCCGTCTCGTTTAGCGGCGACAGGGGGCTGCCGAACGTCTCAATGAGCAAGTGACGGCCCGGCACGCTGGGCCATGGTTTGGCCGCAGCAACGACATGCGCGGGAGGAATGGCGCGGCCCTGCAGGCGAGCCGCCAGCAGCGGTGCCACCGGATGCTCAAACTGGCCCAGTGGCTGGTGTACATAGGCCCCAGGCACGCACCGGCGCACTCGCTGCGAATCCGAATCCCCGGTTTCCAGCGGCTTCCAGTACTCATAGTCGTCGGACAGCGCGGCCAGCCACAATAGCGCCAGCGCGGTCTTCCCCACATCGGTATCTGTGCCAAGTATCAGAACATCTGTCATGGTGTACCGTAAGCCGGGTTGTCACGGCCAAGTTTTCGAGTGCCGAAAACCATCGGCAGCAGATTGGCCGCCAGAGCCAATCGCGAAAGAGCATTGGTCAGCTCCCCCTTGGCCGCCGTCACATCCGTCAGTCGGTCCGCGGGCGACCAGATGCTGAAGTACGGGTCGTGGGCCACCAGCGGTACGGCTGGCGGCCGGAGTGTGATGCCCTGGGGCGGCGATTCTCCGAAGGCCGCGGCGGTCAGCAGGTATTGTCGTCGCTGGGGAGAAGCCGTTCAAGTCCGTAGGGGCCCCGGCCAAGGTTGCACCCCGAGCGACCCTCCCCCGCATGCCAGCATCAGAGAGGCGGATCTGGCGTGGCAGCAGACGAGCACCAAGATTGGCATGAAAAGAGGTGATCTGGAAAAAACAGTAGGTCTGGGAAGTCTCCACGCCAGATAACTTGACCAATGGTGGTCACCAACCCGGCAGATTGCCGCTGACAGGTTCGCAAATCGTCGTATGATTCGCCAGGAATACCCGGCAGGGTGGGGCGGGACCGAGGACGGTACCGCACGAAGCTGTAGAGCGCCCAGGGAGGGGAGATGCAGAGCCTCGATCGCCACCGAGAGGGACGATCGCTTCGCTCCTCGGCAGGATTGTTGCCACGGATGGCCTGGCTGCTGCTGACGCTCTTGTCGACCGTCCTTGGCGGCTGCGCGTCGATCGTGATTCACGAACGGCCGATCCTTGACCGTACCGCACTGCAACCTGGGACAGGAACCACTCCCTCTTCTTCCGATGCCGAGGCCCTGCTCGAGGCCGGGGCGGCGCTCGACAAGAAGCATCCCGACTGGGCGGTCACGTACTACCGCGACGCGGCCTTGAGAGCCCTTCCGGAAATTCCCGGCCAGGGGGTCTCGTCGCAGCTCGAGATCGAGGCCGCCGAGAGCGCGCAGGGAACCTACAGGCGGGCGATCGAGTACATCCTCGAGACCGCGCATCGCCAGTCCAAGGTCGAGAACGTGCACTGGACCGAGGTGCTGGCGCGGGCCGGGATCGGCGTTCAGGGCAGGCTCTCGCTGTATGAGGCGGCCAGGTGGGAGGAGGTGCTGCCAACCCGCCGCTTCGAGGTCAAGGGCTTTCACCATCAGGCGGGCCAGGGAGGCATCGGGGCCCCGGTCGTCGCATCGCTGATCCGATCCGGGAATTGGGGAGAGCCGCCCTCTGATCACGCGGGAGGCCTGACGGAGCCCTGCAAGAGATACTTCCCCAAGACGATGTACCGTGCCGCCTCGGCCGTCTTGCGGCCCGGCTCGGGTCCCGGCGAGCCGCTTGCCGTCCTCGAGCTGCACGACCCGGTCCTTGATCCCGAGATGCGCTGGCAAACGACCTCGGACGTTCCCGACCTTCCGCTTGCCTACGACATGACCGTGCCGCTGGCTCGCCAGTTCCATATCACCAACCTGAACCTGCTGGGAGCCATGGCCGTTCTCTATCCCTCGGAGTACACCGCCAGGACCGGCATTTACATGATCGACCCCTACCAGCCGGGGAAGATTCCGGTCGTCTTCGTGCACGGGCTCATGTCCAGCCCCGAGGCCTGGGACAACGCGATCAACGAGCTGCGCGGGGATCCCGAGCTGAGAAAACGCTACCAGTTCTGGATGTTCTTCTATTCGACGGGCAATCCGATCCTGGCCTCCGGAGCGCGGTTCCGCAAAGCGCTGAACGAGCTGCGAACCCAGCTTGACCCGGAAGAGAAAGATCCAGCCTTTGACCGGATGATGTTGATCGGCCATAGCATGGGCGGGCTGCTGTCGCGGCTGTCGATTTCCAGCAGCGGCCAGACTCTCTGGAACACCGCCTCCAAGGTTCCCCCCGATCAGATCGAGATGGAGCCTGCGCTCAAGGACATGCTGATGCAGGCGCTCTTCTTCGAGCCGGTTCCCACGGTCAGCCGGGTCGTCTTCGTCTCCACGCCGCATCGCGGCAGCCCCATGGGAGATGAGCTCGTGGGCCGGCTGGCCTCGAGGATGATCCGCGTTCCCAAGGATATCTTGACCATTCGCGAGACGCTGGCCCAGTACAACGGCCAGGAGAACGTCTCCGAAGCGTTCCGGGGCACGCGCTACGCCACGAGCGTGGCCCAGCTAGGCCTGGGCAATCCGGTCCTCCAGGCGATCAACCAGCTACCGATGAGGGAGACGGTTCCATATCACTCGATCATCGGCTACAACGGCAAGGAGCCGTTGCCGATGGGGGGCGACGGTGTGGTTCCCTACACCAGCGCCCACCTCGACGGAGCTCTCTCCGAGCTCGTGATCTCGAGCGATCACTCGGCCCAGGAGAAGAGCGAGGCCATCGTGGAGATGAGGCGGATTCTCACGCTCCACTTCAATGAATATGCACTCGAGCGGAAGGCACTGGCACGGGGCGAGAAGCCGGCCATCCGGGCCACCCGTCCCCAGGGGCAAACGCCTGTCCGCTACGCTCTGACGCCCTCCAGCGACCGCCGGACCAGCGAGATCATGGCCCGGACGGAGATCTTTCTGAATACCCGGGTGACCCGCTGATGTCGGAACAACTCCGGAAGGAAAACAGCAAATCTCTCAGTTCTTTCCTTCCCCTTGCCGATAAAGCAAGAGAATCCGCATTTCCCTGATCTCTCAGGAATCCGGCTTCATTTCCCCGCCTTGGGATGGGACCCAGGATGTCCCGAAACACGGAAAAGGAGTTCCGCTCATGCGCAGGCGGCACACTGCCACTCCCCGGCTGGAGTCCCTGGAGGACCGGGTGGTCTTGAGCGCGGTCAGTATCCATCTCTCTCCCTCGGCCTCAGCCCAGCTCCACAAGCTGGGCATCCAATCTGAAGAACGCCGCAAGCAGCGTTCAGCAAGAGCTCGCTCACCTGATCCAGAACCGAACCGGTCAGCCGTCTCAGACCCAGTGGCAGACCCATCACACTCACTCGCAACACACCAGCAAGACCCTGTTCGGTATTCCGTGGTTGAAGATCTGAGGCGTGCGGCCGTGCGGTACTCCCATTCCTGGCGACAGCTCGCCTTGACGCGAAAGGCCCCGTCCGGTTCACTGGGGTTGTACTATTTCCATCCCCTCACCGAGTCCGGGTCAGCAGGAAGCTCTCCAGGCTCAAGTGCTGGTGGTTCCTGAGCCGATCCACAGGACTAGTAGGCTCCAGCCACCGGGGATACTCGTCTGCATGGATGTGTCCACAAGTCTGGCCAGGGAAGGCGGTTTGCTCTCACATGAAAATCCTCGTGATTGGTCTGGACTGCGCGACCCCGGAGCTACTCCTGGGGGATGAGCGGCTGGAGAACATCCGCCGCTTGATGGATGGGGGATGTTACGGCCGCCTTGAGAGCATCGTCCCTCCGATCACCGTGCCGGCATGGATGTGCATGGCAACCAGCCAGGACCCCGGATCACTGGGCGTTTACGGATTCCGCAACCGCGTCGATCACTCCTACGACGGTCTGGGGATCGTCAATTCCCGATCGATCGATGCCCTGGCGATCTGGGACCAGGTTGCGCGCGAAGGGAAAAAGTCAGTCATCGTCGGCGTGCCGCCCTGCTATCCTCCACGCAAGGTCAACGGGATCTCGGTCGGGTGTTTCCTGACCCCCGACACGACGCGTAACGTCTTCACGCATCCGGCTGAAATTGGCCGGGAAATCACCGAGCTGGTCGGCCCCTATCCGGTCGATGTCAAGAACTTCCGGACGCACAACAAGTCGTGGCTCAAGGACGAGATTGATGCGATGAGCCGCAAGCATTTCGCCGTGGTGCGACAGCTCATCCGGAACGCCGATTGGGATTATCTCCACCTGGTCGAGATCGGTCTGGACCGCCTCCAGCACGGGTTCTGGAAGTACCATGACCCCGAACATGTGCTGCACGAGCCCGACAGTCCCTACCGCGACGTCATCCGCGACTACTATCGCTACCTCGACGAGGAGATCGGCAGCCTGCTGGAGCTCCTGAGCGAGGATACGCTCGTGCTCGTGGTCTCCGACCATGGTGCCCGCAAGCTGGATGGGGGCTTCTGCGTCAACGAGTGGCTGATCCGCGAGGGGCTCCTGGTGCTCAACCACTACCCGGAGGAGATCACTCCCTTCGCCAAGCTCGACGTGGACTGGGACCGGACCCGGGTCTGGAGCGAGGGGGGCTATTATGCCCGCGTCTTCTTGAACGTGCGCGGCCGCGAGCCTCGAGGATTGATCGATCCTCAGGATTACGAGCGAGTCCGCGACGAGATCAAGGAACGGTTCGAGGCCACCGTCGATCCCCTGGGGAACGCGCTGGGAACGCTGGTCTTCAGGCCCGAGGAGGTCTACAGGAACGTCCGCAATGTGGCCCCGGACCTGATCGTCCATTTCGGGGGGCTTGCGTGGCGGTCGATCGGCGGCGTGGGCTATCCGACCATTCATGTGCAGGAGAATGACACCGGCCCCGATGACTGCAATCACGCTCAGCATGGAGCGTTCGTCCTGGCCGGGTTGAACAGTCCGCTCCAGGGGCCAATCGAGGGAGCCCATCTCCTGGACATCGCGCCGACACTGCTGGAGCTGGGCGGCTATGACGTTCCGCCGGCCATGCAAGGGCGGTCGCTCGCGGCCGGACAGCTCGTGACCGCGGGAGCCGACCTGGCGCGGCATCGTGATGAAGAAGAGATCATTCGAGCACGGCTGAGCGGCCTGGGCTACATCGCCTAGGCCCGCAGCACGTGGCGACTGCGAGAAAGAAGGGGGCCAGGCTTCGGGCGATTGTCGCTCTAGGAAATGAGGAGAACGATCAATCAGCACGATGCCTGAGTCTCTGGGCGTCGTGCCGTGCCTGTCAGGGATGACGGTGTTTGCATGAGCAGGAAGCGGAATTTCCAATCATTCTGCCTGATCCTTCTCCTGTTCGCGGAGACGATCCAGGGTCTTACTCCGGACCTTGCGAGCGTTGCGTCCACCAGACTCCTCCAGATGATCGAGCCAATCGTCGAGCGCGGAGGGGCGTGGGCAATCGGCTTTCTGGATGGTCGCCACGCCCCCATCCGCACCGAGACAACGCCTCCGCCCGCCGGCTCGGTTCCCTGGCAGGACACCGAGCCCGACGAGGTCTGCCTCGCGTCGTTCTCCACGGCAGCCCAGCTTGCGGGATATGCAGCCGGGCAATGCTCACAGCGTCGGCATGCTTCACATTCGATCCCGTCAGGCCACCGATTCAATCAGGTTGCCTCACCTTGGCGAACTCTGCCCTCTCGGCCGGGGGAAATCATTCGCTGATCCACTCACTCTGCCGCCTGACCTGCTGAGTCTTCCGCCCGCTACACCCGTCGCTTTCACTCAACCGTTTTCACGCGCCAGCAATTGCACTTCTCTTCACCGTGGCGTGAAAGACCGCGCAGGCTTCCTCGCGGAAGTTCTGGGCGAGACAGTTCTCGACTCATGTCGTGTGACCTCTCCGGCGGCTGGTCTTGGACCTTGGCGTGGCCGAACGAAGACGTCGGTCCGCTCCACCGGCCGCGGATTCATTCTGATTCTCGATTGCAGGGAGGCAAGTGTGATGCAGGCAATGTGCGTGGTCTTCGCGTATTTCGGCCCGGAAACGGTCATGCCCATGACATCCATAGTCGCCACCGTCGCGGCCGTGGTCATGATGTTTGGCAAGACCATCTTCCGATTCGCTGTCGGCTGGGTTCGGACGGCCTGGTATGGTGTGCGTCGCAGGAATGCAACTCCCGCGCCTCACTTTACGGTCGGGCGCCGCCGGAGCGGCGGGATCAAGGCCGAGACCACTGCTTACGCACCGGAAGCGAGGCAGTGAGCGTTTACGGGGAGAGTCGCCTGCGCCGAGGCGACTCATCCCCGGGAGGACCTGGGCTTGAAGAAGGTGATCGTGATCGGGCTTGACGGGCTTGAGCCGACCATCGTCGAGGCGATGCTCGCCGCGGGTGAGTTGCCCCACCTCGATCGCCTGCGCGCGGAGGGCGGGTTCTCCCGGGTCGCGACGACAACACCCGCCCAGACACCCGTGGCATGGTCCACCTTCGCCACCGGCACCAACCCGGGTGGCCACGGGATCTTCGATTTCATCAGGCGCGATCCGCGGACGTATCTGCCGGACCTCGCTCTGAACCGCTACGAGTCGCGGGGTGCGTTCCTGCCCCCCAGGGCGGTCAACATGCGGCGGGGAACGCCGGTCTGGGAGCTGCTGAGCGCCGCCGGGATCGGTTCGACGGTCCTGCGGTGCCCGGTGACGTACCCGCCGGACGTGTTTCGCGGGAAGATGCTCTCGGGCATGGGCGTACCGGACCTCCGAGGTGGACTGGGCACCCCCACCTTCTACACGTCGTCCGAGGACGTGTCTCCTCGCGAGAGCGAGAACGTCGTCCGCGTTTGCCCCGGGGCCGACGGGACGATCGAGACGTACCTGATCGGCCCGCGCCATCCCAAGGATCGTTCCGACGTTCGGTTCGGCCTCACCATCCAGACCGACCCCGGCTCGAGGCGCGTGACCGTGCGCTCGGCCGGGTCGCCGTCGGCGCTGGAGATCCGCGAGGGGCAGTGGAGCGACTGGCTGCGAGTGCGGTTCAAGATCGGCATGTTGCAGTCGATCCGGGGGCTCGTCCGGTTTCACCTGATCCGCCTCGAGCCGACCTTCGAGCTCTATGCCTCGCCGGTGAATTTCGACGCCGAGGCTCCCCTTTTCCCGATCAGCCACCCGGAGGATTATGCCGGCCGGCTGGCCGGCTCCATCGGCACATTCCACACCACGGGGATGGTCGAGGACCACACCGGGATCAACAACGAGCGGATCGGCGAGGATGCGTTTCTCGACCAGTGCGACCTGGCCTGGCGGGAACGCGAGGCCATGATGCTCCACGAGCTGGAGCAGTTCGAGGAAGGCCTCTTCTACTGCTTATTCGACACGCCCGATCGGGTTCAACATCTGTTCTGGCGGTACCGTGAGCCCGATCACCCGGCCAATCGCGGCAGGATGCCCCAACCCGAGTATGCGCGGGTCATCGAGGATCAGTACCGGCGGGGAGACGAGATCGTGGGCAAGGCGGTTCAGTTCGCCGACCGTGAGACCCTGGTGATCGTCCTCAGCGATCATGGCTTCGGGAGCTTCCAGCGCGGTGTCAACTTGAACACCCTGCTCTTCGACGAGGGCCTGCTGGCCTTGCGCGACGGTGCACGCCCTGGTCATGCCTGCCGGGACTTCCTCCTCGATGTGGACTGGTCAAGAACGAGCGCCTACGCCCTTGGGCTGGGCGGAATCTATCTCAACCTGGAGGGCCGGGAGGCGCGGGGCACGGTCAAGGCGGAGGCGGCCGAGGAGCTCAAGGCGGCCATCGCCAGGCGGCTGACGGGCCTGGTCGACACGGCTCGCGGCACGGTCGCCGTCCGCCGCGTGCGGACCCGCCAGTCCGTTTACTCCGGTCCGTTCGTCGATGAGGCCCCCGACCTGCTCGTGGACTTCGCGCGGGGCTATCGGGCCTCGTGGGGCACGTCGCTGGGCGGTGCTCCGGAGGGCCATTTCGAGGACAACACCAAGAAGTGGAGCGGCGATCATATCATTGATCCTGAGCTCGTTCCCGGTGTCCTGTTCATGAACCGGCCCTATCGTCAGCCCGGCGCGGGCCTGGCCGACCTGGCCCCGACGATTCTCGACGCATTGCGTGTTCCCCGGGGGAAAGCCATGGAAGGAAGTTCGCTCTTCTCGTGAGGAGACCGGCTCACGGGCCGGAGTCGCTGCGATGCTGGAGGAACGATGACCAGCGATCATCAAACGGTCCTGACCGACCTCCGTGCCGCCGCTCGCCGCGATCGGAGCCGGGGGCCAGCTCGCGCGCGTCATGATCTCGGAGCTCCAGGCCATGCGCTGTGCCGTACTGCGAATCTCGCTCTGGTTCGGCCTGATCATGGGTCTGGCCGAGCTGGGGCTGACGCTGGTTCAGAAACCTCTGACCGATCCCTCGCCGGGCTTCTTCCGGATGAACCGGCACATCGTGTGGACCATTCCCACGGTCAATCTCGCGGTCTTCGGACTGAGCGGGCTCGTGGCGGCTCTGGGGCAGCGGGCTGCCCCACGTCTGGGGGTCCGTCGGGCCATCGCCTCGCTCGTGTTCCTGGCTGTCCTCACGCTCCTGCTGTCCTGCCGGTGGCTCCATGTGCTGGCCTGCCTGCTTATTGCCTTCCTGACCGCCATCAGGCTGACGAGTCGAATCGAGGAGAATCTTCCCGCGTTCCAGCGGCTGGTGAGGCGCACCTTGCCAGCGATCGGGCTGGTCGTCGTCGGCCTGATCGGGTTCTCGCTGGGTGAGCATCTGCTCCGCGAGCGCAGGGCCGCGGCCGTCACGCCTTGGACGCTCACCAGAGGTCAGGAGGCCCCGAACGTTCTGCTTGTCGTGCTCGACACGGTGCGTGCCGACCATCTCAGCCTCTACGGCTACGGCCGCGATACGTCCCCCAACCTCTCGCGGCTCGCCCGGCGCGGCGTGACGTTCGAGCAGGCGCGGTCGACGGCTCCCTGGACGCTCCCGTCGCACGCCAGCATGATGACCGGCCGCTGGCCCCACGAGCTTTCGACCGGCATCAACCGCCCGCTCGATGAGACGCATCGAACGCTCGCCGAGTCGCTCGCCGCGCAGGGCTATGCCACGGCCGGCTTCGTCGCCAATGCCACATACTGCGGCATCGAGACCGGGCTTGGTCGCGGCTTCGCTCACTTCGAGGACCACGTACTCTCGCTCGCCGATGTGCTCTGGACGTCGGCCCTGGGCCAGCGGGTCATTCTCCAGGTGACCTTTCCTCCCGAGAGAAGGGCCCGGGGAAATCCCAACGACTATCACCGCAAGGACGCGGCGTCGATCCGCCGCGACATGCTCGCCTGGGTTCTGCGCCAGGGAGATCGGCCTTTCTTCGCCTTCCTGAACCTCTATGATGCTCACGACCCCTACATTCCACCGGCGGACTTCGACCGTCGCTTCAGCATCGGGGCCGGCTCGGCCGCCGACATGGCGACCCTGGAACGATGGTTCATCTCGGACAAGAAGAAGCTCACCTCGAGAGAAATCCAGTTTGTCCTCGACGCCTACGATGACGGCATTGCCTACCTCGACGAGCAGCTCGGCCTCCTCTTCGACGATCTGGAGCGGATCGGCCGGCTGGCCAACACCCTGGTGATTGTCACGGCCGATCACGGGGAACATCTGGGCGAGCACCAGCTCTACGGACATGCCAGCAGCCTCTACGACGCGGAGATCCGCGTACCGCTGCTGATCTTTCTCCCGGGTGGAGCACACGGAGGGCAGACCGTCACCTCCCAGGTCAGCCTCCGCGATCTGGCGGCGACCATCGCCGACCTAGTCCGGCCTGAGCGACTCGCCATTTCCCGGGCGGTCGCTCGCTCGGTACTGGACTCCCGACGCGCAGCCTCGGCCCGAGCCCTCGCTCAGCGAGGTCGACGCCCCGGTGAAGAGTGCGCCCAACCAGGGCCGATCGCCGGTGTTTCGCGGTCCCATGAAGGCCGTGGCTTCGGGACACCATGTTTATATCAAGAGCGGCGACGGGCAAGAGGAGCTCTTCGACGTCAACGAGGACCCGACGCAATCACGCGACCTCTCCGGACTGCCGCAATCGCGGCCAATCCTCGATCAGTTCCGGACGACCCTCGAGCGCCTTCTGCGCGACAGGGACTCCGTCGGCACTCAATCGTCGGAGAATTGAGAACCCGCAAGGGAACGACCGGGCCGCGCAGGTATCCGCTGATTCTTCGAGCGCTCCGGCGACTTCGTTCACTTCGGTCGCGATTCTTCGAGCAGAGACTTGAGGGTGTCCTGGAGCCGGAGAAGGGTCAGCGGATCGGACGATCCTGCCAGGTCGCGAAGCTCCATCGGGTCGTTGATGATGTCATAAAGCTCCGCGCGGCCGTCGGCATTGCGAATGTAGGCCTTGCCGTCGGCGACGACCGACTGCATTGGCCCTCGCCAGGCGGGAGCACGATTGGGGTTTTTCGACACCTTGTCGCGAAGAGCGACCTCGGAGAAAGCGGGCGACGAGGAAGGGCCGTTCTGCCCCGATTCGGCCTGCCAGTAACGAGCCAGTGACTTCCCCGGAAACGGCGAATCGTGGGCTATGCCCGAGCAGGTCGACGAACGTGGCCGGCAGGTCGCGTAGACTGACCGGCTCGCCGACAACTCGACCCGCCGCCGAGCCTCCGGGCGCAAGGATCACGAGAGGGACGTGGACCTCCTGGCTATACAGGCTTCGACCATGACCGAAGAGCCCGTGCTCGCCCAGCTCTTCACCGTGATCCGAAGTGATGACGACCAGGGTGTTCTCGAGCAAGCCGCGGCTCTCGAGTTCGTCCATCAGCTTGCCGATCTGGGAGTCGAGGTAGCCGATGCAGTCATCATACGCGTCGCTCACGAGGGTCGCCTCGCTCTCGGGCACGTTCTGCTTCGGTCGGTTTTCCCAGTCCTGCAGGAGAGCGAGCTCGGCCGGGGTCTCGGCGCGGCGCCCGAAGTGCCGATCGCAGCCTTCGGGCACCACGTAGGGAGAGTGGGCGTCAAAGTAATTGAGGAACACGAAGAACGGTCGTCCCTTCTCTTGTTCGGAGAGCCAGTCCAGAAAATCGTCGATTGATCTGGGCGGCGGTCTTCCGTCCCCGGCCGCCCCCCAGGGGAAGACGGGCCAGACGCACCACGCCGCGACCCAGCGCCGAGGAGCGAAGGGTCTCGCTCACGGAAACGACCAGATCCTCGTCGTAGAAATCTTCATAGTGGGAAAAACCTCGTCCCAGGCCAAACCAGGAATTGCAGAAGTAGGTATTCGCCACGAATCCTGCCGTGAGATAACCACGGCCGGCCAGGAATTCGGCCACGGTCGGACAGGCCGCCTCGAGGGGACGATTCTCGGACACGCCTGTCTGGTGCGGCCACAATCCAGTGAACATACTTGCATGTGATGGAAGAGTCCAGGGCGCCGTCGCGTGAGCCTGGTCAAACCTGATGCCTTTGCCCGCGACGCGCTGCAGGTTGGGCGTGGTCTCGCGCTGATATCCGTGCAGGCTGAGGCGGTCTGCTCGCACGGTGTCCATCACCAGAAGCAGAACGTTCATCCCTCCCCGTTCGGGCTGCGGCAATGCCGAAATCGCCCATCGCTCGCCCAGCGCGATCTGGCTCCCCTTCCATCCGGCAAACAGGCAGGACGCCATGAACAAAACCGGAAGGCTCGTGGTTACCAGCCGGCAGAATCGCCCGGGAACGGCCCAGATCCACCGAGCAACCCACGTGGCGAGGGCCGCGGCCAGGGCAATGTAGGCAATCTTGTAAAGCCCGGGGAAGACCAAGAGCGGAGCCAGGCAAGCGGGGAAGCTCAAGAGAAAGACGCTTGGTTGTCCCCCGAACCGTGTCCAGACCCGGCCAAGGAGAACGACGACAAGGCCCCAACCAAGAAAAAGAACCAGGTTGGCGAGCGGGATCATCCAGGGAAAGTGCCGGCTGATCTGCAAGGCACTGAGGGCCGACCAGCCCGAAACATGGTTGCGCGCGTAGACCAATCCCAGCTCGAGGAGTCCGGTGACCAGGCCGAGCCAGATCGATAGGAGGATCAGAGGAGGGAACGTCTGCGACGATCGGGACTGCCCCGGTCCCTTCCGTGGTTCCCGGGCGGAACGTCCAGGAGCGGTTGCCCTGGAGTCATCGATCCACTTCACGCTCGTCATTTCGTGTCCTCCTGAACGCCGCTGGCCATTGACTGGTCTGATCGTGACAAAACACGGGTCAGCCCAGAGTTCCTGGCCTGGAGGCTCGCTCCACACGTCCTCTTCAACGAGGCATCGGGGCATCCCGCGAATCGCTCGATTCGTTTGCGCGGGATTCCCACTTCGGACAGCCCAATCGCCACATGACCGGACTGGTAAATCGATGGGGCCCGGTCTGGCTGATCATGACTCGAGGAGCGAGGAAAGTCCCTCGATTGGCGTGTATCACTATCCGAAGATCGAATCCCGGGGAATCCCAAATCGGCAATCGTTCGTGCCTTTGTGTCTTTCATTTGGGTGCAATTGGTTTGCCTACAAGCTAACCATGCCGATCCGAGTGACATGATGACACATGGCTCTTCATGACGGAACGTCCTTGATGCGAAGCACTTGCGACCTTAACCTGTCACGACCTCAATCGCCTTGACATAGCCTGTGCGAGGAGGCAGAGAATCACGTTCGTGCCGTTGTTCTTCGTGCCCCTGGGCGACCTGCTCGAGCGCCGCGGTTTCATCGTGGCGATGCTGGCGGCCGTGACCCTCAACCTGATGGCCGTGGCCGCGGCGCCCGGCTTCTTGTGGCTGGCCGTCGCCAGCTTCTGCCTCGGGGCCACGACCATCGTGCCCCAGCTCATCGTGCCGTTCGCCGCCACCATCGCGCCGGGCCGCGAACGAGGCAAGGTGGTCGGCACCGTCATGAGCGGCCTGCTCGTGGGCATCCTGTCGGCACGCACGATCAGCGGAGTGGTGGGCAATTACCTGGGATGGCGGGCGATGTACGCGATCGCCGCCGCACTCATGGCCGCCCTCATCCTCGCTGTCCGGACAATCTTGCCGAGATCGACGCCTTCGGTCGTGGGACTTTCCTATTCCAAGCTCCTGCGCTCAATGGGCGAGCTCGATCGGACGGAGCCGGTGCTCCGGCACTCAGCACTGTTCGGAGCCATGACCTTCGGCGCATTCAGCGCGTTCTGGACAAACCTGGCGTTTCACCTCTCGCGTCCCCCCTTCGGCTACGGCAGCCAGATTGTTGGCCTGTTCGGGATCATCGGCGTGGGAGGTGCCCTGGCTGCGCCCTGGATCGGCATCTTCGCCGATCGCCGCAGCGCTCGGTGGGCCATTGGACTGGGGCTGTTGCTGATGCTGGCGGCCTTCGCCGTTTTCGCCGGACTGGGCAACACGCTTGGCGGCATGATTGGCGGGGTAATCCTGCTGGACCTGGGAGTCCAGTGCAGCCACGTCTCGAACCAGGCAAGGATCTACGGGCTCCGTCCCGAGGCCCGCAACCGGCTGAATACGATTTACATGGTCACGTTTTTCTGCGGCGGTGCGATCGGCTCGTTCGGCGGATCGCAGGCATGGAGCCGCTGGGGTTGGAGCGGCGTCTGTGCGGTCGGCTCGGCGTTCCTGGTGATCGCGCTGGCCGCCTTCCGCGCCACCAGGCAAGACCAGCCCCTGTCGGAAGCGGCCGCATCGACGATCGCCGGCGATCCACTCTGATCGTTCGATAGCTCCATGCCCCGTTCCTCGATCTGCTCGTTCGCCTGATCGAGCCAGCGATCGATCTCGCGCGAGAGGTCCACCCGGCTTTCCTGCCGCAGCTCGTCGATTCGCCTGCAAAGCTGGACCAGCTCGCTCTTGACGGCGGTCCGGCTCTTCAAGACCCGATGGGCGTCGATCGCGAGCTGCCTCACCCGTGCGGCGAACTCCGCCGGGTCGAGGCATCCAGCTCCATATTCCTGCCGCACCGGCGCTCCCTCCCCACTCTGGCTCTGCGCCGTCTTCCCCCGGCAAGACGCTTCACCGGGTGTCCAATTGCAAGCCTAGCTCACGGGGCAGGCTGGCCGCCGGCGATGTTCACTTCCCGAAACTCCAGCGCAAGCGCTGGACGTCTCAGCCGAGGCGAACCGCCTCTGGTGGCGACCTTCATTGGGAACCTCGCGGGCTCTCCCGGCCTGGCTTCACCACGCAGCCGTGCACATCCAGCCGATGACGCCCCCCGCCAGGATCAGCCACAGCGAGCCGATTGGCAGCCGCCAGAGCGCAAGCCCAGCGCCGGCCGCGAGCAGGACTGTCAGCCAGTCGACAAGGGCCGCTCGCCCGAGGTGCAGTGTCACCACGGCCATCAAGGCCAGCGAGCCGGTGTTAACACCGTCGAGGAATGCCCCCGCCCAGGGTGATCTCCGCAGGCGAGGAACCAGAGAGCCGCTGAGCGCGACGAACACGAAGGCGGGGAGGAAGATGCCGATCGTCGCCAGCACGGCCCCGGGAACCCCGCCGAGGATGTAACCGATGAAAGTGGCCGTCGTGGACACGGGCCCGGGCGTCATCTGTCCCACTGCGACGGCGTCCAGCAACTGCGAATCCGTCAGCCAGCCCCACCGCTCCACAAGATCGGCCCGCAGGAAGGCGAGCAGCACGTACCCGCTGCCGAAAAGTACCGAGCCTACCTTGAGGAAGAACAGGAACAAGGGCATGAGGCCGAACGGAGCGGCGGCCGAGCTGACGGCCAGGCTGCCGAGGGGTAAGGGGCCAAGCACCAGCGCGCTGGTTCGCCTTCCAGGACGTCCGCTTGCCCAGCGCAGAAGCGCGACCAGGCCCCCCGCGCAAGGAGAATGATCAGCTCGTTGACGCCCGGGATGGTCAAGGCCATGCAGATGGTTGCGATCATGGCCAGAGCCCTGGTCTTGAGGGCCTGCCGCCCAAGCCTCCCGAGGGCCTGAACGACCATGGCAATGATGACCGGCTTGATCCCATAGAGCAGTCGGCCGGCCTCGAGCCGCGTACCGTACCGGTCAAGGACCCAGGCGAGGGCGAGAACCTGAACCGCGGCGGGGAGAATGAACGCGATGCCGGCAACAATCAGGCCTGCCCAGCGTGCTTGCTTCCAGCCGATATGGATGGCCATCTCCGTGGAGTTCGGGCCAGGGATCAGGTTGGTCGCGCCCAGCAGGTCGAGAAACTCGTCCCGGGTGAGCCATCCCTTCCGCTGGACCACTTCGTGCTCCATGAGAGCGATGTGCGCGGCCGGCCCTCCGAACGCGGTCGCGCCCAGGCGAAGAAACAGCCTGGCCAGCTCGCTCAGCCGGTTGCCCGTGCCAGGTGCTCGCGTCGAACTTCCGACCTTCGGATCTTCAACCATGAGCCAGAGCCACCGTGCAGGATCGTGCCCCATCCCACCCCGCGATCGGGCCGCCCCATCTCAACCCGTGGAGTGGCATTTTACCTTTTGCAGAGCCCGACTCGACGTCTTCACCCAGGTTTCGCGATGGACGTCGGCAATGACCGCCAGCACGATCACGGCCCCGGTGATCAGCCGCTTGGCCGGCTCGGAGGCCCCCACCTGGGCCAGGCCGGTCTGGAGCGTCGCGATGATGAGCACCCACAGGAGCAGCTCGGTGCGTCCCGATCCCACCAGTCCCGAGATCCCCAGCACCTCGCCCCGGTGCAGCTCGAAGCTGACGTCGCGCACCCGGTCGCCGCGGCACAGCCGGTTCACCCGGAGCACGACGGCGCCAACCGGCCGGGCGTGCGGCCCGAGCTCTCGCTCCGGGTTGGTTCCCACCATCAGCCGTACGGCTTCCTCGAGGTCCAGCCGGCTTGCCGGCCGGGTGGCCACCAGCCGCCCATCGCGCAGGACGCTGATCCTGTCGGCGATTCGCCGCAGCTCGTCGAGCCGGTGGCTGATGTAAATGATGGCCACGCCCGCGGCCCGCAGCCTGGCAACATGGTGGAACAAGCGATCGACCTGGGGGGCGGAAAGGGCGGCCGTCGGCTCGTCGAGGATCAGCACACGGCACGAGCGCGACAGGGCGCGGGCAATCTCCACGAGCTGCTGCTCGCCCACGCCAAGCCGCCCCGTCGGCACACGGGGATCCAACGCCTCCAGCCCCACCGCGGCCAGGGCCTCGGCGGCCTGGCGGTGGAGCGAGCCATACCGCACCAACCCCCATCGCGCCGGCAAACGGTTCAAGAAGAGATTCTCGGCCTCGCTCAGCGTGGGGATCAGGGTGAGATCCTGCTGGACGATCTGGACCCCTGAAGATTCGGCGTCGGCCTTTCCCGCGGGGCGGTATCGGACTTCTCCCAGCGCCATGTCGCCGGTGTCGGGCAGGATCAGGCCCGCTGACAATGCGCGCCAGGGGTGCTCTTACCCGCCCCGTTGGCTCCCGCGTCCTTGCCCGAGAGCAGGGTGTGGGGATAGCGGAAGCGGCCGCCGCTGTCCTTCTCCTCGACCAGCCCAAGGTACTTGCTCTGCTCGACCACGCCCCCTTTGCCAACCACACCGATCGGGATGTCGGAGCGGCCGTAGAAGGTGTTGACGGCATCAACGAAGGGAGCGGCCAGGTCGTTGTCCACGCTCACCGTCACGGCCAGCAACTTGCAGGCACCCCGAGACTGGAGCGCATGGATCATTCCCAGGGCTAGCACGTCGTCGCAGTCGCCGCAGATGTCCGTGTCATAGATCAAAGCTGGAGCATCGGCGGCCGACACGGGAAAGGCTCCCAGCCAGGCGGCCGCCGACAGCAGGGCGATGGCCGCCCGAGTGATCCAGCGCATGGTGACCCTCGAAGGAGAAGAGTGAGCGGCGAGCGAGAACCCGGCGACTCACCTCGACGTAATATACGGGACAACGCCTGAGGCGGGCAACCATGCGCTCCCTGCGTCCTCGAAAGCCCGGTTCAGGGCCGCTGGGGCGAGCCGGCCGGTGGAGCGCTGGCGCTTCCATCAACCCGAATCGTTACCGGAGGGTGATCCACGGGTGCGGAGGGATAGACCTGGGGTTCGATCGGAGCGTCGAGGGGGATGGAGACCTTGCCCTGGTTCTTGAGGTAATCGACGACCGCCCGCCGAGTATCCAGGAGCTCGGCGGCCGGATTGGGCGAGGGGGCCTTCGAGTCCTCGGGCAAGGCCTCCCAGAGAGCCCGCAGACGCGCGTTGACCGACCCGGCAGCCGCGGGGTCGCCGTACTCGCTTTCCCTGCCGGCCAGCAGGTAGTCGTTCAGCACCACGCGATATCGAGCCGCCGGATCGATGATCTGGCCCGCGATGGTCCATTGGCCTTCCGCGTTCCGGTCCACTCCGATCGCCTGGAGAAACCCGCCCTTGCCCCGCAACCTTTGCCCTTCCTCGACCAGGTCGATCAGCAGCCGCCCGTCGAGGTCGACAGGGATGATCCGGGCCTGGAAGGGAAGCAGCCGCAGGACGTCGATCACCCGGATTGGCCCGGGGTCGATGTCGTCGTCGATCCGGATCGATCCGGCGTTGTAGAGTGCCGCCTGAGTCTTCGACCCCCTCGTCTGGAACAGGAACGCCTGCCCCACCAGCCGGGTGAGGTTGGTCTGGCGATTGAGAATGCTCAGATTCACGCCGTCGAGCGGGAACTCCGTGGTGCCGATCACATCGTCGGGATTGAGCCCGAAAGAGATCTGAAGCGCCTTGAATCCCAGGCTCACGAGCCGGCCCGCGAGCCGGCTGGTGGCAGGATCCTCGTTGTCATCTCCTGATTGCGGGGGCGGACCAGGCGGGCCCTGCACGGGATAAAGCTGAGACTGGATCTCGAGCATCCGTCCCACGGGATCAAAGCTCAGACGGTGAATGTAGACCGTGCGCACGTTCGCATCGGCCTTGGCGATCGGCGGCAGAGAGCCCCCCTTCCGGAACCTCGTCTCGTAGTTGTGCAGGTGCTCGTGCCCGCCAACGATCAGGTGAATCCCCGGCACCTGCTCGGCAAGCTGGCGGTCGGTGGCGATCTCGAGATGGGTGAGCGCGATCACGATGTCGCACTCTCCCCGGAGCGCTTCAACCTGCTTCGACGCGGCCGCGATCGGGTCGGCATAGCTGACGAAACTCACCCGGTTGGTCGTGATCGTCAATCCGATGAAACCAACGCGAGCCGAGGCCCCGTTCTGTCCCTTGACGGTGACGATATGAGATCGCGCGACGTTGGGAAACGGCTGGCCCGACGCGTCGGACACGTTGGAGGAGATCCAGCAGAACTTCGACTCCAGGAGCCGCTGGAGGAGCTGTTCCCGGGTCAGGTCGAGCTCGTGGTTGCCGAAGGTCGCGAGGTCGAGCCCGGCGGTGTTCAGCACCGAGACCATCTGCCGGCCCGCCAGTGGCTGGCCGTCGATGACGACGCCATTGAGCGGAGACGGGCTGAGCATGTCGCCCGATAAGACCGTGAAAGTGGCCGGGTTTTCCACGAGCAGCCGCTTGCGGAGCGCAGCGACTCGGCCGAGGCCCCCGAGCGGCTGCTCGGGCGGCCGCACGATCTCATAGACGTCGTTCATCTGGAGGATTGTGAACTTGACGGGCGCCGGGCCGTCTCCCGGAGCAGCCGCCAGGATGGCGGTCGGCCCGATCAGGACGATCAGCAAGGCCACGACTCGTGCCGCTTCCTTCACCGTGATCCTCGTCTTCGTGGCACGGCTTCAGTTCAAATCGACCGCGGAGCTTACGCTAACCCCGCTTGCCGACGATTGCAACCGGCTGCCTGCCGACGCAGGACGGGCAGCGCCGGCATGTCGCCGAGATCCCGCCGGTGAACATGGACGGCGACATCATCACCCGACTTCGCCAGTACAAGGACTACATCGGCCACGTTCACACCGCCGGCAACCCCGGCCGGGGCGAGCTCGACAAGACCCAGGAGATCTACTACCCGCCGATCATGAAGGCCCTCCTCGAGATCGGCTACCAGGGCCACATCGGCCAGGAGTTCATCCCCACCCGCGACCCGATGGACGGCCTGCGGCAGGCGGTGACGCTGTGTGACGAGTGAAGCAGGCGTGAGCCTTGAACCTGCCCTGGCGATCCCATCGAGCCATGCCGGTTCGAGTGGTCGATGATCGCGCCGGGGAATGACAGCAAGAGGATGGACGGAATGGCTCAAAAGGGCTCGATGGCGGCGCTTCCTGGTTTCTCGTCCCTGGGCCTTGACGACCGCCTGGTGAAGGCGATCGTCGAGCTCGGTTACGAGGAGCCGACGCCCATCCAGAGAGAGGCGATCCCGACGCTGCTAAGCGGGTCACCAATTGAAAGTTTACACGGCCCCTAATTAACCTGACTTCCTGAACCTCGACTGTTAACTTTCAATTGGTGACCCGCTTTGGGCATCAAAAGGCGTTATGTCCCCTTATGCGGTCGTGTCCCCTTATGCGGCACGTCTGCTACGGGATGCCCGTTATCTGGTCGCTCGTGCGGTCGTGAGGTTGGTCGTCTTCGGCGACTCATGAGCGGCAATCGCTTGTCTTCGCGACGGTCCTGGCGGCTGCACGGGATGCCTTCCGGGCGTCTGGTGGACTCGGTTCACCGGAGTACGGGTTGGACATCGGCTGGGGCAGGAAGACGCTCAAAGGTTTTTCGATACGGTTCGTCCGGAAAGAGCTCTTCCCACTCCTTGCGTGTGAAATTCCGTCCCACGGCTCGTTCGGCTTGTTCGAGGAGTTCCTCGATTCTTAAAGGCCAGAGCCGGGCGGTCTTGTCCCCGCTCCCCGTCACCAGCCAGCGACCCTCGGGGCTGATGGCGACGGCACAGACAGGAGCCCTCGTGCCCCTTCAAGACGCGGGCGGTGGTCTCCGGTGCCTCGGCCTTGAGGTCCCAGAGCCGGGCGGTCTTGTCCCAGCTCCCCGTCACCAGCCAGCGACCCTCGGGGCTGATGGCGACGGCAACGACAGCGCCCTCGTGCCCCTTCAAGACGCGGGCGGTGGTCTCCGGATGCCTCGGCCTTGAGGTCCCAGAGCCGGGCGGTCTTGTCCGCGCTCCCCGTCACCAGCCAGCGACCCTCGGGGCTGATGGCGACGGCAAGGACAGAGCTCTCGTGCCCCTTCAAGACGCGGGCGGTGGTCTCCGGTGCCTCGGCCTTGAGGTCCCAGAGCCGGGCGGTCTTGTCCCAGCTCCCCGTCACCAGCCAGCGACCGTCGGGGCTGATGGCGACGGCATCGACAGAGCCCTCGTGCCCCTTCAAGACGCGGGCGGTGGTCTCCGGATGCCTCGGCCGTGAGGTCCCAGAGCCGGGCGGTCTTGTCCCAGCTCCCCGTCACCAGCCAGCGACCCTCGGGGCTGATGGCGACGGCACCGACATCGCCCTCGTGCCCCTTCAAGACGCGGGCGGTGGTCTCCGGATGCTCGGCCTTGAGGTCCCAGAGCCGGGCGGTCTTGTCCCTGCTCCCCGTCACCAGCCAGCGACCCTCGGGGCTGATGGCGACGGCAAAGACAGCGCCCTCGTGCCCCTTCAAGACGCGGGCGGTGGTCTCCGGATGCTCGGCCTTGAGGTCCCAGAGCCGGGCGGTCTTGTCCCCGCTCCCCGTCACCAGCCAGCGACCCTCGGGGCTGATGGCGACGGCAAAGACAGTGCCCTCGTGCCCCTTCAAGACGCGGGCGGTGGTCTCCGGATGCTCGGCCTTGAGGTCCCAGAGCCGGGCGGTCTTGTCCCAGCTCCCCGTCACCAGCCAGCGACCCTCGGGGCTGATGGCGACGGCATCGACAGAGCCCTCGTGCCCCTTCAAGACGCGGGCGGTGGTCTCCGGATGCTCGGCCTTGAGGTCCCAGAGCCGGGCGGTCTTGTCCCAGCTCCCCGTCACCAGCCAGCGACCCTCGGGGCTGATGGCGACGGCACCGACAGAGCCCTCGTGCCCCTTCAAGACGCGGGCGGTGGTCTCCGGATGCTCGGCCTTGAGGTCCCAGAGCCGGGCGGTCTTGTCCCCGCTCCCCGTCACCAGCCAGCGACCCTCGGGGCTGATGGCGACGGCAACGACATCGCCCTCGTGCCCCTTCAAGACGCGGGCGGTGGTCTCCGGTGCCTCGGCCTTGAGGTCCCAGAGCCGGGCGGTCTTGTCCCCGCTCCCCGTCACCAGCCAGCGACCGTCGGGGCTGATGGCGACGGCACCGACAACCCTCGTGCCCCTTCAAGACGCGGGCGGTGGTCTCCGGATGCTCGGCCTTGAGGTCCCAGAGCCGGGCGGTCTTGTCCTCGCTCCCCGTCACCAGCCAGCGACCCTCGGGGCTGATGGCGACGGCACCAGACAGCGCCCTCGTGCCCGCCTAATCCCAGACCGCCCAACTTCAGTAAGGAATCGCGAAGGCTCTGGTCTGCGGAGGCAACGGGATAGATTTGCCTACTGTTATATATATGCACGGCTTCTGAGGCGAGCAGCACACTTCTCTGCGGAAAGTCGTTCCGAACAGCCGCCGACTGGGCGGCCAGGCTGGCGGAGAGGTTGCGAAGAGCCTTGACCTCGTTCGGTGTTTGCAAGGGCCGCGTTCTTGACAGCGTTTCCCCGTTGCCACCATGCCAGCCCTCCCAGGATCGATGCCAGGCACGCGGCCGCGACCGCGGTGATGGAAAGACCGACCAGGAAACGCTTCCTCCGGAGGTCCGCTTGCCGCTCCGCTTCCTGCTGGCGAAGACTGGCTTCGATAAACTCACGCTCCGGGGCGTCAAGGTCCTGTCGCCGTTCGGTAAGCCAGCGCTGGGCCTCGGCCAGAAGGCCTCCGCGGAGTAACGCGGCGCGGTCCCGGTTCAGCGTCAGCCACTCCTCCACGAACGGTTCCAGCCGTTTCCGCCAGGTCAGGAAGCCGCGGGCGTTGTTGACCCACCCTTGCGACCGCCTCCAATGACGAATCAGGGCTTCGTGGGCAACCTCCACCGTCTCGGTGCTCTGGTCGGAACTGGTGACCAGGAGCCGGGCGGTGGCTAGTTCGGCGATGAGGGGCCGAGCGTCCTCGCCCAGGGTCGTCATCACGGCCCGGCGCCGCGTGTCCTCGGATTCCTCGCCCACGCTGACCAGTTGAATGAAGAGCCTGGGCAGGCGTTCCTGGTCGCGTTCCGGGAGTCGGGTGAACACGGCCTCGGCCACGGTCGCGATGGCCCCCTCGACCCCGCCCATCGCGTCGTACGCCTCGTTGGTCAAAACCGCCCCCCGCCGCTGTTTCCACAACTGTTCGAGCAAGAAGGAGAGCAGCGGCAGGCGTCCCGGTTCCTGGCCCATGTCTCCGAGGATTCGCGCGGGCAGACCCGGCTCGAATTCGAGTCGCATTTTGGCCGCGGGGGCCTCGATGACCTCCCTGAGTTCCCGCTGGTCCATCGGGCCCAGCGAGACCTGAGCACCCTCGCGGATGCGGTCGACCAGGGGGCGATATCCCAGAACATGCCCGTAGAAGTCGGCCCGGCACGTGAAAAGCACGGTCAAGGGTGCGGTTTGCGACGCGTCCAGCAACTGGTCCGTGAAGGAGCGGATGACCTTGTCATCCCGACAGAGGGTGTACAGCTCCTCCCACTGGTCAACGACCAGCAACAGCCGTTGCGTCCCCGGCTGTTTGTTCAATGCGATCTCGGCGAGGTCGCGGAGGGACAGCGTCCCTTTCTCGAGACTGGCGGTCTTCTCGTTGGCCTTTTCACGGCGGTCCACCTCGTCCTCGAGGTCGGGCCACACCAGGGGGGAGAGTGCGTTCACCAGGCTGTTCAGGGGCCGCGCCGTCGGCACCATGGTGACGACTTCCCAGACCGTTTCTCGGTCGGACCTCAGCCGCGGCACCAGGCCGGCGCGCGCCACGGACGACTTGCCACTGCCCGAGGCCCCCAGGACGGCCACGAACGCATGACGCGTGACGGCCGCGACGAGCTGGTCCGTGTCGTCCTGTCGGCCGAAGAAGAAGGGTGCGTCCTCCTCGCGGAAGGGGAGCAGGCCGCGAAACGGGCAAACGGTCTGTGCGACGGCCTGGTTCTCGGGTTCGAGCTCGGCCGGGGCGAGCCCGCGGACCGCTCCCACCAGCACGATCAGCGGACGCTCCTCGTCGAGTCGAGTCCGCAAGTCAACCCAGGTGTTGAGCGACAGGAATCCCAGGGGCGGGTCGGCACCCGGCAGGAGGACGGGAACGACGGGCATCCCGGAGGCCGCCTGGCGGTCGAGGGCGAGCTGGAGCTCGCGCTGCTGCCAGCGGCCCATCTCGCCAGGGCCGAGGAAGACGGCGACGGCCTTGCTCTGCTTCAGGGCCTGTTCCAGAGCCGATTGGCCACGACGTGCCCGGGACCAGATACCACCGGTCCATGAAGCAAGTCAGTCCGTTGTCCTTGAGCCACCGCCCGACGCGTTCGACGGCCTGATAGTCGCGCGTGTTATAGCTCAGGAAGACGTCGTACGTCCGGGAGGGAAGGTCCATGGGCGGCTCGCATCGCATTCCCTGGTGTTTCAGTGACGAACCGGTTTAATAATTACACATCGCTCGTCTCCGTGGTAGACGCCCTTATCCCCTGTGAATAACGAAAAGGGCACATACATGAATGGCATTAAGCGAAGGTGTAAGTCGTTTCCAGTACATGGCTTGCGTTTTTCATGCGCCCGACAATGCGGACATCGTAGTGATATGTAGTTTGCTCCATGTGGCTAGAATTTGGGGAATTTTCGCTATTGCAATCTCGTGAAAATATCTATACTAAACACGATAGGCCCCAACGGAATTGATCGCAAGTACAAAGAAGTTGCGGGCTTACGCTTAGCTTAATGGCATTCGGCACATACATCGTTTATGGAAACGAAAAGGGGGACATGGGAAACGAAAAGGGGGACATGCCACGCCTGTTCGGCACGACGTTTGCGTCGCCCTGGCGACTTTTCCCGGCGGGGCCTCACGCGAGGCTTCCGGCTCAATCTCCGGACCTGCGCCCGGCCGACCCTCGCTCGCGAGACCCCGCTGCGCAGCATCGAACGGCACGATGGGGCGAGATGCCCCACGTGCGGTCTTCCTCATTGATAGGCGATCTCTTCCGGGAATCAGCGGGGTAACATTCCTGCGGCGCGGTCAGCTGCGGGCAGGCGGCTCCCTCGACTTGGCCTGGAGCTTCTCCAGATGGGCCATCACCTCCTCCAGGGTGGCCCACTCCTGCAGGTACAGGCAGAGCATCTCGAAGGTCCGCAGGGTCGGCTTGCCGCCGGTCCAGAGGTGGATCAGCAGGCAGGCGATGATTGCACAGTAGGCCTGGATCTGGATGCCTACCGGGTGCGTGCTCAAGAGGTGGCGACATCCCAGGATGTGCTTGAAGAAGCGGAAGAAGAGTTCGATCGACCACCTATGCTTATAGATATCGGCAATGATTTCGGCCGGTACGTCCTGCAGGTTGGTCGCGATCCGCAGGATGCCATCGCTGGGGGAGCCGGCCGTCCCCCCTTGCGCCGCCCCTCTTCTGGTGCGGCTCCGCCTTCACCAGGATGACACGGACCGGATGGCTCGGCCGCGCGGCGGCCTTGTGCGAGGTCCCGAGCTTCACCACGATGTCGCTCAGCACGCCCGCCTGCCGCGCCGCCTCCGACACCGGCCGTTCCTCGACGACTTCGTCGAGGTTGCTATTGTCGCGGATGCGGCAGACGTAGCTGCTTGCGGCTGCGACGATGTCGTTCCACAAGGCGAACTCGGCGTACCAGCGGTCCAGGATGTAGCAGTGATCGGGTTGCAGGGATCGCCGTAGCACGTGCTTCTCGTCGGTCCTGCCGCCGTTGAACGCCGTGGTGACTTCGATGCGAGTGGGCAACTGACGGCCGATCTCGAAATGGGTATGGAACCGCCAGCCGCAGTGCGTGTTGCCGTTCTTGTCGCGGAGGTAAGCCGCTTCGGCCAATGAGGCGAGAGTCTTGACCACACTGCCATCGACAGCGGTCAGGACCTGGTGGACATACTCCTTGCCGACGCCGCGGGAGGGGGGAACATCGGCCCAGAGTTGGGCGATGATCGCTTCGAGCCGTTGCGGCTCGAAGACCTCCACCGCCTCGGACAACGACCCCAAGGAGGTCCCCGAGCAGCCGACCTTGCGCCGAACCTGCTCGAGGAGAGTGGCTTGTTGCAGGGCCCGGAACGAGCGGAGGACCGGGTTGAGCAGGAACAAGAGGATCAAGCGCAATAATGATCGAAGTGAAGCTTGCGATTGCCTGCCTTGTCGCGTGGACAGCCGACATCGTGCAGGCGGTCGAAGAGCGGCAGTAATTTGTCGAGGTACTTGAGTCCCTGGAATTGACGTCCGGCAACCGGGCTGTCGGATGGCTCCGCCATGAGATTTCTCCGCCAGAATGGCAGTCACTTTGCCTGGCAGAGTAAATCGCGCAAATGCTGTGCCGAACAGGCGTGGGGACATGCATCGTTTACGGAAACGAAAAGGGGCACATACATCGTTTACGGTCACAGCTCACCGATAAGCGTTAGGGGGGCTTCGCGGGGTCAGGGCCGGAGGGGGGCTTCGCGGGGTCAGGGCCGGAGGGGGGCTTCGCGGGGTCAGGGCCGGTTTCCGGTTTTCGTTGCTCCGAGGAATTCTGGGGATATCAACTTAAGAGCTCCGGGGACAAGAGTTCAAGAGTTCCGGGCCGGTCGGGGGCTTTGCGGGGTCAGGGCGCGAGGGCGCGCCCGCCGCCGATCGAGCGAATACGGCCCAGCCCAGCAAGAACGCGACGGTAACTAGCAGCTTGCCGGCAAGCCTGAGGATCCGCCTGGGTCGCTCCAACTTCATCGCCTTTGTGCCGGTGATCGCTTGCTCAGACTCTCGCAATGGTTCCGTATCGCGGGTTCAACACTAGTGCAACAAGATCCAAATCCAGCGTCAAGGCAAGGGCCGCGTGCCTCCATCCCGGCGCGGCTCAGTGGCGAAGCGAGGCGACCGCTGTCTTGACGTCATCGCTCTCGACCGGCTGGCCGGAAAGGGCTTTCATGGCGATGCCCATCGCCATTCCGTCCTTGGGGGCGGCCTTGATCTGATCTCGCACCACTACAAGCGCCTCTGCGATCTGCTCCGGGCTCAACGTGGCCGGAACCCATTCCTTGATCAGCTCGATCTCGGCCGGAGAGAAGGAGGTCGGCCCGGCCTTGGCTTCCTTCAAGACAGCACGCATCTTCTTGATGGCATCGGCCTCGGGGACCTCGGCCCCGCTCCCCAGGGTGAGCTGGGCGATCCAGTACCGGAGGAACCCGGTCTTCACCGCGTCGCGTGCCTTCATCGCCTGGGTCAGTTGTGCCCGCATGCGCTCGACGATCGTCATAACGTGAGATCTCCCTTGGACTCGCATTCATCCTGAACGTTTCCTACCAGGCGCCGTCCCGGCGTCCCGGAAAGCCCGGCCCCCCTCGATCATCGGGATGGTTTGCGTCTTTTTTCAAGGGAAAGGCTCGCACGACCGATGGGAAGAGAAGAATCCCGGATCACGCGGTTCAAGGAGGATGGTACGGTGAATTCCGCAGACAACACGCTCTCGGTCGAGATGATTCGGTGGATGTTCACGGTCAGCCCGGAGCATCGCGTGGAGATCGAGAGCCACCTGCTCGACCTGGGCCTCGAGATCCAGGCCCGAGGCGACGACACCCTGGTGGTGACCTGGGACGAGCCCGACGGGGGCATCGAGGAACTCATCGAGGAACTCTGGGCCATCAACGGCGAGCCCTTCGAGATCACTCACGAAGAGTTCCACCGCGTCAGCCTGCTGGTCTACCATCCCGAGGAGACCGGTGAAGTCGACGCCGAGGCTGACAGTGCGGCCGCCTGAGGCAAGAGGCAACAGGCTGGCGAGCGATTCTCCTTGATCTGGACTCCGAGGACGTTCAGGCGGTTCGCGCCGCGGTGAATAGCGACGTGATCGGTTCGCCCGAGGACAGGCGGATCGGCCGGTTCAGGCGGTCGCGGACCTCGGTGGCGGAGTCGATTCCCAGGCTCTGATAGGGGTCGCGGCGAGGTCGGCCGGAGTGTAGGCCCGGCTCGCAGGATAGGCGCCGATGCGGTCGGACTGGCCGATGACCTGCCCTCCCTGGACGCCCCCTCTGGCGAAGACAGCCGAAAAGACGGCCGCCCAGTGGTCGCGGCCGTCGCGCGTGTTGTTATTTCCCGTGCTGGAGCCGACCCGAGGGGTACGGCCAAACTCGCCCGTCACGACGACCAGCGTCTCGTCGAGCAGACCGCGCCTCTCCAGGTCATCCGGCAAGGCCGCGACGCCGCGGTCGGTCGGCGGCAAGAGACGTCCCTTGAGCGAGGTGAAGTTCCCGGAGTGAGTGTCCCAGGTCTGGAGGCGCCCCATGTTCACCTGGACAATCGGCACGCCCGCCTCGACGAGCCTGCACGCTAGCAGGAGCGACTGCCCGAACATGTGGCGGCCGTAGCGGTCACGCAACTTCGGGTCCTCCGCATCCAGGTCGAAGGCCCGAGTGACCTTGCCCGAGATCAAGAGTGACATGGCACGTCGACGCTGCTCGCTCATCGGGTCGCCTCCCCGGCCCGGCCGATCGGCCCGTAGTGCTGGTGCTTGCCGACCCTCGATCTGTCGGCCCAGGCCCGCCTCGCCAAGAGCCCGGTCATACCAAGGCCGAGAAACCCGGAGAAGCCCACCTGGATAATCTCGCGCCGGATCACCCCGGAACGGTGGAAGTGGCTCGCCGTCATGGAATCTCCTCGAGCGTTCCGGTCTCGGGAAGGACCACCATTGCTCAACAATGTTTTACATTATCTTGAACATTTCCCGACTGGCAAGTCGAAGACGCCCTTGACCCTGGCGCCCGAAGGCTCTGCCCCCTTGTGCGGCCGGTTGTCGACGTGTTCAGATAAGGAAGGAATTCGTGGTCAGCGTGGGGATCTCGATCCGGCGGCGCTGGAATTGCTTACTTGATTGCAGCCGGTCTCGCGAGGGGTGGTGGATACCGGCCCCGCGCATGGAGAGGTGCCACCCGGGAATTCAAGCAGGAGCAACGACTATGCCAACCCCCTCGGCTGAGAGCACCGGACCTGACGAGCTGTTGGAGCAAGCCCTGGCGGTGATCCAGGCCGATCGGCTGCCGTACCTAGCCACAGTCGAAGGGGACCAGCCCCGGCTCCGCCCGATCGCGCCGGTGAGGACCGATGGGTTCACTGTTTACGTCGCCAACTTACGTTCCTACGGCAAGACCGCGGAGATCGAGGCCAACCCGCGCGTCGAGCTTTGCTACCTTGACGGTCATCATGACCAGGTTCGCATCACCGGCATTGCGGAGGTGGTCACCGACAAGGCACTCAAGGAGCAGATCTGGAACGGCGACCCTCATATCCGCAGGCACACGGGCGATCCCGGGAACCCGGAGTTCATCCTGTACCGGGTAGTTCCCACTCGGGTCCGGTTCATGAAGGAGTGGGCCCTCACCTATCGCGAGGTGCCGTACCAGCGTCTGGGCAAGGATGTCGAGAGCACCTGAGTTTCCAGGACCAGGTCGCCAGCCTCGCCACACTTCGCCCCGGATCTCGCCACCATGCGTGGCCCGGTTTCCGCAAGTGAGCAGCGTGGTCCTTTTCACAATTGGCTGTAGGGCTGCTGTTCACGGTCTAACGTAGAGATGTTCATCCTGTAGAACAAAGGCCAGTGTCGAAGGCTCTCGTTTGGCCTCCATTTTCGGAAAAAACAAGGCTCACCTGCTCTGTAGAAAACCTCGGTTTCCCATTCAAGGTGGCTGATCTATGGTCCTTTAGACTCCCTAATTTACGGAGTTCCTTGGCCCAGTCACATCAACCAAACTGGTTGCAAGGCAGGTTTTCTACAGAGCAAGGCTCACCTGACATCGCAACCCTACAGTTTATTGTGAGTCGCGTCGCTCGAACCGGATCGAGCGGCTCTTGAGGGAATCGCGGATGTTCCTCGAGAAGAGCTTGACGAGCCTGGACTTGAAGCGGCTGCCACCCAAGGCGGCGCAGCAAGTTCGATCTCTGTTGGAAAGAGACTTAGTTGATAGGTATGAAAATGTGCTTGCCTTTGGGAGCCCCGGTAGTGGCAAGACGCATGTCGTCTGCGCGATCGGCCAGGAGCTGATCCGCTCGGGAAGGAGGCTGATGTTCGCGAGCTGCGGTCTGATGGTTCAGGACTTACTGGCCGCGAAGCGTGATTTGAGGCTGCGTGGATTTCTCAAGAAGATTTCCCGATATGAAGTGATGATTCTTAACGATATATGGGATACGTCCAATATAGTCGGGACGAGATGGAGGTGCTCTTCGCACTCCTGGCGGAGCGTTACGAGCGAGGCAGCGTGATGCTGGCGAGCAACCTGCCGTTTTCCGGTTGGGAGTCGATCTTCAAGGATCCGATGACAACTGCGGCGGCCATCGATCGGCTGGTGCATCACAGCGTGATTTTGGAGTTGAACGTACCGAGTTATCGGGCCGAGCAGGCCAAGAAGTCGCGTCAGAGCCAGGGCGAATCCACCAATGCGCGAAAGGAGGGATGATCGAGAGCAAGAACCGCAGATCGTCGGAGGGAAGAGAGGTGTTCAACTGACTACAACTCGAGAGCCTTGTACACTATGCCCGATCAGGGAATTCTAATTGTCGCCAATCACCATGAATTCTCGTCGTTTTCGTTGGTGTTCCGCGGGTGCCAGCGTGATGGTCGCCGGCGTGATCGTCGTAGCCGGTTGCGGAGGCGAAGTCGGCCAGCCACCCCGCGGCTCGATTGTCACGCCTCCCCGGGAGACTGCGGGTGCACAGGGAATCGGCGCCGAGAAGGTCCCAGGGAAGTCGCGTCCGGAAAGGTCGCCGGCCAGCAGTCTCGCCCCTGATCCGGGCATCAGACTTTTCCTTCGCAGCGCTCGGTCCTCCGTCCGAAAGTCCATCTCGAGTTACTCCTGCCTGGATGCCTCTTTTGTCTTAATCTCTAAAGGAAATGATCATGCGAAAATCAATTTTGTTTCCAGTCAACGGCCGGCGCGGTTTCACGCTCATCGAGCTGCTGGTGGTCATCGCCATCATTGCCGTGTTGATCTCCCTGCTGCTGCCCGCCGTGTAATCGGCCCGGGAGGCGGCCCGGCGCGCCCAGTGCGTCAACAACCTCAAACAGCTTGGCCTCGCCCTAGCGAACTATGAGTCCACCAACAGCTCGTTTCCTATGGCGTGGTTCTGGCAGTTTTGCGAAACAGGAAACACGTGCAACGGTTTCAGCCCGGTTGACGTCGGTGATGGCTTCGGGCCCCTGGTCGCACTGCTCCCCTTCTACGAGCCAGCGCCGTTGTGGAACGCCTACAACACCAACGTCCAGGAGTACGGCGACGTCAATTCCACGATCGACGGAACGGGCGTGGCCACCCTCTGGTGCCCCAGCGACGGTTCGATCCAGGGTACCGGGCGATCTACGCCCCGAACGAGCTCTTCAACAACCTTCCCCACTCGATGACCTATTCAAACTACCGCGGCAGCTGGGGCTACTGGACCGGAAAGACGACGGGTGCACCGAGCGACAATTCCCATCGGATCCAGGCCCTGCAACAGTACAACGTCGTGTTCGTTCCGAATGGCTACGGAACCGCGGGGGTATCGCGTTGCCCAGTTGCAATGGCATAAGCCGCGCCCCCGTCAAGCTGTCGGCGATCATCGACGGCACCAGTAACACCGTCGCCTTCAGCGAGATAGCTCACGGCCTGCTCTCACGCGTCACTCCCCCAGGCAGCACACATCCCCCGTTCGAGGACCGCAACTGGTGGACCGGGGGAAACCTTGGTGATTCCAGCTACACCCGCTTCTGGCCAGTCAACCCTCAGAAGGGAAGCTCCAGCGTCCGCGGTTAGCCGGTTTGCCCGCACCGAGGCCAGCGGGGCGGTCCAGTAAGGTCTACGAGTCCCTGACGCGGCGCTCTTTCTCCGAACCTTACGGACGACCGACTTCTCATCGCAGGGAGACATGCCGAGAATCGCCGCGATTTCCTCCGAACGAGTGCCGCCTCGGGACTGGCCTTCTCCGCCGCGCGGACCGGGGTTAGTGATGCCGCCGAGGTTGAGCCCAGCGCCTGGGTCTGATCGGCTGTGGCTGGTATGGACAATGCACCGAGGAAATGAGCGGGCGGGCCTTTCCTGCGGCGCCACCCGCGGTCGCAGCATCACACCGTTCGGAACGGAGTGATGAGAAAGCCTAAAAGAGACCGCAGTCGAGCGGGCAATGGCTTCACGATTCTCCGCACTTCTTTCTCTGCGTTCCCGGTCTCTCTTGCGGCCGCAGGCCGACAAATCGGGGCGATTAGACGGCTATTGAACTTTTTCGCCGAGAATTGTCTTCCCGGCCACACGGCCGGGGTCACAACCGTAGCGTGGAGCTCCGATGGTCGCCACGCATTCTCCGGCGACAACAAAGGCGGCATTCGGGTTTGGGATCTGTCGGAATTTGTAACCGAGGCGCGAGCACCGAAAGTCACCGTGCCCGCCCTGCCTTCCGCGCCGGACCAAGTCCAATACACGAACGCCAAAGTCCTCCTCGTAGGCGACACTAGCGCAGGTAAGACTGGACTTTCCATGCGCTTGGCACTCAACAAATGGAAAGCCAGCGACTCGACGGTCGGCGCGTGGGCGACGCAGTGGAAACTGCCTGTGGCTTCCGGCAAGGGCGTCGAGCGGGAAATCTGGCTCTGGGATTTTGGCGGCCAGGCGGACCAGCGGTTGATCCACCAGCTCTACATGGACGAAACCGCGCTGGCAGTGCTGGTCTTCGATGGTCAGAAGGAGGACCTGTTCGAGACGTTGGGCCAGTGGGACCGCGATCTCACCCGCGCCTCGCGCAAGGAGTTCGCCAAGCTGCTGGTCGCCGGGCGAGTGGATGCCGGCGGCCTGCGCGTCAGCCGGAGCGAGGTCGAGAAGTTTGCGACGGAGCGCAAGTTCCGGAGTTTCCTGGAAACGAGCGCGAAGAAGAACAAAGGCTGCAAGGAGCTCAAGCAGGCCATTCTCGCCAGCATCAACTGGGACGAGCTTCCCTGTCGCACCACGGAGGTGCTCTTCAAGCGGCTCAAGGAGGAAATCATCCGCCTCAAGGACGACGGCCGTGTGCTGATGCGTTTCAACGAGCTGCGCGAGACGCTGCAACTGCGGTTGTCCGGCGAGTTCAAGCGGTTCGCCGACGAGGAACTGCGCGCGGTGCTGACGCTGCTGGCCGGTCCCGGCGTGGTGTGGGAGCTGGCGTTCGGCAGTTGGGTGCTGCTCCAGCCGGAGCGCATCAACGCCTACGCGCAGGCCGTGATCCGCACGTTGCAGGCGGACGAGCATCAACGCGGCTGCCTGATGGAAGAACGGGTCTTGAAGGGAGACCTGATGTATGAGTCGTCGATGGAGCGCCTCGAAGGTGACGAGGAACGCTTCGTCCTGCTGGCGATGCACCAGACGCTGGTGGAACGCGGCCTTTGCCTGCGTCAGCCGACCGACAAGGGCAATCTGCTGCTCTTCCCCAGCTACTACCGCCGCGAGCGGCCGGACCTGGTGGAGTTCCCGGCCGTGCTGGTGAACTACCGCTTCACGGGGTTCCTGGACGAGATCTACGCCACGCTCGTCGTGCGGCTGCATCACACCGCCCCGTTCCAGTCAGGATCAGCTCTGGCGCTACGCCGCCGATTTCAAGACGAACACCGGGAAGCGGCTTGGTGTGAAGCTGACCCGGCGCGCGCCGGGCGTGGGCGAACTGGAGGTGTATTTCGATCCGGCTGGTCTCGATGGAGGAGAAGATCATCTTCAGCAAATACGTCCACGAGCACCTGTTGCAGCACGCCCGGGACGTGGAGCGGCTGCGGCATTATGTCTGCCCGCAATGCGGCACGCCGGTGGGCAATCGCGAAGTGGCGATGAAGCGGCTCAACGACTGGCTGCAAGGCCGGCCGCCGCAGCCCGACGCGGCGAGCTGGTTCAAGTTCCGCAAGGCCAAGGAGGAGTCGCCGAGCATCATCTGCGTGGGCTGCGAGCAGCGGGTGCCGCTCTGGGATGAGATGGAGCAGTGTTTCGCCAGCCCGGAGATTCAGCAGCGGGTGCGCGACATGCAGGAAGAGTCCAAGATCGTGCTGGACAACGAGAGCAAGGAACGCGCGCTGGTGGGCGAAGTGATTTCCACGGTGGCGTTGGCGGGACAGATCTGTCGCGAGAAGAATGTGAGCGACCACGGCATCGACATGGAGATCGAATTCAAGGACGATGCCAACGAAGCCACCGGCGCAAATGCTCTTCCTCCAACTCAAGTCGGGCGATTCCTACCTCCGCGAGCGCAAGAGCGACGGCGTGGAAATCTTCACGATCAAGGACGAGCGCCACGCCCGCTACTGGATGGCGCAGGCGTTCCCCGTGCTGCTGGTGATCCGGAATTCCGAGGGCGAAGTGCGCTGGATGGAAGTGCGCGACTGGCTGAAGCGCGCGAGCGATAACGGCAAGAAACCCGTCAAGCAAATCGTCTTCGAGGGCGAGCGGTTCGACGTGATGAGCGTGCGGCGGTGGCGAGAAAAATCGCTAAGTCCGTAACAACAACAACTCCAATGGCTCATCGGCCAACTCCTGCAACTGCACCTTCCAGAGACGGCAACGGCTCCCGTTCGAGCCGCCGCCATCGGCAGTGATCAGCAGTTGGGTCGCACCCGGATACATCGGGCTTCCCATGTGTCGCCACCACCGCCTCAGCGTCTCGACGGCGAACTCGGCCGTGTCATGATCGACGCCCACGCTCACCCAGCCGGCGTCGGCCGCCAAGTCGTACACCCCGTAGGGGATCGCCTTGCCCAGCTTCGGGTCCAGGAAATCATGGATGCGGACCTGTTCGGGGCGACCCTGGGGCTGCCACTCCCGTCCGCCGTTCTTGAAGTCGCCGACCAGTTCCTTCTTCTTGGTGTCCACCGAGACGACCGGCTGGCCCCGCCGCTGATACGACTTGACCCGTCGGTTGATGTGCTCGAACTGGGCGTTGCGGTCGGGATGGCCGCTGCCTTCCCGGGTCTTGCGGTTGGATTGGAGGCTGTAACCGAGCTGGCCCAGCAGAGTGCTGACCGAAAGCCTCATGGGAGGATTGCACCGGATCAGATCTTCTCGAAATCGAGGCGAGAGGATTTGAACCCCCGGCCTCACGGATGAAATCGAACGCTTCAGCCAGGCTGGGCAACGCGCCGTCAACGTGCGACTTGATTGGTGCCGAGCGGGGAGATTCTGGCGATCCAGCAATTCGAGGGAGGGGCCGGCCGAGCTTGCTTCGATCGACCGACTCCGGAGTTCTTGCGCCGAGATGGCGTGGGATGATCTCGGTGGGGGCTGATGGGTGAAAGAGGGAGCCGGCGTGAGCTCAGACGCTTGCCGTCTTCTTCGCCGGCTTCTGACGCGCGGTCTTCCAGTCGGTGTACAGGGACTTGAGCTCCTCGACCGTGACTCCGCCGTGATCCTCGCCCGAGTTCCATCGGTCCATCAGCACCTTCAGACGGTCGCGGAGCGGACCACGGGGCAGGAACTTGCCGTGGAACTTCTTGAGGAACTTGAGCCGGGGGTCGGCCGGTGGCCGGGGAGGAGCCTTGGGCTTTTCTTCCTTGGCCTCCTTGGCAGCGGCCTCGGCGCCCTCCTTGGCCTTCGCCTTATCCTTCTCCTTTGCCTTATCCTTGGCGGGAGCCTTGTCCTTCGCCTCGCCCTTCGGCTGTGCCTTGGGCTTGGCTTTGTCCTTGTCCTTCTGTTTGTCCTTGTCGGCGTCTTTGCTGGCCATCGAACCAATCCTGATCTTGGCTATTCGGAAAAGAGAATTCGCATCGCCGCCGAGGGCGGCCGGCGCTCGGTCCGACGATCATCGACCCCGTGGGTCGCGCCTTTTCGGCCCGAGACGATCGAGAAAGTGTACTCAAAGAGCGGCCGGCGTGACAAGCGTGCCGGGTCAGTGGCCCGCCGACTTGGGGCTCTGGCGGAGGCTCCTGATCCGCCAGGAGTGGGGGCCGCGGAGCACGGAATTGGTGTCCACGGACTGAGCTGGCATCGAGGCCGCCTGGGACTCGCCGTCCCAGCGGTGGGCGTTGAGGCTCTTGAGCACCTGATCCGCCACGCGCATGGCACGAAGCGCGTCGTCGCCGCTGACCCGGGGTCGAGCCCCGGCGCGAAGGGCCTGGACGAAATCCTCGAGCTCGAGGGCCAGGGGCTCCCGGCCGGCCGTCTGCACCTGGTCCACGCGGAGGACCCTGCCGAAGAGGTGCTCTTTCACGGCCGAGGGCTGGCTGAGGTCGACTCCCTCCAGGCCGAGCTGGCCGCTGAGGAACTCGTCGGAGGGCTGGACCAGGGTGGCCTGCCGGGCGGCGAAATCGAGCGAGGCGTACCCTTCGGTGCCCCAGATCCTCATCTTGCGCACGGCCGTGTAGCTGGCGCGGCTGGCGGTGAGATTGGCGACGGTGCCGTCCTCGAACTCGATCCGCGCGTTGGCCACGTCCTCGTGCTCGCCGAAGAGGCTGACGCCCACGGCGGCCGCCGAGCGCACCGGGGAAGAGGTGAGCGAGAGCACCAGGTCGATGTCGTGAATCATCAGGTCGAGCACGACACCGATGTCGGTCGAGCGGAACGTGTAGGTGGAAAGCCGCTCGGCGTTGATGTACTTAGGGCGAATCACCATCTGGTGCAAGGCCGAAAGCGCCGGGTTGAAGCGTTCGATGTGGCCCACCTGAAGCAGTGCCCCGGTCGAATGGCTCAGCGAGACGAGCACCTCCGCCTCGGCCAGCGAGCTGGCCAGCGGCTTCTCTACCAGTGCGGGGATTCCCCGGGACAGGAATGTCCCGGCCACCTCCCGGTGAAGCACGGTGGGCACGGCGATCGAGACCGCGTCCACCCGGCCCAGGAGCTGGTGGTAATCACTGACAGCGCGGGTGCCGAACCGGTCGGCAACCGTTTGCGCCTGTTCCGGCCGGGAGTCGGCGACCGCCACCAGCTCGACGTCCGGCAGCGAGGCCAGGATCCGCGCATGATGCTGACCCAGATGACCGACACCCACGACCCCGACGCGCAGCCGCTTCATGAATCAGTCCCTCCCGCGTTCACGGCCCCGGCCGTGCTTGCCCTGTTGCTGAGTTTCGATGAAATCGAGCAAGCGGCGGACTTCCGGACTGAGGTGTCCGTGAGCCTCGAGGATCTCGGTGGCATGCTTGGTGGTCATGCGGGCGCGGAAGATGAGCCGGTGCGCCTCGTGCAACGACGAGATCGATTCGGGGCTGAGATTCTGCCGCTTCAGTCCAACCACGTTGATGCAGCGGACCTTGGAGGGGTTGCCCTCGATGAGCATGTAAGGAGGGGCGTCATGAACGATCCGCGACAGCCCGCCGATGTAGCTGTGCGTGCCGATCCTGACGTACTGGTGCATCCCCACGCCGCCGGAGATGGTGGCGAAGGACTCGACGTGGATATGGCCTGAGAACATTGAGTTGTTGGCGACGAGGATGCGATCGCCCAGCAAGCAGTCGTGGCCGACATGAACGTTGGCCATCAGGTAGTTGTTCGACCCGAGCCTGGTGAGCCCCTGTTCCTTCTCGCTGCCCCGGTGAATGGTGACCGCTTCGCGGAAGACGTTGTTGTCGCCGATCTCGACCCGGGTGGCTTGCCCCCTGTAGGAGTAGTCCTGGGGCTCGTCGCCGATGACCGCGAAGGGATGAACAACGTTGTTCTCTCCCAGGGTGGTGTGGCCGAGAATGCAGACGTGAGCGATCAGCCGGCTGCCCCGGCCGATCTTCACGTCCGGGCCGATGACGCAATAGGGGCCAATCTCGACGTCATCGGCGATCTCGGCGCGAGGGTCGATGCACGCGGTGTCCGCAATGATCGTGGCCATGACATGGGTTCCTCGAAAGCCAGGGTCCTTTGAGTTTGGACAGCGCCTCGTCGCGTCAATCCCTTGCATCACAGCAAGACGGCGGATCGTCGCGGCTCGAGGAACTCCTTATGCGGAGAGGGGGGCATCAGCCATGATGAACCGGATCCTGGCCTCGGCGGCCACGGCGTTGCCCACCCTGGCGATTCCGGAGACGCACGCCGAGTTCTGCTTGATCCGTTCCGCATGGATCTCCAGATGGAGCTGATCGCCGGGAACCACGGGCCGGCGGAGTTTGACACCGTCCACCGAGGCCAGCATGGCGACCCGCGCGGCCCGGTCCACGGTCGCGGCGATCAAGACCCCGCCGGCCTGGGCCATGGCCTCGATGATCAGGACGCCGGGCATGATGGGCCGGCCCGGCCAGTGTCCCTGGAAGAACGGTTCGTTGGCGCTCACGTTCTTGATCGCCAGGAGCGACGTTCCTGCCCGGACCTCGAGCACACGGTCGATCAGCAAGAGTGGATAGCGATGGGGAAGAACCTCGAGGATCCCCTGGATATCGAGCGTTCCATCCTCGTGCAACGGAAGGGCCGGCGCCCTCGAGCCGCTGCCCTTCTCCTTCTCCAGGCTCTGGAGCAACCTGCGCACCAGGGCGGCGTTGGTGTGGTGGCCGGACCGGTGGGCGACGACGAAGCCGTGCAGATCCATTCCCAGCAGTGCAAGGTCGCCGACCATGTCCAGGACCTTGTGCCGGGCGCACTCGTCGGGAAAGCGGAGTGTGTTGCCGATCAATCCCTCCCGTCCGAAGATCAGGACGTCGGCCTCGGTGGCCCGGGCGCCGATCCCCGCGGCGCGCAGGGCCTGAGCCTCGGTCTCGAGCAGGAAGGTGCGACTTCCCGCCAGCTCGCGGCAGAAGGTGGGAGGGCTGACATTGATGAGGAAGCTCTGGTTGCCGATGGCTGAACCAGGGCCGTAATCCAGGTGATACGACAGGGTCAGACCGTCTCCCGATCCGGGATGGGCCGCCAGGATGGCATCGCCCTCGCGGATCGTGTGCGACCGCTCGATGACCAGGGCCTTCCGGGGACGGTCCTGCTCGACGACCCCGGCCTGCTCGAAGACATCCACATAAGCTTGACTGGAACCGTCACAGCCCGGGCACTCGGGCGCGTCGATCTCGATCCGGCAGTTGTCGATCCTCGAGCCGGCCAGCGCGGCCATGACATGCTCGATCATCTCGACATGCGCCGGCCCCTGCTGGATCGTGGTCCGCCGTTGCGAGGGAACCACATGACCGATCTGGGCCGGAACGGAGGGATGATCCGGGAGGTCGGAGCGGACGAAAACAATGCCGCTGTCGGGCTCGCCCGGATGGAACCGGACGGTGACATCGGAACCGTGAAAGAAACCGACCCCCCGCACTTCCGTCGTGTGGACAAGCGTACGTTGCGGTCGCTTGGTGGTGAGCATTCCTTGCCCTTTCCTCGCGTTGTCTGATTCCACAGGGTTCCCGGAGCCGCCTGCGGACCCGGGACGCGACGCGGTCCCGGTCCGCACGAACGGATTCTCGGTCCAGAACAGTCCGCACCTGACCGGGGGATTGCGAACCGTGCCGGCCCGCGGGATCACGCGGTAAGATCTGCCGCGTGCCAGCCCGGAATCGTGGCGAGACCCGCGAAGGCTCGCTCAGTTGCCGCCGTCGGGCTGGGCCGGGGCGGCCGGAGCCGCAGCGCCGGGGCCCGCCGGAGCTGCGGCGCTGTCGGCGGCCTTGGCCGACGAACCGCCTGTGGCCTTGTACATCCGGTTCAGGTTGTACACCACGTCATTGGTGATGTCATTCCGGGAGTCGGCATAGACCATCGTGTTGGCCATTGCGGCCATGACCGAGTTCGGGTTGCCTCCGGAGATGGGCTGGTTGGAAACCTTGACGACGTAGGTCATCTTCCGCCACTGCGCCACCCGGGCGACCATCGCCTGAACTTCCTTGTAGAGCGTCGCCATCGCCTCGGCCTCCCGGCCCGCGAAGTCGCGCTCGGCTTGCTCGCGTCCCGCCTCGAACCGGGCTTTCAGCTCGGTGACCTTGTTCTCGTGCTTCTTGAAATCCTCGGTGCCGGGCGTCAGCTTCGCAAGGATCTCGGCTTCCTGCGCGGCCTCGGCCTGGATCTTCTGCAAGTCGGCCTTGCGGGCGAGTGCGGCGGACTTGAATTCCTCGCTCGAAACCTTGACCTTCTCGTAGTTCTTGAAGACAGCGTCCATGTCGATCGTCCCGATCACCGGCGGGACCGGCGCCGAAGGGGTCGCGGTGGACGGACTGGCCGTCCTGCGAACGGCACCATCTTGTGGCTGCTGGGCAGGCGAGGGAGCGACCAGAAGGCCAAGCCCCACCGCAGAGAGTCCCATCGCCACGATTGCACGCGAGGAAATGACCATCGGTACAACTCCTTTTCTACCGCTGGTAGGCGTTGAGTGAAGTGCTGCCCGTCTCCCGGCTCAAGACGAGCCGCCCTTGCCGGGGAAGGAGGATTCCGAATGTCCTCCAGGGCTCACAGCAAGCAAGAGGGAAGGGAATAGTCGGCCGCACCGGGCAAGAAAGAACCATCCTCCCGCGCTCCGGCACGGTACGCTTACGCGGGCATTCTGCACTGAACAGCATCAGGGGTCAAGGCGAACCGAGCGGGTTTGCAGAAGCGCTACGCTGCGACAGAATCGGCACCGAACGCAATTGCTGCCAGACCCGCCCAAAGGGGCAGGCCGAGCTTGCACGACCCGCGTGGTGCAGGCCATGGCAGGCAAGGGGCAAACCCGATCTCCGGAAGAAAGTATCGCGCACCGGCCCGGCCGCCAGCTTCCGAAGCAGTCGGGCATTGCGGCGACAAACGCGCATCCCAAGGACGGAGGGGTCTGCAGGGCGCAAACCCCTGGGTCTTGAACCGCCGTTGACATCAGGCTCCGGGACCACGCAGGAGGGTCATCGAGCCGGTCCACGCACCCGAACCTGTCCGCGAAACCCGACGGCAGCGGCGATCGATCTCGCTGCGGCTCAGGCTCCGCTGTAGGAGAGGACAAAGTCGTGGAACCGATACTTCTTGTTGCGGGGCACCTCGCCGGCAGCCGAGAACAAGCTGAGCAGGAGCTCGCCAAAGTGGTCGGTGCGGACGCTGTAGAAGTTGTGCTTGCCCTCACGCCGCGATTCGATCAGGCCGGAGACCCTCAGCAGGGCCAGATGGTGGCTCACTGCGGGCTGGCTCTGACCCAGCCGCTGGCAGAGGTCCGTCACGTGCAGCTCGCGGTTCTCGGAGAGCGCCAGGTAGAAGAGAATTCTCAGCCGCGTCTCGTCGCTGAGAAGCTTGAAGACTTGGGCGAGTTCACGGATTGCCTGCTCGGAGACCTCGGGCAGAAGCTCGAGCGGTTGCCCGTTGCCCTCGGGCTGACGCTTGGTTTCTTTTCGCGCCATGATGGATGATCCTTGAAGGAGATTACGGACACGGAAAGGGAAGAAGACCCGAAAACGGAACGGGGCTAACGCCACCCTGCTCCCAAAGAGATGACCACCGGAGGGGCGAGGCACCCTGTACCGGTCCACACTTCACACACCCTGCGCAGGAAGACCGGGTCTGAGAGTCAGGCTGGCGATCACCACGCGGAGCACACGACCTCGATTCCTTGCAAGCGAACAACGCTTCATGAACCCGGCACCACCATGCGCGTCGACACGAGTGGCTCGCGAGCGTCCGCATCGACGATCGTGAACTCACCCAGTGACTACCACACCTAATAAGGCCGAGCGCGTTGTTGCAAAGAGAAGGCAGTCACTGACCGCAACGAGCAACGATGTCTCTGTCGGACATACATCGTTGTCATTGTTTCCGGGACATATCTGTCATAACGTTATTGGGGATCTCCGGTCAAGAGGCCGTATTGAAAGAGTGCGCGTCGCAGTGTTGCGACCGAGTTCTCGTCTGGGGGGCAAAGCGGCAGACGCAGCTCTCCATTGCCGCGTCCGAGGGTGGCCATGGCCACTTTGACCGGGACAGGATTGGGGGCAAGGCCGAGGAGGTCCTTGCAGAGCGGAAAGAGGCGGGCGTGGCGGAGGCGGGCATCTTCCAGTCGGCCCTCCTGAAAGGCGGTGATCAACCCGATGACATCGCGGGGAACGAGATTGGCGACCACCGAGACGACGCCTTCCGCGCCCACCGCCAGCATTGGTAAAGTTAAGCTGTCATCCCCCGACAGGACCGTCAGGTCGGTCCGGACGATCAGCTCGCTGACCTGATCGAGTGAGCCGGCTGCCTCTTTGATGCCCACGATCGGGCCCAGGCGGGCCAGGCGCTCGACCGTCTCTGGCTCCATGTTCCGGCCCGTCCGGCCCGGGATGTTGTAGAGCACCAGGGGCAACTCCACATTTTCGGCGACAGCCGCGAAGTGGCGGAACAATCCTTCCTGGCTCGGTCGGTTGTAATAGGGGGCCACGAGCAGGGCGCCATCGGCGCCGGCACGGGCGGCAAACCGGGTCAGCCGGATGGCTTCAGCGGTCGAGTTTGAGCCGGTGCCCGGCAGCACCCGCGCCCGTCCTGCGGCCGTCTCGATCACCACGGCGATGACCCGTTCGTGCTCGTCGTGTGAAAGAGTCGGGGCCTCGCCCGTCGTGCCCACGGGACTGATCGTGGGCGTTCCCTGGGCGATATGCCACTCGACCAGCCTGCGAAGGGTGGTCTCATCCACCGCGCCGTCCCGAAACGGCGTCACCAGGGCCACCGTGCAGCCCGCGAACATTCGACCCTTCGTCGGCATTCCACTGTCCTTGAAAAACACGCGATCCGCCAAGACTCCGAGGAACCCGGCAAGGGATGCCTCCGGGCTCGGTGCCTCTGGGCCCCCGTTCGCCGGCCGCCGCCATTCGTCCACGGACGTGAGGAGTGCATGGAATTCGATAGTGACACAATATAGAAGCCTACGGCCTTTTCCGGCGGAATGGAAGAAGAAAACCTCGCGGTCCGCTGGTTCACGCCTGTTCGGATCCCTGGCTGATGCAGGTTTTCATCTCCCGGACGGCGCGCTCGAGCCCCACGAACAAAGAGCGGCAGATGATGCTGTGACCGATATTCAGCTCGGCCATGCGATCCAGTCGAGCGATGTCCTGAACGTTGCGGTAATTCAGGCCGTGGCCGGCGTGGAGCTCCAGCCCGGCATCCACGATCTTTGCTCGCCGCCTCCTTCAAGGCGGCCAGCTCATGACTTCGCGGCGAGCCTTCGCTGCTGTTGGCGTACCGTCCCGTGTGGAGCTCGATCGCGTGAAGGTGCAGGTGGAGAGCGGCCTCGATCTGATCTGGCTCGGGATCGAGGAAGAGCGCGACCTCGATTCCGGCGTCTCGGCACCGATTCACGGCCTCGGCGATCCGGGAACGCTGGCCCACGACATCGAGCCCCCCCTCGGTCGTCAGCTCCTCGCGCCGTTCCGGAACCAGTGTGACCTGATCCGGGCGAACCTCCAGCGCCAGATCGACGATCGCCGGCTCGGCTGCGAGCTCGAGGTTGAGCCGGACCTGGACGGTCTGGCGGAGCAGCCGCAGGTCCCGCTCCTGGATATGCCGGCGATCCTCCCTGAGGTGGATGGTGATCCCATCGGCCCCGCCAAGCTCGGCGATCGCCGCCGCCCATACCGGGTCCGGCTCCTGCCCCCCTCGCGCCTGACGGAGCGTCGCGACATGATCGATGTTGACGCCCAGGCGAGGTCGATTCATGGTCCTCACTGTCGGTCTCCTCGAAGGTCATCCGGTCCCGCGAGCACCCGGCCAGGATCAGCCGCGGCCTGGCCCGCGAGCCTCCGGAAGGCCGAGGGTCGGTCCCTGCCGGCCGGCCGAGCGGCCGCAGCGGCGCCATGGCCAGGACAAACGTCCGGGGTTCGCCCACCGCGAAGGCCACGGTCCCCTTTCGCCTGGGTCCGGCTCCCTCCACGGAGACGATCCGCCCGATCCCGAACTGGGGATGCACGACCGTGACCCCGGGGCGAAGGGCGTCGACGTTCCCCGCCGCCGAGCCCGTGGGTCCGACCCCGCCGCCGGCACTCGATCCCGCCAGCTCGGCCGCCGTCGTCATGCGGAACTCGCGCGGGCTTCTCTGGGCTCGCGGGTACGGGTCCGACCTCCGCGGCCACGAGCCCGAGGCACGACCGGCATGAGGTTGCGGAAGCTCGATTCCCGAGCGATCGCGGTACTCCACGGGCTCGGGCGGCAGCTCCTCCAGGAACCGCGACGGAAACGTCGCCTGCTGCTGGCCGCGGAACGTCCGGATCCGGCACTGGCTGAGGTAGAGCTCCCGCTGGGCCCGGGTGATGCCGACGAACAGGAGCCGTCGCTCCTCCTCCAGCTGCGTGTCGTCGTCGTGGGCGCGGGTGTGCGGCAGCAGGCCCTCCTCGAGCGCGACGATGAACACCACGGGAAACTCCAGGCCTTTGGCGGCATGCAAGGTCATCAGGGTTGCCGCCCCCGTTTGCTGGTCCCACCGGTCGATGGGCGAGGCCAGGGTGACATCGGCCAGAAAGTCGTGGATCGAGGCCCCGGGATGCTCCTGGTCGAACTCCCGCGCCGCCGAGATCAGCTCATCCAGGTTCGCCAGGCGATCCTCGCCGTTGTCGCGCGAGTCTTCGGCCATGTGGTTGCGGTAGCCCGTCCGGTCGAGGATCTGGAGGATCACCTGGTCAGCGGAATGATCGCACAGGCCAACCAGCTCGTCGATCAGCCGCGTGAAGTCCTGAAGCCCGCGAATCGCCTTCTCCTTCAGCCCCTCGACCTGGCTCGCCTGCCGCGCCATGGCAAGAAGAGGGATGCCCCGCTCCCGTGCGGCTCGAGCCAGGTGATCGAGTGTGGTCTTGCCCAGTCCGCGTGGCGGCACGTTGACGATCCGGGCGAAGGCCAGGTCATCTTTCGGGTTGGCCATCAGGTTGAGGTACGACAGGACATCCTTGACCTCCTGCCGCTCGTAGAACGAGACCCCCCCTACGATCTGGTACGGGATCTTGGCCGAGCGAAAGGCCTGCTCGATGGGCCGCGTCAGTGCGGTCATCCGGCAGAACACGGCGATGTCGCTGTACCGGAACTCGCCCTCCCGGACCAGGCTGGCGATCCGCCCGGCGATCCCCTCGGCCTCGTCGGTCTCCCGGGCGTAGACCGTCAGCTCCACCGGAGCACCTCGCGGGTTCTCGGTCAGCAGCGACTTGGGCTTGCGGTTGCGGTTGAACTTGATCAGGTGATCGGCGACGCTCAGGATGTTCTTCGTGCTGCGGTAGTTTCGCTCCAGCTTGACAACCCGGCAGCCGGGATAATCATGCTCGAACTCCAGGATATTGGACAGATTGGCCCCGCGCCAGCCGTAGATCGACTGGTCAGGGTCGCCCGTGACGCAAAGGTTGGGATGATCGACGGAGAGGGCCCGGACGATGGCGTACTGGGCGAGGTTCGTGTCCTGATACTCATCCACCAGAACGTAGCGGTACCGCCGGTCCAGGCTTGCCCGGACGTCCGGGTGGTTCTTGAGGATCGCCACGACGTGGACGAGGAGGTCGTCGAAATCCACCGCCGACGAGGCCCGCAGCTTCTCCTCGTAGGCCGCGAAGACCCGCGAGACGAGCGCGCCTTTCTCATCCCTGGCCCGGTGCTTGAGGATCTGGGGGCTGATCAGGTCGTTCTTGGCCCGGCTGATGGCCGCCTCGACACGCTCGGGGGTGATGGGGGTCTCGTCGCCGGCAAGCTGATCCATGACCTCCCTCACGGCGCGGAGGCGGTCGGCCTGGTCGTAAATGGTGAACCCGGGATCGATCCCCACGAGCCTGGCGTGAATCCGCAGCAACCGGTGCAAAACCCGTGAAAGGTCCCCACCCAGACCCTGGAGCTGGGCACCAGGGCCTCGATCCGCTCTCGCATCTCGCCGGCCGCCTTGTTGGTGAAGGTGATGGCCAGAACGTGCTCGGGCGCGATTCCCGAGTGGAGCAGGTGGGCGACGCGCCGCGTGATCACACGCGTCTTGCCCGACCCTGCCCCGGCCAGCACCAGCAGAGGACCTTCAATGTGCGTGACCGCCTCGCACTGCGCCGGCGTCAGATCGGCAAGCAAGCTCATGGAGAATGGGTCGTCCTTGTCCGCGGCGTTCTGCTCCCTGGGGAGAGGAGCCGGCAGTGGTGTCGCGTCGTGCCTCAAGGTGCATGGCAGTTCCCAGTATAGCGGCGGGGACAGCCCCTCGCGAGGCGACTTCCGCACGTCCATTCAGGGACGACAACGCTGCTTCGGTCGCTCGAAGGGCGATCGAACGGGGCCGGCCGGGTGCCTGGCGGCGCCCATGGTGATGGAAAACCGCATCCTGGCGGCAGCGGGAAGCGGCTTGTAGAATCGATGTCTTGGTTCGGACTCCACGATGACTGCGACTCATGTCCCTGCCTCAGAATCTGCTCAGAGGTTCAGCGATCGTCGCGTGAAGTTCCTGTCGGGATCCTTCTCGCTGCCAGACCAACCACCACGTGGCTAGAAGAGGACAGCGGTCATGTCACCATACAGCTCTCCCCATGATGAAGGGACCGAGATGAGTCCCAAAGTCAGTCTGCATACACAGAGAACCGTCTTCGACCCTTCGCTGGCCCGGTCATCACCAGGGAAGACTCTCGGAGAGGAGAGCTCGCGGCAGAGCAGTCCAGCCGAACCCTTCTTGCCCGATGGGCTGGTCATGACAAGCTCGCTCTATTCGGTCGCAGGGTCAGAGAAAGCTTACGCCGAAGGCGCGATGGGCACGATCCTGCTGGCCCAGGATGAGAGCCTCGGCCGCACGGTGGTCCTCAAGATCCTTCAGCAGAAGCATCTGAAGAATGCCGATCTTCGTCAGAGATTTCGCAGGGAAGCCGCCATCACGGCCCAGCTCCAGCATCCGGGTGTTCCACCGGTCTTCAGTGTCGGATCGCTGTCCGACGCGCGCCCTTTCTTCAGCATGAGGCTGGTCGAGGGACGGACCCTGGCGCAACTGCTCGACGAGTGCGTGGATCATCAGCGGGAACGGCCCCGGTTTCTGACCATCTTCGAGCAGATCTGCCAGACGGTCGCGTTCGCTCATGCTCGCGGTGTCATCCACCGAGACCTCAAGCCCTCGAACATCGTGGTCGGCGACTACGGCTCGGTGTACGTAATGGACTGGGGAATCGCCCGGTTGCTGAGGCAGCCCGGGAGCGAGGCCGAAGGGGCGCGTGCCGGGACCACGTGTTGCCTGAGCACGGAAGAAACCGTGGCCATGGCGGCCAGCACCAGAGATCCTGGGATCACCGCACAGGACGCCTCGATCACTGTCCCCGGCGACCTGCTGGGGACGCCTCAGTACATGTCGCCGGAGCAAGCCGCCGGAGACCCACGCCAGGACGAGCGAACCGACGTCTTCAGCCTGGGTGCGATCCTCTTCGAGATGCTGACCGGCGGACCGTTGCGTCCCGCCACCACGGTCAACCGCCGGGACCTGGAGGGTTTTGCGGAAGCGTACCTTGCGACCACCCAGCCGGCTCTCGAAGCCGCCAGGGCCGACGCCCCCATCGTCAGCCTGGCGAGGCGATGCCTGGACCCCGATCCCGAGCGCCGCCCGAGGAGTGCCTCGGACGTGGCGGCCGAGGTGACAGCATACCTCCTGCACGTCCTCCAGCGCCCCGAACGGGAAATGGCAAGGTTCTTCGAGCTCTCGCTGGACCTTTTCTGCCTGGCGGGGCTCGACGGGTACTTCAAGCAGATCAATCAGAACTTCACCCGAGTCCTCGGTTACACCACCGAGCAGCTCCTGGCGAGGCCTTTCATCGAATACGTCCACCCCGACGATCGCGACCAGACCCAACTTCAGATGGTCAAGCTCTCCCAGGGGCTTCCCGTCGTACAGTTCGAGAACCGCTATCGCGATCTGTGGGGGAACTACAAGTGGTTCGAATGGACCTCAAAGTCGGTGCCGGAGGAAGGCATCGTCTTTGCCGTAGCCCGAGAGATCACCAAGCGAAAACATCTGGAACAGCGTCTGCAGGCCATCGTTGAATCGTCGCCGGTGGCGATGGTCATCACAGACAAGGGGGGGCTGATCACGCAGGTGAATCAAGAGTCGGAGAGGCTCTTCGGCTACGAGCGTGACGAGCTGATCGGGCGGCCCGTCGAGATCTTGATCCCGGAGCGGTTTCGCCAGGGGCATCCCGCCCTCCGAAACAGCTTCCTCGCGAATCCCGCGGTCCGACACGGTTCGGGACGCGAGCTCTGGGGCCTCCGCAAGGACGGCACTGAGATTCCCATCGAGCTGGGCCTGAGCCCCCTGGAAACCGAGGGAGGGATCTTCGTCATCAGCGTTATCACCGACGTCACGGAGTCGAAACGGCAGGAGCGATGGTTCAAGGCCGTCGTCGAGTCGTTCCCGGCCGGGCTGGTCATGATCGATCGCGCCGGCATCATCCGCCTCGTCAACAAGGAAACGGAACGACTTTTCGGCTATTCGCGCAGCGAGCTCATCGGTCGGCAGCTCGAGCTCCTGATCCCGGAGCGATCCCGCGCCGGTGATCCACAATCGCTCGACCGATTCCCCACGCATAAGCCTGCTCACCGCAACGGCGAGCGTCGCAAGATCCTCGGCAGGCGCAAGGATGGCACCGAGCTGAGGATCGTGATCGAGCTGAACCCGATCGAAAGCGGCGAACGAGTTCTTGTCGTGACTGCGATCCTCGACCTCACCAGGGGGGGCCAAGCGTAGAAATCGACGCTAGCCCGGCCGATCCGGATGGGCGGGCGTGACGAAGAACAACGGAGTCACCATATAAATTGCTCTGACATCTCGATTCTCCTGCGAGCGGTATTCATGCCCTGCGGCTGTCTCGGGACACTCTAAACGTAGCGAGCGGAGGATGTCTGGTAGAATCCCATGCCGGCTGGACGATTTCAACGATGCGAGCGGAAGCACGGCCTCGGTGCGGAACAGTCCTGCATCAGGACCGACGAGCCTTGGCCAGCGTTCCGGCGGGGTGTAGACTGAAAGAGTATCAGACCCCGATCGCGGCCGGTTTCCCGGGAAGGACGCTGAGCATGGACATCCTGGGGATCGGCACGGACATCGTCGAGTGCCCGCGAATCGGCAAGATGATCGAGCAGTACGGCGAGCTCTTCCTGCGGCGAATCTACACGGCGCGGGAGATACGCTACTGCCAGGCCAGAAAGCACGCGATCGAGCACTTCGCCGGCCGCTGGGCGGCCAAGGAAGCGATTCTCAAGGCCATGGGCACCGGCTGGAGCCGGGGGATCGCATGGACCGATATCGAGATACGGACGGGGGAGACGGGGCAGCCCCAGGTCATGGTCTGCGGCGTCGCCAAGGAGGTCGCCCGCGAGCGCGGGATCGCCGATATCCTGATCTCGATCTCCCACTGCCGCACCTACGCCACGGCCTACGCCATCGCGGTGGCGCGGCAGCACGCACCAGCCCCTCCCCCTCCCGCCACCGAGGCGTGATCGGCCAGGCCGGGGGTGGTTCGCCCCACACGGGGGCGAGGACCACCACGGTCCCGGCAGGCGCGAGCAATTGGAGCCGATCACCGCGGTGGCTTCAACTTCCCACGACGGCAGTGATCTTCTCCACGGTGGCCTCGCTCGGCTCCTTGGTGCCCTTGCACTTGGGGTACTTGGAGCAGCCGAGGAAGTAGCCGCGGCGGCCGCGGCGGACGACCATGGGGCTGCCGCAGTCGTCGCAGGTCTCGGCGACCTCGATGGTCTTCAGGTCGGGCCCTGCGCTGGCGGCGGGGGCGGCGGGGGGCAGCTCGGCGAGCTGCTCCTTGAGCTCCTCAGGCACCTGTGCGGTGCCGCGGCACCGGGGATAGCCTGTGCAGCCGAGGAACGCACCGCGACGGCCCTGGCGCACGGCCATCGGCTTGCCGCACTTCTCGCACTTCACGTCGATCTTGACGGTCTGGACCGGCTTCCCCTCGGCGTCCACGGCCAGCACGTTGCGGCACTTGGGGTAGCCGGTGCAGCCCAGGAACGGCCCGCGCCGGCCCTGGCGCAACGCCATGGGCTTGCCGCACTTCTCGCAGACGTGCTCCGTCTCCACCCGGGATGGCACCGGGTTGCCCTGCGCGTCGATGTTGAACGACTCCTTGCACTCGGGGTAGCCCGAGCATGAGAGGAACGTCTCGCCCCGCTTGTTCTCACGGATCAAGAGCGGCTTGCCGCACTTGGGACAGGGGTGCGCACTCTCAACGGCCTCGGCCCGCGGCTGGCCGCCGAGGGGGCGAGTCGCCTTGCACTCGGGGTACTTCGAGCAGCCCAGGAACTGCCCCGTCTTGCCGAACTTGAGGACCATCGGAGCGCCGCAGACGTGGCAGAACTCGCTGGTTGGGATCTGCACCCGCTCCATCTGGGTCTGGGCCGCCTTGAGCGCGTCCTGGAACGGATAGTAGAACTCGTCGAGCACCTTGACCATGTCTTCCTTGGCGGTGGCAATGTCGTCGAGCTCATCCTCCATGTGGGCGGTGAACTTGAGGTCGAGAATCTTGGGAAAATGTTTGACCAGCAGGTCGGTGACCACCATGCCCAGGTCGGTGGCGAAGAACCGTCGGTCCTTCTGCTCGACATAGAGCCGGTCCTGGATCGTCTGGATGATCGGAGCATAGGTGCTGGGCCGGCCGATGTTCTCCTTCTCCAGGGCCTTGATCAGGGTCGCCTCACTGTACCGGGGCGGGGGCTGGGTGAAGTGCTGGGTCGGGTCCAGCGCGTGCAGGTCGAGCGGCTGGCCGGCGCGGAGGTCGGGCAGGAGTTCGTCGTCCTTCTTGCCTCCGGGGGGCCAGATCCTGCGGTGGCCGTCGAACTTGAGCACCTTGCCCTGGGCCTTGAACAGCCCCGGGCCGGCGGTGATGGCCACGTCGGTGATGGTGAAGACGGCGGGGGCCATCTGGCTGGCGACGAACCGCCAGTAGATCAGTTGATAAAGCCGGAACTGGTCGTGGCTGAGGTGGCTTTTGATCCGTTCGGGGGTCAGCTTCAGATCGGTGGGCCGGATGGCCTCGTGGGCCTCCTGCGCGTTCTTGCCGGCGGCGTAGCGGATCGGCTTGGCAGGGAGGTACTTCTCGCCGTACTTGGTGCCGATCAGGTCGCGGACGCTGTGCATCGCTTCTTCCGAGACGCGGAGGCTGTCGGTACGCATGTAGGTGATCAGTCCGACCGGCCCCGAGCCGTCCACGTCGATGCCTTCGTACAGCTCCTGGGCCACCTTCATGGTCCGCTTGCTCGCATACCGCAGGCGGATGGCCGCTTGTTGCTGGAGGGTGCTGGTCTTGAACGGAGCATCGGCCCGGTCGAGCTTCTCGGCCTCATCGACTTTCGAGACCACGTACGGGGCCGAGGCCAGCACGTCGCGGATCTTCCGGGCGTCCACCTCGTTCGTGGCCTCGAACTTGGCGCCTTCGTACTCGACGAGAGCGGCCTGGAACCGGTCGGTCTCGACGGTGGATCCGGCCGGGCTCACTGTCGCGGTGATCTTCCAGTATTCCTCGGTGACGAACGCCCGGATCTCGCGTTCCCGGTCCACGATCAGGCGCACGGCCACCGACTGGACCCGACCAGCGCTGAGGTTGCGGGCTACCTTGCTCCAGAGCAGGGGGCTGAGCTGATAGCCCACGAACCGGTCGAGGAACCGCCGGGCCTGCTGGGCGTTGACCATGTCCATGTTGATCGGACCGACGCGCCCGAACGCGTCCTTGATGGCGCGTTCGGTGATCTCGTGAAAGGTCACCCGCCGTACCCGCTCATCCGGCAGGTCGAGGGCCTGCTGGAGGTGCCAGGCGATGGCTTCGCCCTCTCGATCGGGGTCGGTCGCCAGGTAGACCAGGTCGGCCCGTGACGCCTCGCGTTTGAGATCGCCCACGGTCTCCTTCTTGGCGGGAACCACCTCGTAGGAGGGGGAGTAGCCCTGGGCCACGTCCAGCCCAAGCCTGCGCTTCGGAAGGTCGCGGACGTGCCCCATGCTCGCCTTCACGACGAATTTCGAGCCCAGAAACTTGTTGATCGAGCGGGCCTTCTTGGGACTTTCGACGATGACTAGTGATTGGCCTCCTCCCCGGGACCGGGCCGCCTCGCCCGCCTCGGTTTTGTGGCGTGAGGATCTGGCCGAAGGGGACGACGAGCCGGTCGTCGTACGCTTTCGTGCCGGGCGCTTCGAGGTGCTTCCGTTTTCACCGGAGGGCGTTCCTGCGGACTTTCTTGCCACGGTACCTTCCTACTTATCCTCTTCCATTTTCACCGGTTCGGTCGATCCTTCTCGACCTTTCCAGACGCGGGGCCCAGGGGTGATTGAGGTTGCCCTGGGGAAGAATCCTGATACGATTGTTTGGGGCCGACCATCATCAGACCCCGCGTCCTTTCACATTAGCGACATAGCTAGGGTATCGGGGCGTGTCAAGGGGGGGCAGCGAGGAACTACCCCCCGACGGCCAGTCTTGCGAGCATTGAGGAACCCCATGCCGTTCGAGGTATTTCGCCGACATCAGCGTAAGCTGCTTGCGATCTTCGCCATCCTGGCCATGTTCGGTTTTGTCGTCTCCGATAGCTTGCCGCGACTGCTCAGCTCAAATTACTCCGGACGGGACCAGAAGATCACCGAGCTCTACGGTAAGTCGGTCTACCAGAGCCAGCTCAGCGAGATGGCGCGACAGCGAAGCCGGGCCAACTCGTTCATGTCGGCGCTGTCCCCGTACATGTCCCGCGAGATCTTCGGCGGGCTCAAGCAGCGCGACCTGGTCGACGCCCTGATCCTCCAGCACGAGGCTGACCGGCTGGGAATTCCCGCGACCGCCGAGATGGGGCGCGAATGGCTCAGCGCCCGGGCGGGCGGCCGGATGAACGCCGAGCTCTTCAACTCCCTCTACAGCCGCTTCAGCAACGAGGTCAGCGAGGATCATCTCCTGACCGACATCGCCAACCAGGTCCGGTTGCTCAAAGTGCGGCAGCTTCAAGGTTATCCGGTCGTCACGCCCTACGACGTGTTCCGCTCCTATCGCGATCAGAACGAGAGGATCGGGGCCAAACTCGTCGAGGTTCCCGTCGATTCGTTTCTCGACAAGGTGCCTGAGCCTTCTGCAAGCGAGGTACAGGCGCTGTACGACCAGTACAAGGGCACTCTGCCCGACCCGGCCCGCGAGACCCCCGGCTTCAAGATCCCCCGGCAGATCCAGCTCGAGATTCTCTCGATCGACGGCAACGCCCTGGCACGCGGAATTCGCGACAAGCTGACCGAGGCGGACCTCCGTTCGTACTACGAGAATCACAAGTCCGAGTTCGAGGTTCCCTCGGAATTGCCCAGGGACCTCTTCGCCGACCAGCCCGACCTGACCCCTCCGATCATCCAGCCGTTCGCCGATGTGCGCGCCATCCTGGCGCCCAGGCTCGCGGAAGAGCAAGCCCAGGCCGAGATGACCGAGAAGGTCACCAAGGTGAAGGAAGACGAGATGATCCCCTTCGCCGAGCAGTATCTCGGCGTGCTGGATGAGCTGGAGGACGCCAAGAAGCAAACGAGCGCCGCGAAGGTGGTGCTGCCCACCCCGAAAGACCTCAAGCCGGTGGCCGATCGGGAGGGGATGACCTACGAGAAGTCCGGGCTCCTTTCTCGTGAAGACGCCGAGCGCTACGGTCCGATTGCGACCGCCGAGGTTGGCCTGACCGTGCAGAGCGGCGGACGCAAGTTCACTGACGAGGTCTTCGATCCCAAGACCGAGCTCTTCGAGCCGGTCGAATTGACCGACATCCTGGGTACGCGGTTCCTGGTCCGCAAGATCATGGACCAGCCGCCTCACGAGCCCACCCTGGATCAGGTTCGCTCCGCGGTCGCCGTCGCCTGGAAGAGGGCCAAGGCACGCCCCCTGGCCGAGAAGGCCGCCGATGACCTGGCCAAGCAGATCAAGGCTAAGGGGACCGCCCTCAAGGACTCCCGGATCGAGAATTACCGCGTTGTCAGCATCCCCCCGCTCCCGCGGTACCAGACGAGCTTCTTGCCGATCTCGATGTTCGAGCCGAGCCCCCTGGTCGAGAGCCCGATCCCTGACGTTTCCCACCCCGGAGAAGCCTTCCGGAACGCCTATTTCTCCCTCCAGCCCGCCGCCGTCGAAGTCGCGCCCAACCAGCCCAAGACCGTCTATTACGTGATGACTCTGGACCGGTACGAACCGGCGAGATTCACCGCCCTGTACGCCCCGAACGGAGATGAATACCGTTACAAGAGCATGGTGCGCGAGCAGGCCCTCAGGCAACAGGACGATGAGTGGATGAGCTGGCTGCGGAAGCAGGCCGGACTCAAGGACGACTGGATTCCCCCTGACGAAGCCAGGAAGCAAGAGCAGGCCAACAGCTGAGCCGGAAAACGAGGCATCGTCGAGAATAAGGCTGTCCTCGGGATCATCCCGAAGCAGGCGGATCTTTTTCTGTAGGGTGGGCGTAACCCACCAATGAGCAAAGTTTTGCGTCTGGTCGGTTGCACCCAGCCGACGAAAAATGGGTCGATGCCAAGCCCCGCGGAAGAACGACCCGCCGTGGTTTTCCCTCCAGCGAGGGCGTCGGCGATCCGTGGCGGTCAGCCGTCGCTGCGGTCAAGAGCTCCGACGAACCGCTCAAGAGCCTCTACAAACTGTGCGGGGCGCTCGACTTGCGGCATGTGCCCGCACCCGGGGATGATGCTCAGCCGACCGTGGCGGAGTCGGCGAACTGCCTCCTCGCCGTGGGAGACCGGGAGGATTTGATCCGAGTCTCCCCAGACGAGCAGGGTGGGGATGTTCAGCTCGGAAAGCCGGTCGAGCACGATTTCTCGCTGTCCCTGCTGATCGATCAGGGCCCGAGAAACCGCGAGCTGGTCCCACATCAGCCCCGGATCCAGGCCCTGCCAGAACTGGTAGGCATACCAGCCGGCCGGCGCTGCCTCCGGACGTGCAAAGCAACCCCAGGCCCGCAGCCCCAAGCGCTGGAGTTGGCCGGGAGGCGTGAGCGCCCAGAGAGTCGACCAGTCGCCCAGACCCGGGAGTGTCAACAGCTTCAGGATCGGGTTCACCTCGCGTCCCAGCCCGGCGCTCGCCACCAGGGCCAGCGCCCTCACTCGCCCGCGATCGCGACACTCGGCGTCCAGAGCCACCTGGAGCGACGCCAGCCCGCCCAGGGAATGGCCCACCAGGACGGCGTGGTCGATCTTGAGAGCGTCCAGGAAGTCTCGCAAAAACCGGCCATAGAAGCCCTCTGCATAGCATCCATGCACGAGGTCGGACCTTCCGGATCCCGGAAGATCCGGGGCCACTACAGAGTGCCGCCCGGCCAGGCTTGGCATCACCCATCGCCACGCCCGTGCGGTTTCTCCTCCACCGTGAAGCAAGACGAGTGGGACACCCTCCTGACGGCTCGGATCCGGGCCGGCATGCAGGTAATGCGCGCTCAGTTTGCCCACTTTGACAATCCGGCCCTGCAGGTTCATGACGCCTTGATCTCGAAATGGCAGGATCCCGAGTCAGAATTCGTCGGGGTTTTCTTGGCCCCAGAGCGCCGGGGCGGTTTCGCATCGTTGCTCCTGGAATTATCAACAGTTCCGGGCGTCCTGGGAAGAGGAGAGCGGGATCCGGGTCGAGAAAGGGAGCGTGATGATGGCAGCCGTGGATTCATGTCGATAAGAATTCTTGCCCCTGAAGCCGGGCGCCGGAGACCCCGGCTATCCACATGCTTGCATGGAGAAAATCGGGGAGGGGCTTGACGCGCCATTGAAAGTCACTAATATCGCTTACTATTCAAGGATGAGACCCCTCTTCTTCAAGGACGAGGAATCCACGATGAACGGCCCCGTCTACTTTGAACGTCTGGTCGCGTCCGTTGAGAGAATCGCTCGCCACGCCTACTATCCTGGCATCGACCAGGCCATCGAGCTCTGCCTGGAAGACATCGATGACCTGATGCTCTCCAACCAGATCACACCCGACCAGCGCGAGGCGCTTCGGCTTTTGCTGCTGGGGATCACCCTCAACGCCGCCAGCTCTGCGAGCGCTGCCTGAGTCCAGCGAAGGATCGACCCACTGCGATCCACGCCTACCTGATCGGTGACGTCCTGATCGACGCTGTGCCGTGATGGAACGGCCGACGATCGTGCGGGAATCCGCCTCAGGGCGAGTGCCTGCGCGTTTTCCCGTTGCCGCTGGAGACCTCACAACCACCAAGGCCGCCACGATCGCTCATGTTTCGCGCGCAGCCGGTGCAACCGGCGAGATCGACGCGGTCACGCGTGTTATAGTCGAGCCGTTGAGCGTTCAGCGATGCCTCAGGCTGCGCAGCGACTGGATCGGCAACGAAGACGACGTCCCCATGAGGATCGCTCTGGTAGGGTGGGACCTGGACGATGGGATCGCGGCCGAGCTTGCCAGGCTGGGTGCGGAGGTCGTCGGGATCACCCGCTGGGTTCCCGAGCAGCATGCCTACGAGGTCCGCGAGGGCTGGACCAAGCTGCGCTGCGCCCACATGATCGGGGGCACCTCTCGGGATGAGGCCGGCGCATTTGGCGTGGCGGTGATCCGCGACGCCAGCACGCTGGGGATCGACTTCGAGTTCGACGTCATCCACGCGGTGGATCGGCTCGCCCGGGCCGCGGCGGGTGAACTGGCAGCTCGGGCGCCGGGCAGTGTGCTTCTGGCATCCCTCAGGGCGGTTGAAGAGGGGAGTGAGAGCGGCGACGGGTTTGGCCGGCAAGGGGGGGCCCACGGCTGGATCTGTGATCATCCCTGGGTCGCCGAATGTCTTCGCGCACGGCTACGCGACCAGGTACCTGTCCGCGTGGTACCTACGCCCGCCGCGCTGGGCATGATCCTGGCTCGGGAGCAGGACGCGGAGCGGGCGCCCACCGAGCCGTTCACAAGCCTTGTTGTGACGCTGTCGCACGCGGCCCGCGTTTCGCCCGGCGTCCTGATCGCCGCGGTGAAGCGAGCGCGGGAGACGATCGAGGGGTTGAATGTGTCGGTTTTCGGAACGGGGCCGCGGGCGGAGATCCTCCGGCGGCGGGTGCAGCGACGGGGGTTCCTCGCCGAGAGGTGGGCCGCGTCCACGGTCCCGTCGCTGGCCGGCTGGAACACCGCGATCGCGCAAGCAACGGTGATTGGCGTCGATGTGCGAGCCCTGTCGGAGGATCCTGTTGCCCAGCTTGCCTGGCTGGCCGGTCGTCCGGTCGTCCGGCTGGCGGCCGCTGACCCGGAGAGCCTGGCGAGGGCTCTTTGCGATGCGATTCACGATCCCACCCGGCGCGATCGCGACGTGGCTTCGGCGGCGGCGCTGGGCCGGCGGAATCTCGAGCCGCCGGCGATCGCGGCGGCGTGGCTCAGGGTTTACCTCGACGCGCTGGCCTCGCCGCGCCAGCCCGAGGGGCGCATGCGGGGCCGGTCCTCGAGGCCGCTCGCGTTTCCCGAGCTGCGGTCTCGCCTCACGCTCACGCCGCTCTCCGCCCATGAGGTGCTGGCATCCTGGTCGTTGCGCCCGGATGACTGGAACGCCGCCCTGGAATGGCTCGGCCCCGACGCCGTCCGCGCGGTGCTCACCGTCCGGATTTTCGATGTGACCGACCTGATCTTCAACGGCATGAACGCGCACAGCGTGTGGGATGTAGACCTGCGGTACGGGGAGCTGCATCGCAAAATCGACGTCCGATTCGACGGCCGCTCGCTGGCCGGCTGCCTGGGTCTTCGGACACAGTGGGGGTATTTCCACCCGATCGCTCATGGCCGGCTTTGCCACCTACCGCGCGAGGGGCTGGCACCCGTCCTGCCTCCGCGCTGGCTTCGCGTCATGCCGCGCCGGAATTCTCCGTGAGTCTCGCTCAGTTGGCCAAGCGGCGGTTCGGCCCGGTTCTTTCCCTCGAGATCGGCGTTGCCCATGGTGTGCCTGGCACTGGTTCTGGAACTGCATCATCCGCTTCCCGGCCCGGGAGATGCGGTAGGCGCGGGCTGGGCCTCCGCGGCGATCGAGTGCGACTGGTCGGTACTGCGGGCCGTTTCCAACTTCGCCGAGAAGCGCTCCGGCGGGGCGCTGCACCCTCGCCGTCAGCCCGAGCTGGATGGCCCTGGCGTCCGACGCCTCCGCGCGCACCCGGCTCCTGACCGAACTGAACGGCCGCAGGACGGAGACTCCCGGCGAATCGTCGCTCCGACGATTCCTCGTCGATCGCTGGGATGGTGACGCGGTTGCCCTGGTTCGAGAGCTCGCCGGATCCGGCGCGGTCGATGTCATCCCCATGACTTCGAGCCATTCCTGGCTCCCCAGCGTGGCACAAGACCCGGTGGTGGCGCGGGCCCAGGTTCGGCTGGCCGCGGCCGACCACGCCCGCCGCTTGGGCACTTGTCCATCCGGCATCTGGCTCCCCTTTCTGAGCTATCGGCCGGGCCTGGAATCGGCCATGGGGGAAGCGGGGCTCCGGTTCTTTGGGGTCGGCAGCGAGGAGTTCCTGAGGGGAAGCATCCTGCCGCCGGCGCAGGTCTTCTCGCCCATGGTGACGCCGCCCGGGGTGGCCGTCTTCGGGGTCAGTCCCGCGCCCTCGCGCCAGGTGGTGGACCCGGAAAGGGGCTATGGCCGCGACCCACGCTACCTCGATCCCGCCCGGGCCGGCGAGGCCGCGGCCGACCACGCCCGCCATTTCTTGACGAGCTGGCGCGCCTTCGCCTCGAGCGGGCCGCGGGAGCTCGACGGCAACGCCAGGCCGATCTCGGTCGTCCACCTGGCCGCTCACGACCTGGGGCGTTCCTGGCCGCCCGGCCGGGGGGGGACTGGCTGGATCAGGTCCTCGACCAGTTGTCGGTCATGGAGGGAGCGATCGCCGTCTCTCTGGGGGGCTACCTGGACCGTTATCCGACCGGGATCCTGGGCAGGCCTGGGCCAAGCGCAGGCGGGATCCTCTCCGCGCGCCCCCTCGGCTCCGACCTGTTCGACCGCTGCCGGGCCGCGGCCGACCTGCTCACCTTCGCTCTGGAGCATCGCCACGGTTTCGACGCGCTCGATCGCCGGTGCGTGGCCCACATGACCCGGTCTTTGCTCCGGGCTCAGCAGGTGGACTGGTCGCTTCCTCCAGGTCATGGCATCGATGCCGAGACAGGGCTCCAGCGCGCCCAGGCCCACCTTGACCGGTTCTACGGGCTCGCCGGTTTGCTCCTGGCGGGCCGCCTCGACCGCCGCCTGCTCAACGACCTTGGCCGCGGTCCGGCGTACCTGCCCGAGATCGATCTGGAACTGCTGTCCGGATGAGCGGTCAGAGGTCTAGGAGGTCCTATTTCACAAGTGGCTGTAGGGTTCGGTAGAGGCTGTCACAATTGATTGTGAAACGGACCACCTAGGTTCTTTCCCTCAGAGCACCACCAGGCCCATGATGATCAGGCAAAACCACGCGACCGGCCAGGTGACGAGCAGGGCCACGGCCGCCTGATGAGTCCAGCCGGCAGCAGGGCTTTCCGGAAAGGTTCTCGATCCGAAAAGCCGGAAGAACAGACCGGCAGCCAGCGGCGCGAGGCCGAAGAGGAGGGTGTCGCTGAACCTGAAGTTGTGGAGGCGGATTGGCAAGACGAGAACGCCCATGACAAACCAGTAAACCCCGATCAGCAGCCAGGCCATTTCGGCCCAGGTTCGCGAGGGGGACGCACTGGACCGGGGAGATTCAGGGGCCGGGTCGACGGCCGGCCTGGACCGCCTGTGCCGCAGTAGCAGCAGCATGGGGCCACTCATCGCCAGGCCCAGCCAGACGTAAAATCCGATGGCGAAAGCGATAACGGCCAATGACACCTCGCTCTTGGGCCAGAAGGCACGGAACAAGACCGCCGCCATGCCGTAGCCGACGATGAGGGCGGCAAGGTCGATGAGCTGAAGCCGGAAACGAGGTGCGGGGCTCGATGGAGTCTCGCTCATGAGTAGGGCTCGGCTCTTTCTCTGGTCCGGGATCACGATGGCTGTCCGCAGGCGCGGCTTGATCGCTCTTGGCACACACGCATCAGCTTAACACCACCATGCCCAGGCCACACTGAACCGGCCATGCGATAGACAGGAACAGGCCGACGCGATTCGTCCAGGGTGCAGAATCGATCCGCGACGCCTGGTCCGGTGGCACGATTACCCAGGTGGTCCAGACCACGGCCAAGGCGATCAGGCACGCAACCGCAAGGCCGATGCTCAAGGTTGCCGAGAAGAGCGGGTTATGGCGCGGGTCCTCACCGGGAAGAGCCGACTGGATGACGGCGGTAAGGAGCCATGGAAGCCCCAGTACAGCCCAGAGCCGATCGCCGACCCTGGGATAGCCGGAGATCCGGCTCGCGTACCGCCGCGCCAGGTAGATGAACGGTCCGGCCGCGGTCAGCGACACACAGGCGAAGGCCAGGCAAACCATGACCCAGCCGACGGGAGTGAGGCCGCTCCGCATGACCCGGAGAATGTGAACCGACGCGATCGCCGATCCCATGACCAGGGCGACCCCGTCCAGAACGTTGATCTCGTTTCCCGATTCGGTCCGTTCCATGGCTCTTTCGCTCGCTCCTCCTCGCATCAGGCTGCACGCAACCCGCCGATCAAATTGGCCCCGGGTCGTGCACGCCCGCAGTCTCCATTTGCTGGAGTCGCGGTGACTGTCGTATAATAAACCAGTTCACTGGATGTTCGCTGCATACGACTGGCGTTCAATCATGGAGGGACGTTTCGAGAACCGGTCAACGTCTCGTGTTCCCTCCTTCGTCATCCCGGATCTTGACCCGCCTGCAAACGGGCTCGCCACCCCTTGATTTTCCCTGTGTGGAGACACTCATGGCTCTCCCCAAGGTCGTGATCGTGGGCCGGCCCAACGTCGGTAAGTCGTCGCTCCTGAACTGGCTGGCTGGCCGCAGGATCGCCATCGTCGATGACCTTGCAGGCGTCACTCGCGACCGCGTGGGGGCGCTGGCCCAGGCAGGCGACGAGGAGAATCCGCGATTCTTCGAGCTGATCGACACCGGCGGGGTCGGCATGGTGGACCGCGACGATCTGAGCGAGGACGTCGACCGGCAAATCGAAACGGCCATGAACGAGGCCAGCGTGATCCTCTTCGTGGTGGACCTGCGCGACGAGCTGATGCCCCTTGACGAGGAGGTCGCCCAGCGGCTGCGTTATCTCAAGACGCCGGTCATCCTGGTCATGAACAAGGCCGACTATCCCGAAATCGACCAGCGGGGCGGCGAGTTCTACAAGCTCGGTCGGGGCAAGCCGATTCCCGTTTCCACCCAGCAGAACCGCAATCGCAAGGCACTGCTCAAGATGATCGAGGAGCTGCTCCCTCCCGGCGATGACCAGCGGCCGGCGGAGGCGCTGATGAAGCTTGCCGTCGTGGGCCGTCCCAATACCGGCAAGTCGACGTTCATCAACACGCTGGCGCACGCCGAGCGAATGATCGTCTCGGAGCGGCCCGGCACCACGCGTGACTCGGTCGATGTCCATTTCGAGCTCGACGGCCTTCCCTTCCTCGCCATCGACACCGCCGGAGTAAAGCGCAAGGCCAAGATCCGCGAGAGCCTCGACTTCTATTCCATCCACCGTTCCGAGCGGTCGATCCGGCGGGCCGACGTGGTGCTGATGTTCCTGGATCCCACCCAGGGCATCACCCGGCTGGACAAGCAACTTGCCGATTACATCGCCAAGGAGTACAGGCCCTGCATCTTCACGATCAACAAGTGGGACCTCATGCTGACCGATCCGAACGACTCGTCCCAGGGTAACATGGCCCGGTTCGCCAACATTGTCCAGCATGCGTTTCGCAACATGAGCTACATGCCCCTGGCGTTCATCACGGCCCAGACCGGCAAGAACGTCAAGGCACTGCTCAACCTGTCGCAGTCGCTGTACAAGCAGGCCAACCGGCGGGTGGGGACAGGCACACTGAACCGGGTGCTTCGCGAGGCTGTCGATGCGCATCCGCCGGCCATGCGCGAGAACCGATCGCCCCGGATCTACTATGCCACCCAGGTCGGCATTGCGCCTCCCACCATCGTCCTCTTCGTCAACAGCACTCGCCTGTTTGATCTAACTTACCAGCGTTACTTGCTCAATGTCTTTCGGGAAAAGCTGCCGTTCCGCGACATCCCGGTGAAGCTCTACCTGAGGTCTCGCAAGCAGACCGAGCCCGGCTCGCGCACCTCCGCCGGCGACCAGGACGAGGAAGACCCAGGGCAAGACGAGGATCACGGCCCGTCCGCCGAGCGCGGAGTTGAAGGGATACGGTTCCTCAACCGGGAGGTCAACGAGCTGCTCTCGGACCTCGAGGGTTGACGGCTCCGGACCGAATCGGATAATCCCACGGAACGTGTCTTCACGAGTCGGCGATTCCGTCAAGCGGTCTTGATCGGCCTGCACCTGCAGCCTGATGGCAAGGCAGGTCGCGGTCCGAACGTTAAGTTCGATCAGCACATGGGCCACGGCAAGTTCCTCTCTGACGCCGGGCTGTGCCCTCACGCACGATGTTCGCCGCGATGATCACGAACCTGGTTCGCCAACGGGTACTGGTGATTCATGCACTCAAGTGAGATTGTCTGCCAGGTCATAAACCAGGACAGCCAGGTCGAATTCACCTGGTCATCGGGAGGCGGGTTCTTCCGCCCTTACGTGGTGGCCGGGGCTCAACTGGCCGAGCTTCGCGAAGCGACCAGATCGGTTCGCAAGGACCTGGAGGCCATGGTCTACGCGATCAACCAGGCGGGAGATGGCCCGGCGCCCTGGGAGCCTTCGTACGAGCTGGCGGAGGCAGGTTTCCGGCTTCACAACTACATCCTCCCGACCGAGGATGAAACGGCCCGGAAGGTCCGCAGGTGGCTGGAAGAACTGCGGAAACGGTCGAAGCTGATCGGCCTGGAGGTCGTGGTCGAAGAACGAGCGTCCGACCCGCGATCGTTACTCTCGTTGCCCTGGAACCTGGTCTACGACGAGGGCCCACGAAGCACAAGACCGGGTTCCAGACCTGCAAGTCCGTGGAGCGGTGGCGGCCGTTTTGGTCAATTCGCTACAACCTGACCAGCGGTCGCCGGGTTGAGCCCTTGCGCCGGCTTTCGGTGTGGGACAAGCCTCGGGTCATCGCCGCGATCAGCCCCGGCGTCTACGAGACGATGAAGCCCAAGCAGAAACAGGATCTGGATAAGTTCGTGGAAGAGGCGGGCCTGGTGCGCGTCGGCTCGCTGGCGGAACTGGAAGAAGCGCTGGAGGAGGGCTATCCCCAGCTTCTCTACTACCTGGGCCATGCCACTACCGGACTACCTGACCCTGGGCGAGGGCGAGAGCATCACCCAGAGCGACCTTGCGGAACCTGCTCCGAAGCTTCGACGACCGGGAGCGCCCCGAGGGGATGCTGGCGTTTCTCAACGCGTGTCAGACGGCCGAGTCCGGGCAGACCGGCTCCTTTCTGGAGGGGCTCCACAGCTTCGGTTTCACCGGAGCGATCGCCACCGAGCAGCAGACAATCGACAACTTCGCCAACGAGCTGGGCCTGTCTTTCCTGGGCGGATTTCTCTATGAGGGCCGGCCCCTGGGCGAGTTGCTCCACGGACTACGGGTGAAGAAGGCGCCCCTGGGCCTGCTTTACGGCACTCATTACCCTCCGGAGATCCGCGTGAGGCGGGCCGAGGACGACCTCGACGAGGGTGAACTGAGCATCCACGACATGAGCCCGGTCGCCGGGGTCATGCTCAAGGGCCGAAGCCTGCTCGTGGCGCCAGGCGTCGCTCAGCGATCGATCGACACTTGCCGGCGGAACCGTACCGCTCACTGGGCTATTATGACGTGGCCGATCGGGCTCTCTTCACGGGCCGCGAAACTGACATCGTGAGGTTCGCCGCCACGCTCGACGAACCCGACACGCGGATCCTGATCCTTCAGGGCGAGAGCGGCATCGGCAAGTCGTCGTTCCTGCGGGCCGGTGTGATCCCCTACCTGGAAGAGCAGTGCATCGGCTACCGCTTGCTCCGTCGGCACAACGACAAGATCAGGTTGCCAAGGACGCGATCGGGCAGATCGCACAGGGCCTGCTCGACGCGACGGCGGAGCCGCTGGAGTACGCGACTCCGGACGAGGAGGCGGTCCGGATCAACCTCCGCAAGCCGATTGACGAAGTCCTGGGGCGCCCTGCCGATTACGCCACGCTCCGCGCGGCGCCTGGCGCGAGATGCCAGCCTGTTCTCGACCCTGCTGGCCCGGATGGCTGCTCCGCTTCCTCACGCCCTCGTCCTGTCCATCGACCAGGCGGAGGAATTCTTCACGTTCTCGCGCAGCTCGGAAGAGATCTGAGATCGAGACCATGCCCTCAAGATGATCCAGCGAGTGGTAGACCTCAACGCCGATGTCAAGTTGATCATCACGCTACGCACCGAGTATTACGGCCGCCTGCTCGATCATCTGCGGGCTGGCCGGCGCGATTTTTCCCTGGCGCTCGCCAGTTGGTGCGCGAGGAGAGGGAGGATGCATAAGACAGGAGGAGTGTTTTCCGGCGAGATTCGGGGCCAGTGCTAGCGACTTTCCCTGTCCGAACGATAAAAAAGCACGCAGGATAGACCCCCATAGTACCAGTATGCCAGTATGGAGACACACCATGCGTGTCACCGACGGCCTTCAGACTACCATCACTCTTGGCCCCGTCAAGGATGACGGTCAGGCATTCGCGCTCGAACTGTCGCTGGAGATGTCCGTGCCTATGCCACAACAGGACGAGCATCTCCCCGACCAGACGTGATCGTCGAGCCCGATGAGGTCAAAACCAAGGCCCAACCGTCGACAGGTCGCAAGGAGGTGTGGATGTACACGGTGGTGCTGGTGGCCGGGTTGCGATACGCGTTCGCGGAGGCCACGGCGGAGGGCCTGTGGCTGCAAGTGTCGGGCCTGTGGCTGCAGTTGGGGGTTCTCAGCGGCGAGCGGCGGTTGCTGGTCTTGGGCGACGGTGCCGCAGGGATTCGAACGTGGTTCGAGAGCCTGGGGATTTCCCTCCCAGCGATGATCGTGTGCTGGTGGCACCTTCGGAAACGATGTTCTGAGCCGATGAGTTCCGCGGGCGGCCCCAAGGATCTCCGCCGCGCGTTCGAGAAAGAGCTGGTGGGGCCGTTGTGGGAAGGGAAGATGAACGCGGCGATCGAACTCCTGAAGGGGGCATTGCAGTGGGTGAGGAACCCTGCTGCGGTCGAGGAGCTCCTCGCGTACCTGGAGCAGCGGCGAGCGTACATCCCCGACTACCAGCAACGGCAACGGGCGGGGTTATGGATCGCGAGCACACGGGTGGAGCAATACAACGACTGGGCGGTGTCGGCACGCTGCAAACACCAGGGGATGAGTTGGTCGCCCCATGGGGTGCTGGCCTTGGCTGCGCTGGAAGCCGCACGACGCAACGGTGAACTCGACGGTTGGCGTCGGGACCGTGCGCTCCCGGATCGTCCGTTGCCGGAACCAATGGGCAACGCTGCTTGATCGCAGAACCGGCGCACCAACTGGCGAGCGCCAGGTAAACTTCGCCAGTGGGATGGTGCCAAGCTGCCGCTGCGGCTGCACCAGCGACTCTTGCATGAATTCGAGCGGTGGCAATGGATCGACCGCAAGATCCACGAGCTGGAAGCGGAGCGGATGGCGAAGATTCGCGACGACCAGACGCCGCATGTCGAGAAGGTGCGGCGACTCTTGAATCTCAAGGGGATCGGAGACAACGGAGCCTGGCTGCTGGTGTATGAGTTCTTTGCCTAGCAGACGATCACGAACCGGCGAGAATTGGGAAGCCTCGCGGGATTGACGCCAACGCCTTAGAAACTATCCGAGAACCGACGGAATACCTTTTGCAGAAAGGAGTTTGTAGTGCTCTGTAGAGAACCTGCCTTGCAACCAGTTTGGTTGATGTGACTGGGCCAAGGAACTCCGTAAATTAGGGAGTCCAACGGACCATAGATCAGCCACCTTGAATGGGAAACCGAGGTTTTCTACAGAGCAGGTTTGTAGCGAGAAGTGACTACTTGCGGGCACAACGACTGGAGACTGAGCCATGGTCCGCCGGAAGCCGCGACGCAAACCGCTGGGTACGATCTGGGAAATCTCCGATGAGTTGTGGCGGAGGATCGAGCCGATCCTCGTGGAATTCTGGCCCAAGAAGCCAACCGGGCGGAGGGTCGCCAATTGGCGGAAGATGCTCAACGCGATCATCTTCCGGATGCGCAGCGGCTGCCAGTGGAGCCCATTGCCCGAGCGGTACGGACCCAAGAGCACCGTCCACGACTGGTTCCAGCGCTGGGCCGCGGCCGGGATCTTCGACCGGATCTGGGCCGTGCTCGTCGCCGAGTGTGACGAACTCGGCGGGGTGCAGTGGCAATGGCAGTCGGCCGACGCGATGCTGGGCAAGGCTCGGTTCGGGGGGGAAAAAGACGGGCAAGAATCCCACCGACCGCGGAAAAAAGGGCACCCAAAAGAGCATGGTGACCGACGGCGACGGTGGACCGCTGGGGGTGGTGATCACCGGGGCGAACGTCCTGGAACGGAGGCTTCTCGAAGCGACGATCGAGAGTATCGTGGTCGAGCGGCCCGAACCGACGGAGGATGAGCCGCAGCACCTGTCCCTGGATAAGGGGTACGACAACCCGACCGGCGAAGGGGCGGCGACCGCAGCCGGATACACCCCGCACATCCGCCGGATCGGCGAGGAGAGCAAGGGCTGCGACCGCTCGAAGGGCTACAAGCCGCGGCGCTGGGTGGTCGAGCGGACGTTCGCGTGGCTGTCGAAGTGCCGGGGGATCCTGGTGCGATACGAGAAGAAGGACATCAACTACCTCGCAGTAATTCAGATGGCTTGCGGCCTGTACTGGTATCGCAGGCTCCACCGCATGGGTCGATGTGAGGTAAATGTAGTTGTCACATGAGCACTACAAGGGTTTTCGGATAGTTACTTATGCCAGCGGAGAGAGTCGGCGAGAGCAAGGCATCAGCAAGGCGGGGAACCGGCGGGTGCGGTGGATGATGACCGAATTGGCGTGGGGCTGGTTGCGGTACCAGCCGGCAAGCGAGCTGAGTCAATGGTACCAGAGGAGGTTCGGCCGAGGTAACACGCGGTTGCGGAAGGTCGGGATTATCGCGTTGGCCAGGAAGCTGTTGATCGCGTTGTGGAAGTACCTGGAAGGGGATGAGGTGCCCGCGGGAGCAGTGGAGGTCGGCTGGGATAGCAAGCCGAGGTTCAGGGCGGTGAAGTCGAGGCGAAAGACGGAGGTATCGCAGACCGGATAGGATCAAAGACGGAAGAGCCTTGAGAGGGAAAAACGAAGCGGGTCTCTGTAGTGGATCACGAGCGGACAGGGCTGGCGGGAGCGACCGAAACCCCCGACCGGGCTTCCCGTGAGGGGCCGTGGGTCAGATGGGTACGCTCCCCCGTCCTGGCTTTGAGCGTCGGAAGACGTAAAGAGTATTGTGTTGTTGATCATGTAATATGATCAAAACGGATAGAAGGTCGTGCCGACCCGACGAGGTCGCACACCTGACGAAGCCACCAGCCCGAGAGCTCGAGAGACACTGAAGAGGCTGGGAGGAAGCATGAGAAGACAACGGTAACGGTTATGCGAGGAACGAGGTGGGCTCGATGTGTGGAAGGTGTGCCCAGGAGAGGAGGAACACGACCCGAAGGAGAAAACTTGACGGCGGGGCTTGACTTCGACGAACTCATAGAATGCCCACTGGCATCTGCAGGGAGGGTGTCTCATGAACGCTACAACCGTTTGGTCGCACTGGCAAGGTTTGCTCTCCAGCTTCGCCCGTTGTTTCGCTGTCCCCGGCTGGAGGCGCGTTGTTGAGTGGATCACCGCCCTGGTCCTCAACGTCGAGGAACACACCCTCACCCAGTCCGTGATTGCCGTGGAACGGATCGACGACTGGAAGGCGATGGAGACCTTCGCCGAAACCGGTGCCTGGGACAGCCAAGGTGTGGAAGACTCCTTGGCCCAAGTGATCGAGACTGCCCCGGGGCGGATCTGGCATGGGTTTCATGTCTCGGCCGTCGCTGACACCAAGGTCCATCGCTCCAGCCCCGAGGTCTGGGGGACCTGCACCTTCCCTGAATACATCGCCCGATGCCCCAACCGCGCCACGACCGTGCGGGCCCCCAACTGGGTCGTCCTGGGCGCGTTGGTGCACAATCCCGATCAACCCGCCTGGTTCTTGCCCCAGGCCGGTCGACTGTACTTCCGGAAATCGCAGTTGCCCGGCGGCAAGGCCCCCCCAGTCAACGGCACCCGTTCCGTACCAAATATGAGCTTGCGGTGGAGTTGCTGCGTGCGGCAGCGGAGGCGGTCGGTGGATCCCATCGGGGGGTCTTCGACGGTGCCTACGCCCTGGGTTCGGTGGTCCGGCCGCTGGTCGTGCCGGAGTCGGGGCATCCCCGGATCGAGTTCCTCACCCGGTTGCGCCAGGATGCACGGTTGGCGGCCCTTCCGCCGACCGAGCGGCGGCCGGGACAACCGGGACCGATGCCCCAGTGGGGCCCGGCGCTGCCGCCCCCGCGTCAAGGCGGCCGGTGGGAGGTGCCCTGGCAAGAGGGGGATGCCTTCCTCTACGGTCGGAGGCGGGAGGTCCGCTGGAAGGAGGTGGTGTGCCTGTGGCGAGTGCTGGGGCACGACGTGCCGGTCAAGGCCGTGGTCACCGAAGTGGAGGGAGACCAGCAGCGGTTCACGCTGGTCAGTTCGGCGGTGTCGCTGAGCGGGTTGGAGATGGTGGAATTGTTCGCGGCGCGGTTCCGTCAGGAGGATCGGTTCCGCGATTTGAAGCAACGCTTGGGGTGGGAGGAATGCCGGGCGTGGACCGAGAACCCGATTCGCCGAACGAGTCCGGCGCAGTGGGTGACGATGAGCCTGTTGCGGCGGCTGCAATTCCGGTTGGATCGGGAAGTCGAGCATGGGTGGTGGCAAGCTCCGCCCTGGAATCGCAAGAAGGAACGCCCGAGTGTGTTGGATGGGGAGCGGTTGCTGCGATTGCACCGCAGGGAAATTCAGCAATGTCTCTCGGACTGGCTGGGAGAACGGCGAGAATCGGCTTGAACGGAGGCGAGAACACAATAAAGCATACCGATTCGATTTGTACATTGTAGCGGCATGCTTGAATGACGGTGCTTGGCGGTGGCATCAGGCCGTCGAAGCGAGAGAGACGGTCCGCTTATATGTTGATTACGAGAAGTCTCGAGCCTGAATTTGAGGAAACTACTGGTTATATGGAATGTAGTGGAAAAGACGTGAGTAATGATCAGCGATGAGGGCAGGGTCCGCATCTTGGTGCAGGGAGTACCAGGAAGCCCGGAATGGGTCCGCGTGTTGGTCCAGGACGAGGGTCCGGGCGTCCAGCCCAGCGAGCAGCAGTACCTCTTCGAGCCCTTTTTCACGGGGTTCGATACGCTCCACCACTCGTCGGGGGAGTATCAGTTCGGCAAGCGTGGAATCGGCCTGGGGCTCTGCCTGCTCAAAACCTGCGTCGAGCTCCACGGCGGTCGGGTTGAGCTTCAGAGCCCTCCTGGCCGCGGCTCGGGGTTCGGCTTCGTCCTGCCCCGCCGGCAGAGACCGGCCACGGGCTTTAGCGTTCAGAACGGGCACGCAGAACCCGGATCGGGGGAGGCATCACGAGCGACCATGTCGGCGTCGGCAGCTCGATTGGCTCAGGTGGAGGGAGGGTCCGGTGCCGGGGTCTGATCCTGTTCGTAGGGCCCGGCCGGATGAGTAACGTCCTGAGAGCGACTTTGAATATACTCGCGGAGATAGCGCAGGAAGGTGGGCAGCCCCAGCTCATCCCAGGCCTGCTCGATCGCCTCCTTCAGTCGTTGATTCTCCGCCTGTAACGCTCGAAAGGCTTGAGCGTCAGCGGCCCCCACGTCGAGGCCGGCCACCTGGTCATGCGTGTTGGCCGAGAGCATGAAGCCGGCCGCGTTGGACCATGGCTGGATCTGCATCTTCATGTGGGGGTAGCGGAAATTACCGAGCCTCAGCGCGTAGATGGGACTCTGATGTCCGGGCATCTTCCCCGCGCGCTCGAACGGCGGCCTGGTCAGCAATTGGTCCGCGGCAAAACCATCCGGCCAGATCAGCCGGCGCCGGACTACGTCAGGGATCTCGCCCGAGGGATAAGCAGTCTTGAGGTAAGTCTCGACCGCAGTAAGCAGCAGGTCGAGCCTTAACCGGCCCATCGCTTCAGGGCCCGTCCCAGGCGGGTGGGGCTCCATGAGTGGATCCTTCGAGGTTGTTTCCATTTCCCTGGTGATCTCGCTCACACCCGCTTCAGCTACCCCGACGGCTTATCAGCCACCGCCCGGAAGTCCAAGGCGTCATGGCGATTCAAAAAAAGCTCTCCCTGAATCATAATCTGAGCTTCGCCTCACAACCATGAGATTGTCCCGATCGGGTCTCGACACGGTCCCATTGGTGGCAGCCTACCCCGTTTCTATCGAAGGGTTTGCGTCGTTGATCCAGAATTAAGTTCAGGCTTTCTGGAGAACACGCCGACGGTCTCGAGAATTTCCCCTGGCGCTCGCCAGTTGGTGCGCCGGTTCTGCGATCAAGCGGCGTTGCCCATTGGTTCCGGCAACGGACGATCCGGGAGCGCACGGTCCCGACGCCAACCGTCGAGTTCACCGTTGCGTCGTGCGGCTTCCAGCGCAGCCAAGGCCAGCACCCCATGGGGCGACCAACTCATCCCCTGGTGTTTGCAGCGTGCCGACACCGCCCAGTCGTTGTATTGCTCCACCCGTGTGCTCGCGATCCATAACCCCGCCCGTTGCCGTTGCTGGTAGTCGGGGATGTACGCTCGCCGCTGCTCCAGGTACGCGAGGAGCTCCTCGACCGCAGCAGGGTTCCTCACCCACTCCCATGCCCCCTTCAGGTGTTCGATCGCCGCGGTCACCTTCCCTTCCCACAACGGCCCCACCAGCTCTTTCTCGACCGCGCGGCGGAGATCCTTGGGGCCGCCCGCTGAACTCATCGGCTCAGAACATCGTTTCCGAAGGTGCCACCAGCACACGATCATCGCTTGGAGGGAAATCCCCAGGCTCTCGAACCACGTTCGAATCCCTGCGGCACCGTCGCCCAAGACCAGCAACCGCCGCTCGCCGCTGAGAACCCCCAACTGCAGCAACAGGGCCGACACTTGCAGCCACGGGCCCTCCGCCGTGGCTTCCGCGAACGCGTATCGCAACCCGGCCACCAGGACCGCGCGGCGCGCTGCGCGCTGCGCGACGATCAGCTGCTCGCCCTCCTGAGGCACGATGTCGACGACCGTGCTCCGCCCCAGCAGATTCTCGTCCCCAGCGTCCTGGCAGACGTCGGCGCGGCTCTTCCCCGCCGATTGATCGCTCCTCTGATCACAGACCGCGTCCCGGAGATTCTGGGTGATGGTGAGTTCGTGGGACGTGTCCCATGCGGTCGCCGACGGGATCTCCATCGTGCCGTCGTAATTGTGGCGGATCCGCGACCGCTGAACGGTGACCTCGCCGAAGATCGTCGTGACGGTGAAGGGGCGTGTCCCCCGGCGCTGGATGGCGGCGCCGCCGTTGCCGTGCCGGTGCTGCAGGACCAGGTCTTGGTCGGCCTTCTCGATGAGGACTTGGAAGAGCCGGCGCTGGACTGTGAGACCGGCCTGATGGGCGAACGCCTCGATCTGGTCGGGGAGATGCTCGTCCTGTTGTGGCGTAGGCACGGACATCTCCAGCGACAGTTCGAGCGCGAATGCCTGACGTCATCCTTGACGGGGCCGAGGGCGATGGTAGTTTGAAGGCCGTCGGTAGCACGCATGGTGTGTCTCCATACTGGCAAACTGGTACTATGGGGGTCTATCCTGCGTGCTTTTTTATCGTTCGGGCAGGGAAAGTCGCTAGCCCTGGCCCCGAATCTCGCCGGAAAGCATTCCTCCTGTCTTATGCATCCCCCCTCTCCTCGCGCCACCAACTGGCGAGCACTAGGGATTTTTTGAGGCAGGACTCCGGTGTCCGATAGCGGCTTGCCGCGTTGTTCGGTCGGGGCTAATCCGATGGTGCCTGGTGAAACGGAGTCGGGCTCTGCGGGGACACAACCTGACACGGGATAACCAGGTCGACGGTGCGCCGAGGGTGCATTAGCCCCCTGATGCCGAAAGCCACCGGGGGCCATTTCGTAGGTGCCGTCGGACACCGGAGTCATGCCTCCGAAAATCCAGCCACATCTCTACGTCACAAAGATCTCGCGAGTCTGCGACGAACAAGCCAGCTGCGCGCTTCTCAAACCAGTCCTTGCACACCGAGGGTCGAAAAACGCCTCAAAACTACCCACACGATTCCGCGAAGAGCCCAAATTCATTGAGGATTAACTCCGAAAAGGACGTCTCGATGCGAAGACTCTCGACAGCATGTTTCACCGCCTGATCGAAGAGGGTGCGAACTGCTCTCCCTTCGTCTCCCAGGCCATCCTGACCATCGTCAAGGAGATCTTCGCCATCGGCCCCATGGCCACGGACGACCAGCTCGGTCTTGGCCAGATCAGCCTCCTTGTCATCGCGGCCGAGGAACCTGCCGGCAAGTCGTTGGAGGAATGTCAAAAGGTCGCCGTCCGTCTGACCCTCGATGCCGGCCAGGAGGATTTTCAGATTCGCCAGGCTCACGGCGTCGAAGGTCTGCGCCGCGCCCGCATCCTTCGTGTCACCGCCGAGGCCCGGGAGCAAGGCGGCTTGCCGAGCTACGAGGACCTCACATTTCGCCTGTTCAACTGCGGTGTCCGCACCATCGTGCGCGACTGTTCAGCCCCTCCGACGCCGCGATATTGAAGTCCCGACTCGCGGTCAGCAACAGGACATCGGCCCCGGCCAAACGCACCGCCTCCAGGCCGTCTGTCTCTACCTCCAAGGACTCAAGGCCAACGAAATCGCCACCCGCCTCTATCACACTCGCGATTCCATGGATAACTATATCCCTCCCTTTGTATGTGTAGCCTTCCTCGCCAACAAGGGCTATGCCGACGACGAGATCGCTTTCGTCATGCGCCGCTCCACTCCCCTCGTGGCTGCCTACCGCCAGCTCCTCGCCCAGGTCCAGGCCCAACCTGGTGCGCAACGTCGGCTGGCGGAGATCTTGGCTCGCATCCCAGCCTCCACCTTGCCAGCGGCGAAAAAAGGGGAGGCGCCAGCCATGACCAGACACTTCTCTCGCAGCCCACGACCCTACGATGCCAACGATCGCAAGACCTTGTACAGTGCGCTCTGCCACCTGCTGCAGACCGAGTTTCCTGGGGTCTTCGGTCCCACGATCACACGCCTCTTCGCCGACAAGATTGACGAACTGTATGAGCGGTTCCACCCACCTGCCAGCCGCTTCAAAGTGGGCCAGGTCCTCTGGGCAGGGGTCGCAGCCGATAGTCCGCCGACTCGCAAACAACGTATCGAGGACACCCGACTCGTGCCGATCGTTCTCGACTTGGTGACGGCCTGGGACATCGACGAGACCGTGGCCACCGAAAAACGCGTGCAAACCCGCCGCAACAAGGTCGTCCGGCTCCTTCGTCAGGCCTACGAGCAAGGGGCCATGCTCAGTCTCGCCGACGTCTCGCTCATAATGCATGTGCATACCAGCACAATATCAAGAGATGTCGTGGAGCACGAGAGCCTGACTGGCCAGACCATCCCATGCCGCGGTACTGTTCATGGCCTCGGTCGTTCCGTCATCCACAAGGCGATCATCTGCTACAAACGGCTGGTGGAACAGAAACCCACCAGTCAAGTCGCCGAGGAGACTTTTCACAGTCCAGAGGAGGCCGAATACTATGTTCAATGCTTTAGACGAATTCAACCCTGTCGTGACAGTGGGCTGTCAAAGGAAGACATTGCCCTGGTCACCGGGCATTCCGCGTCCCTGGTTCAGGAGTACCTGGACCTCATTAAGCAATTCCATCTGGCTCCATTGCCGAACCCGCCGGCAACAAGAGCTACCCTCCAGTGAAGGGCGACAAACCGGGATGTGAAGTCCAGATCGGGCGGGTCTGTGGGGTTTCACAAGGTGCCGGTGATGCAAACAGGCTTGCTGGATTGGGGAGCCATGACTCCCGTCTCCGACGGTCGGGAGACAACGGCCCCGGTGGCTTTCACCATCAGGGGCCTGATGCACCATCGGCGCACTGTCGGCCTGGTTATCCCTTGTCGGGTTGCTTCCCCGCAGAGCCCGACTCCGTTTCACCAGGCAACATCAGAATAGCCTTGGTGGCCCAGCGCCACAACCCGCTATCGGACACCGGAGTCATGCCTCCCAAAATCCATCACAGTGCAAACACAGAACCGACCGAGACCACCCAAACCATTGGGAGAAGAGCCCCGCTTACGGATAGTGTACAATCCATGAGGCCTCAAGGCCGAATGGCGCGATGCTCCGTGCCAGGTGACACTATCTTTCGAAATCCCGCGGTCCTGGGAGAGCAGAAAGTGGCGGGCCGAGGCGTAGATCATCCCGGGCGTATACACACCCCAATTGGCATAGCCGCCGATGTGTCCGTCGGAGCCCTGGTTGTTCTGGTAGATGCAGAGCAGCTCCTCGAATGAGACATCGTGGTACCGCGGAGATAACTGTTAAGCGCAACGTCACATAAGTTTTGTTGGAATGATCGTCACCAACTTTGTTAGAATAGGTTGAGCCCCACACCTGCGGAGGTTCAGCCATGTCACGTCCCTCGACTGTACGGAAGCCGACCGCGACGGAACTCCGCCGGGTCCATCGCCGCCTGGAGAAACCGCTGCTGCCCTGGCAACGTCGTCGCGCCGAGGTGCTCCTGCTCCACGCCGCGGACCAACCCGCCACCCGGATCGCCCAACTGCTCCAGGTCCATCCCAACACCGTGTACGCCGATCTGCATGACTTCGCGCGCACCGCCTGTCCTGCCTGAACGGCCCCCGTACCGTCGGGGCACCCTCACGCCTGTCCCGCGAGCAGATCGAGACCATCTGGCGACTGGCCGGGCAACCGCCCACCGCCGTGGGCTTGCCGTACGGCCGCTGGAGCCTGGCCAAGTTGCAGGCGTACCTCATCCGACAACGCCTCGTCAAAGCGATCAGCCGTGAGCACCTCCGCCGGGTGCTGAAAAGGGGGGATACCGCCTGCGCCACGTCCGGCGCAAGCTCATCTGCACCGACCCCAACCGGCCCGTGATCCTGCACCGGTTGCGGGCGTGGTGGCGTCACCGGCCCCGCCGCGCCATCCTGGCCTTCTTCGACGTCCAGCCGATCACGGTCAAGGCGTACGGCGGCCGCCGCTACACGACGGCTCAGCGGCTGGTGCTGGCGCGGAATCAGAAAACCCGTGGCCGGTTCTACCTGTTCCTGCTCTACGAGGTGAACCGGGGCTTGGTCCACTGGGCCTTCTACCCTGGCAAGGGGGCCGTGTACGTCTGCCGGTTCCTGCGGCGGGTGCGCCGGTGGTATCCCCGACAGCCGGTACGGATCGCCTTGGACCGCGACCCGGCGCACCCGATCAAGGCGCGGGTCACGCGGTCGCTGATGCGGCGGCTGCGGCTGAACTGGACCAGCCTGCCCAAGCGGAGCCCGGACGACAACCCGGCGGAGACGATCTTCAGCGACATTCAGCAGAACATCCTGGACAACAGCGACGATCCCGATGAGCGGACGACGCGGGGGCGGATCAGCCGCCATCTGCGGGCACGCAATCGACGACCCGACCGGTTCGTGCGGATCGGCTACCTGCGGAATACTCACAAGAAATAGGTGGCGCATTCTGACAAAAGTTCTGTGACGCCATGGTTAAGCAGTTCAGCTTGCCCGTTTTGGGGTTATCGGGCAAACTGCAGCCATCATGGACGACCAACGACTACGAGAACGGATCGCTGAGCTGGAAGCGGAGAACGCAGAACTGCGGCGTCGGGTGGCGCAGCTGGAGCACGAACTCCAGAAGATCCGCCAGCGCGGCAAACGCCCACACAACGGCCGCAACGACCCGAAAGGTCCCCGTACGGACCACCGTCGCAAAGAGCATCGAAAGTACCCCGGCTCCTTTCGGCCTGAGCCCTCACCAGGCACTGTCTTTATCGACCACGACGTCCATCCCCAGCAGTGTTCCCATTGCGGTGCGAGCGATCTCGAACCGGCCGGCCAATTCGAAGACCACTTCGTGGCCGATCTTCCCCAACCCAGGATTGAGTGGCATCGCTATCGCCGCCACCTCTACCGCTGCCGTTGCTGTCAGCAGACCTGCCAGGGCCGCGGTGACCTGGAACTCCCGGGCTCGCACATCGGCCCGCGGGCTCGCTTGCTGACCTGTTACGGCCGCGCCCACCTGGGCATCTCCTTGGGAAAGACCCAGAACTTGCTGCACGACTTCTTCGGCCTGAGCATCAGCAGAGCGGGCCTGCTCGGTCACTTGCGCTGGGGCGGCCAACTGTTCGCCCCCGTGGTCGAGGAACTCTTCGAATGGCTCCGTCAATCTCCCGTGGTCCAGGGGGACGAAACCGGCTGGCGCATCAACGGCCAGACCGCTTGGGCCTGGTGCTTCCGCGACCCCCGGTTGGCCCTGTTCCTCATCGACCGCCACCGCAGCCGAGATGTCATCGCCCGTGTCCTAGGGGAATCGTTTGCTGGCACCCTGGTCAGCGATTTCTACGCGGCTTACAACGGCCTGGATTGCGCCAAACAACGCTGCCTGACCCACTTGCTCCGCGAACTGGCGAAACTCCGTGAGGAACTCCCGTGGCAATCGGTGCGGGCGTTCATCCACCGCTGATCGACCTGTTTCAGGACGCCATCGCCTTGGGCCAAGACCGTGAGAGGCTTGGTTCCGAGGCGTTCGACCAAGCCTCCAAGCAACTCATCGATCGTTGCGACGATCTGATGCTGGGAACCCAGACCCGTCATCCCGAGTGTCTGCGGATTTGGACGCGGCTGTATCAACATTGCGATGAGCTGTTCACCTTCCTGGACAACCCCCAAGTGCCGGCGGACAACAATGGCAGCGAGCGGGACATCCGCAGCCTGGCGGCGGCGCGCAGTGACGGCGGGACGGATCGGGCCGCCTGGAGTGCCGCGGCTTTTGCCCGCATCAAGAGCGTGATCGTCACGGGCATGAAGAACCAGGTTCGCTTCATTCCGTATGGCATTGAAGTGGTACGAGCCAAGCTGCGCGGAGAGAGCCTACCACTTCCCTTGGTCGCTGCACCGGACACCAGCTAACCGCTCCGCGCCCTGAGCCAGTCCTGGCCCCGGCCGGCCCATCCCCAATCTCCACTCACCTACTTCTACTGTATCCCGGTCTTGACCTGATTTAACTTTCATTGGACCATACCCTTGCGGCGAGGACGCATCAAGGAAGGGAGTGGGCCATGGAACGGCGTTACGAATTGCGCTTGGAGCAGATGCTGGCTCAGGCGGAAGTGCCGCCCGAGCTTACGAGGGGCCTTTTGGGGCGGCTCTCGGCTTTCATTGAGCCGTACGCGGAAGCACTCCGCGAGCCAGAGCAACGGCAACATGCGGCAGAGTACATGACCGGCCTCATCTCTGGGCTGGAGCGGAAGACAGGCGAGGCCATCGCCTACCTTCATGACCAGGAGCGGCAAGGTCTCCAGAAGTTCATCGGGCACGTGCCCTGGGCTCAGGGGCCGTTGTGGGCGACCTTGGCCGGGGAGGTCGGTGCCGAGCTGGGCGAGCCGGATGGCGTGATCGTCTTCGACCCTTCGGGATTCCCCAAGAACGGGGCGAAGTCGGTGGGTGTCGCGCGGCAGGGGTGCGGCCGGCTCGGGAAGGTCGAGAATTGTCAGGTCGGCATCTTCATGTGTTATGTCTCGCGAAAGGGTCACGCGATCGTCAACACGCGGATCTATCTTCCCAAGGAATGGACCAAAGCTCGCGCTCGTCGCAAGGGAGCGGGTGTGCCCAAAGGGGTTAGGTTCCGAACCCGCCAAGAGCTGGCCCTGGAGATGTTGGAAGAGAGTGGGGGACAGTTGCCGCACGCCTGGATTGCTGGCGACGACGCGATGGGCCGACCATCGGGTTGTCGCCAGGAATTGCGGACGCGAGGCCAGCGTTACCTGCTGGGGGTGCCGTCGAACACACTGGTCCGCGACCTCGATGGGCCGCCGCCGGAATACTCGGGGCATGGGCGCCGCCCCAAGAGCCCGTTCATGCGGCTGGACCGCTGGAGGAGCGCCGTGCCGGAACATGACTGGGCTGTCATTGATGTTCGAGATGGCGAGAAAGGACCGCTGGTGATCGAGGTGCGTGAAGCGTCGAGTGCAGGCTCGGACAGCGACAGGGGGAACCGGCCCCGAGGAGTTGCTGTTCGTGACGAGCGAGCGTCAAGCTGACAACACGTACAAGCTTGATTACTGATTTGTCGAATGCCGACCCGGAACGCCGCTTGACGGAGCTGGCACGGGTGGCCAAGGCGGAGCATCGGATCGAGGAGTGTCTTGAGCGGGCCAAGGGGGAGGCGGGCCTGGCCGACTATCAGGTGAGAAACTGGATAGCCTGGCATCACCATCAAACCCTGTCACTCCTGGCCGCGTGGTTCCTGAACCAGGAAACGCGGCGGGGGAAAAATCCGGACCCCCGCGCTGACATCGCCGCAGATCAGGAGGATCATCTCGGGACTCATCGACAATCGCCTCAAGGCGAACGTCCCGTCATCGCTTTGTCGCCGAAGTACCCGCTGGCTGAGACGCAACGAGCAAGCCCGCCTGTATCATCATCGTGCACGTAAAGTCATGCCGCGCCTCAAGAATCAACTCAGAACGTAGGGATACAGTAGAACTACTGATCCACAGCCAAGCCGAGGTGGCTACAATGAACGTATGCGTCGGAACGGCTTAACCGTGGTGTCACATAATGCCTATCGGATTTTTCTGATTATCACGGATTTCGGGAAGGGCGCCGAGTGTCCAGGTGACTTGGGCGGCAACTCGGCTATGCTGATGACATTGACGATCATCCGCCGAGTGCTGCAGCAGGGAGGACGTTTCTGCCGGTGGCCGAGCGCCCGACCGAGGTCATCCGGGGACAGAAGACGATCTGCATCCCCTGCTTGCAACAGGAGTATGAGCAGGTCATCGACGACCCCGAGCGGTTCCGCAACTTCCTGGATCGACACATCGAAGCCACGCCCGAGCTGTTCCCCCCGGAGATCCGCCGGGGCTACTGCATGAAGGACTCCTACACCTCCCGAAAGACCGGATGGAAGCTCCGCCGGATCGAACTCCGCGACCTCCGGTGCTTTCTGGTCCGGCCCTCCTTCCTGATGCCGTATCGGTCCGGCCGCACCCAGGACGTGCAGGCCCCCCTTTCCTCCGCAAGTTCGCCGTCCCGTACTGGGCGATAGCCGAGGTCTTCGGCCGCTCGCCCATGTACGGGTACCGCCTGGAACGCTCGCTGGGCGCAACAGCCTGGTAGGCACGACCGTCCAGGCGGCCGAGCGCCTGCCCCGCCACCTGGTCGCCGACGAGAAGCACACCACGCTGGCCGGGAAGAAGGCCTAGCCTTTCGTCACTGGGAGAGTGCTCCTCAGGCGCTCTTCCTCTTGGGATAGTCGTGCTTTCCTCGTTTTCTCCTGCAACGGAGGTAGCTGTAGACGTCGGCCATGAGCTCCTCCATGTTTGTGCAGCAATAGTTCGTCACGTTGTCGTGGAGATCCTTCCAGATCCGCTCGATCTGATTGTGATCCGGGCAATAGGGTGGCAGAAAGTGGAGTCGCACCTTCCCCTCCCAGGCGGCCAGCGCCAATTGAACCTGGCGGCTGTCGTGAATTCTGAAGTTGTCGAGGATGATGTGAATTCGACGAGCGTTCCGATAGCTAACGGTCACCAACCGATGAATGAGGAGAAGGAATAACGTGCTGTTCTTGCGTTCTCCTTCGATCCAAGTGAGCTTGCCCGTGCGGGCGTCAACCGCACCCGCCAGGTAACGCTTCTGGTTCTGACCCGGTGTGAGAACCGCCTTCTGCTTACCGCGTAGCATCCAGTCCGGTCCGATCTTGGGGTTCAGATCAATGTCCACCTCGTCCTCGTACACGGCGACTTCGTCCGGGCCCAAGTTCCGAATCAGCCGTCGAATCCACGCCAGCGGCCGCATTCGGCGTGCTTTCGGCCATGGGCAACCCACGATTGGTTTGGGGCGACCCAGCCGCACACGATGCCGTTTCAGGAGCCTACTCATGGTCGTCACGCTCACGGTCATTCCAGTCCGTTCCGCGACCACTCGGACCAGAAGTTCTTGTGTCCATGTCGGCCTCAAGTAACCGTGATCTCGGGGAGATCCGGTCAGGACGGACAGCAGTTCCAACTCGTAAAGCTCTGTGACCTTGTTCTCGCCGTTGTCCTCGCGCCGATCAGGCAGCCCTTGGGGCCCTTGGTCGACGAAGCGATGGGCAACTCGATAAACCTGGGAAGAGGAACACAAGCCGCCTTTCTGAATCGTTGTCGGCACCTTACCCTGGACCAAGGCCAAGATCACTTTACAACGACAGCGCAAAACGGCATCCGGCGATCCTCGGCTCAACGCCTGCATAATCCGCCGCTCTCGCCTCCTGAGTTCTCGCCAAACGACGAGGACTTTTGTACAAAGACACATGAGGAACTCCCTTCGCTCGCCTACTGCCCGGTACAGCGTAAGTGGCTGGAGTTCCTCATTTTTCTATCCCTCCCAGAATCGCGCAAGGCTATTTAGCTGGCGACCACGGCCGGTTCCGCGTGTTGCCTGGGGATGGCCCTGGCCCTCTCGGCCGACGGCGACGACCTGACGAAAGCCTACGGCGTGTTCCGGGAGGAGGCCCATCACCTGGACCCGGAGGATCGGCCGGAGACGGTCAACACCGACGGCTGGCCGGCCACCCAGGCGGCCTGGCGGGCGCTGTTCGACGGGGTGACGATCCTCCGCTGCTTGCTGCACGCGTTCCTGAAGATCCGGGAGCGGGCCAAGCACCTGAAGGGGACCTTCGCGGCCCTGCGGGAGCGGGTCTGGAAGGCGTACCACGCCCCGGATGCCCGCACGTTCGCGCCGCGGTTGCGTCGCCTGCGGGAGTGGGCCGAGGACCACGTGGACAAGGCGGTGGTGCGGGAGAAGGTGCTGGCCCTTTGCGCCAAGCGGGCGGCGTTCCTCCAGGCGTATGCCCATCGGAGCTGCCACCGGACGAGCAACCTCGTGGACCGGGTGTTGCGTCGTCTGGACTACCACTTGTACTGCGGCCAGCATCTGCACGGCTCGACTCGGGCCGCCGAGGGTGGCCTGCGGGGCTGGGCGCTGATCCACAACTTTGCCCCGTCGTGCCCCCGGACGGTCTGAGTGTCCCCGGGGCTGCGGAGCCCGGCGGAGCGCCTCAATGGGAATCGGTATCACCCCGAATGGCTCCAAAACCTGCTGGTCTCGGCGTCGCTCGGTGGCGATCGCTAGCCTCCCCGAAAAGCGGGATAATCAGGAAAATTCATGGGGCGACCCATCTCATCGTCGCCCGTCACCCAGGAGTGCGGCAACCACGCGCCGTGGTCGTCCAGCATCTCCAATGCCAGTTCGTGGCGGGTGCGGAACTTGATCCCTCTGGGAACCCCGGCCGCTTTACATCGCGAACGATCTTTCGTCCATTCTTCCGGAAGATAGAGACGCATGTTAACAAGTGCATGTTCTTTGCGAGATGCGTAAGCCATGTAGACGCCTCCTTGGCAGTTCTCGATTTTGCCGAGCCGACCGCACCACTGCCGCACAACACCCACCGACTTGGTCCCCTTCTTGGCGAACGCCGAGGGGTCGAACACGATCACGCCATCCGTCTCGCCCAAGTCCTCGCCGACCTGACGCGCCAGCGTGGTAAGCAGGGACGCATGGTCCCACGGAACCTGCCCAATGAACTTCTGGATGCCTTGCCGTTCCTGATCGTGCAGGTAAGCGATCGCTTCGCCGGTTTTGTGCTCGAGCTTGGAGAGAAGTCCCGTCACGTACTCAACCGTGTGGCGGTGCTGCTCAGGCTTGCGCAGTGACGCCGTAAACGGGTGGACGAAGGTCTCCAGACGCGACCGCAAACCGTCGATAAGCTCGGGAGACACCTCCGCCTGAGCCAACATGTCCCTCAACCGCGTGTCGAATCGTCGATCCATGACAGGTTCCCTCCCAAGATCCATACGTGACGGAAAAGAATATCTCAAATGTTGTTATAGTAACTGTACTTTCCGCGATTGAGTTCACTCTCATGCCGCCAGGGCAAGCAACCGCTCGGCGACGGCTTGAATTTCCTCCTCGGTGACCCCAGGGCGTAGAACTGCACGAATCTGCTCGGCCAGCAATTCACGACGCCACGCCCGACGCTTGTCTGCGTGGCTTGGGCGACGGCTCGGATCGTCCCATGGCGACGCCCGGCGGTCCACCAACTCGTCCTCCTCCCGGCCCCATGCCCAGGCTTCGGTCATCGTGAACGTCCAGAGGCAGATGTGGACTGCGCCGATGTTTGCCCACACCAACCGCACCGGCTGCTGGCCGGCTCCGACGATCTCTTTGCAATCGCGGAACGCGATCTCCAATGAGAACCGGTCGGCGACCGTCGAGAGGATCTCGGCTACGGTCGCTGACACGTCGGTGCAGAAGAAGGCCACCCATCCGCTTGGCTCGTCCACCAACACCACCCGGATTGCCCCGCCGACGGGCCGCCACATCGCCACGAACGTCTTGTACCGCTTCTTCGTCCGCTTGCCATACAAGTCGAAGAGGCCAGTCGTCCAACCGCGACGCTGCCCGGCCCGCTTGGCCAACTCGATGCGGCTCTCCCCGTAGACCCGCGGCCTGCCGCGCCGCCCTGGGACCCGGGGCCCGGGCATTGTCCGCAGCGCCGCGTCCTTGCGCAGCCGGCTGACGACCGTCATGCCCAGCGACATCACCGGTTTGAGGAAGGGGGCCTTGGCGTAGGCCCCGTCGACCACCACCCACAGCGGCTTGCCCAGGAACCGGAGCCAGAACCCAGCCCACCGCAGGAGCTCGACCCCCATCTCCAGCTTGGTCCGGAACTCTGGCCGATGCTTCGGGTCGATGCACGGCAGGTCCTTGGCCCGCACGGACAGACGGGCCAACAGTGGCAACGCGATGACTCCCCATGCAGGATCGACCGCCAGGAGCCCGAGCACCACCCAGATATGGCCGTAGACGTGTGGCGAGCCGGCCGGGCCGGGAGTCGGGTTGTGATGGATGCCGGCCCCCTGCACGTCGGGCCCATACCGCTGTGTCGGCGTGTCGTCTAGCGCCAGGGTGAGCCGCGTCTGACCATCCACCAGAGGCTTGACCACTTTGTGAATCAACCGGGCGGCGATGTTGTCCGCCCTCTTGCCGGCCGCCGCAACGGTCGTGTAGCAAGGCTGATACTG
>CAWFJM010000033.1:0-237792 GCA_963816015.1 uncultured Planctomycetaceae bacterium | reverse complement strand
AACTCGTGCCAGTCGCTCCTCGAGGGATTCGACATCGGTCCCGAAAGCACGCTGGAAGGCGGTGAAAAAGCGATCGGACGGGGATCGCTCCGAGAGCGTCGCGTCGGGACTGCGGAGCAGGTCGAGATAGGTGAGGAACTGCTCGGGGTGCTGGGAACGGAGGAAGAAGACCAGCGACCAGGCCTGGGCGTACAGATCACGCTGGTAACCGTGACCGTAACCGGCATCGCGGACCAGCGGCTCCAGGCGAGGGATAGGCTGGATTCGTCTCCAATCGGAGAGACGGATGTCGTGGACGCGGTCGATGCCCGCCCAGCGGCCGCCCCGGATCACCTCGAACTGCATGGCCAACCCTTCCTGAAGCCAGATTGGGAACGCGTCGTGCCGCGGGAGCAATCCGCTGTTCGCGGCCAGCAGGTGAATCAGCTCGTGAGTGGCGGTTCCCTCGTCGATCGCCCGCCGCTCTAGCTCGAACAGCATCTCCTCGCGGCGGACCTCCCGCTCCAGCCGGTCGAGGATCTCGACGGCTTCTGCCGGCCGAGTGTCCGGGCTGACTCGCCGGTAAGCGTCACGCGGAGCCTGGCACGAGGCGGCAGCCGTCCACCGTCGTCTGAAACCGCCGCAGCTCCTTGTGCCGGGCGATCGCATTCTCCCGGCCCTCACGCTGCTTGTCGGACCCTGGGCGTCAAACGCGACCACGGCGTTCCACGTGGGATGAAAATAGCCCCGGGTCGTGGCGAAGGCATCGGTGTGCTGGTTGTGAAGAAACGCCAAATAGGCCTTCTGATCGGCAAACCAGGCGAGGATTAGCCGGCGGCCGGGGACGGGCAGCTCGATCCCCTGGGCGGCGAAGACGAGGTAATACCCGGTGATTAGCTTCTCCAAGAGTGCCACACGCTCTCTGGCCTCGTCCCCGTCCCCGGTCGGCTCGTGGAGCAACCCGATGTGCGGTCCTCGAGCGAGACTGGTGGAAATTCCCAGGGTCTTGCGGAATTCGGACAGCTCGGGATCCTTGCAGGGACGCTCGAGGCGTTCCATCGCAGTGACCATCCGGACGGTCGGGCTGTCCTTGGAGTTTTCCCTGTGCAGGTCGCGCAGCATCGCGGCCGCCTCGTCGATGAGTCCGTTCTTGATCGCCCACCAGGCGGCCTCGAACCGGGCCGGGAACCCGCCGGATTGCGCCTGTTCGAGCCGATCGTGCCATTGCTCTGCCGGAACGAAGCCGGGCACCCGCTTCCGGAAATCTCCACGGTGGAATTCGTACTTCCCCTCCGGGAACCCGATGAAGACGCGATCTCCGTCGACGCTGGCGCTGGCCTGAACCTCGCCTCCCCTCTGGAAGTAAAGCAGGTCGGCTCTGGCCGGGAACCCGGTGCAGAGGATCAGGAACAGGCCGCTTGCAAGCGCAAGCCTGACCCGCCAAGTCATGGCCCGGGCTGTCCGCGAATCGACAGAGGTCATCTGCGGCTCCGTCTTTCCGATCGATACTCAAGGGACGATGTCCTTGACTATCCTCGGTCGTAGAAAGTTCGTCTATCCAGAGTGAGTGATCGAGAGGGCTCCCGTTTCTCTCCAAAGCCGGCCATCTGCAGTTTGAGCAAAGGAAAGCCCAGCCCGGGAGATCAGGGGCATCGAGCGGACGAGTGAGTGGCCACGGTCGACATCACGCATGCTACTGCTGGTCACCCAGCGGTTTTTCTCAAGTTCAGGCCCGGGAGCTCCTCGGGGCGTGTCGCCTGAGATTACCGAAATCCGAGAGGTTAGTCAGTCGGTTGAAACAAGGGATGTCAACGGGCTTTCCGCGATGACATCGGGATGCCAGGAGGCGAGGATGCTCGTTCTAAGTCGCAAGCCACTGCAGTCAATCATGATCGGTCCAGATATCAAGATCACGATTGTCAAGGTGGAGCGGAACCAGGTACGGATCGGAATCGAATGCCCCGCAATGTCACGATCCTTCGAGACGAGTTCATCCCGTCCGGGCCGACCAGTTCCGAGGATGAGCGCAGTCGCTTCCGAGAATCGAGGCCGTCTCCGTCTGATCGGGCACTCGGGCACCAGCAGAGACTGCGGCTTGCCGGTGCGATGCCGGCTGGCCGATGCGCACGGAGTCACGCGGTCTGAGGCATGGCCGGACCTCACCGAGTTGATGGCATCGACGTCGGGAGCCGATCAGAATATGGCGGTGGTGCTTCTTCGCCGATTGCTACCCTACCCGCTTTCCTCGGTCTCTCCTCCCGCGAAGGCTCGCTTCGCCTTCTCGCCGACGGCGAACGATTCCAGGCAGAGCCCGATCTTGGGATAGACGCTGTTGTCCTCCGCCTTGGGGTACTCGAAGATCAACGCCACTTCGTGGGGGTCATTCTTGTTGCCGTAAAGGTGATCTGCACATCTTCTTGCGTTTAAGTCGAGGAGTTTGTACTTGAAGGAGTTGTCGCCCTTCTGGCTCGTCCTTGAATTCTGTAAGGTCGACTTCGGCTCCATAGACATTCTTGACCAGCTCCACGCTTCGGTACTGAACATTGAAGTCGCCGCGAGGGGGGGGTTCGACCTGGGCGACGCCCTTCTTGGCCGGGGTCTTGGGCCGTTCGACCCGGGCCAGCACATGCAGGCTCTGCTTTTCCGGTTCGATGGAAGCTGGATTCGACATCGAACCTCCCCGGCTCGATGGCAGCTAGCTGGAACGTTTGAGCCGGGCCGGCAGTTCTTGGGTGGTCGGAGGAAGATCTGCAGCTCCTCGAGCTTGCCCTTGGTTGCGGGTTCGTTCAGATTCTCGTTGAGCCTCCTCTGGTACCTCATCTCCTCGAGGGTCCGGTTCGAGGCGGGTTCTCGTAGCTCTGGGTTCCGCAGCCGACGACCAGAACCAGACCTGCGCTCAGCACGATTGCTGCCATCCGTCTCATGAATCACGCTCCCAGCAAGTGGCTCCCGCCGGCCCGACCGGGGTTTCCTTGTTCATCCCTGACCGACCTTTCAGACCTCATGCCGATCCTGGTAGGTTTAATCTTAGTGTTCCGAAGCTTGGAGCAACAGTTAGCACAGGTTCGACGGAAGCGTGGAGATTCATGGCCCCAGGCAGCGAACCGAAGATCGGGAGTGAGGCAGCCGCCGGATCGAGCCCGGTCCGGACCGGGCGGCCGGTGAAGATCATCGCCTGGTGAAGCCTTTCGTGCCCAGGCGGTGCTCTCGGCGCTGGAATCCGTGGAAATCCTCGGAGGAACCGTGCGCGAGGCGATGGGCTATGGCCGCCAGAAGAACCGGCTGGGCCAGTACCTGGGAAGCGAGTACAACACCTCGTTTCTTCCCAAGGTTGAGTTGACGGTGTTTGTCGAGGAGGAGCACGTGCCGGCCGTCATCAGGGCCATCGTGGGCCAGGGGAACGGGTCGCATCGGCGATGGGAAAGTGCTGGTGTTGCCTTGTCTGGGCGAGAGCCTGAGCTGGTGAGCGGTCCGGCTCAATCCGATTCGAGCCGAGCCCGAGATGAAGACGGACGATCTGCGGGTCTGATAATCGACCGTGTGTCTCCGATGAACGACGAGTTGCCAGGGCGGTGGCCGGGCGAAGGACTGGCCGGTCAGTGGGGTGTGTCGATCCAGAAGGATGCGCCGGATGCGGGGCTGCTCCCCGGAGGATTCGAGGTCGATGAGCTGTTGTTGGGGGATTGTTTCGGGATTTTCCGCTCGCAAGAGGGCATAACGGCCGCAGACCCGGAACCATCGGATGGTCGGCTGGTCTCTCCAGCCACACGACGACCATCTTGCCGTCAAGATGTCGAGGCTCCTCGCTCTCCCTGGAGTAGGCGACATAGGCCCCGTCCGCGAGGATCGGCGCCATGGCGTTTCCGTTAACCTGGATACAGCGGTTCTCGTGCTTGGCCTCGAGCCACTCCTTCCTGGCCGGTGGGGCCAGGGGGAGCTGAAAGGGGCGGAATCTGACGGAACCACTGCGTCGTCGCAGCTCGCCAGGGAGCTGGCATCATTCTCGAGCAGTTGAAGGGCCGTCCGCAGTAGGGCCCCCACCGTCATGGCCGGTTTCGAGGTCACCTCGTGTCGGTCCAGTCGCTGTTGCTGGCGAAACTTCGGGCCTTTGCCGTGGAGTAGCCAGACCGGCTCGACCGCAGTGAGCTCGATGATCTTGAGGACGACCTCGGCGGGGACCGTCACTCCCCCCTCGTAGTTGTACCAGGTTCGCACCGGGATCCCCAGGCGTCGAGCCATTTCCGGGCCGCCTGCTCACCGAACAGTTCCAGACGCAAGGTTGAAAGTCGCTCGGCGAGGGCCAGCTTCGCACGAAGTGACTCGGGTAATGTCTTCCGACGAGCCATGAGGGTCATCCTAATCGCAGCCAATGTGGCAGATACGCGTCCAGTGAGACGCGAAGGGCTATATAGCTATTTAAGGCCATTCCCCCCAAAAAATCAATGTAGTTGATCCCGGGAAGAAGCGAAAGTTCAACATAGAAGCGACGGTATACAGGTGTTGAAACGCTGGGAATCAAGCTCGTCCCTGACTCGCCCTTCGATCAAGGGCCGCTCCATCAGCTCGGGAGCTCAGTCATCCTCGTCGAACTTCAGGTCCATGAGAAACCGGGCCACCGCGTCTTCCTCTTCGGGCGAGCCCGAAGGCGGCTGGGCAGGCTCGGCGACTTTCGTGTCCTCACCCGAGCTCTGGTTCTTCTCGGCGGGGGCTGAAGCGGCTGGCGTCGGGGGCGCTGGCTTGGCAGCCTTCTTCGGTGGGGTGGGTGCGGGTTCGTCGTCGAGCGGAATGATGTCGATCTGTTCCGGCTCGTCGTCAATGGCTAGCTCGAATTCTTCCAGTTCGAGGTCGTCCTCGGCCACGGGGAGGGCGTCAAGCTCGGCTGTGTCGGTGGGCTTGGACTGCGGAGCCGGCTCTGCATCGGGTTTTGTTGGCAGCTTGATCGGGTCGACGTGCAAGGTCACTCCGCCAATGGTCAGAACATCGCCGGCCTTGAGGATCTGCTGCCCGAGCACGCGTTTTCCATTGACAAACGTACCGTTGGAGCTGCCGAGATCGCGAAGCATGAGCTTGTCGCCGTCCTCGAAGAGTTCGCAGTGGCGGCGGCTCACCTGGGCGGAGCGGATCCTGATGAGACAGTCATCATGGCGGCCGATGCTATTGACTCCATCGATCAGCTTCAGCGTGTTGGCTTCGCTGCGACCACGAACGATCTGGAGAACATAGTTCATGATCTGGGCAATCCCGGCTGGCTGGTCGAAACACACGTGGTGACGAGTCGCGAAAGGATGCTAGGGCCCTCCTTTCAAGCTACCCTCTCGGTACGCGGCACGCAAATGGAAAGCCGGACGCAGGTCTGAGGTTCCGAGCCGGTGGCGGGCGTCGCCGGGTCGCCGGGGAGTTCCCTCGAAAGCGTCTTGCATTCCCGGATGACAGCGCTATACTGAGAACGTCGCCGATGCCGCTGTCCGTCGGGGCGTCTCATGACGGGCCAGGGCCGGTCGCTTCGAGATTTGCGGGAGTAGCTCAGGGGTAGAGCACCACGTTGCCAACGTGGTTGTCGTGGGTTCAAATCCCATCTCCCGCTCTGATGTCTTGCCTCCTGGGTTGGCCGCTTTCGCTCGAGGCGGGTTGCGTGATGGCGGATCAAGCCGCGCCAGCCTGATGTGATTCGAGGGAAAGCCCCAGATGAGTACTGGTGAAGAAACATCCGATTCCTCTCTTTCGGTGACGGATCAGCCCGTCGAGGAACAGACCGAGGAAGGGCAAGAGCAGGAAGCCAAACGCAAGCTCGAGATCGACGTTCTGATCCAGGACGTCGGCCCGTGCAAGAAGCACCTCAAGGTCACGGTCCCCCGTTCCGAGATCCAGCGACAGTTCGAGGACTCGCTGGGACGATTCCAGCGCGATTCCCAGGTTCCGGGATTCCGACCCGGTCGTGCGCCCCGTCAGCTAGTGATCAAACGGTTCCGCAAGGAAGTGGGCGACCAGGTCAAGTCCGCGCTGCTGATGGCCTCCCTGGAGCAGATCGACGAGGACTACAAGCTCAATCCGATCACTCAGCCCAAGCTTGACGTCGAAGCGATCAGCCTGCCCGACGACGGCCCGATGACCTTCGAGATGGAAGTGGAGGTCCGTCCCGAGTTCCAGGTCACCGAATACAGGGGGCTGAAGGTCAATCGGCCTGTGAAAGCGATCCGTGAGCAGGATGTGGAGGCACAGTTCTCACGGTTCCTGGAGCGGTATGCCCAGATCGTCCCCAAGCTCGAAGGGGCGGCGCGGATCGGCGATTATCTGACGGCCGATCTGACGTTCTTCAAGCCCGATGGCGACGTGCTCAGCGAGGTCAAGGAAACCGAGTTCCGGCTGCAGCCCGAGTTGCGGTTCCAGGACGGGCACATTCCGGACCTCGGCCCGGCGCTCGAGGGAGTCAAGCCGGGTGAGACGCGGGAACTCGAGGCGAAGCTCGGCTCCTCCGTGGCCGATCCATCCCTGCGTGGCCAGACGGTCAAGGTAAAGGTGTTGGTTCACGATCTGAAGCAGTTGCGGCTGCCCGAGGTGAACCCCGAATTCCTCGAGTCGATCGGCTTCGACAGCCTCGACGAGTTACGGGAAGCGGTTCGCGAAGCGCTCACGCGGCGGAATGAGGCTCAGCAGAAACAGGCGGTTCGCCGCCAGATTCTCGACGCGTTGATGGCCGCGACGCCCTTCGACCTGCCCGCCGACCTGGTGTCACGGCAGGAGAAGAGCACCGTCAGCCGACTCATCATGGAGTTGCGGCAGCAGGGCTTCTCGGACAGCGACATTCGCGCCCGCGAGGCCGAGATCCGAGCCAATGCCCACGAGATGACGCTCCGCTCGCTCAAGGAGTTCTTCATCCTCGCCAAGATCGCCGAGGCCGAGGGCATCAAGGTCGAGGAAGAAGACCTCGAAATGGAAATCGAAGCGATGGCCGCTCGCACCGATGAGAGTGTGCGGCGAATCCGCGCCCGGGTTGAGAAGGAGGGGCTGGGCGACGCCCTTGCCACCCAGATCCTGGAACGCAAGGCTCTGGACCACATCCTCACCTCGGTCGAGATCGAGGACGTGCCGCTGGACGAGCCCGAAACGGCTGTCGAGACCCTGGACCAGACCGCGAGCCCGGGCGGTGAGCCGGAGCCTTCGGCCGAGTGAGCGACGCTCACCGGCCCGCTCCGATCGGAACGATGGCGATTCCCTGTCGTCGGGCCCCATCGTGAGTCACACTTGTCGAGCAGGTCGCCCTGCCTTATCGTTACTCATGAACTCTGCGCCCTGGCCTGAGCGATCGATCGGCCGATTCGCCGCCGATCGCCCGGGGTCATGATTCCCTTAGGAACGTTCCATGGCATTCGATCATCCACTCGCGGAACCACGACTTCAGCGCTACCGCGACTACGCCCGCCAGCGGCAGATGACTCTGGGCGACCTGCTCCTCGAGAACCGCATCGTCTTTCTCGAGGGAGTCATCAACGATGCCGTGGCCAACCTCGCCGTGATGAAGTTCTTGTACCTGCAATATGAGAACCGGACGCAGGGCATCAGCTTCTACATCAACAGCCCGGGCGGGAGTGTCAGCAGCACCCTGGCCATCTACGACACCATGCAGTTCATCGAATGCCCCGTAGCCACCTACTGCATCGGCCTGGCAGCCTCCGGCGCCGCGGTCCTCCTGGCCGGCGGTTCCAAGGGCCGCCGCTTTTCCCTGCCGCACTCGAAGATCATGATTCACCAGCCTTACGGTCAGGTTGGCGGCCAGGTTTCAGACATCGAAATCCAGGCCGAGGAGATCGTCAAGAGCCGGCAGGTCATCAACGAGATCCTGGCCCGACACACCGGTCAACCCATCGAGCGGATCGCCAGGGATACTGAGCGCGACCGCTACCTGACCGCCATGCAGGCCAAGGAATACGGCCTCGTCGATGAGGTGGTGGGGCGGATCCCGGGCGCTGAAAAGGGACCAGGCTCGTCCGTGGTCTCCACCACGCCCACGCCGCCGGCAACGGAAGTCAAGTAACCTGGATCGATCGCCGCCATCAGCGACTCCGCGGATGCGAGCGACCATCGGGATCGTCGGACGCCTTGTCCGCGGGCGAGGGCGCTGGCAGACTCCGATTCACGATCATCCCCGGGCCACCGCCATGGGCCACTGACTTTTCTTACTGGGAAGGTTTTTCACCGATGCCACTGGTTCCGATCGTCATCGAACGCAGCGGTCGCGAAGAGCGGGCGATGGATATCTACTCCCGCCTGCTTCAGGACCGCATCATCATCCTGGGCACAGCGATCGACGACACGGTCGCCAACCTCGTCGTCGCCCAGATGCTTGTGCTGGCCCATCAAGACGCGAAGGCCGACATTCACCTCTATGTCAACAGCCCCGGGGGAAGCGTGACCTCGGGTCTGGCGATTTACGATACCATGCAGTGGGTCCCGTGCGACGTGGCCACCTACTGCATCGGCCAGTGTGCCAGCATGGGCTCTCTGCTGCTGGCCGCCGGTGCGAAGGGCAAGCGGAATGCCCTGCCCCACAGCCGGATCATGATTCACCAGCCGCTGGCCGGAATGGAGGGGACCGCGACGGAGATCCTGATCCACGCGGAAGAGTTCATCCGCATGAAGAAGCAGCTCAACGGCATCTACCAGCGGCACACGGGACAGACGCTCGAGCGGCTTCAGGAAGATACCGATCGAGACCGCTTCATGGGCCCCGAAGAGGCACGTGAGTACGGCCTCATCGATAACGTGGTGGATCGCGCTCCGGCGTTCCCCGCGAACCCGCAGCGCATCTGATCAGAACCTCGCCGGTGGCCAGCCGGTGAGCCGTGCAGCGTTTCACGATCACCGGCCACTGCCGAGCTCGTCCAGGATCGGCTCATTGGCTTCCGGAAAGCGAAGCGCCTTCAACTCGCCGGTCCTGACCCAGCGGCACCCCGAGCCGGCCTGGGGCTCGGCAAACCGGTCGACCGGCTGGCAATCGAAGAAGTGAAGCCGGACGTGCCCGTGGGGGTAGTGGTGTTCGATGGTTCTCCTCAGGCATCCGACCACGACCTGAAGCCCTGTCTCCTCGTGGCACTCCCGGGCCGTTGTCTCGGCCGGTGATTCCCCGAGCTCGCACTTGCCGCCGGGGAACTCCCAGTAGCCGGCATAGACCGTCCCCTCGGGACGGCGTCTGACCAGGAAATGATCGCCACGACGGATCAGTCCGATTCCCACGAGGGTTGGACCGGGCTTGGGTTCGGTCGGCTGGTTCATGGCTGAGGTGTTGTCGCTTTGGGCCGAAGAGGGGAATCAGAGGTCTGGCCGCGTCGGGCCCCTCAGAGCGTACCCGCCTTGGCCGCCAAGATGGCCCTGCCCAGCGATCCCATCACGTTGTACCCGCAATCGACGTGGAGGATCTCGCCGCTGATCCCGCTGGCCAGGTCGGAGAGCATGAACATTCCCGCGGCCCCGACCTCCTCCCGCGTGATGTTCCGGCCCAAGGGGGCCACGGCGACGTACAGCCCGGCCAGCGCATCGTGGTCGCCCACGGCCGAGGCGGCCAGTGTCTTGACGGGACCGGCGGAGACCGCATTGACCCTGATTTTCCTGGGTCCAAGATCATAGGCCAGGTATTTCACCGAGGCGTCGAGCGCGGCCTTGCAGACGCCCATGAGGTTATAACCCGGAACCACGCGTTCGCCGCCGAAATAGGTCAGTGTCAGGATCGAGCCCCCCTGCGGCATGACACTCGCGGCATGCCTTGCCACGATGGCTAGCGAGTAGACGCTCACGTCCATGGCGGTCTTGAAGCCCTCGCGGCTGGAATCCACGAATGCGCACTTCAAGTCGTCGATCGGGGCGAAGGCGATCGAGTGGAGCACGAAGTCCAGACTGCCGAAGGTCTCGCCGGCCTGGGCGAAGGTTCGGGCCACATCCTCGTCTTTCTGGACGTCGAGAGGGACGATCAGCTTGGCCCCGGCAGGCTCGGCGAGCTTGCGGACCCGGCGCTCCATCTTATCGCCAGGGAGGTGAGTGAACCCGACGTCGGCCCCCTCGTCGAGAAGCTTGCGCGTGATCGCCCAGGCGATGCTGAAATCGTTGGCCACGCCCAGCACCAGCCCCTTTTTCCCCGAGAATATCCCCATCTCCGACCCCTTTCAGCTCCCGGCCCGGATAATCCTTCCTCATGCTCATCGACGAGTGTCGTCTGAGCAGTAAAATAACCGGACAGCGAGACCCGCTCAACCTCGACTTTCCCCGCAGAGGGGCTCGAAGAAGAAATCCACTCGCGGTTTGCGATCGTACGGAATTGGAGGACCACTTGCCATGAGACAGGGACGGGTGGACCACACCGCCGGTGCCGGGGTCGCTGCCGGAATCCTCGTGTGGCCGCGAAAGCTGGCACGCCCTGAGCTCTCGGTCGAGAGCCTGGCTTGGTTCGGGGTGCTGATCGGGGTGATCCTCCGCGTCTGGGAGTATCTGGAATTCCGCCCGCTCTACATGGACGAGGACTCGCTGCTGGTGAACCTGGTCGGGCGCGCGGTGTTCGATTTCCATCACGTCCTGCAGCAGGACCAGATGGCTCCGCCGGGATTCCTTGTTGTCGAGCGACTGATGGTCCGCCTTCCGCTCGGTGTCAAGGCGACCGGCCGGCTCTTTCCCCTCGTCTGCGGGCTGGTCTCCGTGTTCCTGATGCGTGGGGCAGCACGGCGCTATCTCGATCGCCACGCTATCCCGATCGCCGTCGGCCTGTTCGCGCTGGGAGACCACCTGCTCTACTACTCGTCCGAGATCAAGCAGTACTCCTGTGATCTGATGCTGGCCCTGGCCGCGCTCTTGCTGGCCGCCCCACAGCCTCCCGCCACCCTAAGCCGCCGCCGCCTCGCGGTGCTGGCCGTCTTCGGCCTGATCGCGCCCTGGTTCTCGTTTCCCGTGGTCTTCATGCTGGCAGGGGTTGGCCTGCACTTGCTCGTCTCCGAGCTGCTCCGCAACGACCGGCAACGCGCGGCAATCGTCGCCGGCATGGGGCTGGCGTGGATCATCAGTTTCGCCGGTTGCTTCTTTCTGTCGCGGTCGATTCTGAGCTCGCGGGATTTCATCTGGGTCTGGTGGGATTTTGCATTTCTCCCCGTTCCCCCTCGCTCGGTCGTGGACCTCACGCTCCTGGGCCAGACTCTGGCCAACGTGTTCATCAACCCGGGGAGCATCCTGATGCCCCTGCCGCTGCCTGCCACGGCAACCCTGGCCTCTGCCCTGGCGCTTCTTGGCTGCCTGTCGCTGGCCCGGCGGTGGCCGGGCGGACTCTTCCTGGTGATTTCTCCTGTGCTCTTTGCCCTTGCGGCCTCGGGACTTCATCAGTACCCGTTTCACGGCCGGCTCTTGCTATACCTGGTTCCATTGTTCCTGCTGCCGCTGTCCGAGGGCGTGGCGGCCATCGGCCGGCGCACCAGCTGGCTTGTGACCCTTGCCCTTGCCGGCTTCCTGATTTACGGCGAGGCCGCCGAGGTCGGCTGGAGCAAGGCGATCCTCCCTCGCTTTCGCACGTTCGACTCGCACGGCGATCTCAAGAACGACCTGCTGGACTACCTGGAATTCCAGCGCCAACGCCGATCCCGGCCCCCGCGCCGGACGCGACTCCTCGGGCGCCCGAGGTCGGCACGGAACCATGACGGTCGCCCGCGTGTCCACCTCCTCAGGCTCCCCATCGTTTCCCGAAACTGCGCCATGAGCTCGATGTCTACCCACGTTCCTCCCGGAGGAGGCTGTCATGACGGAGGGCTCGCGCCGCGTGATGACCCTCGTCCTCATCCTGGCATTCGCGGCCGGCCTGCGTTCCTGGCGGCTGGGCCAGCTCAGCTTCTGGTACGACGAGGTCGTGACCATGCGCCTGGCCGAGGCTCCCACGCCCACGGCCCTGATCGATCGGCTGTTCCAGATCGACGCCACGCGGGCGCCCCTTCATCCGCTCTTGCTTCAAGGCTGGATCCACCTGTTTGGAGCGACCGAAGCCGGGGCTCGGGCCCTGAGCGTCGCTTGTGGGGTCGCGACGGTGGGACTGGTCTGGTGGATTGGACGGTTGGCCTTCGACGAGCCGACCGGGCTCTGGGCAGTCTGGCTGGCGGCTCTCTGTCCGCCGATGGTGTACTATTCCCGCGAAGCCAGGATGTACGCTTGGCTCGTGATGCTGACCTGCCTCTGCTGGGGGCTGCTCTTCTCCGGTAGGAGGGCGAGTCGCCTTCCGGGATCGCTGTTCAGGATGGCCGCGTATTCGCTGGGGCTCACCGCCCTGCTCTACTCGCATTCCCTGGGGCTGCTGATGGCCGGCACCCTGGGCCTGGGCTCACTGCTGTTCTTGCCCGAGTTCTTCGGCACCTGGCGGAACTGGCTGGGGGCTCATCTGGGGGCGGCAGTCCTGGCGGGGCCCTGGGTGTGGCACTACTTCGATCATCCGCCCGAGTTCCTGTCGGGAAAGCTGCCCCTCAAGTCCTTGCTCGGAACTCCGATCGGGTTCATCGGTGGCAATTCCCTCATCCTCCTCGGACTGCTTGGTCTCGTGGGCCTCGGCATCCTCCGCCGGCGCGGGTGCCTGGCAACTCAATCGGAATGGTCGAGGCCCGCGTGCCTGGTCCTCTGGCTCGTGCTGCCTCCGACCCTTCTTTACATCTACTCCCTCCTCAAAAATCCAGTTTTCGGACCTTCTCGCTATACGCTCTACGTGGCCCCCGCCTACCTGATCCTGGTGGCCCAGGGGCTGGCCGGTCTACCCGCCCGGGCCCGCTACAGCACGGCGATCGTGCTGGCCCTGCTCGCCGCTCGGGATCTGGATGCGACCGTCTACGCGCCGGGGCTGAAGGCCGACTGGAGAGCGTTCTCGAGGTCGCTCGCGGCCCGGACCGATGGAGAGTCTCCGGCCGAGGTCACGGTCCTGGTGGCGTCTGCCGATCCGTCTCGAAACGTCGAGGTCGAGACCGCGCGGTACTACCTGCCCCGAGGATGCCGGATCATCCCGCTGGAACAAGCGACCGCCTCGGGCCTGGGGAGTCTCGCCCCCGGGGAGCTCTACGTGGCGATCGGAACTAAGGCGGATAAGGACTCGCCGCTGCCGTCGTTTCTCGAGTCCCGCACCGAGGCTCGCTTCCCAGGGCTCACGGTTTACCGGGTTGTCGAGGCGGGTCCTGGGCGTCGCCCGGAGGGTCGAACACCGGGAGCATCAGCAGGTTCAGGTCCTGACTGATCGCCGCGCGCGCGGCGCCCAGCGCCTTGTCGGTTGCGGCTCCCATCCGCAGGCTTCGCTGTTTGAGCTCGGGTGAGATGTTCCCCAGGCCCAGGGATTCCACGAGCGAGAACGCGGTCTCCACCTGGGGATCGCCGGCGAGGTTTCGGCCGGCATCCTGGGCGAGCTCGTCGGGGCGGACGGAGGCGGACCGAGCGACGAAGGGAACCCACCGTTCGGCCCCGGCCCGCACCCAGAGGGTGGACACGACGGTCGCCTGTGCCAGGTCTGCGGGGATCTCCAGACGGGTCACGAGCACACCGGCCCGGCCACTGTCCCCGACCTTCCTGAGTTTCACGACCAGCGGGTCCTCCTTGCCCTGCTCGGGGTCGAGCAACCGGGAGATCTCCGCGATGGCCATGGAGGGACCGATCCCGTTCAACCCCTGGGCCTGGCCGCCTTGAGCGTCGGGGAGGACCATGTTCTGGTAGCGGAGGAAACGCAGGTCGGGATCGATGGCGAGCTCGGTGGCCGCCCTGCGACCCAGCCAGGCAAGATCCGATTCGGCAGTGAGGGGAAGAAGACCGGCCAGAGAAGGCACACGGTCACCGCCGATCGCGAACCCCCGGCCCTCGATGGCGTCCTTCAGGTCGTCCAGCGGCATGGTCTCGACGTCTTTCAACCCGCAGAGCCAGCCGAGTTGAAGCAAGCGTGTGCTGGTCTGAGGTTGTCGCGCCAGGGACCGCACCTCGCCCCGGGACAGATGAACGGGCATCAGGGGAGCGTGGGCGAGGTGGACGGGATCCTGGGTGCGCTTGAGCTCCTGATCGATCCAGGTGAGGATGCGATCGTCCCCCCTGGCGGTCATCGCCCGCTCCCGGCGCCAGCTCGAAAGCCGCTCGCGCCGGTCGCGGGCTGCGAGCCGTGAGCCGTTCTCGATGGTGCGGTCCCACTTGCTGGCCCAGGCTTTGAGGTGGGACTCGGCCCATTCCCGCCTCACGAGCAGCTCGACGGCTCCACGCGGGCCGGAACTGACGGATGTGACCAGGCCAAGGACCACGGAGCCGTCTCTCAAGGTCACCCGATCGGCCACGGCTGCGGCCTGTTCCGGCGGTTTCTGAAACGCCATCAGCGAGCCGGCCAGGATCAGTACCCCACAGATCATGATGACCCCCGCCTCCGGACCGAGATAAACTGGAGATGCTTCATATTGATTGTAGCCGTCCGCGACGTCCGGGGCATCCCCCGGCCCGATCGGCCGTTCCGCATACCGACGGAGAGCATGATGGTGGTGGCTCTCGAGCCGCTGGGAGATCGAGCGTTTCTGGCCCACTTCGCGACGGAGCGAGATGCGGCCCGATGGGCTGCGGCGGTCCGCGCCCGGGAGATGCGCGGGGTAACCGACGTCGTTCTGGCCTATCGTTCGGCCGCGGTCTTCGCCGACCCCGAGCTGGCGAGCCTGGGCGAACTGGAATCGACTCTCAGCACCCTGGAGCCGGGAGCGGGAGACCCGATCGAGGGAAAGCTCATCGAGATCCCCGTCCTGTACGACGGACTGGACCTGGAGGCGGTCGCCTCCCGGTTGAGCCTGGACACCAGTGCCGTGGTGGCCCTGCACACGGCGAGCGTCTACGATGTCTTCGCCATCGGCTTTCTTCAGGGCTTTCCCTACGCGGGCTATCTCCCTGCTCCTCTGAGCGGGCTGCCGCGCCGCGACGAGCCCAGGCTCGAAGTCCCTGCCGGCGCTGTGGCCATCGCCGGGCGCCAGACCGGCGTCTATCCCCGTGCCTGCCCTGGAGGCTGGCACCTGCTGGGCCGGACGCCACTTCGGATCGCCGATCCCGACGAGGGCCATTTCCCGATCCGGGCCGGCGACCGGATCCAGTTCCGAGCGATCGATTCCCGGGAATTCGAGGCCAGACGCGATGAGCGGCTCTGAACTGCGGCCAGGAACCAGGAGTCGAGCCATCGACCTGAACGCCGACCTGGGCGAGGGCTGCGGCAACGACCGCGCCCTCCTGGAGCGGATCTCGTCGGCCAGCATTTGCTGCGGCGCCCATGCGGGAGACCCCGCGACGATCCGCGAGACGCTCCGCGTCGCCCGGGATCGGGGAGTCGCCGTCGGCGCTCACCCGGGCTATCCCGATCGGGAAGGCTTTGGCCGGCGCGAGCGGAGCGTCACGGCCGCCGAGGTCGAGAACCTGATCCTGGAGCAGGCCGCCGAGGCTCCGGACCCTGGCTGGCGAGGAGGGGCTGACGATTTGTTTTCTCAAGCCGCATGGCGCACTCTACAACCAGGCCCAGCGAGAAGGCGAGGTGGCGCGCGGAGTCCTCGCGGCGGCGTCCCGGCTCGGGCTTCCCCTGCTGGGACAGCCGGGCTCGCTTCTGGAGTCGAGGGCGCGAGGCCATGGCGTACGCTTCATCGCCGAGGGGTTTCCTGATCGTCGCTACCGGGATGACGGCTCGCTCGTTCCCCGCGGCGAGCCCGGGGCGGTGCTCCACGACCTGGCCGAGATCGAGGCCTCGGTCCACTGGCTGGTCGGTGAAGGACGGGTGGCGACCCTCTGCGTTCATGGCGATAAGCCCGCCGCGGTGGCCAATGCCGATCGCATCCGGTCGATCCTGAGCCATCGCGGGATCGCCATCACGAGCTTCCTGGACTGACGGCAACGCGATCTCATGGGGCTGATGATCATCGACTCCGGCTTCTGGACGACCGTACAGGACACGGGCCGGGTGGGTTATCGCGAGTGGGGCGTACCGGTTGGCGGGGCGTTCGATCGGGGCTCGGCGGACCTGGCCAACGCCCTGGTCGGTAATGGTCCCGAATGCGCGGTGCTCGAGCTGACCTTGCGGGGCGGAGTTTACGAGGCGCTCGGAAGCCTGGGAGTCGGCCTGGCAGGTGCCCCGATCGAGGCCACGCTCCTCAGTCTCGACGGCCCTCCTCGCCCGCTGCGTGTTCCCTCGAGCTCCTCGCTGTGTGCGGGAGATCGCCTGGTGCTCGGGCGGACATGCGAAGGCGCGCGGGCCTATCTGGCGATCAAGGATGGCATCCGGACCGTGCCTCGGCTGGGAAGCCGATCGTCCGAGCAGCCCCTGCGGCGGGGAGATTTCCTGCCCACGAGGGAGAGCACCATACCCAGCCGCCATCCCGGCGAGCCCGGCTGGAGGTGTCCCTACGAGCAACCAATCCGGGTCATCGCCGGACCGGACGCAGCAGCCTTGCTCGGTCCCGAGTGCTGGAATGCGGGCTGGTTCCGCATCAGTTCCCGAAGCAACCGGATGGGCCTGCGCCTCGATGGGCCTCCGATCAAGGTGGCCTCCATGCCAGACCGGCTTTCCGCACCCGTTTGTCCCGGCGCCATCCAGGTGGCCGGGGGGCAGCTCATCATCCTGGGAGTGGCCGGCGGAACCATGGGGGGCTATCCTCACGTCGCGCATGTCATCTCGGCTGACCTCGATCGCCTCGGTCAGCTTCTCCCCGGAGATCGGATCCCGTTTCAACAGGTGACGCTGGCAGAGGCCAGAGATCTGGATCGCGCGGCGCGGCAGGCACACCGAGCCATGCTCGTCCGGATTGCGAGCCTGGCTCGGGATCTCTGATCGCCGGTCTCTCCCCGGTGTCTCTACGTATGTCCTTAGCCGCAATCGGGTTCGTTCGCTTTCACGTCACGGCGGCCAAACGAGAATAACCTCTTTCAATCAAGCAACTTACGACGCGAGCATTTGGCTCCGTTCGTCGCATTTTCGCAGGGGCATCTGAACCACGAAGAGCACGAAGGACAGGAGGAAAAGGCTGGCCGGACAGCCCATCATGGAGCCCTGCTCAGTGTATCGCAACGGTACGGCGCTCTTCGTGGTCCAGCCCCCCACGCGGCTGAAGCAGAGTCGCGATTCCGACAACCGAATGCCAAGGAGCGTCAGGAGCGCAATGCCCCTATTATTTAGATTGCGCCTGTTTCGGGGTTTTTTTGGCTTCCGCGCGGATTCTCCACATCCCGCCGCCGCTACAACCGGACCTGGCCGTGAACCACCGGTTCCTTGTTTCGGTTCTCGCTCTCGCCTCTCTCGGCGTACTCGTCGTACACTGCCGACGGCAAGACCTCCCAGCCCTGTCGGTTCGTAACCACGGCTCTCCGATTGGTCCCCTGGGCGTGCGCCTCGACCTTGATGACGATCGTCTGCGGTGCCGGCCAACTCCCGGCTTGGTATCGGTCGGCGAGAAACAGTCGCTGTGGCTGACCGGTCTTCTCGTGGTCCTCAACGGCCGCCTTGAGGAAATCATTGCTCAGTCGGCGTCACGTGCCTGCGAACGGCCGTCTCGCTACCCTGAGCCTGGGTGATCGGACCTGCGTCGCTGGCGGCTTGTTTGAAGCGCTGATGGAACTTAGGTCCACAATGACCATTTCCCCGACGCCAGGACATAGGCGACGATCAGGGCATTTGTGGTTGCGTGAGCCAGCACGGCGTCCGACAGCTTGTGCCGGCGGTACAGGGCGAGCGCGTAAAGCATGCCAGCTAGGGTCCCGGCGATCCAGCGGTCGTGGAATATCCCGAAGAGCGACGATGAGACCAGGAACGAGGGCCACGAGAACTTGCCCTGCGGTACCGACTTGAAATCGGCGGCCATGAGTCGGCGCGTCAGGTAGCCCCGGAAGGCCAGTTCTTCGATCAGCGGGGAGACGATTACCGACCCCAGTGCCCGGGCGATGACCCAGGCCACCCCTCCGGCATCCGCGAGCTGGATCGGGTGCCGTGGGTGGGCTCTCGCCGGATTTCCACGGCTCCAATGCGATCCAGAGGGCGAAGACCGTGACCCCGATCGCGATGGCCTGCGGCGCGAATGTCCAGCATAGATCGTCGTAATACTTGCGGTAGCGCCACAACAGTCCGCACGTCACGATCAGGCCCAGAGGATAGAGCGGGTCGTATCCAGAGGAGAACGCGCCTGTGACCAGCGTGATGCCGACCAGTGCCATCAAGGGGCAGAGGTAGGCCTCGGAGGCGGTCGAATCGACGTCCGCCTCGGCCCGCCTGTCGGCGACCGAGAACATAGGCGATCGTAATGACAGGCCGATCAGCCCGAATCCGACGGCCAGGAAGAGCAGCAAGCCGGCCCGAGAGTGGAAGCCCCCCAGTGCGATTTCTTCGGAGACATGGGTCCCTAGCAAGATCAACGCGGCGATCCGCACCGCGTTGGCGAGGTACGCCAGGAGGCAACCCAGGGGCAGCAGCCACAGCGCCCGCGGAAGCCTCAGAGTTCTGCGCGAGATCATCAGGAAGGCGCCAATCAGCACGAGCATCAGCCCCATGCCCTCGTAGCCCGAGCATGCCGGGGCGATCTCAACGTCGAATGCGGTCGTTCCAATGATCCGCTCGGCCGGCTGGAAAACGACGTCCTCTGAGAAGAGCTCCAGGATGCAACGGACAAGCCAGAGGGTCGAAACACCGAGGGGTTTCCAGAGCAATTGTGCGAGTCGGCCGGTGCCCAACACCCCCAGCCCCGCCACCGTTCCGGCCGGAAGAATCCAGGGCCAGCGACGCAGAAGCCGGAGCCATTCCCGATGAGGCAAGAAGCAGTTGAGCCAGGCCAGCAGCGACAGGAGGCCTAGCCCCAGCCAGCAGATCGTCAGGGCGACCACCGAGGCCGCCGATCTGGGCCTCCCTTCCAGCAACGGACCGGATAACAAGACGAAACCAGCCAGACCGGCGAGATGAACGAAGAGATACCTAGACCATGGGTGATCCTGCAACCGATCGGGAAGGCACTGCAACACTCCCAGAAGCCGGGGCCGCTGCAACAGGAGCACGACGGCGGCCCCGACAACCACGACATCGAAGCCAACCCGCAGCAGATCGAAGAGTCCTTCGAGCCAAAGCGGTCCCCCTTCGAGCGTCTTCGTATCGAATCGGAGTGTCAGAGCGGCGACCTCGAGCCCAAACAGTGCAAGCAGACCCGTCCAGCGGACATAGATCAGACGGGTCCGCGCTCGAATGGCTCGATCATCGGAGGGGACACAATGCAATCGACGAGCTCCCCCCGAGGCGATGCCAATCCTCACCCCATCTGAGACCCGGCCCACTCCCGCTCGACACATGACCGACGGCCGAAGAACCGGAGATCAGGACTTCGACTTCTTCTTCCCGCGGAGACGGTCGGCCAGCAACAGCAGGCCACCGCCGGCCAGCACGAGAGGCGGTGATTGCGGCACCCGTCGCGATCTCGGGTACGCACATCGGATCGCCACCGGTCATGTTGGGTACAGGTTGAGCGCCATCGCGGCCGTGACGCGTTAGCCGCGAACCCGACGAGCAGGACGGCCAGACAGTCCGATCCTTCGGGTGACTGCCCGGTAGCCGGACATCGGCGTATCAACCTGGTGTTTGCTCAGCATTGTTGTTCCCTTCGCTTAAGATCGTGATATTCCCGAGGCGCCTTCACACTCACTCCGGACGCCAAGCCCGGAGTTGCTCTCAACTCTCACAGGTTCCTGAATCTATGTTCGGCATCTCCAGCGGAGTTCAGATCGCTGTGAGGCGTACTCCGCTGGGCGACTGCACATGCACTCGTTGATTGTGGCCGTTCAGCAATCCATTGTCAACATCGTAGCGAACAACTCTAAAACTAATCAAGCTCTTCTGAAGTCGTATGGGTCGTTTTGTTAAAGCTTTTTCCTGGCACTCGCCAGTGAGTGGCGATGATAGTGCGGATGTGCAAGACAGGTGGAGTGTTTTCCGGTGAGATTCGAAACCAAGGTGTAGAGACTATCCCTGCCCGGATCATAAAAAAGCACTTAGCATAGTCCCCATGTGCGTCGGCTTCGCGGGGTCAGACCAAGTTTCAGTTTTTTTTCCGATCCGCCAAGAAGCTAAGGGCACGCAGCTCGATTCGCCTCAATTGAGTTGCGTCCCCCATCCCTTGCCGCAACAGGAGCACGACGGCGGCCCCGACAACCACGACATCGAAGCCAACTCGCAGCAGACCGAAGAGTCCTTCGAGCCAAAGCGGTCCCCCTTCGAGCGTCTTCGTATCGAATCGGAGTGTCAGAGCAGCGACCTCGAGCCTTGCAAACAGTGCAAGCAGACCCGTCCATCGGACATAGATCAGACGGGTTCCGCGCTCGAATGGCTCGATCATCGGAGGGGACACAATGCAATCGACGAGCTCCCCCCGAGGCGATGCCAATCCTCACCCCATCTGAGACCCGGCCCACTCCCGCTCGACACATGACCGACGGCCGAAGAACCGGAGATCAGGACTTCGACTTCTTCTTCCCGCGGAGACGGTCGGCCAGCAACAGCAGGCCGCCACCGGCCAGCACGAAGGCGCTGATCCCGGCGCCCACCGCGATCTCAGGCACGTCATGATTGGAGCTGGCTTGGCGTATGGATCGGACGGCCCTCAAGGCGTACGCGTTAGCCGCGAACCCGACGAGCATGACGGCCAGCAGTCCGATCCTTCGTGTGACTGCCCGGTAGCCGGAGATCGGCGTATCAACCTGGTGTTTGCTCAGCATTGTTGTTCCCTTCGCTTAAGATCGTGATATTCCCGAGGCCCGCTTAACTCACTCCGGACGCCAAGCCCGGAGTTGCTCTCAACTCTCACAGGTTCCTGAATCTATGTTCGGCATCTCCGGCGGAGTTCAGATCGCTGTGAGGCGTACTCCGCTGGGCGACTGCACATGCACTCGTGATTGTAGCCGTTCAGCAATCCATTGTTAACATCGTAGCGAACAACTCTAAGACTAATCAAGCTGTTCTGCAAATCGTGTGGGTGCGTTTTTTAAAGCTTTTTCCTGGCACTCGCCAGTTAGTGCGCGATGATAGGGAGGATGTGCAAGACAGGTGGAGTGTTTTCCGGCGAGATTCGGGGTCCAAGGTTAGCGACTTTCCCTGCCCGAACGATAAAAAAGCACGCAGCATAGACCCCCATGGGCGTCGGCTTCGCGGGGTCAGACCAAGTTTTAGTTTTTTTTCCGATCCGCCAAGAAGCTAAGGGCACGCAGCTCGATTCGCCTCAATTGAGTTGCGTCCCCCTATCTCCTTGCTGCAACAGGAGCACGACGGCGGCCCCGACAACCACGACATCGAAGCCAACTCGCAGCAGACCGAAGAGTCCTTCGAGCCAAAGCGGTCCCCCTTCGAGCGTCTTCGTATCGAATCGGAGTGTCAGAGCAGCGACCTCGAGCCCAAACAGTGCAAGCAGAACCGCCCATCGGACGTAGATCAGACGGGTTCGCGTTGAATGGCTCGATCATCGGAGGGGACACAATGCAATCGACGAGCTCCCCCCGAGGCGATGCCAATCCTCACCCCATCTGAGACCCGGCCCACTCCCGCTCGACACATGACCGACGGCCGAAGAACCGGAGATCAGGACTTCGACATCTTCTTCCCGCGGAGACGGTCGGCCAGCAACAGCAGGCCACCGCCGGCCAGCACGAGAGGCGGTGATCGCGGCACCCGTCGCGATCTCGGGTACAGCTTCGATTATTGCCGCGTCTTGCCGATCGGTGCCGTTGTTGATGCCGCCATTGCCTTGGCCGTTGTCGGCGTACGCGTTGCCGCGAACCCGACGAGCAGGACGGCCAGACATCCGATCCTTCGTGTGACTGCCCGGTAGCCGGACATCGGCGTATCAACCTGGTGTTTGCTCAGCATTGTTGTTCCCTTCGCTTAAGATTGTGATATTCCCGAGGCGCGCTTACTCACTCCGGACGCCAAGCCCGGAGTTGCTCTCAACTCTCACAGGTTCCTGAATCTATGTTCGGCATCTCCAGCAGAGTTCAGATCGCTGTGAGGCGTACTCCGCAGGGCGACTGCACATGCACTCGGATTGTAGCCATTCATCAATCCATTGTCAACATCGTAGCGAACAACTCTTCAAAAACTAATCAGCTCTTCTGCAAATGTGTGTGAGTTTTGATGCTTTTTCTGAACGTGAGTGTGTAAGAAACGGTGTGAGAAGCCCGCATCTGCCTTGTTAGTCGGAGTCTCGAGACAACTTCATGATGTATATGTCACGGCTCGCGGGGTCAGATATGTCACGGCTTCGCGGGGTCAGACCAAGTTTCAAGTTTTTTTTCCGATCCGCCAAGAAGCTAAGGGCACGCAGCTCGAGTCGCCTCAATTGAGTTGCATCCCCCTCTCTCCCGCAGTCCTGGGAGCTCGCCGGCTGAAGCCGACCTCGAGCCCCAGCCGCCCATCCGGCCGCAACAAATCCGGGGGCAACGAAGCAACTGGTCAAGGGCACGCTTTCATCACCTGGGCGCGGTCCCGATGGCACGGTTGATCTTGCCCGATTGACCGGGATGCGGTAAACCGTCGCCACACGCGTGTCCTGTCTCTTGCCCTCCCTCCGGAATCGTCCGGGACGTGGGGATGGCGGTTTCGGCCTCGAATCCAAGGGTCGTCCGATGTCGCATGATCGCGAGACGCGCCGCACCGTCACGGTGCTGGTTTGCGTCGCCATCATGACCGTCTCATCCGGCTGCCGCCGGTCTCCGTTCCAGCGGCTGGAGGATGGTTCTGCCGGCGCCCCCGGATCCGCATCGACCACGGGTGCGGTACCCCCCGAGCTACCCGCGCTGATGGCCGTCCCCGAGAGCGGACCGGGAAGCGGTGGCGTGGTGGGGCCCGGAGCCGTGCGGGCGTCGTCGCGGTCGCTCCGGACCGATCCGGGGCTCGAGCATGCGTCGGGGCCTCCTGTCCCGGCGCCTCCTGCCCCGGCGCCCACACCGCTGCTCGACGCCGCGCTCAAACGCGCGGAGGCGGAGGAGCGGCTCCAGCGTGAGGCGATCCGGGCCCAGCAATCGGCCCCTGACCCGTCGCCCGCAAGCGGGCCGAAAGTCCAGACCGCGTCGATGGTCACGCGGCCCCGGGGCCGAGATCCGGAAACGGCAAGTCCGGGGCCGGTGCAACCCCGCCAGGCCAGTTTCATCGGATCGAAGCCCCAGGCCAGGCCAGCGTCCCTGAAAGAGCAACCCCAACCAAAGATTCCACCGGCCCTGGACGGGGAGAGCGACCTGGTCGCCGCTCCCCTCGTTCCGGAACCTGCCAGCGCGAAGCCCGCGGATTCTGCGGCGGTCTGGGCGGAATCGCTCGACCGGCTGAAGACGATCGCTCGCGAATCAGCGCGACAGCCCGGCGCAGGCGAGGGCGCGGCCTTGTGGCTGCTTCGCTCCCAGGTGGTGGAGTGGCTGGCCAGCGAGACGCTCCGGCCCGCCAGCCAGGCCTTGCTCCGAAGGGCGGTGGCTTCGATGGCGGACGCCACCACGACACCTGCCGTGGACGCCACCACACGATCCGCCGAGATCCGCTCCGCAGTGCTCGCCCTCGAGGATCGGGTTCCCCTCGGCATCACCGAGCTGCGGCTCTGTCGCAAGGTGCTCGGGTTCGGAGCGTTCGAGCTGCTCGACGGTCCAGCGATCAAGGCGGGACAGCCAGTCATCATCTATTGCGAGCTGTCCGGCCTGCGCTACCAGACCGTGGATCAGAGCTTTGTTTCCCGGCTGTCGTCGAGGGTCGAGCTCGTGACGGCCAGAGACGGCGTGAAGGTCTGGGATCAATCGCTGGGCGAAGCGGAAGACCGATGCCGGAGCCGGCGCCGCGATTACTATGTGAACTACCGGATCACCATCCCCACCACCGTGGCTCCGGGCGACTATCGCATCCGGTTGACCCAGACCGACCTGGTCGCTGGCCAGACGGCCTCGGCCGAGCTTCCGGTGACCATCCCTCGGTGACGGGAAGTCCGCGTGGAGCTGGCCTTCGGTCTTGGAAACGTGCCAGCAAGAACTTCCCCTTTTCCCTCCGATTCCGAACGATCGCCTGTTCACAATTCAGTGGGAATTCGTCGCCTGCCGGTTGCCCAGGCGCCCATTTTGTCTCTCGCCAGGAACTGACGCATCATCGTTCCGCCGGCGGATCATCGGCCCCAACTGGCAGTTCGAGCGGAAAGCCAGGGGCCTTCGCACGGGAAAAGTGAAGACGAGAACCATCGAAGAACCAGGAAGATTTCTCAACCACGGATGAAACACAGATGGAACACGGATAAGAGATGAGAGACAACCCTCGCCACCAACCGGCTTATTCATGATTGGTTGATAATTGAATCCATGAATGTGATTCCCCGGCGGGCTCGCCTACCTCATCTCTGAATTCTTATCCGTGTTCGATCCGTGTTTCATCCGTAGCTCAAGAATCCCTTGTCTTCTCTGCTTTCATGGACGAGCGTTCGCTCCGTGCCGTTCGCATTACGTCGCCAAGCCCAAGGATCGGCCGCTCCCCAATGAGCTCGAAATCGGGAGCTCATTGCGTGCTGAAACCACGGCCTCAGGCTGTGTGACCCGAAGAGCTTCGAGCGATCCGACGTGCTTCTTCCGAGGAACGGCGTGAGCTCCGCCTCCCCAAAGGAAGACGCCCAGAGGACGGATGGCAGAGCCAATCGCCCAGTCGGAGAAGCCGTTGCCGAGCGCCGGGGAATCGCATGAGTTGCTTTGACATCCACGCCCCCAACGGGGGCTACCACACGGAAATGGCCCCCTTGGGGGGCCTTCCTAATACCACGGCCTCTGGCCGTGGATCCTTATTCCGAGAATCCCTCGCTGCCGAGCCATGCCTCCGACCAGCACGTCGCGACTCACTGCCCACTCCCTCTGCCTCTCACACCCGCTGCCGATGAAGCTGGCCACCGAGCTTGCGGCAGATCTCTTCGGCCCTGGCGAGGGCCTTCTCGTTCGGGCAGCCGATGGACAGGATCGTCCCCTGGCCACCCTCGATCTGATCGGACGGAGTGACCCCCAGGCCGTCGCTGGGAATTCCGATCGCGGTCAGAAGCTGAATGGCGAGGTTCCCCTCGGCCGCGTTGTGAAAGAAGGCGACAACCCGAAGCCTGCTCTCGGGATTCTTGACGGCTCCGGGACGGATCTGCGGCGTTTCCATGGCGTTTTCTTCTTCGATGGCAGGGGGAGCACCGCTCCGCGCTGGGTGGATGCATGGCGGAGCGACAACGCTTGATTTTCGCCCAAGTTTGACGCCCCGGGGGACGTTTCGCAAGCCGGGTGTGAGGCGGATGCGGGGTAGGCGGCCGATGTGCCGGGAAATCACCACCGTTCCTTCGCCGCATCATCGCCTGCACATTCCGCGAAACACGGTCTCACGCCAGGGGACGCGGCGTAATCGAGGTATCAGGATCGCGGGGCATCTGGCCGCACCATCTCTTGATGTCTCGCCCGCGATCGTGGCCGGCACCGGCCCTTCGCCCAGTGGCTCGAGGGCAAGCTCAATGTCTTTCCCTGCCCGGTGAAATCCCTTCGACAAGGTGGGAGAGTCGTGATGGTTCAGACAGCTCGCCACTCCAGGTATGCCCGCCGGGGCGTCGCGATCCCGGAGACGGCGATCGTGCTCAGCGTCATGTTGGTGGTCCTGCTCGGAGTCTTCGAGTACGGACGGCTCGTGATGATCCGGCAGGTGCTGAACAACGCGGTACGCGAGGGGGCCCGCATGGCCATCGTGGGAACCGCAGCGTACCCCAGGACCACGACCGACCAGATCATCGGTCAGGTTCAAGGCTTTCTGGCCGGTCAGTCACTGGATAACGTGAACGTCCAGGTGTACCTGGCGGACCCAGCGACCGGCGAGAACCTCGGGGCCTGGGACACGGCCCCCTATGGCGGGGCCATCGCCGTCCAGATCGATGCCGATTACACTCCGATCCTCCCCACGAGCCTGGGGATCCTGTCGGGCCCACTTCACCTCTCGGCCGTCTCCATCATGCTGAGCGAAGCAAACTAAGTCGCGTGCAGGCTGCTGGGACAACGATCTCGGGGCCTGTTCGGGCCCCTCAGCCGCGAATGAAGAAGAAAACGAACGCCCGCGTTTCCCGGCGGAATCACGGCGATCCGCCGCCCAGGTTGCCTGTGACGACGTCAGAGTCCATGGCTTAAGGTTCTTTTGAGGCACGATCCGAAGATCCCGGTTGATCGAGTTCGAGGTCTTGCATGAAACGCGCGGAGCCGAAACGAGGAAGGAGACCGCGACGGGGCGTTGCCGCCGTCGAGATGGCCCTGACCCTGCCCCTGGTGCTCACCCTCCTTGTGGGCACATGGGAGGTCGGGCGGATCATCGAGGTTCAGCAGTATCTCAACGTCGGCGCGCGTGAAGCGGCCCGGCAAGCGGGCTCCGGCATCGTCAGCAACAGCCAGGTCCAGCAAGTCGCGATCAACTACATCCGCAACGCGCTGGGTGACACGTCGGGCACGATGACGAAGAACCTCACCGTCACGGTGACGGTTTATCCCGCCAGCAGTCCCAGCACGCCCGAGAACATCGACGTGACCCAGGCGAACTCGCTCGACCTGATCGTGATCTCCGTGTCCATACCCTACCAGGACGTTCGCTGGAACGGTTTGTCGACGATCACCGGCGCAAACAGCCTTCAGGCGCAGTCCACCTGGGTCTGTCTCAAGGACTACCCGTTTCCCACAACGGCTCCTCAACCTCCGACCGGCTAGTCCAGAAACGCGGGGTCGTCGACTTCCATGAAACGATCAGAAACCATTCGGCTTCACGTGCGTCGCGGGGCCGCGGTCCTCGAGACGGCGCTGGTCTTGAACCTCCTGCTGCTCGGCCTGCTGGGAATCTTCGAGTACGGACGGCTCGTGATGATCCGGCAGTTGATGGACAACGCGGCGCGGGAAGGAGCCCGGCTGGCCGTCGTGGGAACCGCGGCGGACCCGGAGGTCACCACGGCGCAGATCCAGAGCACGGTGCTGTCGTATCTGGCCGGGCAGTCGCTCTCGGGCGTGTCGGTCAGCGTCTATCAGGCGAATCCCACCACGTGGGCGAACATCGGGCTCTGGAACCAGACCCCCTACGGGGGCGCGATCGCAGTCGAGATTGATGCGACTTACGTTCCGATCATTCCCACGACGTTCGGAATCCTTCCCAGCCCGATGCCGCTGAAGGTGGTCTCGATGATGCTCAGCGAGGCCAACTGATGTCCCGTTCTCTCTCGCCACACGGTCTGTTTCTCCGCTTCCCGTTCCTGGGCCCTGGAGTTTGAAAGGACAGTACGACCATGGTCTCTCCCAGACAGAATCCGCGGCGAGGGAGTGTCGCACCCCTGATCGGCGTCAGCCTGGTGGCACTGTGTGGTGCCGTGGCGCTGGCCATCGACGTCGGCCGGATCGCCGTGGCCAAGCTCCAGTGCCAGAGCGCGGCCGACGTGTCGGCGATGGCCGGAGCTCGTACCCTCAACGGGATCATCCCGCAGGACCTGACTTCCGCCACGACCAACGCTCAGAACGCCGCGCTCACGTACAAGGTCATGGGGCAACCCCTCACCACGTCGGACGTGACAGTCCAGCACGGGACCTATCACTACGACACCACGGGGCAGGCCTTCGTGCCGTCGATGACCTTGCAGGCGGGCGAGAATTACAACCTGACCAAGGTCACGATCACCAAGTCATGCCCCACGACGTTCGCCCGGGTCTTCGGCTTCTCGGCGTTCAACGTGACGGCCACGGCCACGGCCGCGCATCGACCACGCGACGTCGCCATTGTCCTGGACTACTCCGGGTCGATGAACAACGAGAGCGATCTCTGGAACAACGAGAGCTATCTCGACAACGGGCAGTCAGCCCCGAACAACCCCAACCAGACCTCGAACAACCAGGAATCGGTCTATCCCAAGTTCGGCCATTACAGCAACGAGAAGAACTACTCGAATTACACCAACTACGCCAACTTGCTCTGCCCCGTGGCCGACGGCTCGAACCCCCTCTCGGGTAACGCCGTGATCGGCAAGTGCAACGCGTCGATCTCGGCCCTGGGCGTTCCGGCGCTGGTCAACGACTTCTGGTCCAACAACCGAGGCGCGTACGGCCGGCGTCGGCCTTCACGCCGGTCCCCGACGCCTCGCTGACTCCTACAACCGCGCCTCCGGCGACACGTATCTCTTGAAGCACGGCAGCACCGACCGTCTTCGCCAGCACGCTGACCGACGCTCTGGGCAGCACCGCCAAGAACGCGGCGTTCGAGACCAACGGATACCAGTCGATCTAGGGGACCGCCCTCAAGGGCTACATCCAGGGACCCCGCTACTGGGGCAAGACGTTCTTCATCTGGCCCCCGGACCCGACCAACGACTGGCGCGCAGACCTACTTCGGCACGCAAGGACAACACCAAGCTCTGGGACAGCAGCGGGCAACTGGAGCGACCCCTCGGGCAACTACACGATCAACTACAAGAACATCCTGGCCTGGATCAAGAACACCGGCCCGAACCCGTTCCCATCCCAGCTCCGGTCGGGGAACATCCTCTACTACGACCAGATCCCCAGCGACGTTCCGGCCTCGGCCTACACCCACACGAATCTCAACTCCGCCATCACCGACCCCAACCAGAGGTTCTGGAAGGAGTACATCGACTACGTGGTCGGCTGCTGGCGCGACCCGTGGGGGAACGTGCAGCATCCCGCCAACCCCGCGATGAGCTACGGCACCGGACTACACCTTCGGAACCATCAAGATCAGCGCGCCGCCGACTGGCACGGCGCCGGTACATGGATCTACGACGACAACCCCGAGCGCCGCGGCACCGGCTCTGGTTCGGGCCGATGACCATGGTCCAGTTCATGTCGGACACGGGCCTCCTTCCCGGCACGGCCCACGACATCTCGATGTACCCGATGAAGATCGGCATCGGCGAGGCACTCCAGGACATTCAGAACAACCACCCCAACGACCTGGTGTCGATGATCCTGTTCAATCGTCCGCTCTACACCGGAGGAGCCAGCGGCACCGGTGCGTTCAACGTGGCCCAGTACAGCTTGACCAACAACATGCAGCCCATGATCAACTCCCTCTGGGTTCCCCCCAACAGCGGCTCCAGCGACGTCCGGCCCTGGGATGCCAACGGGGCGCAGACGCCCCGGGCCTTCGGCGACTGGACCGCGAACACGGCGTCCAGCTATGGCTTCATGCTGGCGTACAACCAACTGAGCTGCAGCAGCACCCTGAAGGCCCTCGACGGGTCCACCGCACCGGGAGTGGGAGGAAATGGGCGAGTGGGCGCCGAGCGGCTGATCATCTACGAGACCGACGGCATGGCCAACCAGGGATCGACCCCGGGCAATGGTTTCTCGAGCGGCAGCTACTACAACTCGTACTACAAGATCCAGCCCGGCCAGCCGCTCAACTCGGCGGGCTACGACCAGACGACCCTGTTGCAGACCATCCAGAACATCTGCAACGACAAGAACGGCAACCCGGTGACCGGACCGGGGATCACGCCCTTCACGCCGAACCTGGGTTACCCGGGCTTCGGGGCCCTGGGCAAGCCGGTGACCATCCAGTGCGTTGCCTTCGGCGGGATCTTCGAGACCCCGTCGTCGACCCTGACCAGCTCGGTCAATCTGCTTCAGCAGATCTCGCAACTCGGCGGCACGGTCTTCCCCTCCAGTGCCTCCGATCCCACGAATGGCTTCAAGTGGTGCATCGGAACCATCGAGTCAGAGGCAAACCCGCCTGACCAAGGCGTTCCAGACCATCATGAACCAGACTCCCGTGCCGATCACGCTGATTCGAGTAGGCCGGACGTGTGGCGATCCGCGGAGCGGTGGCCAGTCCGACCCCGAATCTGATACGATCATGGGCCGAAGCTCTTGCAGGAGAGTCCTCGGCCCATGTGTGTTTCCCTCCAGGTCGTGACGGCGGTCTTGCTGGCTGCCGGTTTCGAATCACCCCTCGAGCCCCTGGGCAGGTTTGATACCCGAATCCTGCCGGAAGCCTCGGGCATCGTGAAGAGCCGCCGGCATCCCGGCATCTTCTGGGTGCACAATGACTCGGGGAATCCCCCCGCGCTGTTCGCGATCCGGCGAGATGGCTCGGTCGTCCGGGAATTTCGCCTCGCGGTCCCGAACGTCGACTGGGAGGATATCGCCGACGACGACGAGGGCCACCTTTACCTCGGCGACATCGGCAACAACGGCGGCCTGCTCGCGTTGCGGGCGGTCTACCGGCTCGACGAGCCGGATCCCGACAGACCGGCCACCGCGCCGGTGCGGGTGTCGGCCTCGACCTTTTACGTCCTTGCCAGGAACAACCGGTTCGACGCCGAGGGCCTGTTTTACGAGCCGGCGACCGGCCTGGCGGTCCTCGTCTCCAAGCGGTCTGACCGTCGCGAGGCCGAGCTCTTCACCGTTCCGTTCAAGCCCCCTGCGCCCCTGCTTCGCCCCGCCACGCCTCGGCGCATCGGGACGCTTCCGGGGTTCGTCGAGCCCGCGACCGGTGCCAGTCTCTCGGCCGACGGCCGGCTGCTGGCGGTCTGCTCCTCGGCCGTGACGCGGGTCTACCAGCGGCAAGGGGACGGGCCCTGGCAGCCTCTTGCCGAAGTGCGTTACGATCCCCTGCCGGTCGAAGGGATCACCTGGGATGAGGGAGACCTGATCCTCGTGAGCGAGGGTCGAGGCATCGATCGGATTGCCGAGGCAACCTGGAGGCGAGCGGCCGGACACTCGCCCTCGCGCGGCCCGACTCGCGGGGGATCACGGTAACACTTCGGCGGCGCGTCGCGACGGGATGGTTGCGGATGTCAGAGACGCAAGACGTGGTCATCGTGGGCGGAGGTGTGATCGGCCTGTCGATCGCCTATGCCCTGTCTCGCGAAGGAATTGCCAGTACGGTGCTGGATCGCCGGGAGCTGGGCCGCGAAGCCTCCTGGGCCGGCGCCGGGCTGATTCCTCCGGCGAGCGAGATCCGACTGGAAGTCGCTTCATCCGACCGTGGCGCTGCGGTCGTGGAGCGCCGAGCTGTTCGCCGCGTGGTCGGCCGCGCTCCGCGAGGAGACCGGCATCGATAACGGCTATCGCCGCAGCGGCGGGGTCGATGTCGCCTGCACGGACGCCGAGGAGCAGGTGCTGCGGACCACGGCGGGGCGGTGGCGAGTGGAGGGAATCGTCCATGAGCGGCTGGCGCCTGGCGATTTCCTCCAGGTCGAGCCTGCCTTGAACCCTGAGATCCAGCTTGTCTACTTCCTGCCCGACCGGGCCCAGGTACGCAGTCCCTGGCATCTCCGCGCCCTGGCCGCCGCCGCCGCGAGCCGCGGGGCCCGGCTCGAGCCCTGGCAGCCGGTCGATCGGCTGGAGATCCAGGGCGACCGGATCACCGCCGTCCGCACGGGTGAGGGCAAGCTCTCTTGCGGCTGGGTGATCGTGGCGGCCGGGGCCTGGTCGGGCGGGCTGCTCAGGGATGCCGGCGTCCAGGCCCCTACCCCACCGCTGAAGGGCCAGATCGTGCTCCTCCGCCACGATCGTCTCCTGCTCCGGCGAATCGTCGAGCACGGCAAGAACTACCTCGTCCCGCGCGGGGACGGGCGGGTCCTGATCGGTGCCACCGAGGAGAACGCCGGCTTCGATACCCGGTCCACTCCGGCTGCCGTTCGAGACCTTCTGAGCGAGGCGCTTCGGCTTTGCCCGGTTCTGGGCCAGGCCGAGATCGAAACGAGCTGGGCCGGGCTCCGACCCGGGAGCATCGACACCAAGCCCTACATCGGGCTCGCCCCCGGCTATCGCAACCTGATCGTCGCCTCGGGCCACAAGCGCGCGGGCTTGCAGCTCTCTCCGGCCACCGCGGAGCTGGTTGCCGATCTCGTCATGGGACGGACCCCTCGACTCAACCTGTCCCCCTTCCGTCTCGACCGCGAACCGGACCCGTCCGACGACACCTTCCGCTCGTAGGGCAACCCGTGGGCCGCAAACCATGCCGTTCGCCCACGGCACTTCATTCCTTGATCACCCGCACCAGCACCTTCGCCGCGGCGGCAAGACCCAGCGCGATGCTTCGCCCGCCGAGCTGGCAGACGACGGCCCCCGATTCAGGGCGATTTTCCACGATCTGCCCCGTGGCGTGAAGTTCCAGCCCGCAGTCGGAGAGATAGCGGAGGAACGCCGGGTCCTGATCCATGACCCGGACCACACTGAACCGCTGGCCGCCCAGGCATTGCGACAGCGGCAGGCCCTCGGGCTCGGTGAGCGTGCCGTCAGCGCGCGGAATGGGATCGCCGTGGGGATCGACCGAGGGATAGCCGAGGTAGGCCTCGATCCGGTCGATCAACCGCTCCGAGGCGGCATGCTCCATGTTCTCGGCCTCCTCATGGACCTCGTCCCATGACATCGCGAGTGTTCGGGCCAGAAAGAGCTCGAGCAGGCGATGCCGGCGAATGACCTTCAGAGCAAGGCGCTGCCCCGCCGCGGTGAGCCGTGCTCCTTCGTACGGGGTATAGGTGGCCAGGCTGGCCTCGGAGAGTGTCTTGAGCATGCCCGTGACCGTCCCTGGCGAGACGTGAAGCGCCTGGGCCAGCTCCCCGGTCCCCACCGCCGTCCCATCGGGGCTTCGCGCGGCGATCAGTGCGATCGTCTTGACATAGTTCTCGACGGTCAGGCTGGCCACGACGTTCCCTCAGGTCGTCTCGCAGGGGCCAACCGCGGCGGCACCGACGCGTCAGCCGATCCAGTTCCAGGACCCATTATCCTAAAACGATCGGGCCCCCCGGTACAGTGGCCTTGCGGCTCAGGGCTCAAGGAAATTCACGGGTGCAGATGTTCTGCGATCGGCCCGAGGGCCAGCGCGGGCAGGAAACTCAGCGCGCCCACGAGGACCACCGATCCGAGCACCAGAACGCCAAAGGTCGGCGTGTCGCAGGGCATGGACCCCGCCGTCTCTGGCTTGCGGGCCTGGGCGGCAAACCGGCCTGCCAGCACCAGCGCGAGCGCGGCCAGGCCGAACCGGCCAGCCGCCATGGCGACCGAAGTCGTCAGGTTGTAGAACGGGCTGTTCGCGTTCAGTCCCGCCATGGTCTGGCCGTTGTTGGCCATGCAGGAGGCGTAGGCGAAGAGGACCTCGGTGAACCCGCGCGACCCGTCGTTGGTGACCAGGCCCGCCCGGCCCGCACCAGTGGCGACCGCCCAGGCTGTCAGCAACGTGACGACCAGCGGCGTCAGCAAGGTGTACCCGGCAATGAGCTTCGCCTCCGTGGTCTTGATCGTCTTGCCCAGGTATTCCGGGGTGCGTCCGATCATGAGCCCGCCCATGAAAATTCCCACCAGAGCCACCATGACCAGACTGTAGAGGCCGGTCCCCAGGCCCCCGAACGCGACCTCACCGAGCAGCATGTTGACCAGCGGCACGAGTACTCGCGAAAGGCCGGAATGAGTCGTGCATCGCGTTGTACGACCCGGTCGCCCCGTTCGACGTGACCACTGCGGCCAGTACCGACCCGCCGACCCCGAACCGGACCTCTTTTCCCTCCATGTTGCCACCGGAGAGCCCCATGCCGCCAAGCTGAGGTGGGAGGGAGTGCTCGGCGAGGTCACAAACCGCCAGGCCCGCGGCGAACAGAATGAGCATGACCGCCAGCAGGGCCCAGCCGGCGCGGGGCCGCCCGACCATCGCCCCGAAGGTGATTGGGAACGACGCGGGGAGCACCGCGATCGCGAGTAGCGCCAGGAAGTTTGTCAACGGTGTCGGGTTCTCATAGGGGTGCGCCCATTGGCATTGAAGAATCCGCCGCCGTTGGTACCCAGGTTCTTGATGAACTCCAGGGCCGCCACGGGCCCCTGGGCGATCACCTGCTCCCGTCCCTCGAGCGTCTGCGCCACAATGTAAGGGGCCGCGTTGAGCGGGACCCCTTGCCAGACCAGCACGAGACTACCCACGAGCGACAGGGGCAGCAGGACCCACAGCAGCGCCCGGACCAGGTCGACCCAGAAGTTCCCGAGCGTCGCCGACCGCTCGCGGGCGAACCCCCGAATGAACGCGACGCCCACCGCCAGCCCGGCCGCCCCGGCGAGGAAATTCTGCGACGCCAGCCCGACGACCTGGATCAGATAGCGCAGGGTCGTCTCGCCGCCGTACGCCTGCCAGGTCGTCGTGGTCGAGAAGCTCAGCGCGGTGTTCGCCGCCAGGTCGGGCGTCATCGGGGTGGTCAGGTAGCGGTCGTCGGGGCCGCCGGGCAGCCACCACTGGAGCATCAGCAACACGAAAAGCAGAGCCGTGCCCACCGCACTGAACGCGAGGAAGCAGCCCAGATAAACCCCCGCGGTCATCTCTTCCTGCGGGCGGACACCGAGCAGGCGAAGGAGTGTCCGCTCCAGAGGCCGGAGCAACGGATCGAGCGGCGTGGGCTTCCCCTCGAAGACACTGGCGACGTAGAGGCCGACCGGCCTGGCCAGGGCGACGACCGTCCCAAGGAAGACCGCGTATTCCAACCAGCGCATGGTCTGCAGCTCCGGGGGTGCCCGTCAATGGGCGGACGTGGAGGGGGCGGCCGACGCGGCCCGATCGAGGGCCAGGTTGAGCGGGAGCACGGCCACCCTCGGCTCGCCGAGGATGCCGAACTGCCGGCCGCGGGTGTGTTCGGCCACGAGGCGGCGCACCGTCTCCTCGCTCAAGCCGCGGTCCCGGGCCACGCGCGGGACTTGCAGGGCCGCATTGTCCGGGCTGATGTGGGGGTCCAGGCCGCTGCCCGAACGCGTGACGGCGTCCACCGGCACGGCGGCGTCCGGCGCTAGCCCGTTGCGGGTGCGGTAACCTTCGACCAGCTCTCGCACGCCGGCGAACGACTCGTCGACGCCGGGTGTCGCGGGATCGTCCTTGGTGCCGTCGCGGAGCTTCGGGTTAGCCGGGCCGAGGTTGGTGCCGCCGGAGGCCGCCGCGTCGTATCCGCGGCCGGCTGCCGAGGGACGCGGGTGGAAGTAGCCCGGACGAGTGAAGTCCTGACCGATCAACTCGGAGCCGACGACCCGATCCCGGACGATGAGGCTCCCGCCGGCCTGGTGCGGGAAAAGCGGGCGGGCCAGGGCGGCCAGCGCCAGGGGCCAGAACAGACCCGTCAGAACGGTCAGGAGGAGCACCGCCAGGAGGGACACGCGGAGTTGCTCGAACGCCGAGGCGAAGGGCCGGGGGCTCGGCGATTCCTCGTCCCGCTCGGAGTCGGCTGTCTCGCCTTCACCGCTCCGGTCCGCTTGGGTCGTTCATGGGCGACGTTCTCCATGGTGTGGTCGTCCTCGGTGAAATCCGATCGCGGAGGGGATCGCCGACGCGGCGATGCCGCCCGGCGAGGCTGATCTTTCGGCTCCATCTTCGCCTGGTCGATGCCCAGAACCTCCATGCCGTGCCTTCAATATCGCTTGAGGTCCTGAGCAGTCCAGTCGGAGGATCACTGTCCAGCAACGTTCGGTGCCGCTCTCACTAATCATGTTGTAACTATCAATATTTCATGGGGTTACGGTAAGGCATAAGCAGCATCCGCTGGTGTGGAGGACGGTTGTCGGCGTGCAAATCGCACGGTGGCGAGGCGGGTCTGCACGAGCAGGGGAGCACCGAGAGATCCGCTCCATCTGCCGCCTAGCCGCCTCAGAAACGCACCGAGTAACCGGCTCCGGTGAAGAAGTCGTCAGGGCGGCCACTGAGGCCGAAGCCGGCGCGGAGGTCGAGCTGCATGTTCGTCGTCAAGCGGTAGAGCAAGCCCCCGTCCATGAAGTACGTGGGGCGATTGTCCGCCGCGTTTGTGAACATGAAAGCGTACCACTCGTAAAAGAGTGTCGTCCGCTCGGTCACCGCGAAGAAAGCGACGAGGGATTGGTGATACCGCTGGAAGCTATCGGCGGGTCGACCCGGGCCCAGGTCGGTGACTCGCATCCCCAGGTAGCCGGTGCTGCCAGCGAGCGTCAGCTTGTCGGTGAGGCTCCAGCCGTAAAGGAGATTGACGTACGGCTCGACCGTATGAGACCCGAGCACCGACGTCCCTCCCGTCGGGGCGTAGATCGACGTGATCAGGGCCGTGGTCGGGATCCACTTCCTCTCCTTGTCGTGTGTGAGTAACTGCCACTTGAAGCCGACTTCCATGTCGCTCAGTCCACCGCCGAGCCGCCATGGTCCACCGGGGCGCGACTGCGTCTGGGTCCAGGTCTGCCCCTGCCAGAACGTGCGGAATTCGACCCGGCTGGTTATCCCATAGCGCATGGCGAGTTCAGGGAGGTCGTACAGCGTGGTGCGGGACGCGGACGTCGGCTCGTTGTTGAACGTGAAGCCCGACTCGAACTGGAGTCGCCCGCGCGGGACGACGGTGTTGGCCGGAGTGAACGTGGGCCTGTCAGTGTTGATCGGGCCGTCGGGATCTTCCTCCTGCGACAGCGACGCCCGTAATCGATCCAGCACGCTCCGCTCCGTCGAGCCTGGCGTTTTTCTGGACGGGCCGGTCCTGCTCCCTCCTCGCCTAGGCGCGGGGGATGTCGGCGGGTTGGCACGGGCGTTTCCTGAGCCTTCCGGCGTGGACGTTTCCACCGTCTGGCCGCGGGCCGAGCACCCGAGCACCAGGATGAACACCCAGGCGAGTCGACGCGCCACCGCGTGGGCCATTCGGCGTCCCTCCTCGGTAAGAGGGATCGAGGAACGTCCCCGGGTCCAACCAAGAGGGCGGTCCACACTTTGGGTCGGCCTTCCCACGAAAGGACTTGAGGGAATTCGTCTCCCGCGGGGCCAGATCGCAGGGCCGGGGGCGAGCGCCTTCCAGGAACTTGAACAATTCCAGCGGCGTCGGTCCCCGGTATCGACTTGTCCGATCCCGGCGGGCGTCCAGGCCGGGTCCTGTCTCAGTTCCTTGGTACCAGCCAGGGTCTTGCGAGTGGCAAGTTGCTACGCCCGGTTGTCCAGTCGCGACGCATCAGGCTTGCGGTCGTTGCATTCATCGAGGTGTTGCCACCAACGGTCATGGGAGTTCCGGCGTAAGCAGGCGTGGCCTGTGCCGGCTCGGGCAGCGCCCTCGGGCCAGAGACGACGTTGGGACGGTTGACATCGTAGCCGGTGCTTGCGATGCGGAGCGGCTCCGAGGACATGTCGGCCTCGGGCGCGGCGGCCTTGGCGACGAATTCCAGCGGGATCTTGAACGTTGCCGTGGACGAAGTCGTACCGGAAAGACCGATGATCTCAACCGCGACCGTCGTGGCTTTCTCTGGAGCCTTGGCGAGGCCCATGCTCAGGACCAGGGACGATGGTGCATTGCCTGTGTCGATCGGATCGGGATGGAGTGGCCGCGAGAACCAAGGCTCTTTCGGGGCGTAGGGTGGTAAAAAGTCGCGCTCGCGGTCAGCCGCGAGGTATCGACGGGGTTTCCAGCATCATCGAGCGGGACGACCCTCACCCCGTTCGGGTAGAAGAAGACCTCGAACCGGTGCCCCTCGGCGGAGACAAGGATCCCCCCCCGCCTGGAGTGGGCAAATTTCGTCTCCTCCTCGGCGCCGACCAGCCTTGCCCGGTCCAGACCGAACAGGCATGTCAGCAGGCCCCCCGCCATCACAACCATTTTCAGTATCGGACGCATGATGATCCCTCCTCTGTTCAGAAATTGACCAAGGCGACACTCCCGGTATGGGGGGTGAAGCCAACCATCGTTTTGTGGTAGATCGGAAAAGAGCGCCGCCTACCGCGGCAAAGCCAAGGTCTCAAGAATCGAGCTGAACGGCATGAGGAGTCGGCCCTTCCGGTGGAACGGCAAGCGACCACTCCGGATGAGCTGATGCAAGCGGCGAAAGAAATCGGACATTGCTGCCGCTCAGATGCCTGTCCGGGCAGCGATCACAAGCGAGAACGTGTATCCTGGCAACATGACCTGAAGTGCTGGAAAAATAAATCAAAGCCAACTTTATGTAACCGCAAGATTCGTGCCAATGGCGTTTGCCTGTCCGAAGCCAATACTGAGGAACAACTTAGGATAATCCTGCCGTTGATCCCTGAGGCCGCGAGCGCAGCCAGGTCTCGCATTATGCGGTGCGCGGCTTTCATTTTGCAATCTATAGGGGGGACATATGCAATCCATAGGGGGGACATTGCGCTTATAGCTGGGCTGGAACGCTAAAAGTTGTATGTCCCCCTTAGCTCGCTCGATCTGGGCGGGGGTCGGGATCGCTGGGCCACTGATCACATGTCAACCGGCGGAACCGGGTCGCCGATGCGGAGCCAGGCGGCCTTGAGGTAGGAGCCTTCGGGGGCGTCGAGGGCCACCGGGTGGTCGGCGGCAGGCGCCGGTCATGGCCAGGAGCTGGACGCTGCGGCAGGCCTTGCGGGCGGCGGCGCGGAGGAGGGCCTGGAAGTCGGGAGCCGGGAGCAGGCCCGAGCAGGAGCAGGTCAGGAGCAGGCCGCCGGGCTCGACCAGGCCCATGCCCAGTACGTTGAGATCGAAGTACTTTCGCTTGCCCGAGGGCACCTCGTCCCGGTCGGGGATCAGCTTGGGGGGATCGAGCACCACCACGCCGTAAGTCTTCTGGTTGACGGCCATCTGCCGCATGTACCCGAACGCGTCGGCGTGGACCACGCTGAGCCGGACGTTGTTGGCGTTGCCGTTCTCGCGGGCCAGGGCCACGGCTTTCTCGTCCAGGTCCACGCAGGTGACCTCGCTCGCCTGGCCCCGGATGAGGGCGTTGAGGCCGAAGCCGCCGGTGTAGCAGCAGGCATCGAGGACCGTTCGATCCACGCAGAACCGCGCCAGGTCGCGCCGGTTGTCGCGCTGATCGCAGAAGAAGCCGGTCTTGTGCCCTTCCTCGAAGTGGATCCGGTAGCGAATGCCGTGCTCCTGGATGGTGACGCGAGGCGGGAGCTGGGGACTGGTCAGGAGGCGGCCCGGGAAGTCCTCCTGGAGCGCGACGCGCTCGTCCACCTGAACCCGGAAGTGCCGCGTCCCCAGGCGGCCGGAACAGAGCTCGAGGATCGGGCCGATGCGCTGGTAAATGCCCAGGCTGAAGACCTCGACCGACAGCACGTCGTCGAACCGGTCGGCGATCAGTCCGGTCAGTCCGTCTCCCTCGGCGTGGAGCACGCGATAGGCCGTCGTCTGGGCGTCCAGACCGAGCATCTTGATGCGCAAGTCCACCGCCCGGTCGATCTTCTGCTCCCAGAACGATGGTCCGGGCGGCTGGGCCTCGCGCGTCAGCATCCTCAGAGAGATCTGGGAGCGGGGGTTCCAGAGTCCGAAACCGAGCGGCTTGCCCGTCGCGATCCACGACCCGCACCAGGTCACCCGGATTGGGGATCCCGGGGCCGACGGGCCCGATCACCATCTTGCGAAAGACGAACGGATGCTGGCCCGCCGCCCGGATCGAGACCGTCGCCAGCGTGGCCTCAGGCTCGAGGCTTCGATCGGGAATCACCGGTTGCGGCGGTCGGGAGGATTGTGGGCGCGAGGATCGTGCCATCAGCGGGTTCATGCTCCGGGATCAAGCGGGGCCAGGCAGACGGGTCGTGCCGGAACCGTCGGTCACTCGTCGTCCTCGTCGTCCAGGTCGAACCCCGCATCGTCGCCGGGCTCGCCGGCCTCGTACCTCATGAGCCGTCGGAGCCGCACCAGGAGAGACGTGGCGTAGCGCTGGACCGACAGTTGCTGGGTCAGCACCGCCTCATCGACCGCAGCGCGGGGAATGGCGGCCATCAGCCGGTGAGCCTGAACCAGGCTGTCCCACCCCGTGTCCAGGACAAGTGGCACGGATCGAGGATTCGCCCTGGCCTGTTTCATCAACTGCCGGGCCTTTTTCAGGCCGGCATGGGCCTGTCGAAGCTGCCGCAGCGCCGCGCCTGAACTCATCTCCGCCATCGGCCGCCCTCGTGAGGATTGGGGTTGCTCGGTTTTTTGATCTCGTTATCTGGGCCCTCGAGTTATAGATTAAGGGGGATGGGCCGGCCCGCACAACGTCTTCGAGGAGTTCGATCCATGTCGGGTGAGTACGAGGCGATCGCCACCGTCGTCGAACCGGAGGTCACGGAGGAGACCAAGACCCGGCGCATGCCTCCGTACAACGTGGTGGTGCTCAACGATGAAGACCACACCTTCGAATATGTCATCGAGATGCTGGTCAAGCTCTTCGCCCATTCCCTTGCCCGGGCCAAGGATCTGACCTGGGAGATCCACTCCCGCGGCCGGGCCATCGTCTACACCACCCACAAGGAGAAGGCGGAGCTGAAGCGCGACCAGGTACTGGCCTATGGGGCCGATCCACGCTTGAGCCGGTCGAAGAGCTCTCTGCGGTGCTATATCGAGCCGGCGTGAATCGTTGTGCCATCGGCTGGCTGACCGCGGCTTCATCCAGCCGGAAGAGGCAGTCCCAGAGCCGCCGGGACTCCGCGCTGGATATCGGGGAACATCAAGCTCACCCCCAGCGATTTGCGCATCCGGCGGTTGGAGATCCGGCGGTTGACGTCGTCGTGAGCGGATTCTCCCTGCACCGAAGTCGCTGGTTCGAACCTGGGCGGCGGAGCGCCGAGCAGGTGGGCCACCAGGGCATAATACTCCCGGCGCTCGACGGGACGATCATCGCTGACCAGGTAAACACGTTCGGGCATCGCCGCGTCGAGTGCGGCCACGGCCGCCTGGACCGCGTCGTCGACGTGGACGAGGTTCAGGTATCGGCTCGGGTCGCCCGGCACGGGCTCACCCCGCTGGAGTATCGCCCGGCGTATCACCCGGCCCGGCCCGTAAAGGCCCGAGAACCGGAGGATGACCGCCGAGGCAGGGGCGACCGCGTGCCAGGCGGCCACGGTCTTTTCCGCCTCCAGGCAGACCTTGCCCGCCTCCCCGAGCGGCTCGGCCGTGGATTCTTCATCCACCCACTCTCCCGTGACCTGGCCATACACGCTCGTGGAGCTCGCGTACACGACCCGCGACACGGATCGCGGCAGCCGTTCCAGGACATTTTGCAGTCCCTGAACGTGAACCGCTTGCCTGTCCGCGCCGGCCGACCGGTCGAACCCGACGCAGTGAAGCACGCGCTCGACCTGGGGAAGCGAGTCCAGGCTTTCGGGTCTGAGGACATCGACAATCGACGGCTCGATCCCCAGCCTGGCGATCTCTGCGGCCCGCTCGGGTGACCTCACGGTGCCGTGAACACGCTCGCCACGCCGCAGAAGCGCGGCCCCGACGCGCTGGCCCAGGTATCCACAACCGACGATGAGCGTGCTCACGACCCTCGGTCCTCCGGGTCGGCGAGGGGCAGAGGCGGAGCCGCATTCTCCGGGCAGCCGGCGTCAAGGAACCCTTGAAGCAGGATCTGAGCCGCCAGCTTGTCGCGCAGGCCCTTCCGCTTCTTACGCTTGAGGCCTGACTCGATCATCAGGTGATCGGCCTCGACCGAGGTGTAACGCTCGTCGGCGTACGCCACGGGGAGCCCTGTGATCGAGGCCAGCCAGCCCCCCCAATCCCTGGCCCGCGCCGCCAGCTCTCCCTCTCTCCCGCTGGTATGAACTGGCAGACCGACGACGATTCGCTCGACCTCGTGCTCTCGCACCAGTTCGCGATAATGCCGGGCATCCTGATCCACGCTCCCGCGCTCGTAAACCTCCAGCGGCGAGGCGATCGTTCGCCCCGGATCGCTGATCGACCCGCCCACGCGTCGTAACCCAAAATCCAGGCCCAGAATTCGCCCCATGATGTGTTCGCTTACCCGATCCGGACCAGTCCGCTCGCCACGCGTCATGGAACCATTCTAGGCCGGAGACGACATCCGGCCATCCGTGGGGATTGGACCATGTTCTGCAATCTTCGGGTGCGTGAGACGAACCAGCTCTTTCTCATGAAAAAGAAAGCTGGTGAATCTCACGTGCCGATGAAATCAACGATAGGCCCCGTAGCCTTTCTCCCCCAGGCCTTCGACCAGCCCCTTCAGCTTATCGAGCTGGCTTCGGCGGGCGACCAGGGTGGCCTTGCCCGACTGAACGATGACGATGTCGCTCAGGCCCAGCGTCGCGATCAGACCGCCGTCGTCGGAGATGATGATCGAGCCGGTGGTGTCCTGCGCGACGACATCGCCCTGGATCGCGTTGCCCTCGGCGTCGTGCGGGAGCAAGTCCGCCAGGGAGCGCCAGTCGCCCACGTCGCTCCACTCGTAGCGAACCTCGAGCACGCGAACATTGGCGGCCTTCTCCATGACGGCCTTGTCGATCGGCGCGCGCTCCATCATGGGATACTCGTGGGCGATCACCTCGTGCTCGGAGGGGGTGCCGAGCGCATCGCCCACCCGGCTCAGTGCGGCGGCAAGGCCGGGCCGGTGCCGCTGCAACTCGTCGAGAATGGTGCTGGCTTTCCAGAGGAACATGCCCGAGTTCCAGGCGAAGTTGCCGGCGGCCAGAAATGCCTCGGCCGTGTCGAGGTCGGGCTTCTCACGGAACTGGATGACCCGGTTGACGGGGATCCCGTCGCGCGTGTCGAGCAGCTCGCCGCGCTCGATGTAGCCATATCCGGTCTCGGGTCGGGTCGGCTTGATTCCGAAGGTCACCAGGGTTGTGGGATCTTTCTCGATCACCGAGACCGCGGCGCGGACGGTGCTCAGGAAGGACGCGACGGGCTGGATGACGTGATCGGCGGGCATGACGATCATGATGCCGTCAGGGTCTTTCTTGCGGACGATCCAGGCGGCCAGCCCAACGCAAGGCGCCGTGTCGCGTGGACAGGGCTCGGCGACGATGTTCTCGGGGGGGATTCCCGGGAGCTGAGCGCGGGACTCCTCGGCCTGGTCGGCACCGGTGACAATCACGATGCGGTCCCGGGGCACCAGCGGCTCGATCCGGGCCACGGTTTGCTGGAGCATCGTCGCGTCGCCGTGGAGGCGGAGCAATTGCTTGGGCCGATCGCGCCGGCTCTTGGGCCAGAACCGAGTGCCGCTGCCTCCCGCCATGATGATCGCGTGCAGCATGATACCTCCTTGTGCTGGGGCCTGCTTGGCCCGGGGCCGCTTCTCCAGCCGGCCCGAGAGAATCCTCGCTTGACACTAGATTATCAAGAATCTCGCGTCACCGTAGGTAGATCGGCCGCTCGACGACGAGACCCGGTTCCAGCTTGGACTTGAGCTCCTGGGCATCGAGAGCGAAGAGCGGGCTGATCTCGATGCCGAAGGGGATCGAGCCGTCGGCCCTGCGGGGAACCCTGGCTCCGGCCTGCTCGAGCCAGTTGCCGAACAGGTCGCTCATGCGCTGGTGCACGGTCGCCGGCGAGTCGGGGCCGACGGCATTCTTCAAGGGCTCGAACTCGCTTGCCCGATCGGTCTCGACGATCGCCCACCGGCATGCCTGGGGCAAGGCATCGAAGATGAACTGCTCGAACTTCACGCCGTTGGGTTCCGAGGGGTTCACGATCTCCCCGCGGTCATTCACAAAGGGCACTTTCTTGATCGCGCGGTGGAACGGCAGTCGATGATCGCCGACAAGCCGCTCGATGAACGTCCTCTCGAGAATATGGATGGCGATGCTGCCGGCCGAGAGTTCCAGACGCCCCTCCGGCTCGCGGCGGCTCGCCAGTTCCGAGGGAAGGTCCGAATACTCGATCACCTGGGGGCGGCCGTCGACGGAGACGACCACGCCGAGCTTCTCGTCGGGAGAGAGCCTCTCGATGACCTTGAAGGACATTTCCGCATCGGCCTGGCGGTGAAGGCCGACAAACCCCGGGTCGGCAACTTGCACCAGGGGATTATCGACCTGGAAGTAGAAGAGCGTGCGGATGCCCCGCTCACGCATCTCTTCCAGGCAACTGGGCGAGCCGGCCGGCCCCGGGGCGGCCAGGGCGGCGAGTGTGCCCCCGTGGCCATCAGGGCTCAGGGCCAGATGGCCCGGCGCTGCCAGCAGAACCTTGCCCGTGGCCCGGTCCACGGCCGGCATCTGGCCCTGGATGAAGAACCGAACGTGGTCCACCCCGAAGCGGTCATGGGCCTCGAAGAACGCCACCGTGGCCGCGTGATTCTCGGGGCTGGTCATGACGTACAGTGGCAGCGCCCGGCCATGCCGGCGACCCAGGGCAACGATCTTCTCCGCGTGAATCTGGAAGAGGCTGGCCTGTGATACCGGACCGATCGGAAAGGTCCCCTTCGGGCCTTCGAAGCCCAAGCGCGTGCCCGCGCCGCCGGCGACCAGGATCACTCCGACCTCTCCTGCGGCCAGCGCATCGGCGCCGACCTCGGCTGCTCGCCGCCGTGTCACGCGCTCGCCGTCGGTCTGCGGCAGCCGGATCACCTCGATCGGTTCGACCCGTTCGAGGTCGATCTGCGGGGCAGCTTCTCCGTGAACCAGTTCTTGGATCAAGCGGTCCAGTTGCTCGAGATCCAGCGCCGCAATCTCGGCTTCGAGTCCGGCTCGCTGCGCAGCCGTCAGACTGTTCCACCACGCGAACAAGTGCCCCTGTCCGTGACGTTGCACGCGTTCCACCAGTTTCGGGTCTGGAGCCATAGCGCTGCTTCTCCTCGGGGAAAATCCACGGGCCTTCTCTTGCCTCCGTGGACTCAGAGCACTCTACCGATCCCTCGCTCAGAATTCCACGCGCAGCCCATCATAGGCAAGCCTCACGCCGGCCGGGAGCTTGGCGTCGGTGGATTCATGATCGAAGCTATGCGAGAGGTGCGTGAACAGCGTCTGCCTGGGTTTCAGCCGGTCGATGACGGCGAGGGCCTCGTCGAGCGAGAAATGGGTGGGATGCGGCTCGATCCGCAGCGCATCCAGGATCAGCGTGTCCAGGCCCTCGAGCAGGCTCAGGCTCTCGTCGGGGATGCGATTGACATCAGTACAGTATGCCAGGTTCCCGATGCGGAATCCCAGAACGGAGAACGGACCGTGCTCGAGCCGGACCGGCAGCAGCTTCTGGCCAAGCACCTCGAAAGGCACACCCGGCCGCGCCCGGACGAACTGGATCTGGGGGACGAACCCCGCGGGCCAGCTCTCGGTGCCCTCCCTGAACGCGTACGAGAAGACCCGCTTGATGGAGTCCTCGGTGTCCTGCTCGCAGAAGACGGGAACGGGCCCACCGATCCACTTCGGAAACAGCCGGGCGTCATCGAGCCCGAACAGGTGATCGGCATGGTGATGCGTGAATGCGATCGCGTGCACGCGTCGAATTCGCTCGCGGAGGAGCTGGATCCGCATCTCCGGGGTCGTGTCGATCAGGAGGTTACCCGCCGGAAATGCCAGCAGCACGCTGGGCCGGGTCCGGGAATTTCTTGGGTCGCTCGAGGTACAGACGGAACAGTCACAACCCAGAACCGGCACTCCCGTCGACGTGCCGGTTCCCAGAAAGATCAGCCGTCGCAGGGGAGCTGAAGGGCCTTCGATCAACCGATTCTACCTCCAAGGAGCCCACTCTAGGTCGCGAGAGAACCCATAACATTTTACAAAAACCCGTCCAGAATGGCGACATGAGCGCGTATCGGTCTCATCGGCGACCACCGGGCGATCTCGATGCTCGCGTACAATGCCTGGCTTCGCATGGGGAAGAAGTTCGCCTGCTATTCCTACGAGGTCTCCGACGGCGAGGACACAGTGCACTTCTCGCCGACTCATTACATCGACATCACCGCGACAGAGCCGCGAAAGCGCCAGGCCTGCTACGCCCACGCCAGCCAGAATCCGGACAAGTTCTACTCCCTGCGGGAGTTGGTCACCCGGATGCGCGGAGTCGGGAGCGGGTACCGCTAGGCCGAAGGCTACATTCGTCATGTTCAGAGCCCGCATTTCGGGATGCCGATGACCTGATCTGAGCACCGTCCTGGTGAAGTTCTGGAGATGCCGGCGATCCGATTTCGGCGGTCTCGAGGCTTCAGGCGAGGAATGGCCGAACGGGCGTCCCATGGTGATCGTAGAATCATCTGGCCTGCGATTTGCAGGGCGGGGCCGGTTCGCTTGACGGAACCCCCTTGCCTGTTGTAAGATCCAGCTTTCAAAAGACTTACCGCGTTCGATTCTGATCATTGCGTGGGGTATTGTGGCAATGGAAGTGCTGACCGAGCTTTGGGATAAAACGACCGACGCGTTCACGGCCCTTTCGGAGGGGGTTTCCGAGGGGTTGGTACGGTTATTCGGCAGCTCCAACGAGCGGCGGATCCGCTCCATGCGGCCGCTGGTTGCCACGATCAACGAGCTCGAGCCCCAGATGCAAGCGCTTTCGGACGAGCAGCTCAAGGAGAAGACGGCCGAGTTTCGCCGCCGCAGGGCCGAAGGGGAAACCCTGGATGACCTGCTGCCCGAGGCGTTCGCGGCCTGCCGGGAGTCGGGACGCCGGTTCCTCAACATGCGGCACTTCGACGTCCAGCTCATGGGAGGGATGGTCCTTCACGGCGGCGACATTGCCGAGATGGTCACCGGCGAGGGCAAGACGCTGGTTGCCACGCTGGCCGCCTATCTCAACGCGCTGGACGGCAAGGGCGTCCACGTGGTCACGGTCAACGACTACCTGGCTCGCCGTGACGCCGAGTGGATGAGCCCCCTGTTCGTCGGCCTGGGAATGACCGTGGGGGCGATCCAAGCGGAGATGGAATCGACCGAGCGGCAGGAAATCTACGGTCGCGACATCACCTACGGAACCAACAACGAGTTCGGCTTCGACTACCTCCGGGACAACATGAAGCCGATCAAGGAGTATCAGTGCCAGGGAGAGCTCCACTACGCCATCATCGACGAGGTCGACAGCATTCTGATCGACGAGGCCAGGACACCTCTGATCATCTCCGGGCCGGCGTTCGACGATGTGAGAAAGTATGCCGAGGCTGACCGGATCGCCCGGCTGCTGAAGCGCGACCTGCACTTCGAGGTCAAGGAAAAGGAGCGCACCTGCCACCTCAACGACGAGGGGATTCGCGAGGCCGAGAGGATCGCCGGAGTCGAGAGCTTCTACACGCCGGGAAACATGGAATGGCCCCACCTGATTGACAACGCCCTGAAGGCTCACCACCTCTACCGCCGCGACCGCGATTACGTGGTGCAGCCCAACGGCGAGGTGGTCATCGTCGACGAGTTCACGGGGCGGTTGATGACCGGCCGGCAGTGGTCCGACGGGCTGCACCAGGCGGTCGAGGCCAAGGAGAAGGTCAAGATCAAGGAAGAGAACCAGACGCTCGCCACGATCACCCTTCAGAATTTCTTCAAGCTTTACAGGAAGCTCGCGGGGATGACCGGCACGGCCATGACCGAGGCGAACGAGTTCTACAAGGTCTACGGCCTCGACGTGATCGCCATCCCGACCAACCGGCCGCTCACCCGGAGGAACTTCGCGGACGTGATCTTCCGATTCGAGCGCGAGAAGAACGCCGCGATCCTCGACGAGATCAAGGAGGTCCATGCCACCGGGCGGCCGATCCTGGTCGGCACGACCTCGATCGAGAAATCCGAGGAGCTCTCGGAATACCTGAGCAGGTTCGGGATTGGCCATCAGGTGCTCAACGCCAAGTTCCACGAGCGCGAGGCCGAGATCGTGGCCCAGGCCGGCCGCAAGGCCGGGGTGACGATCGCCACCAACATGGCCGGCCGGGGCACCGACATCATCCTCGGCGGCAACCCCGAGTTCATGGCCTGGGCCGACCTGAAGCGAGAAACCGACGAGGACGGCCGGCTCAAATACGAGACCCGGCTCGACGTGCCCACGGATGTCTGGCAAAAGGCCGTGGCCCGGTACGAGCCGGAGATGAGGGTCGAGGGCCGCGAAGTGGCCGCTGCGGGGGGCCTGCACATCATTGGCACCGAGCGGCACGAGAGCCGGCGAATCGACAACCAGCTTCGCGGCCGGTCCGGCCGCCAGGGCGACCCGGGCTCGTCCCGGTTCTTCCTCGCGCTCGAGGACGACTTGCTCCGCAAGTTCGCCGGCGAGTGGGTCACGGCCGTGCTCACCCGGCTGGGCATGCAGGAAGGCGAGGCCATTGAGAGCAAGATGGTCTCCCGCCGCATCGAGGGAGCCCAGAAGAAGGTCGAGGAGCGGAACTTCGACATTCGCAAGAACTTGCTCGAATATGACGAGGTCATGGACGAGCAGCGAAAACGCGTTTACTCGTTCCGCCAGAGCCTGCTCGAGGGAGTGCCGCCCAAGGACAAGATCCTCGAGATGATCGACTCGCAAATCAAGGACGCCGCCGGTCGGTTCCTGGCCGACGACTACGGCACAGCCAGCTTTGCCGAGTGGGTCTCACAGCGGCTGGCCATCGACGTGACCCCGCGCGACCTGAGAGGCGCCACGTTCGAGGACGCCAGCGAGATTGTCCAGTCCAAGGCCGAACGCCAGCTTCACGACAGCATCCGCGAGGCGGTCGAGGAAAACCTCCCCGCGGACGCCGATCCCTCCGAATGGACCTGGCTGGCCCTCGAGAAATGGGCCAACACGCGGTTCGATCTGAATCTCAAGGAGAAGGACCTCAGGAAGTTCGCCCGCCAGGACGGCGACGAGTTCGAGTTCGGCCGCGCCGATCTCGAGGATTTCCTCCATGAGAAGGCCACCGCCTCGATCGAGAACATCGATCTCACGCCGGCCCGCGAATTCCTCGAGCCCGACTGGGGACGCCGGTCTCTGGCTGGCTGGGCCCACCACAAGTTCGGGCTGGCGATCGATCCCGAATCGTGGACGGGACTCGACCGGGCGGAGATCGTCCGCCAGCTCCAGACCAAGGCTCGCGAGCACTACGCGCTCAAGGAGTCTGAGCTCCCTGTCCGGATCGCCTTGACGCGGTTCCTGGCTGAGCGTATCGCAGCAGCACCACCTGCCTCCGCGCTATGATCGGGAGGGTTTGGCGGCCTGGGCGACGGAACGGTTCCACACGATCATCGATACCGATGAGATCCGGCTGATGCTCCGGCCCGAGATCGAGTCGCTCCTGATCAAGCAGGCCCACGAGCACTACCAGGGAGCCAACCTCTCGAACGAGCTCGATCGCAAGCTCGATGCGGCCTACCCGAGCACCGCGGGTCGCGAGAAGCTCGCTCCGGCCCACGATCCCAGGGCCCTGGAAGACCTCGCTTCCTGGTCGCACAAGGCCTTGGGCGTCGATGTGACCGCCGACGATCTGGCCAGGATGGGCGCCGACGACGCTCGAACGCTTCTGGTCAACGCTCTGGATGCGAAGCACCGGCCGGAGATGCGGGAGATGGAGAAGGTCGTCATGCTTCAGATCCTGGACGCAAGCTGGATGGAGCACCTCCGCGCAATGGATCACCTGAGGAGCTCGATCGGCCTGCAGGGGTACGCGCAGATCGATCCCAAGGTCGAATACAAGCGCGAAGGGATGCGGATCTTCGGCGAGATGTGGAACGGCATTGCCGACCGCGCCACCGATCTGATCTTCCGCGTCGAGCATTTCGATCCGGAGTTCCTCTCCTACCTCGGATCCCGCTGGAAGCTCGACCGGGCCCAGACGATCCACCAGTCGGCGGAATCGCAGCTGGCCGCCGCCGCGGTGCCGGCCTCCGGGGGGATTCGACAGGCTCAGGATGCCGCCATTGCCGGCAGCCAGCAGTCCCCCGAAAAGAAAAGGGAACCCGTCCGCAACGTTGGAAAAAAGGTGGGCAGGAACGACCCCTGCCCCTGCGGGTCGGGAAAAAAGTTCAAAGCCTGCTGCATGCGCAAGCAGTCCCCGACCGATCCGTTTTGACTATCTGCCCCAGGCCTTCTCATTTTCCTGCCGGCAAATTCGGCAACCAGGTCCAGTCTTGCATGCGTTGCACGACCGGTCCGCTGGAAGCGCCGGGCAGATGGTGCGATCTCATGAATGTCAAAGCCTTTAAGTCCAATCAGTGGTTACCGAGCAGAGCCCTGGAAGGATGTCGCGCCGAGGACTCGCTTGGGGACCTCGGGGCGGGTATCGAGCCGTTTCACTGTTCTCAGAGCCTGGACCAGGGAGGTTGAGGCACGTCAGTTGCTGGGGGGAATGGGAATCTTGCTGAGAGGACGGACCATCCGGTTCGGGAAAGGATTCCCCGAGATGCCCTTCGCTTTGAATCTCATTTATCTGGCAACGCTACTGGTCTTTGCTCCGGTCCTGATTTACCGCATGGTCCGCTCGGGGAAGTACCGGGAGGGGTTGTGGGAGAAATTCTGGGGTGACGCGCCGCGGCGGATCGGCGACCGGCCGTGCCTCTGGTTTCACGCCGTGAGCGTAGGCGAGGTGCTTCTTCTGAGGCCGCTGGTCAGGGAGATGGCACGACGGAGGCCGAACTGGGAGGTCGTCATCTCGACGACCACGCCGACCGGACTGGCCGTTGCTCGGCGGACCTTTCCCGACCTGATCACCTTCTATGCCCCGCTTGACTTCAGCTGGGCCACTCGCAGGGCGCTCGGGCGCATCCGTCCCTCGGTCCTGGCTCTGGTCGAGCTCGAGCTCTGGCCGAACCTGATCCGGGCCGCAAAGCAATCAGGGGCCAAGGTGGCGATCATCAACGCCCGGCTCAGTTCCCGAAGTTACCGGGGATATCGCAGTCTGCGTGGGCCGCTGGGAACCACGTTGCGTTGCATTGACGTCGTGGCGGCCCAGGATGCCGACTACGCCCGCAGGTTTGTCGATCTGGGAGTTCCGGGTGACCGGATCAGCGTCACCGGCTCGGTCAAGTATGACGGCCTGGAAAGCGACCGAAACAACGCCCAGACTCGCGACCTGCGCAAGCAACTAGGCCTCTCACTCTCCGACCTCGTTTTCGTGGCCGGAAGCACGATGGAAGGCGAAGAGGCCGCCGCACTGGCCGCTTACCGGTCCGCTCGTCTTCAGCACCCCAGCCTGCGTTTGATCCTCGTACCCCGGCACGCGGAGCGATTCGACAGCATCGCCGCCTGGCTGGTGGAGAACGGAGAGTCCGTGGTGCGTCGCACCCAGCTCCGCCAGGGGGGAGCGGCAGCTCAGGTTTCGAGCGGTCTTCCTCCCATCATCCTGATCGATACGATCGGCGAGCTTGCGGCGGTCTGGGGCCTGGCGGACGTCGCGTTCGTGGGGGGGAGCCTGGTGCCCGGCCGCGGGGGCCAGAACATGATGGAGCCGGCCGCTTACGGCGCCTCGGTCATGTTCGGTCCCCACACATCCAATTTTCGCGAGACCGTGGAGCAGCTTCTGGCCCGCCAGGCCGCTTGCCGGGTCGCCGATGCCGACGAGCTGAAATTGAGGCTCCTCCAGGACCTTGACGATCCCGAGGCCGCTGCGGCCCGCGGTGAGGCGGGTCGGTCCTTTGTCCTGGCCCAGCATGGCGCGTCGGGCCGCACCCTGGCCGAGCTGGATCGCCTGGTGGAATCCTCGCTTGCTCAAAAGTCGGCTTGAACCCGACTTGCGTTTCGAGTTAGGCTCATGGCACTCCGTGCGCAGGTGGGAATGAGAGCGCGCCGTTGCCTCCCCCTTGTGATCCGATCTATCCCAATGAACGGCGCCACACTTTGAGAGCAGGACCCCGAGATGAGCGAAAAAGACACCGAGCATCCGACCTCTACTCCACAAGCCCAGACCACCGAGGTCGTGGTTGACGATTCGAGCACCCTTCCGTCGTACTCGAACTTTTGCCGCGTGACCGCCACCCCCGAGGAAGTGATCCTCGACTTTGGCCTCAATCCCCAGCCGTTCGCGACCGGCCGCCAAGACGTCAAGGCGAACCAGCGAATCGTGATGAACTTCTACACGGCCAAGCGTCTTCTGACGGCGCTGGGCATGACGATCCAGCGGCATGAAGGGACCTTCGGCTCGATCGAGCTCGACGTCCGCCGTCGGGCCACGGGCGCCCCCCAGCCCTCGTACCCCCAGCCAGGACGGGTCGGACCTCAGGGCGTCGTTGAGTGAGCTGAGCCAGCCACTTGCTCTCGTCATCTTTCCCTCCTCCCCCCTGCCCCCTCGCCGCTTTCTCCAAATGGGCGGCTTGAGCGCCTACCCCGGGTGACCGAACCCCTTCCCACGCGCCCTCGGTCGCCCGGGCTTCCTTCACTCTCGTCAGATCGCCCGATCGGGAACCACAACGAAGTGGTCATCTCCCGTCGCGGCCAGGGTCAGTACCAGCTCTTTCCGTTTCGTGGCGGGCAGTCTCTTGGAGGGAGCGGCCCGCGGCGCAGACGCTGAGAATGAGCCACGATCCGGCGCGGACGGGAACCCGCCAGAAGCCGTTTTTTTCCTTGCTTTCGAGGCTGCCGGTTCAGTAAATCGCGGCCAGGCCTATCTCTGAGCCACAAGCACGAATTCAGCCATGGTGGCGAGGAGACCCGGGTTGTACCCGGCCGGCTCACCGGGGGCTGATGAGTTTTCGGCCGAGTTTTCAAGCCCGAGCCGACCGATCGTGCCGGGAATGACGGGTTTTCGGGATTCGCCGGGGCTTTGGCTGATCACGGCGCAGGGCTCCGGCCGATTCAGAGGGTAAGAAATGATCCGCGCGTGCGGGTTATGCCCCGATCAGGGGTGTTGCCGGATGTTTCGACTCACCAACCAGCGACGCTTGCGCCGATACTGAGACTTGCCGGGCATCTCGGCCTCGGTTCAGGACGGACGAGTCCAGCGTTAGGAGATAATGGAATGTCTCAACCATCCCGACCGCGGGCGAATGGCCCAGCGAAGCGGCGGCGTATGCTCAAGCCCGAAACACCCATGCCGCTGGAGCAGCGTTGCCTCCTCGCTCCTTTTGTGCCGACCTTTCCCGTGACCGCGACGTTCACGGCGGCCACCACGCCGACCAATGCGTTCCTGGGGACCGTGACCGTCACCCTGAACACGACCGGAACCGCCATCGCGACCCCGGCGCCGATCACCTCGGTCACCGAACTGACGCCGCTGAGCTCCTTCGGCGGCGACATCGTGCGGATCAAGGCCGGTCCCGGCGGTGTTTTTGGCAATGGGCTCTACGCCATCTCTCGCGGCGGCGGCGGCAACACCAGCGCGATCAACCGACCTGGCGTGATTTACCGCGTCGATCCGGCCACGGGCAAGGCCAGCGTGTTCTTCGACCTGAACACGGTCATGAACCAGATCGACCCCAACTCGCTGTCCACCGACGGCAAGAACCCCGCGGCCAACTCGCTCGGCGCCTCGACGGGCTACGTGAACTGGTACGACATCGCCTTCGACTCCGAGGGCTACTACAACGGCAGCCCGGTGATGTTCGTCAGCTCCGTGGATCGCTCCGACCCCGCGAAGAACGCCATCTACATGATCTCGCCGAGCGGACAGTTCCTGGGGGCATTCGTGACGCTGACGGATGGCCTGGCGGCCACCAAGTTCAACGTCAATCCCACGGGCATGGTCATCCCCGGACCCGAGGACCAGGCGTTCCTCCGCGGCCTGATCGCGGGGAGCGGCATCACGACGACCGGGGGAACCTTCGCCGCGCTCTACTTCAACTCGAACGCGTACTCCCCCGGCCAGATCATCAGCACGGGAACCCTGCCCAAGGGAGTCACGCCCACCGGGATGACCCTGGGAACGATCGTCGGGATGACCGAGTCGAACATCGACTACGCGTCGCCGGTGTACTCGGCGTTCACCGACTTCGGCACGCCTTCCAGCGGGGGCATCCCCGCGCGTCCGGGCGCTAGCGGCGTGCAGGGGTCCAATGGCGAGCTGCTGATCGGAAACGCGCTCCCGTCCACGACGACCTCGCTCACGCTCGACCAGACCGGAGCGGTCAGCAGCCAGCTTCGAAGACTCGAGGACATCAGCTTCGACCAGTACGGCTACTTCTCGCAGAACATCGGTCTGACCGGCACCACGACGACCACGACGACGGGCGGCACGACCATCCACCTACGACACCTTCACCGTGACGGTTCCGCCCGCCTACGGTGGCAGCGTGTTCGTCTCCGACCTGGCCACGGGACTGTCCGTGACCGTGACCTCCCTGGCGGAAGGCACCGCGGGGCAGCCGGGGTTCATCCCGGCGGGCGTGACGGTCGTGGTTCCCATCCAGGGCTCGGGACCTGTGGGAATCCAGCTGGAAGACCCGACCCAGCCTTACGACCCCGTCACCAATCCGCTGATACCGATCGTCACCAACGGCAACACGACCGGGGGAACGAACCTTGGCGGCCGGATCATCCGGATCACCCCGCAGGGCGTGGTCAACACGTTCGCGGAGGGATTCAACACCTCGGGAGCCCAGGACGCCAGCTCCTTCATCAATTCGGAGCTGTCGATCACCTTCTCGGCCGACGGCACGACCCTGTATGCGTCGGACGGCGACGGCATCTGGCAGTTCAAGACCACCGCCAGCCTGGCCGGGTCGACGAGTGGAACCCTGATCGGCCTGAACGACCTCCGCACGCTGGGCGTCCCCTACGACGGCCAGAACAGCGCCGTGGCCGTGGTCGACACGGGGGTGGACGCCAACTCCACCCCGTTCCGTGGCCGCGTCGCCCCCGGCAAGAGCCTCTGGACCGGCGGCCTGGGCAACAAGGACCTGGCGGCCGCCGGCGGCACCACCACGACGACTACCGGCGGCGGCGGTGGCGGCGACGGGCGGCACCGGCACAACCACCGGCCAGGTTCTGGCCAACACCTTCGACGGCCACGGAACGCCGGTGGCCGGAGTCGTGGCCCAGTTCGTGCCCCAGGCGACCATCGAACCGGTCGCGATCTTCTAGCCGTTCGTCGCACGGGTCTCGCTGACAGCGACCAGCACCGGCACCGGCGATCGGCGGCGCCGGGGCCGGCACCGGCACAGGCACCGGAGGCACTGGTACCAGCACGTATCACCCAGGTGTCCAACGCCCTGACCACGGCCCAGACGGTCTACCAGGGGATCCAGTACGTCGCCAAGCACCCGTACGTCGCCGACCCGGTTCGTCCCGGGAAGCAGGACCGGGTGATCGCCTCGACGTTCGCCTTCGGTACCCCCCAGACGTTCCCGAGCGAAGCGGCGGCGTTCAAGAGCTATCCCCAGATCGTGATCGCGCTGAAGAACGCGATGCACCGGCTGCGTAAGCTGGGAATCGCACCGATCGCAGCGGCAGGCCAGTTCGGTGCCCCGCTGGGTGCGGGGTCTGCTAACAGCGACCACCACCACCGGCACGGGACGGGGACCGGCGGCGGCACGGGGACCGGCACCGGCGGCGGCGGACGGCACCGGCGCGGGACGGCACCGGCACGGGACCGGCACCGGCACGGGAGCACGGGCACGGGGTCGAGCTTCCCTCTGGCCGGGTTCAACAGCGCCGACAACTCCTCTCTGGGCGATGTCAATGGCATGTCGCTGCCGGCCGTTCTGAACGAGGCCATCTCGGTCACGGGCACCTATCCGTTCCCGTTCACGACCAGTCCCTCGACGACTCCGAACGACCCGCCCATCGGTGTCATTCCGAATCCCCCGGGGCCCGTCCTGGTCTTCGGCAACGCTCTGACCATCGGCGGCACCGCGAGCACAGGCACGGGTGGCACGGCGGCACCGGCGGCGACCGGCGGTACCACCGACGACGACGAATGTTTCCGCCAATGTCACCGCCTTCGCGGCGGCGGACTTCAACATCTACAACGACCGGATCACGGCCGCGGCCAACCGGAGCACGACCACCGACTTCGCGGCGCCTGCGATCGATGTGCCGACGTTCCGGCGCACCTTCTCGCTGACTGGCGTTACGGCGACCGGAGGCACGGGGGCAACCTCGACGAGTGCCGCCGGAGATCCGGCCAATCACCTGACCTTCACCCAGGTCGGCACCTCGATGTCCGCGGCCATCGTGACCGGTGCCTACTCCCTGGTCGCCTCGGCCCTGGACTACTGGGTCAACCTGTCGAACGGCTCCGGGACCACCTCCGACGCCTACCTGACCACGCCGGTCGGGGTGAATACGCTCAACTTCGGGCCGCACGCCTTCAAGGACCTCTCGGCTTACAACAACCCCGACGGCATCAACGGGATCCTGGCGTACACCGCGGTGCCGGCCGCCGATGTCAACAACGGCGATTCGCTGTCCACGCCGCCCCTGGTCGGTTCGACGGACGGACAGCATAACTACGCGGGATCGACCAGCCCGCCGTCTTACGCCCGGGTCTCCGTGAGCAACGCCATCGCCTCGATCGAGGGAACGATCGCCATCCAGTACCTGCTGAGTCACCACGATCTTCCCGCTGATCGACGCCAATAACGACGGGATCATCACGGCTCAGGAGATCCAGAACTTCACCGACACCGCGGCATCCAAGGGCCTGGCCGAGGCCGGCGCCATGGCGCGGCTCCTGGGCGGTACCTCGACTTATGCACAGCCTGACGCCGGGGTCAACAACACGGTCTTCAACGAGAACCCCGATCAGCCGGCGGCCCTCCAGCGGCGGTTCAACTACTTCGACTACCTGGCCAACGGTCAGCTCAAGGGCGGGATCACCATCCACTCAGTTCAAGATGCTGGCCAACACCCTGCTGCCCCAGCCCGATGCGTATGTGATCGTCGACCGCCAGAGGGCCTCGGCCAACGGCTTCCTGGTCGATCCGACGGCGGTGCGCAATACCGTGAATCTGCAGCACCTGCTACCGAGGTACATGTGGGTGCCCAATTCGGCCCAGGCATCCTGGAAATCGCTGAGCAAGTACTTCAACGCCTCGCCGGCGAATTTCGGAGTCAACCGAAACCAGGTGCCCGGGACGTTCTTGCCCTTCTTCACGCTGTTCAACACAGGCCCCTCCAACGCGGTTGGCGGGACCCCGGTGGTCCGATTCGGGAAGCGCTGGCGGCCAGACGCTCTCGGTCGCCCTCACCCCGCTGCTGCCCGCACCAAGTTCCACCACGGCCTCCACGACGGCAACCACGACCACCACGACGACGACCGGGAGCACGACGACCTCGATCACCAGCACGGGAGCTGCGAGCTCGACCAGCGCCGGCAACCACGACCACGACCCCGGCAACCACGACCACGACCCCGGCAACCACGACCACGACCCCGGCGGCCTCGACCTCCACCGCGACATCAACCCCGGCTACCGGCAACAACTCACAGGCAATTCTCGATGCGTTGCTCCAGCTCGCCTCGGGGACTACCGCGACGACCGCGGCGCAGTCGACCACGACGCCTGGCAGTCTGCAACCAGCCGGGACGTTGACACCGGCTCCGACCACGGCCACGACGACCACGACACCAGCGGCGACGACCACGACCGCAAGTCAGCCGACCTCGACCACGACTTCAGCGGCGACCACGACCTCAGCCGCCGCGACGTCTCGCCAGCCGCGGCGGCCGCGGCCAACCAGCAGCAACAGGCCAAGGCCGCGAAACTGGCAGCCGACCAGGCGGCCCAGGCCAGCAAGAAGAACGGCAACTTCTGCACCAAGCTCTGGAAATCGCTGAAGTGACCGGTGCGAGCGAGAGGAAGCCGAGAGATTCAGAAGCCGGCCCTCGCTTCCCCCGGGAAGCGAGGGCCGGCTTGTTGTTTCCTCCTGTCAGGAGCAGTCTTCGATCGCCCGATGCCGAGCCTGGCGCAACGCGGAGGCATTCCGGCGACCGTTCGCTGGCTCTCCCTGCCGAGCCTCCGGACGAGGGACACGGCCGAAGCGCCAGTGACTCCTCGTCCTGTGCCGGTCGGAAGCTGGGTCACTGCCACGGAGTCGCGAGGTGGCTCCCGGTCCGACGAGCCGTGCGGATAGAGCCGTCCTCCAGCGTCGGGAGCCGGAGGTCTTCCCGCGAAGCAAGAGGGCCCGCACGTCTGTCGGTCTGACCGGCACGCGGGCCTGGAGGTCGGCGTCTTCGATCGCCAGCTCGGCGACGGATCAGATGGTGAAATTGAACGTCTTGTTCAGCAGCCGCCAGAGCCACCAGCCGAACGTGTGGGTGCCGCCGTCGATCTTGGCGAAGCCGCGGAGGCCGGGCTGGAGTGTCAGCTTGGGGTTCTCGATCGGAATGATCACCTCGTAGACCGCCGTCTGGGGCTTGATGGCTGACCGGTCTTGGGGTCTGCCTTGCCGGCGATCTCGCCCCCGGCCATGTGAGAGAGCTCGGGAGGGATGTCCTCGCGGTTGCGCTTGGCGACCTCCGAAACCTCGCTCAGGTAGGTGGTCTCGGCCCGGCCGTAGATCTTGACCCAGGCCCTGCCGCCCTTGCGGATCAGGTCGATGTCGCCCTGGTCGACGATCAGGTGCGCTTCGAGGTGATGCGGGTCGCCGACCTCGCAGAACGGCTTGCCCGGCTTGAGCCACTGGCCGAGCGTCTCGGGATGGGGCACGCCCATCACCTGCCCATCCTTGGGCGCGTAGAGGGTGAGCTTGCCGATCTGCTCGTTGATCTTCTTGATCATCGGCTCCAGGTCCTCGGCCGTCTGCAGGTGCTGGCGGGCCAGGGCGCGGTTCTCCCGCTCCGGGCTCTGGTTGTACCACTGGTGCTTGGCGAAGTTGACGGCCTGGTCCGCCTGCTTCTGCACCAGCTCTTTCTGCTTTCTCGTAGTTGATGAGCTTGGCGATGACCGTGTCCTTGGACACCCAGTCGCCGTCGCGGACGTTGAGCTCCACGAGCTGTCCCTCAACCTCCGTGTAGATCTCGTCGGGCTTGGCCGCCGTCAGCACCAGGGTTCCCTGAATTCGCAGCGGAGTTGGGATCAAGAGAATCCCGGCCACGATGGCGACGGCGGCAACCGCGAAGCCGGCCGCACGTGCTTTTTTCACTTTGCGCAACCTCCCAGGCGTGCGAAGGAACTTGACGATCTGATAGACGGGCATTCCCAGCGAGCGGCACCAGGGCGCCGGTCGCCAGCATGTAGCTGATCATCTGCAACTTGTACGGCTTGAGGACCTGCGACAGGAAGTAGATGATGCTGAACGTCACGACCCAGCGGTAGAGATAGCTGGCGATGGCGTAGGTCACGAAGAGGTATCGCCGCGACTTGGGCAGGTAGCTCTGGACCGGGATCTCCAGCCCGAGCACTTTCTCCTGGATCAGGTAGGCGAAGAACTGCGTGCTCTTGATCCGCAGGTTGGGGATCTCCAGCCAGTCGGCCATCACGTAATAGCCGTCGTAGCGGAGCAGCGGGTTGGCGTTGAACAGGACGGTGTTGATCGAACAGATGAACATGGTCGCCATGGAGAGGCTGTTGAGCAGCCCCGGCTCGCTGTAGAACCAGACGAACGTGGCGATGCTGGCAAGGAAGAGCTCGACGTAGATGCCGGCCGCGGAGATCCAGATCCGGTGCCACTTGTTGGGCAGGAGCCAGCTATCGGTCACGTCGCAGTAGAGGGCCGGCGTGAGCACCAGGAAGAGCATGCCCATCTCGTGGACCTCGCCGCCGTAGTGCTTGGCGGTGAGGCCGTGGCCGAACTCGTGGATGATCTTCACGATCGCCAGGCTGATCCAGAAGCTGAAGATGGTCCACCAGTTGAAGAAGCTCTGGAACTCGGGCAGCTTGCCGTAGAAGAGGTCCCACTGGCTGACCACCAGGGTGATGGCCGCAAGCATCAGCGCCACGCTTGCGGTGACGAAGTATGGGGGTGAAGATCCAGCGGAAGTACGGGTACATCCCGGTGAGCAGCCGCTCGGGGTCGATGATCGGGATCTTGATGAAGAGGATGTTGGCCAGGAACGCCCAGACCTTGCGCCAGCGGTTCTTGCGGCGGCGGCGGATCAGGACCTTGGCCTGCTCTGGACTGTCGATGAGGATGATGCCCGCCTCGTGGAGCTGGGCCACGAACCGAGTCAGGTCCTCGATCGAGATGGTCTGCGGGCGGTACTTCCGCTCGAACGCCTTCTTCACATCCTGGAGGTTTTGCTGGCCGTCGAACTGCTGGAGCAGGAAGTACTCCTCGATCTTGAACCGGAAGTACTTCAGCGCCAGCGGGTCCTTGATGACGTAGTGGGTCATGCCCTCGTAGAACTGGGGCTGAACCACGAGGTCAGAGCGGAGCTTGACCCGCAGGTGCTCGGCGGCTTGCCCGAAGGGCATCGCGGGGGCCAGTGTCGGGGCGGCGCTCATCGGTCAGCAGTCCTTCGGAGGAGATTCTGATTTAGGTCGAGTGGGCCTGGCCCACTGTGATCGGGTCCTCGATGGGCAATGCCCAGCTCTTCGTCCGGACGGTCGGCCCCGGCCCGGCGCTCAGCGAGCGCCCGGCTGGAGAATTCGCGAGGCGACGTCGTTGGTCAGGTAAATGGTCATCTGGACCTTGAGCCCCGGCATCAGCTTGAAGTCGGGGTTGTCGAACTCGGCCCGGATCCGCCGGGCCATCTCCGCGACGGCCTGGATCTGGGGATCGACGAAGGTGATCCGTCCCCGGAATTTCAGGCTCTCGATCTCCTCCTTGCCCCCCTCCAGGGAATCGACCTTGGGCCGGATCTCGACGATCTGTCCTTCCCGGACCTTCAAGGCGTGCTTGAGCGGGACGTAGGCATTGGCGCACAGCCTCGAGAGCTTGCCGATCTCCACGACCGCCTCGTTGGCCCGAACGCTCTCGCCTGGGTTCTTCATGCGCTTGATCACCACTCCGTCGAAGGGGGCGACGATCGTGTGCTCCTTGAGAACCTGCTTCGCGAGGTTCAGCTCGGCCTCGGCAACCGCCTTCTGCTCTTCGGCCTCATGGATCTGAGCCACGGCGACCTTGAGCTCGCCTTCCGCCTTGGCCACCTCCTCGGCCGAGACCATGCCCGGCTTGCGCTCGTTCAGCCGGGTGTTGCGCGCCACGATCGAAAGGGCGACCTCCTTGGCCGCCTTGCCCTTCTCGATCGCTCCCGTCATGTTCGCCTGGACCTGGTTCTTGGCCACCGTCAGCTCGGCGGCCTCTTGGTGCAGGAAGCCGATGGGCCTGTCCTTGAACGCGGGGTCGCCCAGCCGCAGCTCCATCTTCTCGATGACCCCCTCGCGGAGGGCGGCGACCGAGGACTTCTCGATCCAGTCAACCGTGGCCAGCTCGTCGAGCACCAGCGCGGTGACGGTAGGATTGGCGGGGGCCGGCTGGTCCTGGCCGTTCTGGGCGAACGTGGCAACGCTCAGGGTCGTCAGCAACCCCAGGGCCATGGCTGCGGCGGTCTTGGCGAGTGGTCATGGTGAGAAAGGCCTCCAGCTTCAAGATCCCAACGAATGGTTCAAGAATGTTCCCGTAACTCGGTCAATCGTGTTCTGTTCAACGTCCCCGACTTCTCCGGGCTCGCTGCGTCATCGCAAAGATTGGATCCTCGCCAGGAATCGATCACGCCAGTCTGATGGGGCTTTGCAGTCGTCGTGGCGGCCGGGAAAAAGGGCCCCGTCCCCCTCATTTTCCCAGGCGGCCTGATCGGATCGGTTCGTGGGCTCAACGGAGGAACGGCCAGCGGAACATCACCGACTCGTACCAGACCTGGACAACCTTGCGGAGCAGGACGTACGACAGGCGGGTCTTGCCGCAGTCGATCCTCGCCCGGACCTCGGATCCGGGCCGAAGCTCCTGGTTCCGCGAGAGGAAGTCCTTGCGCACGGCCTCGTCGAAGCCGACTGTCACCTTGTCGACGTGCTTCTGCTCCACCGTTTCGGCCTTGGCCGCGATCCGGCGAACGTAGCCCTCGTAGTTGTGCTCGGGATTCGTGGCGATCATGGAAGTAGGCCGTGAGGGCGGCCCCGGCCTGCTTCTTGCCGGAGGCGATCTCCTCCTGGAGCTTGCTCCGGGCCGCCAGCACGGGACCCATGTCGTCGTCGGGAACCTCGACCTCGAGAACCCAGTCGGAATCACCGCTAATGGCCGCGATGTTCAGGAGCTCGTGTGCCGATCTCCACCGGCCGCCCCATCAGGTTCTTCTTGACCTCCCAGGTGGTGATGATCCCGTCCTGGGGCGCCCGGATGGTCATGAGATCGATCTGGTCCTGGACGATTTCGATCTGTTCCTTGGCGCTCTTGTAGGTCAGCGTGGACTCGGCGAGCTGCGACTTGATCTGGTACTGCATGTCCTGGTCGGACTGGGAGTTCGACGCCTTCTGGTCCTGGTTCTCGGCGATCAGCTTCTGGCTCCACGCCTTGTCGCGATCGGCGATCAGCTTCTTCAGCTCCTTCTGGAGGTCCTTGCTGTCGAGCCGGGCGATCACGTCGCCCTTCTTCACCAACGCCCCGTGCTCGACGGGCACCTCGATGATCGTGCCGGCAATCGGGGCGTAGAGGGTCCGGCGCTCCTCGGGCAACAAGTCGAGCCACGGCCCTCGATCGTCAGGGTCCACGGAACGAAGTAGAGGGCCCCGATGAGGCCGAGGATCAGCCCGAGCACCGCGGCGATCTTGGCGAGTGTCCGGCCCCGGAACAGCCGCCAGGGCGAGCCCAGCGCCTTGAGGACCGGGCGAAGGAAGATCTTGTGGTGTTCCTGGGAATTCCAGAGGGCCGTCGACGCATGCCTCGCCACGACCTCGGTCCGCGAGTGCATGTCGGTCGGCGCCACCTCGTCGCCAATCTGCTCGGCCACGAGGCAGCCGTAGGAGACCTTCTCCTTGTGCTCGGCCCCTTCTTCCTGCTCGGGCTTGTGCAGGAGCGTGACCACCACGACCTTCGAGCCCGACTCGTCCACGTAAAGTTCCAGGGCATCGCGGATGTCCGGCGCGAAGCCCTCGGTGTTGCCGGTGTAGACCAGGTCTTCACCCGAGCGGATCACCACCTTGCACAGCTTGGTCAGGTCGCGCACCAGGTTGGACCGCTGCTCGACCACCTCTTGGCCGCTGACCGCCTCGACCATGGTCCGGCCGGACAGCTTCAGCGCCACGCTCAGACGGTCGCAGCCCACCAGCCGCTTGCCGTCGTTGACGACCGAGTACGCCGTCTCCTTGAGGTCGAGCGAGCCGTGAATCTGGTGAGTGAATCCCTCGAGCTGATTCCAGAGCCGTTGCTGCGACATCATCTGCCGCATCTGGCGGTTCTTGAGGTAGTTGCTGGCCAGGTCGCAGAGGTCGCCGACGAACCGGAGCGTGCTCTTCTGCTGGGCGGCCCGGCGCGTGGGATCCATCAGGATCTCCAGCAGACCCACCACTTGCTTGTCCACGGTCAGCGGCGCCAGGATCAAGGTCAGCCCGGTCGGATTGTATGCCTGGGGAACCCCTTCAATGACCGCTCCGGGCGGGATGATCTGCGTCTGCGAGGCCTGGATCATGCAGCCGAGAAGGGCGTCGTGAGGCGCCGTTTTCACTCGCCCGTCCATGAGCCCCGTCTGGGCGAATTCCACCTGGTACTGCAGTCGCAAGCCGCCCCGGCCGTCCATCAACCAGAAGGCGCCGCCAGACGCCGCCACGGCGGCCACCGCCCGGTTGAGAAACTCGACGTAAAACTCCGCCGGCTGGACATCCGACTCCGCCAGATCGGCGATCTCGGCCACCAGCTTCCGAATCTGGTTCTTGGTCTGCTCGAGCAGACCTGCATCAATGGTTTCTTCCGGCATGGTGGTACCAGGGGTTGATGAGCAGGATCCGACGCTACCTCGCCAAGGCGGGCCTGTGATTCACCTTGCGTCGCCATCACGAGAACCGCGGAAGGACCGGTGCCCGGTTCTCGACCAGACGGTGCACGCTGACATAGATAACGGGACGAAAACTCTCTTCAACTTCCTGACCGACTCTCCAGAACATCCCGGGATGGCTCATCCTGCATTCCGGGGGGTTGGTCGGCAGACGATGGCCCTAAACGGCTGTGCAGAAGACAGTTGCGGCGAGATGCGTGCTGCCCCCGCCTTCTCGCGTAAGCACTTTCCGTGAAAGGAGTTGCGGCGAATTCCCAGTTGTAACGCCCCGAAACGCAGGATGAGCCTCCCGATTTCACTCTGGCAAGAGCCAGCCGCTCGCGGCTCAGTACGAGTCGGCTGAGATGATTTCACTGCCTGCCCGCGTCGCCAAAGCTTGAAACACCACGCCGGAGGGAGTATAGATCGGAGTGTTGTCGGGTCGTGTGCCTGCGTCGCCGAGGATGTTCTTGAGGAAGTGGACAGAACCGTCGGCGAAGAGGAAGTTCGCCCCTCCGGGATGGAGGCTCGAACAATCGTCCAGGCCCCCATCCGGGTCGGAGTTCGTGTTGATCAGGTGGCAATGGGCCTGAACCAGTGTTGCCGCGGGGTAGAACAAAGCACCCGTCGGCGGGTTGTTGTTCTGGGGGCCGCGGCGAATCGTGCCGTTGGTCACCGCCCCTGCCCACATTCCGCTCGCTTTCGACCACGCTCGTTCCACCACGGCAATCGTCTGACTGGTTCCGTCGGTAATGTCGGCCATGCGGATGCGGCTGTTTCGGAAGAAGATGCCCTTGCCCAGGCCAAGGCCGTCGTTGTTGATGCCGGTGGCTGTGTCGGTCTCGTTGCCCCCGACACTGGCCGCATAGCTCGCCGGTGCCGCGGTCACCGCGAGCACGTTCCCCGCGGCGTCGGTGACCGTGAGCACGTTCCCCGCGGCGTTGGTGAGCTGGAACAGCCCGCTCGTCGGATCGGAAGGGCAGAGGTAAGTGGTCAGCATCGAGCGGATGACGGTGGTGTTCTGCGGGGCTTCGACCGCCAGGCTGAAGTTCACCGCGTTGAACAGCGGTCCCTGCTCGAGCTGGGAAAGGATCATCGTCCCCCATCCCCAGCCCGGGGCCGTATCGGTTGCCCCGTCGATGGGCACCTGGCTGCCCGGGCGGCGTAGCCCATCGGGAACACCCCCAGAGCGTCGTGATAGTTGTGGAGGGCAAGCCCCAATTGCTTCAGGTTGTTGACGCATGAGAGGCGCCGGGCGGCCTCGCGGGCGGCCTGGACGGCCGGAAGCAGGAGGCCGATCAGCACAGCGATAATGGCAATGACAACCAGCAGTTCAATCAGCGTGAAGCCGCGAGCACGGTGAGAAGTCCGCACGAAAAGCTCCTTGGGTGTGAGGGTCATGCAAATCCGGCGGAGATAAGATCAGGTCGACAGCAGATCTCAATTGGAATTGAGACTCAGTCTCAACAGCAAGGCCCTGAGTATACGGTCGGATGGGTGAGTGGTCAAGATGGGTGCCAGTGAAGGGCTGGTTCCCGGTTTCCGACGACCGAGACGTGTTTCCCGACCCTGTCGAGTTGATCCTTACAACATCGATTCGTTTTTTCGGCGGGGTTTCCGGTGTGCGGGGTCGCCCACGAGCTGCGTCGAAATGCTCCACCGTGTGCGATTCCGCACATCGTTTACCATTAGCTCGTGGGAGGACAGCGGTGCTGGTAAACTGAGTTCAAGGAGGGCGATCGGATCATCCGAGACGCTGCCTGACCGGGAAGGGCACGCGAGGCAGATCGCGGCACGAGACTTGCAGCAGATCAGGGTCCATCGGGAGATTGCATGGGGGACCGATCTTCGTTGACCTCCCCATGGCCAGCCGCATCCCCATCCGGGCAGGACCGAACGCGTAACCAAGGTCAGGGACGATCAGCAACCAGTCAAGGCCCATTCCGTGGCAGATCACGACCGCTTCAGCATCCTGGCCGTTGACGACGACGATGACCTCCGGGGGGTGATCTGCGCCGGTTCCTGCGCCGCGGGCATGACATCGAGCAGGCCGCATCGCCCGTCGAGGCGCTCCGCAGGGCCGAGCAGAAGCACTTCGACGTGGCGATCCTGGACATCGCCCTCCCCGAGATGGATGGAGTCCAGTTGCTCGAGCGGTTGCGCCAGGTCGACCCCGAGACCCAGGTGATCATGCTCACCGCCCAAGGGACCGTCGAGACGGCGATCCGGGCGATGAAGCTGGGAGCCTACGACTACCTGATCAAACCCTGCGAGCTGGCCCAATTGGAGCTGCAGGCGGAGAGGGCCTATGAGAAAGCACGGCTGGCGCGGGAGAACCGGACCCTCAAGGCCGTGCTGACGGCGCACCGAGCCGCCGGGCGAGATCGTTGGCACCACCCCGGTGATCCGGCGGGTGCTCTGCCTGATCGCCAAGGTGGCCCCGACCGACAGCTCGGTGCTCATCCAGGGGGAGAGCGGCACAGGCAAGGAGCTCGTGGCGCGGGCCCTGCACCGGGGAAGCCCTCGGGCTGACAAGCCGATGGTCGTGATCAACTGCGCCGCGCTCCATGAGTCCCTGCTCGAGAACGAGTTGTTCGGCCATGACAGGGGCGCGTTCACATCGGCGGAGACGGCCAAGCCAGGCCTGTTCGAGCTGGCCGACGGCGGGACGCTGTTCATCGACGAGATCGGCGAGATGGCGCCCCCGCTTCAGGCCAAGCTGCTGCGGGCGCTGGAGGACAGGCGCATCCGCCGCCTCGGCTCGACACGGGAGATCCGGACCGATGTCCGGTTCCTCGCGGCGACCAACAAGGACCTGGCCCAGGAGGTGGCCGCGAGCCGATTTCGCGACGACCTCTACTATCGGCTCAACGTCATCACGATCGCCACGCCGCCGTTGCGGGAACGGATCGAAGATATCCCGCTCTTGGTGCGGCATTTCCTGACCCTGGACCCATGCGGTCCGCGGCACATCGAGCCGGAGGCCCTGGAGCTCCTCGTGCACTACCGCTGGCCCGGCAACGTCCGCGAGCTGGCCAACGTGATCGAGCGGGCCAAGATCCTCGCCGAGGGGCCGAGCATCACGATGGGTGATCTGCCGGACGAGCTCCGCCCGCTGCGCCCCTCCGAGCCGCCGTGCCCGGCTGTCCCCCCGGCGTCGTCAAGCGAGATGAGCCTGGGGGCCCTGGAGCACCAGCACATCCTCCAGGCGATGGAGGCGGCCGGGGGGAACAAGGTCCGGGCGGCCCGAGCCCTGGGCATCAGCCGCCGCCGGCTGTACCGCCTCCTGGAGAAGCACGGGCTCGACGGCCCCGCGACGGCCTGAGCCCCCTCTCCGGCCCGAGGACAACCGCGGAACTCACGCCTCTCAGTCGTGTCGGGAGTGGGGCGGGATCGGCACGACTCTCACCCGCCGACGCAGGCTGGAACCGTCCCTCCCGGGACTGGGGCATGCAACCCTGGGATGGTTGACGAGCACGGTGGCCGAGACAACCTACACCGCCCCTTCGGCCGGCAGGGCGATGTAAAACTGAGTCCCCTCGCCCACACGCGACTCGACCCAGACACGACCTCCTTGCTCCTCGACGAACGTCTTGACGAAGTACAGACCCAGGCCTGATCCGGGCTTGTTCCGATGCTGGGGCAGGCGCCGGAACGGGGCGAAGATTTGCGGCAAGTCAGCCTCCGCGATGCCGGGTCCGTTGTCACTGATGCAGAAGATGTGCTCGCCGTTTGCAGCTTCGACGCCGAGCCGGATCGTACCGGCCTCCTTGTCCAGGAATTTGACCGCGTTGGACAGCACGTGGTAGAAGACCTCGCGAAGCCGACCGGGGTGGGCGTGGACTCTCGGGCAAGTGGTCCGGCACCGAAATCTGGATCGATCGCCCTTCGATCTCCGGGCGAAGCCGCTCCAGCACCTCATCCAAGAGTGGCCGCGTCGCGACGGGGACGCGCTGGTTCGTCTGCGTGCCGGCCTCGCTGATCTCCAGCAGCTCGTCGATCATCCGGCCCAGCTTGAGCGTCTTCGACCGGGCAGCTTCGATCAGCCCGCGGCCCTCGGCGGGGACCTGCGGCCCGAACTCGTCGAGGAACTCCTCGCAGAGGTTCGCCACCGTCGCCAGCGGGGTTTTCAGGTCGTGGCTCGCCAGGTGGGCGAACTCCTTCAACTCCGCATTCGACTGGGCCAGCAGCCGCAGGGCGGTCCGAAGATGCTCGGTGGACCGGGCGAAGTAAGGGTCCAGCGCCAGCCCCATGTCCAGCAGCAACAGCTTCAGCAGGGCGAGCGTCCCCTCGACATAGCACCCCAGGTCGCCCCCGCAGTGGGCGGCGAACTGCCGGAAGGCGTACTGCAGGTATTGATTGTAGGCGCCGAGGAACCACGGGGGCTCCAGGCCGACATCGGCATGGACCTGCCCGATCCGCTGCCGGTCGACGACATAGTCCGCGTCCAGCCGGGCCCGAAGCAGGCTCTCGAAGTACCGTTTCTGCGCTTGCTTCAGGCAGGGCACCAGGGTGGGATCGGTCAGGAACGAGGCCGTGACCGGATGGGCGACCAGATGCGCGTAGAACTGCTCGATGTAGCCATCGAGGAAGGAGTCGAATAGACCCGCCAGTCCCCGCACCCGTTCGACGTCGGCGTCGGAGATCTCGAGGAAGGCGCGGCGCTGGGCGAGCACCTCGGACGGGGGGATCTCCTCCGAGGGATGCGGCCCTGGCGGCCTATTGCCGGGATGGTCCTGCCGGTGTTCCATCAGTCCACTCCAGCCCCTTTGAGTCTGTTTCAGATCTGAGGGACATATCCCGATTTGATATGCTGCATCGATATGCTGCCTCGCACCCAAGTGCCTTATTTTAGCACAGCGTAGGGCAAGCAACCACGTGGGTTCGGGCACTTTCCCAGGCCCTCGGTCGGGCGAAGGTAACAAGGCGCCGGAGCGTGCGGTGGTCAGCCGCCGGAGCGGGGCGGCTCCCAGCGATTCCAGTGTGCGGATCGGGCCTCCAGTGTGCGGATCGGACCAAAGGTGTGCCGATCTCGCACACCTCGCGCACAGTCCAGGGCGAGATCCCCCGGTGCTCTCCATTTCACACCCGGGCAACGAAAGATGATGGGAAATCAGCCATTACGACATCGAGACTTCCGTGCCGCGAGGACCGAGTTCGGCCCGTATGCCGCTGGGCACGGGAGTTGCCCCTCACTCATCCTGTAGATGATCGATTGAAACCTTCTCGGGTCGCGACGGGTCGTGCCTCGCCGCCAACTTGGAAATCGAGAGTAAGCAGGGATGGGTCTATGGCTTCGATCGCGTCAGCGTCTCGCTGGTCAACCCCACTACTACACCGCAGCTGGACAGCGGCGCCCGCGCGTTCGGCACCCTGGAGGCCATGGCGGTCAGCGACGACATTCTGAGGGTATTAACCCGATTCGTATGCCCTTTCTGCCCCGAATGCGGCGCGAAGGCGGCGTAGTGTCTGGGCGATGATGCCGTTATTCAGAACAGGACACCAGATGGCCGGACGATTTTCTTGCCGACCATGGGCTCGATGCGAAAAAGGGCCTTTCCGATGCCGATTATCCCGGGTTTCAAGCATGACGTCTTTCTCAGTTACGCCCACATCGACGACGAACCGATCCCCGGTTCCACCGAAGGCTGGGTCACGACCCTGGTGAATAATCTGCAATGGCAATTGGCGCAATTGTGTGGTCGACGGGACGCCTTCGGACTATGGATGGATCGTGACCTAGCCCGGCACGTCGATTTCCCCCCTCAGATTCTTAGTAGCCTTCGAGATTCGGCCATCTTGATGGTCATCTTCTCGCCCGGCTATTTGGCCTCGGACTGGTGCCTGCGTGAACGGAAGACTTTCTTGAACGAGGTCAAAAAACGTCGCGACCAGGGTTCTGGCGTCTTCATCGTTGAACGCGACCAAGTCCCGCTCGAGGAGCGGCCCGAGGAGCTCGAGGGTTTGATCGGGTATGAGTTTTGGGAAGCTCCGCTTGGACGGCCGCCACGCATTCTGGGATATCCCAATCGGACGGACGCGTATTTCGACAAACTAAACGACCTCGCCCGCGGCTTGCATAAGGAACTCGTCCGGCTCAAGGGGGAGTGTATCGGGGGTGCTCCGCCGCCTCCGGACAACAGACCGGTCATCTTCCTGGCCGAGGTCACAGACGACTTGGATAAGCAGCGCGACCAGGTCAAGCGTTACCTTGATCAGCATGGATTGCGTGTGCTGCCGGACGGCTGGTATCCGCGCGATGCGCAGGCTTTCCAGGAGGCGGCCGACCGGGATCTAAGTCTTTGCACGGCGTTCGTCCAATTGCTCGGCCGTTTCCGCGGCAGGAGTCTCCTGGGCTCCTCATTCTCTTACGTGGCCATGCAGCAGCAGCGGGCCATCGCGGCCCGCAAGCCGATCCTGCAATGGCGCGATCCCGGGTTGGACCTGGGATTGATCGACGACTCCGAGCACCGGGCACTTATTGAAGGGGGCACAGTGCAGGCGGTGGACCTGGAGACGTTCAAGCGGGAGATCGTGAAATCCACCGAACAGGCTAAAGAACCGCAGCAGCGGCCAGCGGGACAGCCCTTCGTTTTCGTCGACATCGGGCACGAAGATCTGTCCATCGCGGAAAACCTGTACGAGATACTCGAACGCCACGGATGTGCTTACGCCATTCCCATGCAGGAAGGAAAGGCTGACGCCGTCCGCAAGGACTTGGAAGCCAACCTGCTGGACTGTGACGGCTTGATCGTCGTCTACGGTCAGATTCCCGAGGTCTGGGTCCGCGAGCAGTTGCGGCAATGGCGCAAGATGCTCTTCCGCCGCGAGAAGCCGTTGCGGCGCTCGCCGTCTACGAGGGGCCGCCGGACCGGGAGCACCCCCTGGGCATGAAACTGCCTCAAATGCAGATCATCGACTGCCGCAACGGCATGGACGTGCACCGGCTAAGACCGTTCCTGCAAACCCTGACGAGCTAGGGAGCATTGACCAAGGGGTGAGACAGCCATGAGCGTTTCGTTTGCTCCCGAGACTGGACTGAGTGCTTCGCCGTACCCCGGCCTGCGGCCGTTTCGCCGTGACGAAGCCGATGTCTTCTTCGGTCGTGAAGAACAGGTCGACGAGCTGTTGAACCGGCTGGGGGATTGCCGGTTTCTGGCGGTCGTGGGGCCGTCGGGATGCGGGAAGTCTTCGTTGGTGTGCGCCGGCATGCTGGCGGCTCTGGAAGGTGGCTTCCTGTCCACAGCCGGGCCGCGCTGGTTTCTGGCCGAGATGCGTCCGGGAAATCAGCCGTTCGCGAACCTGGCGCGGCGCTGCTCGACAGCCCGTTGCTCGGCAAGTCCTGGACTGATCACGCGGACGCGCCTTCGTTCCTGATGGCCACGTTGCGGCGCGGTCCATTGGGCCTGGTCGAACTCGTGCGGGAAACGGGACTGCCGGAGCGGACGAACCTGCTGGTGCTCGTCGACCAGTTCGAGGAGATCTTCCGCTTCCGCGAGCATGAGGATCCCTCGGAAGCGACCGCGTTCGTGAACTTGTTGCTGGACAGCGCGCACCAGGCCGACGTCCCGATTTACGTCGTGATCACCATGCGGTCCGACTTCCTGGGCGACTGCGCTCTTCGCCGGCCTGCCCGAGGCGCTGAACGCGGGCCAGTTCCTGACGCCGCGCCTGACCCGCGTGCAGTGTCGGGCGGCCATCGTCGGGCCGCCCGCCGAATTTGGCGCGGGAGTCGAACCGGAGCTCGTCAACCGCATCCTGAACGATATCGGGACCGATCCCGATCAGCTTCCGCTCATGCAGCATGTGCTGATGCGGGTCTGGACGCTGACCACGGAAGCCGCTGACGACACCGAAGAGGGGGCCGCCAGAGAAGCTGCGAGCGTGTCTCAGTCGTCGGGACAGATCTTGCTGACGGCGTCCACTTATGAAAAGGTCGGGGGGCTGGCCTATGCCCTATCGCAGCATGCCGACGAAACGTACCAGGAATTGGCGCCTGAAGACCATTCAGTGGCCGAAGTGCTGTTCCGTTGCCTCAGCGAACGAGGCGAGGGTCGCCGTGATACGCGGCGTCCGATCCCGCTGCAATCGGTCGCCGAGATCGCCGAGGTTTCCACGGAGCGGGTCGCGCGCGTCGTGGAAGCGTTCCGCTGTCCGGGCCGGAGTTTCTTGACGCCGCCGCCCAGCGTCGCGCTCGAGCCCGGGACAATCTTGGACATCAGCCACGAGAGTCTGATTCGCCAGTGGAAGACGTTAAACGCATGGGTCGACGACGAGTCCGAATCGGCAGCCATGTATCGCCGCCTGGCGGATACCGCCCGTTTGTGGAAAGCGGGCCGGGCGGCGTTGTGGAGTACACCCGACCTGGAAAACGCCCTAGCGTGGCGGCAACGCGAGCATCCCACCGCGGCTTGGGCTGAACGTTATGGGGGCCAGTTTGAACCGAGCATGCAATTCCTGGAGGCCAGCGCGGAGGCAAGGCGACAGCAGGAGGAGCAACGACGCAGGGTGCAAAGTCGGCGGCTTCGGCGAGTGCGCGCGTTACTCGCAGCAACGTCGCTACTGGTGGTTTTTCTTCTAATCTTTATCTGTGGCTACTACTACTTCTATGTTCGGCACGTATGTCACGTATTACAGCCGTTTTGAAAAACAGTACGGCGTGCCCAAAGGCATCGGGGAGCTGAAACTTTCGGAAGTGGGCATCGCCCCGTGTCGTTCAAATTCATTCGCCAGGGCAGGAAAGGCCCGCTCCTGACCATACAGGCAATCAATGGCCGAGAAGAACTCACCACGGACCACAGTGTCGGAACGTACATGCAGTACCGTGGCGAGTCTGGCGATCCAATCGATAGGCCCACACGTGAGTGCCAATGGGAATTTGTGTACGACGAGGAACATAATCAAGCGGGGGAAAAGATTAACCACGTGGTCTACGAAAAAGCCCTGGACCGCTTCGGGAATCTGGTATGGGGGCTCATTTACTCACCGACGGAGCACGTCGGCCCCGCGCCACTTCGCTCCGCGAAAGGCCATTTTGTCGGTCCCGATGGCTATCCGCAGCCCCAGCGACACTCGGAAGCCGAGTACGTGGAGATTCAGTACGATAAGAACGGTTTCGAAATTGCTTTGAGATGGTTTGACCGCCAACGGCAACCCCATGCCCGGGCAGGATAACGCGTATGGAGTAGTCCGGAATTTCGATGCACGTGGACTCCGCGTAAGGGCGACTTCGGTGAATGAGCACGGCAAACCCATGGTCGACGCGGCGGGAAACGCGACGTTGGAGATCGAGTATGATTCCCTCGGCAACCCCGTCTTAGCCACGGCCCGCGATAATGAGAATCGCATCGTGTGCCTCAACGAAGGATGGGCCATCTTCCGAGCTAAGTATGATGAGTACGGCAATCGGATCGAGGATGCCTACTTCGACGAGAATCGGAAACCGCGTGGCACAAGGACGGCTACGCCAAGTGGACCGCCAAGTACGACGAGCGGGGCAACCAGACCGAGGTGGCCTACTTCGATGAGCATGGAAATCCGACGCGGCACAAGGATGGCAACCACGGGTGGAGTGCCAAGCATGATCAGCGGGGCAACAGGATTGAGGAGGCCTTCTTCGACGAGAATCGCGAGCCGGTGGCTATCAAGGGCGGCTACGCCAAGGCGACTTTCAAGTACGACGAGCGGGGCAACCAGACCGAGGTGGCCTACTTCGATGTGGCCGGCCAGCCGACGCGCTACAACAACAATGTTGCTGTGTGGACCGCGAAATACGATGAGCGCGGGAACCAAATCGGGGTTGCCTACTTCGACGTGGACGGGAAGCCCTGCCTGAATTCCGGCGGCGTCGCCGGCTGGACTTCGGAGTTCGACAAGTGCGGCAATGAACTACGGCGGGCCTACTTCGACGTGGCCGGGAAGCCCTGCCTGAATTCCGGCGGCGTCGCCGGCTGGACATCGGAGTTCGACAAGTGCGGCAATGAACTGCGGCGGGCCTACTTCGACGTGGCCGGGAAGCCCTGCCTGAATTCCGGCGGCGTCGCCGGCTGGACATCGGAGTTCGACAAGTGCGGCAATGAACTGCGGCGGGCCTACTTCGACGTGGCCGGGAAGCCGACACGGCACAGCGATGGCTACCACGGGTGGAGTGCCAAGTATGATCAGCGGGGCAAGAGGATTGAGGAGGCCTACTTCGACAAGAATCGCGAGCCGGTGGGTATCAAGGACGGCTACGCCGTCGCACGCTTCAAATACGATGAGCACGGGCACCAAATCGAGGTGGCCTACTTCGACGTGGCCGGGAAGCCGACACGGGGCACCGTTGGCAACCACGGGTGGAGTGCCAAGTATGATCAGCGGGGCAACAGGATTGAGGAGGCCTACTTCGACGTGGCCGGGAAGCCGACACGGCATAAGGACGGCTACGCGGTCGTACGCCGGAAATACGACGCGCAGGGCAACACGATCGAGGAGAGATACTTTAGCGAGGGTGGGGCGCCCACTAAGAACGACAATGGCGTGCACTATGGCACAGTCAAATGTAACAATGTCGGCCAGATGATTGAACTAGCCGCGTATGGCCTGGATAGCAATCTAACGCCATTCTTAGACGACACGATTGCAATACAGCGATGGAAATACGACGCGCAGGGCAGCTTGATTGAGCAAACCTTCTACGACGTGGCCGGGAAGCCCTGCCTGAATTCCGACGGCGTCGCAGGCTGGAAATCCAAGTTCGACGAACGAGGGCGGGAAATCAAGCGATCATTTTTTGGTGTTGATGGTGAGCCCCGGGTATTTAGTGGTAAGGGATATGCAAGCTGGACGAAGCGATACGATCAAGACAAGACGGTCGTCGAAGAGGTTTATTTCGACGCGAACGGGCGATCGTTAGAGGCCGCCGTGGAGTTGGCCGTTGTAGCCAAAGTCGTGACGAAGAGTCCAGCGATGGAAGCGGGTGTTCAGCCGGGGGATGTCGCACTTCAGTACGGTAGCTGGTGGTGGAATCCCAACAGCCCGTTGAAGGAACTCACGCAGGCCATCGATGTACACAAAGAGTCCGACAAGCGAGTTGTCGTCTATCGGCCAAAACAGGGAATCATTGTCCACGACTTCCCGCCAGGAATGGTGGGATGTAGGTGGGTCGATGGGTACCTAACGAAAGTGGAGCTTGAGCAAATGAAAAATGCGTATACAGCGTACAAGGTCGAACACGCACGCCAGGCGGTCAAGCGGTTCCTCGGACAATGGCTCAGGTTGCCATCCAACTCGGCCGACGGGGAGATGCCAGCACGCCCGAAATGAGATGTGGCTGCTTGCGTTCCTCCCCCCAGTGCTGTGGTAAACGGATTGGCTCATCCTGCGTTTCGGGGGGTTACAACTGGGAATTCGCCGCAACTCCTTTCACGGAAGGTGCTTACGCGAGGAGGCGGGAGCAGCACGCATCTCGCCGCGACTGTCTTTTGCACAGCCGTTTAGGGCCATCGTCTGCCGACCAACCCCCCCGGAATGCAGGATGAGCCATCGAAAAATGGGATGGTCCGCTTCATGATCCTCGTGGCCGACCGTCTGCTGATCCGGGGCAATCTGGTCGAGGCAGGGAGGTCCGGACGGAACCGGTGCTGGCGGCGACGGGATGAATCTCTGCGCGGTTTCGCTTGACCCGGGCGGGACCGTGAGGCACGCTCATTCCTGGGGAGAATCTGCATCACGGGCTGTCCAGGAAGACGGAATCTCATGAGCTTCGACAAGTCGGACCGTCAGGTCCTCGTCACGGGGGCGACCGGGCTGCTGGGCAGCCACATCGCCGAGAAGCTGGTTGACCGGGGCTACCGGGTCAGGGCCCTGGTCCGTCCGCGGAGCCGGACCGGGTTCCTGGAGGGGCTGGGTGTCGAGATCCAGCGCGGAGATCTGACCGATCCGACCGCCTGCGAGCGGGCGCTCAGCGATGTCTCGCTGGTCTTTCACTGCGCGGCGAAGGTCGGCGACTGGGGATCCTGGCGCGAATTCCAGGTGGCATGCATCGACGCCACCCGGACGCTGGCCGAGGCATCCTCGCGCGCGGAGGTCGAGCGGTTCGTGCACATCAGCTCGACGAGTGCTTACGGACATCCACCCGACCAGCCGGATCCCATCGACGAGACAGCGCCTCTCGGTCAGAACGTCTGGATCCTCGATCATTACACGCGGAGCAAGGTTGAGAGTGAGCGGCTGCTCTGGGACCTGGCCGATTCCGGCCGGCTCCGCCTGACGGTGATCCGGCCAAGCTGGCTCTTCGGCGAGCGCGACCGGACCACCATGCCCCGCTTGATCCAGGAGTTTCGCTGGAACCGGGTGTCCCTCGTGGGCAAGGGGGATAACCCCATGAGCGCGGTCTATGCCGGGGTGGTGGCCGATGCGGCAATGCTGGCGGCCGAGGATCCGAACTCGGCCGGCGAGGCGTACAACGTCACCAGCCACTGCCGGATCACGCAGAGAGAGTTCCTCGACATGCTGGCCGATGCGATCGGGGCGCCCCGGGTGGCCTGGCATTACCCGTTCTGGTACGCCTATTACGGGGGCTTCTCGCTCGAGGTCCGCGAGCGGCTCTTGCTCAGCAAGAAGCCGCCGCGCGTGACCCGCTATGGTGCCTGGCTGCTGGGCCGATACCTGGAGTACAGCACGGAGAAAGCCCGCCGGAAGCTCGGGTGGACGCCCGCCCTGTCGTATCAGGAGAGCATCGGGCGAACGGTCCGCTGGTTCATGGCCGACGAGCCGGCGCGGGTTCCTCACGATCGGATGCCGCCGCTGGTCTGGATCCGCACGCGACTGAAGCCGCTCAGAACGGCGGTGGCGGTTCCTGGGTCTTCCCGGCCGGCTTGCGAGCTCGCCCCCGGCTGCTGACCGGGAGCCCCTGGTGCGGGAGCCTGCCCAGGAGCACCGGGCACCGCGTTGACGGCACCCCCCTGCTCGGCCACGGGCAAGACGCAGCGGAAGCTGACGTAGGTCAGCCGCTTCTCGAGCATGATCCCCTGCCGGGTTGAAGCGCTGCCGGACTTCCGGTCTCCCTTGACCACGAGCTCGAGCGACCTGGGCTTGGCGCTCGGTCCGGCCGGGTTGCTCACGCCCTCGAGGGGAAGCTGGCGGTAGTACTTGGAATCATACCAGTCCTTGGTCCATTCCAGGGCGTTCCCCCCCATGTCGAACACGCCGTAGGGCGAGACGTCGGTGGGCACGGCCATGACCGGGCCGACCTGGCTGGCTCCAGGCGGCCTGGTGGTCTTGGACGGCTCGGATCCCCAGGGATAGAGGCGGCCGTCGGTCGAGCGGGCCGCCATCTCCCACTGTGCCTCGGTCGGCAGCTTCTTCAGGGCCCAGTCGGCATAGGCCTGGGCGTCGCGCGCGTTGACCATGACCATGGGGAGCGATTCGGAGGGGTTCTGCCGGAAGTCCTCCGACCAGCTATGAGGGGGCTGGCCGCGGTAGTGCGTTTCCGCGAGGAAGAGGCGGAACTGGCGGACGGTCACCTCGTGCTGGTCGATGTAATAGGGAGACATCTGGACCTTGTGTGCGGGACCTTCCGCCGGCTGGCCGCTGTCGTTGCCCATGGTGAAGGTGCCCCCCGGAACGAAGACCATGGGGGCACCGTCCCGGTCGCCCACGATCACCAGGGGCCATCCCGAGCTATGGACTCCGGCGTCGGCGCTGGCCTTGAAGCCGGGAGGGGGCTGGTGGACGGCTGCGGGGGTTCTGGGCGGCCGTGTCCGGGGTGGTGGCCATCGCCAGCGGCGAGGGGTGGGACGCCGTCAGCTCGGGCGGATTGGCCGGCAAGGTCAGGGTGGCATTCCCCTTGGTCTGCTTCGGCTCGGCGTTGACCACCGGGGGCGGAGGCGGTTGCGGGGGCGGCTCGGGAGGCGGAGCGGCATCTGCCTTGACTGTGGGGCGATCCAGGAAGAGGGGGAGATTCTGCTTGGGACGCTCCAGGGCCTCCTTCGCTTCGGCGGCGGTCTTCGTCCCCTGGTAAGACTTCGTCAGGGTCGCCAGCAGCTCGATGGCTTGCTGGGTGCGTCCTGCCTTGGCATGGTCTCTGGCGCGCTCGAGCATGCTCCGAGCCTCGAGATCGAGGTCGCGTTTCGGCACGGGCGCAGCGGCCGGGGAGGAGGCTCGTCGCCGGTCACCTCGATCGCGATTGGGGTCGTAGAGGAAGAGCTGGTAAAAGATCCAGCCGAAGATGGCGAAGCAGCTCGTGACCAGGACGCCCAGGATCAGGCGGGCGCGCTGGCGGGCCTCATAGGTGTCGAGCGCGGGTGTTTCCTCGACGAGTACCTTCTTGTCGGAGCCGTCGCCACCGGCGGGGCTCCTGCCTTCCTTCGCCGTCCCCGGCCTCGACCGCTTTCGAACCTCCGGCGTACGGACGGGTTTCTTCACCTCGGGCGGAGGCTCTTCCTTCTTGGCATTGGACTCTTCCGCCGGCGCCTCGTCCTCATCCGGCTCGGTCTTCCAGAGACGGGGCAAGGGCTTCTCCGGAACGACTGGCGGCTTCGCCTTTCGAGGCTCCTCCGGGACATCGGCCAGATCGTATTCCCCTGCGTCTTGATCACTCATCGCCGCGACTTCCCCGAAAGTACCATCTCCAGTCGCCATCCATCAGACTACCGCTTTGGTCTTACGTCGCACAGACCCAAGACGGGACTTGATTTCAGCGTACGGAACGAAGATGAGACACCACTGATGCATGGCTGTTTCCACCGTTGAGCCGGCGACTGAAGTCCACCGAGGCCCTGGTCCGGGAAGTCAACCGTGCCGCCTGAAAGACAAGGTCCATCCCTGGAATTCATACGGGAGTCAGCGATCATGACCGAGTGGCAGCCGGCCAGCGACAGTGCTCGAGACGATCAAGAGCGGGATTGCAGCGACTCGGATGCAAGTCGAAAGCCTACAAGATCTTCGACCAGGGCCTCAGAGGACAAGACTCCATCGCCGCCTGACTGACCGCGAGCAGAAGATCGAATATTGCCGGCGGTTGAGCCCGTCTTCAAGTACCAGGGATGAGGCTCGCCCTGGGGCGTCAGACCGCAATTGCGACGATCCCGGTTTCGGAGCCGACCTCTGGGAGACCGCACTGCTTTCTGGCGATCGGCCAGCTCATCCGCTGATCCTCCTCTTTCGGAATTGACCTCCCCGTGCCTTCGTCCTATGATCCCGGGCCCCGGGGGGACAGGCCCGATCCGATCCGGAGGCTCGATCACAGGAGGTCATGGATGCAGGCGATCCTGGGCTTACTGGCGGCGGCTCTGCTCGGAATCGACGAGACGCCTCGTCCCCCCGCCGGGCCGAGCGTTCAGGTGATGCCAATGGGAGAGTCGGGCGCGAATCGCGGTCCGCTCGTCGCCTTCGAGATTCGCGAGATCCGGGTGGGGAGCCCGGACTGGCGAGGGAAGCTCATGCCGCAGCTCCAGCCGGTTGCACGGCAGGAAGGGACAGCCGTGTGGGCTCTGGCTCCGGATGCCCTCAAGGCACTGCTCGAAGCGTGCCAGGCCGATGTCCGTTGCAACGTCCTCCAGGCGCCGAAGCTGGTGGCCCACGTCGGTGACCATGCGCGGATGACGAACGAGGAGGCGGTCCCCTACGTCGCCGCCATGAAACGCGTGGCGGACGGCCCCCCCAACCAGTCGACGAAAGTCGCGTTCGAGCCCCAGGTGGAAAAGGTCCATAACGGAGTTCGCGTCGAGATCCTCTCCAGCCAGCTCAAGGGCACCGCACTTCTTGCCCGGGTTGTCGTCGAGGAGAACCGGCTGGTGGCGCTGCATACGACGAAATACACCGAAGGGGTGAAACCGAAGCCCGGTACCGATCCGGAGGTTTCCAGGGCCTCGTTCCTGAGCCGCTTGAACCCGAACCACGGGCCCCACGCGGCGGCCGTTAACGCCACGTTCCAGGTTCCCGAGGTGGACAGCCGGCGGATCGAGGGCCAATGGCTCATTCCCAGCGACGGGGCGCTGCTGGTCAGCCTCGGGCCGCGTGCCGTGCATGAGAAGGGCCTTCGAACTGGGTATGAGGAGCACCTGATCGCCATCACGGCCCGTCCGGTCGACCGGGAGGCCGAGGCCCTCCTCGACCAGCTTCCGCCGCGATTCCCGGGCGACGCATCGGCTCGACTTGAATTCCGTCCTCCGGCAACGGGAGCCAGCGCGTCTACACTCCCGCCGAGTCTCCAAAGCCCCGCTGAATCCCGCGCGGTGGAGACGTATAATACGAGGCCTTTCCCGCCATGATCTCGCTTTGCCCTCGTTTGAGAATTCCGCGGCATGAGGCAATACCTCGACCTGCTCCGCGATGTACGCGACCACGGCGTGAGGAAGCCGACGCGGGCCATGCTCCGCTCGACGGGCGAGAAGATCGATGCGCTCAGCGTTTTCGGCCGGCAGATCCGGTTCGACCTCGCGGAGGGATTCCCGCTCGTCACCACCAAGAAAGTGCCATTCGGCGCCATCGTGCACGAGCTGATCTGGTTTCTCCGCGGATCGACGAACATCGCCTACCTGAAGGAGCATGGCGTCACGATCTGGGATGAATGGGCCGACGAGCACGGGGGAGCTTGGCCCGGTCTACGGCAAGCAATGGCGATCGTGGGCAGCACCCGACGGCCGGACGATCGACCAGATCGCGGACGTCTGTTCAGGGGATCAAGGCCGTCATGGCCGATCCGACCGCTTCGGTCGGAAGGCGCCTGATCGTCTCGGCCTGGAACCCCGCCGACATCGCGGAGATGGCGCTGCCGCCTTGCCACACGCTCTTCCAGTTCAACGTCACCGAGGGACGCCTCTCGTGCCAGCTCTACCAGCGATCGGCCGACCTGTTCCTGGGCGTTCCGTTCAACATCGCGAGCTACGCGCTGCTCACCCACCTCGTCGCGCACGTCACGGGCCTGGTCCCCGGCGAGTTCGTGCACACCTTCGGCGATGTGCACATCTACTCGAACCATCTCGACCAGGTCGACGAGCAGCTTCTCCGCGAGCCCCTGCCGCTTCCCCGGCTGGAGCTCGACCCGGGGATCACCGACCTGGCCCGCGTCGAGCGCGATCAGGTCCGGCTGATCGGCTATCGCTTCCATCCCGCACTCGGCGGCGAGGTCGCCGTCTAGGAGATCGTGCCGCGTGAACCTCGCACTGGTTGTCGCGATGAGCCGGGACGGCCTGATCGGCCGCGAGGGGGCCCTGCCCTGGAAGCTGCCGCGCGACCTGAAGCACTTCCGGCAGCTCACCTGGGGCAAGCCGATCATCATGGGACGGAAGACCCACGAGGCGCTCGGCCGGCCCCTGCCCGGCCGCACCAACATCGTGCTCACCCGGCGCGTCGATTATCACGCCGCTGGCTGCCTGGTGGCTCACGACCGGGCCGAGGCCCTCGCCTGGCGCCGAAGCCACCGGGGCCGCGGAGGCGATGATCATCGGCGGCAGCGAGGTCTACCGGGAGTTCCTGCCCCTGCTGCGGCCTGATCCACCTCACGCTGGTCGAAGGGAGCTTTGAGGGCGACGTGTACTTTCCGATCGATCCTCTGCATTCTCCCGACTGGGAAATGCTCCAGGCAGAGGACTGGCCCGCCGATGAGCGCAATCCCCATCGCGCAAGGTACCTGGTTCTGAAAAGGCGACACCCAGGCGCCGAGACGAGGGGTCTCTAGCCCGCCATCGACTTCCAGGAGAATACGCTGGAGTTCCCTGCGGAATTGTCGGAAACTCGATGCATCGAACGTCGCGTGCTGTTTCTCCGCGCAACGAGCTGTCAATCTGACGGCCTCGCCGAGGGTCAAGAAAGGAACGGCCGATGGCTGGCCCGACCGTGTTCATCAGTTACAGCCGGAAGGACATCAAGTGGAAGGATCGCCTGCTGGGTCACCTCGGTGTCGGCGTGCAGCAGGATGTGCTCGAAGTTTGGGACGACAGCCGAATCGGCGCGGGGAAGACTGGTACCCCGAGATTCTCAAGGCCATGAAGAAGGCTCACGTCGCCGTCCTCCTCGATCTCACGCAACTTCCTCACCTCCGCAGTTCATTCTCCATGAAGAGATACCGAGCTTTGCTCCAACGCCGGGAAAAGGAAGGGATGGAGAATCGTCCCCATCCTCCTCTCACATTGCGATTATGAGGTGGTCCCCTGGCTGAAGCAGATGCATCTGCCGCCCCGACCCGAAGCTGCCGCTCGCCAACCGGGGCAACCAGATCGATACAGCAGCTAACCGAGATCGTCCGGGAGGTTCGGTCTCTGCTTGCTATCCCCGACCCCGAAGGGCCCGGACCCTGCCCTCGGGAGCCAAGCCGCCTGAGAAGCGATGAAACAGAAGCGATCCGAGGTTCTGAACAAGCTCAAGAGGAAGCTCGAGAGCCTGTCGAGCGAGACGATCAGCGACGAGGAAGACGAACGAGGCGAAGCCCTTCCTTGTCGTTCTTGCACAAGACCCTGCGCTGCGAGTTCGATCTCGAACCGAAAGGATTTGTGCAACGACTTGCAGCCTTCTTGATGGAGCCCGCCAAGCTACACCCTTCCCAGGCTCGTCAAGGACGCACCTACGAATCTGTGATCTCGGTCGCAAGGAAACCGCCAAGCGGATCGGTGAGATCATCGACATCGTCACCCCGCTGCAGATTCCCCCCGATCTGTGGGATAGGGTGCGGGAACAACTGAAGCAAGGCCAGGCGGTTCTCGAGCGCGCCGCGGGGGGGCTCATCTGTGCGGAGGTCATCACGGCGCGCCTCGAGGGCAAGCAGGTGACTATTACCCATGGCGCCGATGGACGGCCGCTCGCGCGGAACATGATTGGCCAGTTCCCGGCCGAGCAGACTCCGCTTGGCTCCCCCGAGGGCGACGTGGAACTCGTGCTCAAGGACCTGTTTCTCAGCAAGAATGTGTCAGTGGCAGGAGAACGAGTCGCTGCCGCTCCGGGCCGCCAGGAGATGGTGCGGGTGCTGAAGGCGGTCCTTCGAAACGCGCGAAGGAGATCCATGACCGCGTCCCGTACCTTGTGGTCAAGCTGCCGGAGGACTCGAACGATCGGGCCCACTGGATGAAGGTTCTGGCTCAGGTTGCCAGCGAAGTCGAGCACCTGATCGTCGTCGAGCTCTCCATCGACCCCGACGCGCTGGATTTCGAGGGCGTGCTCCTCAGTTGCCTCAACACGCGGTTCGACTCGGAACGGAAATGGAAGACGCCATGAGCCAACGCCACGCCATCCGTCCAGCGGGTGGCCCCGCCGGAGATCGATTGCAGCACGCCGGTAAAGCTGGCCGACCGGCCGGGCTTGCCCGAGCAGTATCACCAGTTCGAGCCGGAAAGTGCGCTGGCGATCCGCGCAGCGCTGGGGGCTTGCCGGCCCCTGCTGGTGCGGGGGGAACCGGGCGTGGGCAAGACCCAGCTCGCGGCGGCGGCGGCCAGGGTGCTCGGGCGGCCGCTCGTCCAGAAGGTGGTCGAGTCGCGCACGGAATCGCGCGAGCTGCTCTGGGAGTTCGACGCGGTCCAGCGGCTGGCGGAGGCCCAGCTCGCCGGAGCGGTGGGATCGCTGATCCTGGGCCAAGCCGCTGCCGATCCGGCCGCCGGCCCGGCCGTCGACCCGCACGAGACGGTTTCCAACCTGCTGCGGACCCGCCTGGAGTTCGGCAAGTTCGTTCGACCCGGCCCCCTCTGGTGGGGCTTCGACTGGGAAGACGCCCAGCGCCAGGCCGTGCGGAGCGGTTCGCCCGTCCCGGCGCTCGACGGCGAGGCCAACCCCGGGAATGGCTGGGTGGTCCTGATCGACGAGATCGACAAGGCCGAGGCGGACCTGCCCAACGGCCTGCTCGAGGCCCTCGGCGCCGGTGAGTTCACCCCCCTGGGGCAGAACCAACCGGTCAAGGTCGCAGGCGAGTTCCCCCTGGTCATCATCACCACCAACGAGGAGCGCGTTTTGCCCAATGCTTTCATCAGGCGCTGCCTGGTCTTGCACCTGAAGCTCCCGGAGGATGACAAGGCGCTTCGCGACTACCTCGTGTCTCGCGCCCGGGTGCATTTCCCCCGGGTGGCGAAGGTCGAGAAGTCGGCCGAGCTCTTCCAACAGGGCGGCCGAGCTGCTGGTCAAGGACCGGAGGGCGGCCATCGACCGCCATGTCACCCCCCTGCCCGGCCAGGCCGAGTATCTCGACCTGATCCGCGCCGTGCTCGACCTCGAGCCCGACTCGCCGGCCGCCCAGTTGAAGCTGCTCGAATCCGTGGCGGCCTTTGCGCTGCGGAAGCACGAAGAGATCCGATCATGAAGAGTGTTTTGCCCGGCCGGGCCGACCTGGTGCGAGCCCTCGGATCCGGCGGCCCGGAGTTGCAGGAGGCCGTGGCCCACTTCCTGGGCCTGGAGCGGATCGCGCCGAGAGAGGCGGTGCTGGTTGCTGCGACGGCGGAGTTCAGAGCTCCAGGCGCCGCAACGGCCGATGGCTGTCGCGGCGCCCGCGGCCGCTGCCGTCGAGGTGCCGTTCTGGCAAGCCGAGCGGTTTCTTGCCTTCGAGCCAGTTGTCACAGTTCCCATCCCGGTTGAGACGGACGAGGGCACGCCGGTCCCCGACTCGCCCCCGCGTGGAGTTCGACCCGCTGGCGACGCGCGCGGCCGCGCTCACGCGGCTGCGCCGGGCCGCCGCCTTCACCGGCGTCGGCGAGCCCGACCTGGATCGGATCGTGGAGCGGCTGGGCCGCGCCGAGCTGCTCCATCGCCTGCCGCTCCGGCCGCGCAAGCGGTGGGGGCTGGTGCTTCAGATCATCGTCGACCGCAGCCGCAGGCTCGTCCCCTACTGGACCGACCAGGACCTGGTGGCCGGCAATCTCCAGCGCGTTTATCCCCGCGACCGCGTTGCAGGTCGCCGTCCTGCCGGAGGGGGCGAGCGAGCCCTGGGTCGCCCTGCCCCGCCGGGAATCGGGCACGTACCGGATGCCCGAGCCGGGATCGCACGTGGTGGTGCTGGGCGACCTGGGCTGCCTGGCCCGCGACCAGGGGGCGGCGAGCTGCGTACTGGCTGGAGTGGGGCCGCCGGTTCCGCGACAACGGCAACGAGCCCCTGGCCCTCGTCCCCTGCCATCCCGATCGCTGTCCGCCGTCCTTGAGTGACGTCTGGACGATCGTTCCCGTGGGAAGCCGCCCGCGGGGCCCGCGCCTGGCCCCGAGCGGACCGAGCAGCTTGCCCGCCGCATCCTGACCCTGCTCTCGTTTGCCCTGCGGGTCGAGCCGCGGATGATCCGCGCGGTCCGGCGGATGCTGCCGGAATGCCGCTGGGACCCGGGAATCGAGTCGATCGTCTGGCAGGACGAGGCGCTCTCGAGCCGCCACTGCGAGGCGGCGGCCTTCGATCCGGAGAAGGTCAAGGAGCTGCGCGAACAGGTGACGCAGATCGATCCCGCCGAGCGGCAGGCCGTCTTTGACCTGGTGGCGCGGATGCGGCAAGACACGTACCCGGGCGTCTGGTGCGCCGAGGTGCTGGGGCTGGAGCAGGAAGTCGCAAGCGGGCTGGTGAAGCGCGTCGATCTCCGCCGCGCGCTGGCGTGGTTCGAGCGGTGGAATCGATCGCTCAAGAGCCGGGAAGAATACCGGGATCCCGCTGGCGACCAGGCCACCTGGTCCCGCCGGGTGCTCGCCGTGCTTCCCGAGTCGGCGTTCGAGGGCGCCGCGGCGGGCACGCTCCACGAGCTCTGGACCCTGGTCCGCTCTCGCGACGAAGGGGAAAGCCTCCCCGGTTTTCTGGACCCGAGAAAGCTGCCGGTGGACCCCTCCCTGCCGGTCCGGACCATTGCCCTGAGCCAGACAGCCAGCGGCCTGGTCGCGCGGCCGCTGCTGGCCGGTCAGGCTACGGGCAGTCCGCTCGGCCTGATCCGCACCCGCAACGGACAGATCAAGATCGAGCCGGACGGCGCGTTCTGGGAGGGCGGGGTCAGCGCCGGAATGGGCCGTCGGACTGGGGACGCGACCCGTTCGGGGCCTGGGCGGCGTTCCAGGTTGGCGGCGTGACGCCAGAAGCTGCGCTGGATTCCGCCGGGCACGTTCCGTCATGGGCTCGCCCGAGGACGAGGAAGGGACGGTGGGATGAACGAGGGCCCGCAGCATGAGGTCGACGATCGAGACGCGGCTTCTGGATGTTCGAGACGCCCTGCACCCAGGCGTCTCTGGGAGGCGGTGATGGGCGAGAATCCCGAGCCAGCTTCCGCGGACCGGACCCGGCCGGTGGAGCAGGTGAGCTGGAACGACGTGCAGGCTTTCCTGACCCGGATCGCCGAGCGATGGTCCCCGGTCTCCGGCTCGCGCTTCCGACCGAGGAACACTGGGAATATGCGTGCCGGGCCGGAACCGCGGCGCGCGGTACGGCGAACCGCTGGATCGGACATCGCCTGGTATTACGAAAACAGCGGCGGCGAGACCCATCCGGTGGGCCAGAAGCGAGCCCAACGGCTGGGGTCTTGCACGACATGCTGGGCAACGTCTGGGAGTGGTGCGCGGACGAGTACCGGCGGTACGGCGTCGGGTGAGCGGGATGCGTCCGCCGACCGCGTCCTCCGGGGCGGTTCCTGGCACAGCTCCGCCAGGGACGTCCGGGCCGCCTGCCGCGGCAGGGTACGTCCCGGGCTACCGGGACGTCGACATTCGGCTTCCGCTGTGCCGAGTTCAGCAGTTCCGGTCCAGCAAGCCGGGTGGAGCGAGCGGCGAGTCAGTCGGAGCGGGGGGCGGAGCCCCGCGGAGACGACGAGCCGGCGAGCGGAACCCGGTGGCTGGACCTGGCGGGGCGCGACGAGGACCAGGCGGCATTTCCTGCGATCGTCCCGGTCCGCATCGTCTCCGACCTCGACCAGTTGACCCTGCGGACCGTGAGTCGCCCCGCCTGGGCGTCGCCATCGGCCGCGACCGATACGGTCTGTGGGCGGAATTCCGCCTCGGGGACAATGTCCGCCAGCGCCTCCGCTGGATCCCCCCCGGGCGGTTCCTGATGGGCTCGCCCGAGAGCGAGGCGGGCCGCATGACGACGAGGGCCCGCAGCACGAGGTGACGATCGGCCAGGGCTTCTGGATGTTCGAGACGCCGTGCACGCAGGCGCTCTGGGAAGCGGTGATGGGGGATAACCCGAGCAGAGTTCCGGTCGCCGGACCGGCCCGTCGAGCAGGTGAGCTGGGACGATTGCCAGAAGTTCGTCCAGAGCTTGAATTCCAGGCTCGAGGGTCTCGTGCTCTCGCTGCCATCGGAAGCCCAGTGGGAATACGCGTGCCGGGCGGGGACCACGGGCGCAACCTACGCGGGCGACCTGGACATCCGGGGCGAGAACGATGCGCCGGTGCTCGACGGCAATCGCCTGGTACGGCGGAAACTGCGGGGTCGATTTCGAGCTGGAAAACGGCTGGGACACATCCGACTGGCCGGAGAAGCAGCACAAGTTCACGCGGGCGGGACGCATCCGGTCCGGCGAAAGCGTTCCAACGATTGGGGTCTGCATGATATGCTGGGGAACGTGTGGGAGTGGTGCGCCGACGGATACCGGGCGTACGGATCACGGGAGAGTGAGACGTCCGCCGACCGCGTCCTCCGGGGCGGTTCCTGGTACAGCTACGCCAGGTACGTCCGCGCCGCCTGCCGCCGCAGGCTCGACCCGGGCTACCGGAACGGCCGACATCGGCTTCCGCTGTGCCGAGTTCAGGGAGGGTAGTCAGGAAGAGCAAGGGCGAGCGGGGAGCGAGTCGGAGCGGAGGGCGGAGCCCCGCGGAGACCGCGACCCGGCGAGCCCGGAGGCCCCGCAGCGAGAGTACGCGGAAGAAGAGCGGCGAAAATAGCGGGCACATGCCCCACCGGCAATCCAGCACCGTAGGCGGGCGGCCTCCATGGCATCGGCTCAGACGCTTCTTCAGCATCACCCTCTGGCCCTCGGCTTTCCCGCCGAGCTGGGCCTCGGAATGGGGGCAAGACGAGCACGCGCCCTGGGCGGCGTTCACCGTCGGCGATGTCACCCAGCGCCTCCGCTGGATCCCGCCGGGCCGGTTCCTGATGGGCTCGCCCGAGACACGAGGCCGGCCGCTACGACGACGAAGGCCCACAGCGCGAGGTGGCGATCGGGGCGGGCTTCTGGATGTTCGAGACGCCCTGCACGCAGGAGCTGTGGGAGGCGGTGATGGGCCAGAACCCGAGCCACTTCCGCTCGCCCGATCGCGCCCGGTCGAGCAGGTGAGCTGGGACGATTGCCAGAAGTTCCTGGAGCGGCTTGAATGCTCAGGCTCGAGGGTCTGGTGCTCTCGCTGCCCTCGGAAGCCCAGTGGGAATATGCGTGCCGGGCAGGGACCACAGGCGGCGACCTACGCGGGGGACCTGGAGATCCTGGGCGAGCGCAACGCACCGGTGCTGGACGAGATCGCCTGGTACGGCGGGAACTGCGGGGTGGAGTTCGAGCTCTCGGAGGGCTGGGACATGTCGGAGTCGGCCGGAGAAGCAGTACAAGTTCGTGCGGGGCGGCACGCGGCCGGTGGGACTGAAGCGGCCCAACGGCTGGGGCCTTCATGACATGCTGGGGAACGTGTGGGAGTGGTGCGCCGACAAGTACCGGCCGTACAGGCTCGGGCAAGGGAGAAGCGTCCGCCGACCGCGTCCTCCGGGGCGGTTCCTGGATCGGCGTCGCCAGGGACGTCCGGGCCGCCTGCCGCGTCAGGCACGACCCGGGCGACCGGTACGACATCATCGGCTTCCGCTGTGCCGAGTTCAGGGAAGGCAGTCAGCAAGAGCTAGGGAGAGCCCCGTCGGGGGACCGCGCCCGCGGCAGCCGCAGTCGGAAGTAGTGTAGGTCACGAAGTGCGCGAACCACCGGCAGCAGGCGCGCCGAGGCATCGGCCTTGAGGATCAGAGAACCCGGTCGTGAAGGCTCACGACGGGGAAGGGCCGCTCCCGGGGTGATAGATGCAATCCGGCTCCGCCGCGTAGGGGTTGCCAGTCACGTTGTAGGCGCGGGCTCGGCTGCCACCGCAGAGATTGCGGTATTCACAGTAGCCGCACTTGCCCGTGAAGCTGTCGGGTGTACGGAGACGGCGGAAGATGGGCGAACGCTGATAGACGTCGATCACGTCGTTGAAGGGAAACATCCCGCAGACCAAGGGCAAGAAACCGCTGGGATGGATCAGTCCGGTGTGGCTGATGAACATGACCCCCTTGCCGTCATTGATGCCCATGGTCAGGTATCTCGGGCTGGGAGAAGAGCCGTGCGACCCGTCGCTCTGGCGCGCCTGCACCCGCTTCTGGGCCACGAACCGGCGATAATGCATCGCCTCGGTGGTCTTGATGCCGTAGGGCTGGCGCAGCGACTGGGCGTAGAGGCGGTCGAAGGCCTGCTCGTATTGCTCGCCGGTCAGCCGGAGATCGGCCGTGGCCCGGCCCACCGGGATGATGAAGAAGACCGACCAGAGCACGATCTGATGCCGGGCCAGCATGTCGGCCATCGCCTCGATCTGGTGGAAATTTCCCGGGTTGAGCGTCGTGTTCACCTGCACGGGAATTCCCAGATCGCGGGCGTCCTCCATGATCCGCTGAGTCTGCGCGAAGCTCCCCGGAACACCCCGCATCCGATCGTGGGTCGGCGCGTCGGCGCCGTCGATACTCACCGCCATGCGGGAGATCCCCGCCGCTTTCAGCCGGGCGATCGCCTCGGTGGTGACCAGCGGCGTGGGCGATGGGGTGATCGCCGTCTCCAGACCCTGGCCAGTTGCGTAGCCAATCAGATCGTAGATGTCTTCGCGCTTCAGCGGGTCGCCCCCGGTGAGCACGAGCATCGGCTGCACCGGGAACCGCGCAACCTGATCGATGAGCCGACGCGACAGATCGCTCGTCAGCTCGTTCGGATCCGGCTGCGACTGGGCACACGCCCGACAGTGCAGGCAAACCAGGTCACAGGCCCGCGTGACCTCGTAGAACACGATCATCGGACTGATCCGGAAATCGCGCTCCGCCCACCGGCCCTCCGCCCGCACCTTCGCTGCGTCCCGACCCGATCATGGAGGAAGTTCCCAGGGCGACATTCTCCTGTCCCATCGCTGTCCTTGACAGCAATGGACATGAATGTCCAGAATATACCCGACCGGCTCCATCCTGTCAATGGCGCTGGGTGGATGCCGGGATCTGTGGTCGAGCGGCACTCATGGCGGAAGAGATGGTTCCACGGGAGTGTCCGGAGGGTTCGCAGGATGGCCGGCGGCCTCTGGTGGTGATCGTCGGAGGAGGGGTGACGGGGCTGGCGGCCGCGCATCGGCTGGGAGAGCTGGAGCCGCGGGCGAAGGTGCTAGTTCTTGAGGCCGGTCCCCGGCCCGGCGGAGTCTTGCGCACGGTCCACCGGGAGGGGTTCCTGATCGAGGAGAGCGCCGACAGCTTTCTGACGGCGCTGCCCCATGGTATGGGGCTGTGCCGCCGGCTGGGCCTCGAGGACGAGGTCATTCCGACCGACCCCGATCGGCGGCGGGCCTTTGTGGTCTCGCGCGGGCGATTGGCACCCATACCCGACGGCCTGGTGATCATGGCGCCCACGCGATTCTGGCCGATGGTGACGACGCCCATCCTAGGGCCCTGGGGCAAGCTGCGTATGGGGCTGGAGCTGCTGATTCCCGCGCGGGAGTCTGGCGACGAGAGCCTGGCCTCGTTCGCCCGCCGCCGGTTCGGGCGGGACGCCTATGAGCGTCTCATCCAGCCCCTGGTGGGGGGAATGTACACCGGAGACCCCGAGCGGCTGAGCGTTCGGGCGACGATGCCGAGGTTCCAGGAGATGGAGCGGGCTCACGGCAGCCTGATCCGGGCGTCCCTGCGCGATCGAGCCGCCCGAGGAGCGGCGCCCAGAAACGCCGGCAGCGGTGCTCGGTACGGGCTTTTCGTCGGGCTCCGCCGGGGGATGTCCAGCCTGATCGAGGCCCTGTCCCGAAGGCTGCCCGAGGGTACGGTTCACTGCGGGGCCACCGTCGAGCGGCTCGACCGCGGCCAGGACGGACGCTGGCTGATCCACGCCGCGGGAGGCCGCGATTCCTGGAAGCTCGAAGCCGATGCCCTGATTCTCGCCACGCCCGCGCGTCCCGCCGGACGCTTGCTGGCCAAGGTGGATCCCGAGCTGGGCGACCACCTGGAGCAGATCTCCTCGACCTCGTGCGCCATCGTCTCGCTGGCCTACCGGCGCCAACAGGTGGGTCATGCCCTGGATGGCTTCGGTTTCGTGGTGCCGAGGAGGGAAGGACGGTCGATCCTCTCGGGCAGCTTCTCGAGCATCAAGTTCCCGGGCCGCGCTCCGGAAGGCACCGTCCTGCTCCGCGCGTTTCTGGGCGGGGCGTTCCAGCCGGAGATCCTCGACCTGGACGACGACCGGCTGGTCACTCTGGCAGCGCGCGATCTCTCCAGCCTGCTCGATATCCAGGGCGACCCTCTGGTCCGCCACGTCAGCCGCTGGCCCGGGGTGATGCCGCAGTACGAGATCGGCCATCTCGATCGAGTGCAGCTCATCGAGGAGAGGGTTGCACGCCACGCTGGCCTTGCCCTTGCCGGCAACGCCTACCACGGCGTCGGCGTTCCCCAGTGCATCCAGAGCGGCGAGCAGGCCGCGGAGCGCATTGCCGAGGCGTTGGGCAGGGGGGGCACGCAGGCCCTGTCCCCTGTCGCTCACAGCTCATGACCCGGCCGGCGGCCGAACAGGATCTTCTGGCCGTCCGCAGCACAGGTGACCTCGGCATCGAAGGACTCGTTCTGTGTCAGGCGAACGATGTTCTCGTCGTCGTGGTCGGACAAGTAGAGTCCCTCGATGGCGATTGCCACCAGCAGCGGCGACCAGCGAATCTCGCCCTCGCGGCCCAAGCTGGGAACCCTGCCGCAAGAGCACGATTCCAGTCTTGCGGTTCAGAGCACGTCCGGAGACTCAAAACATCGGGGTGTCGGTTCGACCGACAGTAGCCCGTTGGGATGACCGATGAGCCGCCCCCACATCCGAGAGTGGTGAGTCTCCGAGACTCACCGATCACGAATGCTCGGACCAAGGGAACTCGGGCGCGGGAACCTCGTGACGAAGCGTGGCGGCTCAGAGCTCCGGGTCGCGATGCCCGACGCCGCAGGTTTCCGGGTTTCGACCGGCGCCCGACGTCGGCCTCCCGCCTCCTCGTTGACCGCCGTACAGCAGTGTGAGATTGAGCCGGGCGTGATTCCAGAGCCGGGCTTCATAGAAGCTGATCGGCTCCCGGAGGGCAGCGCCGGACGGGCCGTCAGTTCGGAACATCGAGAAAGGATTCATGGGTCAACCCTAACGTATGTCTTCAGGTCGAGAGGCCAACCGAACCGAATGTTTATCGTCCAACCTGGTTGTTTTCTGGAAATTAGTCCTTCTCCTCGCAGGCAGATTGCAGCAAGCTCTGCCACTAAGTATATTATTCCTATCGAACTAATAGTAATTTGTCAACACCCTTTTTCCCGCGCACTCTTTCTTGCCTGTTTCGAGAGAGGGTTCCCGGCCGGGCCCGGCCACAAGGACATGGCAAGACACGGTTTGCTGGTTTGCCTTCCTACTTCTCTCAAAGGTCAGTGGTCTGGCGAATCTGGTGCGAAGGGAATTACTGGGCAGCAATGTCGATTTTCCGATAGGGATTATATAAATTAAGGGGATTTTGGAAGCACCCCATTATCATGTTGGGAGAGAAGCGTGATGGCGAGTCTCGCGATGGTTCCCGCCATGCCGGCGAAGCGGCCGCGCCTGGAGGCGCTGGCGGGTGTGCGGACCTTTGCCGCGGTGCACATCTATCTTTTCCACGTCGAGCAGGCTCGGTCGTGTCCTAGAGGAATTGAACGGCAGGCTCTAAGTTGCTATGATGCAAGAGGTTATGAGAGAGACCGCCTGATGGAACGAACTCGGCTTCTCTCCAGGACTTACGGCGATTATTCAATTCGGCTGGGACACTACCGCAGGCTCACGACGCGGGATTGCTCACGTTTTCCGTACTTTCCGCGCTGCCGGCTCCGATCGCGAATGTGATCAGCCGGGGATACATCTCGACGGGCCTTTTCTTCGAGCTCTCGGGCTTTCTTCTGGCGTATGCGTACCTGGACTCGTCGGGGCGGCTGAAGACCTCGGATCTGGCGTTCTGGAAGAGCCGATTCGCCCGGGTCTATCCCCTTTACTTCCTTTCGCTTCTCCTCCTCGTGCCGGCCCCTGCTCTCTTGCCGTTCACGGCCAGGCACCCGACGCCGCTCGAGGTGGTGGGAGGGGCGACGACGAGCCTGACCTTGACCCAGGCCTGGTTTCCATCCTTTGCCCTGTTCTGGAATGCGCCGGCCTGGGCGTTATCGGCCTTCGCGGCCTTCTATGCCGTTTTCCCGGCGTTCGGCCGATGGATGGCGAACCTGGGTCCGCGAGGGTTGCGGCGATTGGTAATCGTGCTCGCGGGGGTCTCGTGGCTGCCGGCGATGGCTTATCTTCTCGTGAATCCTGCGGGCGACGCGTGGACCGCGACCTCCATCGCGCTCGGGACCGTCTGGCTCAACGCGCTGCGGTTCAGCCCCTTGACCTGGCTTCCCCAGTTCCTAGCCGGCGTTGCGCTGGGGCGCCGGTTCGGATTGTCGGTTGACCGGCAAGGGGCCCAGGCCGTGTTGCGGCAGCGCGGAGGATTCTCGCGCGGCGATGCCGTGGCCCTGGGGATCCTCGGGTTCCTGGCGTTTGTGCCCGGGGTGCTTTACGTACCACTGCGACATGGACTCCTCGCCCCGCTCATGCTCCTGGTGATCGACGACCTGGCTCGAGGCAGAGGCTTGCTGGCACGATTCTTGTCGTGGCCTGGGTTCGGGCAACTCTCCGAGGCCAGCTTCTCGCTGTTCGCGCTCCAGATGCCGGCTGGCATCTGGTTCTGCGTGGCGACTCTCTCGTCTTCGTCGGGGACGACCGCCCATCTCCTTGGCATGATCATCTGGACGCTGGGGCTTGCTGTCGTCTGGGCGGCGTTTGTTCAACGTCCCATGCTCGAATGGCTCCGCCGCGATCGAACTCGGGTGCCGGGAGGCAACCACCCCCAGGAGCCACGGGCCAAGGGCCGACCACGTTTTGCCCCCTCGCGATCGGTCGTGCTTGCCAATCGTGCCATCCAGGGCCTGCGCGAAGGTTCCGGGTAATCCGCTCCGCCCCGAGTTCCTCGGCCGGGATGTTCGCCACGATCAGAGCGCGGAGTCGAGGTAGGCGGCGTAAACCCGCGCCAAGAGCTCGTGGGTCATTACGTCGCCGGTGCGCCAGGGTTCGCTGTCCTCGCCGTCCCACACCCAGAGAAGCTGCCGACTATTGCGGGTATCGACCACGTTGCCGGGGAGACTCTCAAGGTAGCGGCGAAAGCCGGCAACCAGAGGGGCAGCCAGTTCCATCCACTTCCGGGGATTTCGTTCCATCGGACAGCCCGCCGCGCGCCAGAGGCTGTCAAGGCTCACCGCTGCGGGGCCGATGAGCTCGATCTGCTGGGTGAGCAGGGTCTCTACCGTGAAATTCAGGAATTGTGCCATCGAGAAGCATCCTTGTCTCTTGCCGTGAGCTCCGAGCGGAAATCGACAAGGCGCTCGGCACCCCTGGGCCAACCCCGAATCAAGCCGAGATCAAGCGTCCCGGCGATCCTCATCGAATTGCGAGTTCCCGTGGTGCGATTTCTGCCTAGGGCGCCGCTCCAGGGCAAGACGAGACTGCCAAATCCTAGGACTTCTTGATTTTCCAGTCCATGCCAGAGTTGTCAAGTCGATTTATATTATTAATATACACATAGTATAGCATAGATCGCCGTGCAGACTTCTTGAGTTTCTCGACAGACAAGGCCTGTGGGGAGAGGAGGGGGTAGGATCTGGAGAAGTGTCATCCCGGAATGAAAACATCGCCGCTTCCAGCACGAGCGCACAAGGAGCGGCGATGTGATCGAACTCGGGTGTATAAGCGCCAGTACGCAAGCCAGAGCGGCCATCGATCAGCAGGAGCAGCACACCGGCATGTTGTTCATGCAAACGCAGCAGGTGCAGCCGGCCTTGCACATGGCCATCATGCACTCGCAGCAGGCCTGGATCATCGAGCAGCAGTCAGGGTCGCCGCTGGTGCAGGTGATGCAGACGCCGTCGTCGGTCATCTCGCACTTGCACATGCCCATCATCATGTTGCAGCAGCAGACCATCATGCCGTTCATCATCATGCAGCAACTGCACATCCCGCCAGCCATCATCGTGCAGAGGTTCTGCATCATCGTCGCCGACATCTTGTCGTCGCAGGAACAGATGATCTTCATTCCATCCTTGCACTTCTCCATCTTCATGGTGCAGCGAGGCACCATCATCCACTGCGGGGTGGTCGGCATGGTCGCCGTCCCGCCCATCGCGCCGGGCATCATCGGATTCATTCCCGTCATCATGCCGGCCCGTTCCATCATCATTGTAGTGGTCATCGCTCAGCCTCCCTGGTGAAAGTCTCGAATTCATTAGGGCAAAGTCTCCAGATCCTCTCCCCGACCGAGATCTCATTATGGGAATCCGCCACGGGAATGCAAGAGAAAAATAAAAATTTGTAGATAAATCATGACAATTCTGATCTACATAGTCAAGTACCGTGTTGACGGGCAATCAGATCAATGCCGAACCCGCGAATCAAGGAGACCAAGGTTCTTTCCGGCACGTCGATCGCCAAGTTCCTCGAGCGGAGCAATGCCCGTGATTGGGTGATCTGAGGCGGCTCAATCCTCGTCGCGATTTGCGATCTGTGCGAACGGCATGGCCATATGATCGGGCCTATCAGGTAAATTCCTGCTTTTTTTGGTAGGCACAGAAGGAATTGCTCGACTGTCCGGGCCAATCACGTCGACGACAGAGAATGGCACGTTCGTCTGACCATAAGCCTTGATGACGAACGAGGGACGGCCTTACCTCGTCGACCGATTCCGAGCCAGAGGCGAGTGTGAATTCGTGCCCAGGGGCCGGGCGAGGCCGCTCGCGAGGTTTAGGTGAGGCTCGGCCACGGTCATCCTCGACGCAACTGCGAGGGTCGCGGCAAGGTGCCGAGCAAGGTCGACAGCCTGCACGCGCAGCTCCCGGACAGCAGTCGTTTCCCAGAGCTGCCCCTTGAGGAGAGGGCCGATCGCGAAGATCCGCTCCGCGTGTGTACACCTGGCCCCCATCAAGGTGGCGTTGGCGCCGACCTGGACGCCCAGGCCGATCGGGTCGGGTCGGACCAGGCCGCGGTCGCACAGGGCACCAATCAGGGAAGGGAACCCGACTTGCAAGTCTCGTGATGGCCCGGTGCAATTGATGACACGTCGCGCTCGTAGGACCTCGCGCCGGGGACCCGCGACGGTTGGCCATCACCTGCACGCCGTTCTCGTCCTCGATCATGGACTGGATCCGGCCCGCAATCACGGCGAAACGGCCCTCACGGGTCGCCCGGTCGACGACCCGGTGAATCTCCGGCGCAACGCGGTGGCGATGAACATCCCAATAGGCGGCAAGGTGGCGAAGAAAACGCCGCTGCTCGCCCTCGCCAAGGGACTTCCAGAGTTCCTGCAAGCCGGGCGCAGGGAATCAATCACCGACCGCCAGTCTCCCCCGTTCTCCTCGACCTGCCGGACAGCCGTCCTGACGACGTGCAGCAAACTCCGTGCTGTCGGCCGCGAAAGAGGAGTGAGGTTTGGTGGTGGCGCGGCCCCCGCGGCCTGATGATGGGGTTGGGGAGTGAGCCCGTGCCGCGAAATCGCGGTGATTTTGCCAGCCGTCCTCCGAGACTCGGCCTCCACGAGCAGATCTACTGCCGTGAGGCCAGAACCGATCACGATGATCGGGTCGTCCCTGTTCAACTCCCGGAAGGGATCATCGACCCAGGGATTGCTGATGTATTTCCCACTGGCCCGCATCGAGCCGGGAACGTGAATCGGATCTTGCGGTCCCGGGTTGCCCACCGCCAGGACGACAGCATCGGCGCCCAACCGGGTGCCCTCGCTCGTGACCAGAGTGAAGCTCCCGGTTGCCTCGTCGATCAGGTCGACGATTTCCGCCTGTATCGGGACCAGTCTTGATCCCATGCGGCTCACAGTGCTCTTGAGCAATTCTTCGAGGTAATCGCCGTAGACCTGCCGGGCCACGAAGGCTCCGGGCTGAATCGCGGGGTCGCGCTGGCGCAGCCAGTCGAGAAAGTGGTCGGGCTCATCGGGCAAGGCGCTCATCAGACGGGCAGGCACGTTGAGCAGGTGTTCGGGCCGGGTCGTGCCATAGGCGGCGCCTCGGGCAAGCCGATTGCCCCGCTCGAAGATCAGAACTCGCGGCGACCTCGGGCCCAGGCGGGCCAGGTGGACCGCAACCATCGCCCCGCTGAATCCGCAGCCGACAATCGCAACCGTCGCAAGTCCGGCTGCCGGGTCCGTTCTGGAATTCATGTCCGTCTTAGCCTCCGGCCTGGGGATCGAGAACGTCACGATTCACCGCCCTTCGGGCCTGAAGTGGAGCCACGATCGTCTCGGGAACCACTGTGATGATATGCGTATGCATTGGATGTTCAGTCCCGTCGATACGGTAGTAGCGAGCCCCCCGGAAGCGAGGCGAGTAAACATGGAGACTGATCAGGTCCGCTCCGGGAGATTCCAGGTTGGCGACCTGGTGAATGTCGCCGCCGTGGGAAATGACGATCGACCCCGCCTCGATGCGGCGCGACCGCGCCTCGATTAGCGGCTTGCCCGGATTGGCCGCGAAGATGGTCTCCGTCGCCACCCCTTCGACCACCAGCACGCCGCAGGTCGACTCGCCGTGGTCGTGAATCGGACTGCGTTGCCCGCTCCGCCAGCAAAGCACCAGGACCTCATAGGTCTCGGTGGAGTGGATCAGGTTCCGCTGGTAAGCCCGCTCGTTGAAATTGATGCACCCCAGCAGCGCGTCCCGGTCCAGGTTCAGCGCCGCCAGACCGATCCGAATCTCGTCACCGGGAATCGCCCCGGTCAGAGAGTCCCAGCGGGCCAGAAGTGAGATCAGTCCCGGCCGCCCCTGTCGATCCCTGGACACATCTTTACACCCTCTTCCATGTTTCACGCCGCCAGCCCTCCTGTTCCATCTGGCCAACCGGCGATCGAATCCGCAGTCGCCGAGAACCCCCAGGTCCAGTGGGCCCAGGAACAACGCCTGATCCCGCGAGCCTGGATCCCGGCACGATGAGGCCGCGCTGGACAGACCGAACCCGGCCATCTCTGGGAAGCATATCCCCACTAATCCGATGGAACAAGACGGAAAAGATGATCGGATGAAAGACGTTCATTAGCAGGGACTTGCGAAAAATTCTCGACAGTATCTTGACTATTCCTACTTGAACAGTATGATATGGTCGTCTCGCTCATCTGGCGATCGAGCGGTGTCCTGGTTGAGAAGCGGATCTTGGAAGTCAAAGGCACTCCGAGCCGCCCCCAGGATATTCAAGAAGACATGTCCCCCGGCCCCGGCGCGCCGTTTCGGACCGCACGACCCCGAAACGTTCCGCGCCGGGGCTCCCTCCCTCCCCGTTCCTTCGCCGTCAGAAACCTGACCGCGGGAGAGACGACAATGCGAGTTCCGGAATTCTCAGCGGGGAAACTGGCCTGTCTGTACGGAGTGCTGGTGCTTGGGCTCATGGCGTCCGGCTCCCCATCGTGGGTCTCCCGGTCGATGGCCTCGCCGCCGGAGCCTCAGGAACACCGCTACGTACTGGAAAGCTATTACAGGGCCCGGTGGGGACACGCCGACGAGTTCATCCGCCTGTTCAAGAAGAACCACCTTCCTGTCCTCAAGAAGCTGGCCGAAGAGGGGCGGATTCTCAAGATCGCGGCGGTCAAGCCGCGCTATCACGGCACCGAGGACGGCCGGTGGGACTACCGTGTCACGCTCGTCTTCAAGAGCCCCGATGCGGCCATCGACACCGCACACGAAGAGGCCGTTAAGAAGCAGCTCTTCCCTGACCAGGAACGGTTTCAGCGTGAAGAGCAGCGACGTTTCGAGATCCTCGACGGTCACTGGGACCTGCCCGTCGTTGATGTTGAGCTCGAGCCGTGAGTCTGTGGGGAGCATCGTGCCCGGCCATGGACGCCCGGAATGACTGAAGCGAGAGAGCCTGTATTCCTCTGCGTCGGCTTCCCGCCGACCGCAACGGCGCGGATGCTAGCCGAGGAGATCCTCCGGGCCGACTTCATCGACTTCCTCGTGAGCCAGCGGATCAACGAATTTTATCAGAACACTCTCCTGCCCCGGAGCATCTCCATTCGCCGCAACCTCGTCGAGGAGCTGGCCCAGTTCATCCGCAGCCTGAACAAGGAAGTGGTCATTGAGTACTGCTGAACTACAGGTGGTCAGACGATCAGAATGAGGGTGTGGCTCCTGCCGAGCCGATCATCGGGTTGGGCTAAGGGACTGGCACCAAATAAGTTGGCCGTTTTGTGTTACAATCAGCTTGCCTCCTCTCGCTCAAACGACGGGGGTGAGCCATGAAGACCAGAGCCCCATCACCGTGACATCCATGTCTGCCGTTGTCCCGATTGCCAACAAGGTCTGCCAAGTGACAGTCGTCGAGGAGCATCGGGCCATCAATCAACTGATCGCCATCCTGGACGAGAAGTGGCGACGGTTGTTCGCCGGCTTCTGGGCGACGGTGTACGGTCGGGGAGGGATCGAACGGTTGGCGGTCATCACCGGGTTGAGTCGCACGACGATCCGACCGGGGGCAGGAGCGAATTCCTCCAACCGGAGAGCACCGATCACCTCCCGCATTCGGAAGCCGGGCGGAGGTCGCAAACGGGTCGAAAAAAAAACATCCCGACCTCGTGAAGGTGTTGGATCAATTGCTCCAAGATGCGACCGCAGGCGATCCGATGACGGCCCTGAAGTGGACGCATAAATCGACCCGGAAGCTCCGTGCCGGCTCTGCGGCGGCGAGGGATCACGCATCGGCCGAGAGACCGTCGCCCGATTGCTCCGCCAGCATGAGTATTCGCTCCGCACCAATCGGAAACGCCTGGCCGGTACGCGACCATCCCGATCGGGACCGGCAGTTCCGCTACCTGACCCGCATCCGCCGCTGGTATCTGACGCACGGCCTGCCCGTCATCAGCGTGGATCCCAAGAAGAAGGAGCTGGTGGGCAACTTCAAGAATCCGGGCCGCTGCTGGCGGAAGACCGACCGAGATGTGCTCGATCACGACTTCGCCAAGGACGCCTCGGGGCGGGGCATCCCCTACGGGATCTACGATCGTCGGTCGCAATGCCGGATATGTGGTGATCGGCACCTCCCATGAGACCGCCGCCTTTGCCGTCGCCGCCATCCGTCGATGGTGGCTCGCCGTGGGCCGAGCGGCCTACCCCGACGGCTCGACGGTTGCTCATCGAGGCGGATTGTGGCGGGGCCAACGGCAACCGGAGGCTCGCCTGGAAGGCGGGCTTGCAAGGCTTCGCCGATGAGTTCGGGTTGATCATCACCGTGACCCACTACCCGCCGGGGGCCTCGAAGTGGAACCCGATCGAGCACCGGATGTTCAGCCTGATCAGCGGGAATTGGGCCGGGGAGCCGCTGGTCAACTACGAGACGATGCTGAAGTACATCCGCCGGACTCGGTCGGCCCCAGGATTCCACTGTCGAGCCCGTCTGGAGCGGAACGGTCGTACAAGAAGGGAGTGAAAGTGATCTCGTGAGGAGAAGGGCAGCGATCCGGTTGAGACCCCGCTCTGTACTGCCGCAGTGGAACTACACGATCTGGCCTCACCGGGTCGGCTGCAAATGAACAACTTATTTGGTGCCAGTGACTAAGAGAGGGCCTCGTCTTCCCGGTGAGAAGACCGCTTCAGACTTCCGATCGTCACGACCGGTTTCACCGACGATGGGCTTCCGGCCGATCCGGCCGAGCACTTCCCGCACCCTGTGCCGCAGCCGCTCTCCCTCTTGCGGGTCACGGCACTCCAGGCCAGCCGGGCCAGGTAGCCGGCGGCCGCGAGGACGATTCCGAGAGCCAGGAGGTCTTGCCAGCCGAGGTTCACGCGCCGCTCTCCCTCACAGTCCCAGCCAGGTTCCGACCTGATACGTGATGAGCGATCCCAGATAGGCCAGAGCGGTCATGTAGCCGAACGTGAAGGCTGGCCAGGTCCAGGTCCCCGTTTCGCGACCGATGACGGCCAGGGTAGAGACGCATTGCGCACACAGCGCGAAGAAGACCATGATCGAGAGCGCGACGGGGATGTTGAAGAGGGGCCGGCCCGTGTCGGGCCAGGTGGCCGACTGAAGCGCGGCGCCCAGCCGCTGAGATCCTGCCGGCTCGTCTACATCCTTGCCCACGTCGAAGATGACCCCAAGCGTGGCGACCACGATCTCCCGCGCGGGGAACGAGGCGATGACGCCGCTGCCGATCCGCCAGTCCCAGCCCAGGGGCTTGACCGCCGGCTCGATCAGCCGCCCGACGCGGCCCAGCAGGCTCTGCCGCTGCTGCGCTCCCTCAATATGGTTGACGACGGCTGCCAGGCGGGCGGTCGCGGCGTCCTCCCTCGACGCGTCGCCCGAGGCGCGGGCATCGTCCCGCGCTCGCTCCAGTTGCTCCCGCTCGGCCGCCAGGGGCGCGAGCTCACGGGGCGAGAGCCGCGGGTAGTAGAGCGCTCCCCACATCACGATCGAGACGGCAAAGATGATCGTGCCGGCATTGTGCAGGAAATCCCACCCGCGGTCGAACATCCGGTGCAGGACGACGCGCGGCGACGGCCATTTGTAAGCCGGTAGCTCCATCAGGAACGGAGGAGCGGCACCACGAAGCAAGGTCCGCTTCAAGATCAGGGCCACCGCGGCGGCCACCACGATCCCCAGGACGTACATCGAGAACAGGATCAGACCCTGAAGCCCGATCACGCCTCCCGGCAGCCTCCTGTCGGGAATGAACGCCGCGATCATCAGGGTGTAAACCGGCAGGCGAGCACTGCAGCTCATGAGCGGGGCGATCAGGATCGTCGTCAAGCGGTCCCGACGGTTCTCGATCACCCGGGTGGCCATCACCGCCGGAATCGCGCAGGCGAACGACGAGAGCAGCGGGATGAACGATTTTCCACTGAGCCCCACCCGCACCATCATCCGGTCCATCAGGTAGGCGGCCCGAGCCAGGTAGCCGCATTCCTCGAGGCTGGTCAGGATCAGGAAGAGGATGAAGATCTGGGGGAGGAAGATCACCACCGCGCCGATCCCGCCCACGATGCCGTCGCCCAGGAGGCTGCGGAGCGGGCCGTCCGGCAGCAGTTCCTCGATCCGACCGGACAACCAGGCGATGACCGCCTCGATCCCTTCCATGGGAAGCTTGGCCCAGGCGAACACGGCGCTAAACATGAGAACCAGCACCGCCGCGAGGACCAGGATTCCCCAGACCCGGTGGGTCAGGACCGCATCCAGCCGGTCGCTCAAGGTGAACACCGGCTCCGGAGGGTGCTCCACCACCCCATCGACCACGCGGGAAACCCAGCCGTAGCGCGCCATCGTTTCGATGGCAGGAACCGCACAGCCGGCCTGGGCCAGACGCTCCCTCGCCAGCCGCAGCTCCTCCCGGATCGCGGTCGGGTCTCCGTTGAGGGGAATTCGCTCCTCGAGGTATCCCCCCATATCTAGCAGCAGCCGTTCCACCAGGTAGCGAGGCAGACGATCCTTCAGGCTGTGCTTCCCGGCCTGAGCCAGCAGCGACTCCAGCCGATCCAATTCCTCGCGGAAGACCGGGGGAAACGGACTCTCCAGGATCGCGCGGGGCTGCTCACCTGCGCCGGCAAGTGCCTCTTTCAAGGCCTCGAGCCCGAGCCGGCGGTGCGCCTGGACCGGAACCACGGGAACCCCGAGCTGGCAGCTCAACCGGCCCGCGTCAACCTGCAAGCCCTGGTCCTCGGCCACGTCCACCATCGTCAGCGCAACGACGATCGGCAGGCCCAGCTCGAGAACCTGGCTGATCAGATAGAGATTCCGCTCCAGGCTGTTGGCCGCGACCACACAGAGCACGACGTCGGGAGCCGGTACGTCCGGGAGCCGCCCGAGCAAGACATCCACGGTCACCATCTCGTCAGGCGACCGGGGCGCCAGGCTGTAGGTGCCCGGCAAGTCCACCAGAACCCATCTCCGGCCGGCGTGGACCACTTCCCCGATCGTCTCTTCGACGGTCACCCCGGGATAGTTGCCAACACGTTGTTGAACCCCGGACAGGGCCCCGAAAAGTGTGGATTTGCCGGTGTTCGGGTTTCCGATCAGGGCAATCGTGCAGGCGCTGCGATCGGTGGCGGGCGGCATCATGGAACCGGAGGGGGAAGACAGATTGGCTCGCCACGCGTCCCGGCCGATCGTCATGGTCAGGACGCGACAGCACTCACGCTGATCATCACATGCGCGCAGTCATCCATGCGGAATCCTAGCCGCTGGCCGTGGAGGCGAATGATGCAAGGGCTGCCCGGGCGGATCATCTGCACCGGGGCTCCGTCATACAGCCCCATCTCCCGGAGCCGATGCACCACGTCGCACGTGCCCAGCACCTGTCCGACGCAGCCTCTCTGCCCCGCGCGAAGCCGGCAAAGAGGAATGAGATCGGTCAGCGTCTTCGTCGCAACTGCCTGCCCCGCTGCCTTCATGCCTGGGCCTCGATCAAATGCGGTGGGAGCCTCGTTCGTGAGGCGTGACAGCCTGTAAGTAGATCTTCGGCTGAGCTTGTGCTCGAGATCAATTGAGATTGAATCTCAATAGCAATTATAGTGCGGACCTTCGGATTGATCAATCGTTTTCTTGGAGGCGTTCCCACGATCGCGACCAGAATCCCCCACGAGCCCTCGCCTGGTTCCGGATCCACCCGGCCACGTGAAACACTTCAGGCGGCGGCGGCACATCGCGGGAATCAAGGTGCGGGAGCCACGGTGCGCTCCGATCTCTCGGCCTGGAGCGGGCTTGCCACCCTAGCCCTGCCGCATACACTCAGTTCAGGAGAGGCACCAGAATGACAGGGATGTGGATTGGGCCTACCATCACGATGAGTAAATCGAAGATCCTCGTCACCGGCGCGACCGGGTACATCGGCGGGCGGCTTGTTCCGCAGTTGCTGGCCAGGGGCTATGGCGTGCGCTGCCTGGCCCGCGACCCCAAGCGGTTGCGGGGCCGAGGCTGGGAGAGCGAGGTCGAGATCGTCGCGGGCGATGTGCTGGATCGCGCTTTGCTCGTCTCGGCGCTGGCGGGTTGCCGCAGTGCCTACTACCTGGTTCACTCGATGACCGGCGGAACGGGTTCCTTTCGTGATCGGGACCTTCGCGCTGCGGAGAACTTCGCGGCCGTGGCCGCAGCGGCGGGGCTCGAGCGAATCATTTATCTCGGCGGCCTGGGCCGGCGCGAAGAGCAGCCTTCCCATCATCTTTCCAGCCGCCACGAGGTCGGGCAGATCCTCCGCGCGGGGCCTGTGCCAGCCACCGAACTGCGGGCGGCGATGATCATCGGGTCGGGAAGCGCGTCGTTCGAGATGTTGCGGTCGCTGGTGAAGCGGCTGCCCGTCATGATCTGCCCGCGCTGGGTCGCGAACCGAACCCAGCCGATCGCGATCCGGAGCGTGCTGGCTTACCTTGTCGGCTGCCTGGAAACCCCGGCCACGGCGGGGCAGGTCTTCGATATCGGCGGGCCCGACGTGCTCACCTACAAGGAGATGATGGAACGGTTCGCCGCGATCCTCGGCCGCCGCCGCTGGATCTTCGTCGTGCCCGTGCTAACGCCCCGGCTCTCGGCATACTGGGCCAACCTGGTCACCCCGGTGCCCGCCTCGATCGCCTTTCCCCTGATCGAGGGACTCAAGTCCGAGACAATCTGCGAGGATGACCGGATCAAGAGCCTGGTGCCCGTCGATCCGATCGGTTTCGACGAGGCCGTCCGACTAGCGATGGAGAAGGTTCGCCAGCGCGAGGTTGTGACCCGTTGGACGAACGCGAGCATTCCCGACCGCGAGCAGGCGCACAGCCGGTTCGACCCGCACGATTTCCCTCTTCAGGATGAGCAAAGAGTAAGCTGCAAGTGTTCCACGGAAGCTCTCTTTCAGCAGGTCCGGCAGGTGGGCGGAGAAAGGGGCTGGTACTATGCCGACTGTCTCTGGGAGGTTCGGGGCTGGATCGATCGGATCATAGGCGGCGTGGGTTTGCGGCGCGGCCGGCGCGATGCCGACAAGGTGCTGGTCGGCGAGGCCATTGACTTCTGGCGGGTCGAGGACCTGACCGAGGGCGAGCGCTTGCTGCTCCACGCCGAGATGAAGGTGCCCGGCGACGCCTGGCTGGAGTTCCGGGTGCACCCGCTTGCGGAGGGTCGCCAATCCGAGCTGATCCAGACGGCTTACTTCCGCCCGTGGCCCTTCTGGGGCCGTCTCTACTGGAACGCTCTCTACCCGGTCCACTGGCTCATCTTCCGCGGAATGGCGCGGAACATCGCCCGGGCGGCCGAATCGTCGATGCGCCTGTCGCCAGCCCGATCGAGGCCATGACCCGTCATGGACCACCCGATACCGCCCGAATGGAGGCCGACGCGGCCGCCGGCGACGCGATGCTCGGGGCGGTCCACGGCCACCCGTCGAGACTTCGCGCCTGGCCGGCGTGGAAAGCCCATGCTAGACTCGGATCCAGGCGAAGCGATCTGCCTTCTCACTTCATTCGCACCGCAATTCGCGAGGGGGAGAAAACCGTGTCCAATCAGGTTGTGTGGGTTGATATTCCCGTGCTCGACCTCGACCGCGCGATCCGGTTCTACTCCGCCGTTCTTGGCGCGGAGGTCAAGAAGCAGGAGTATCCGGCAAAGGCTATCGGGCTCCTGCCGGGCTCTGATCCCGACGTGACGGGGTGTCTCTACAAGAGCGACAGCGACCGGCCCTCGAGCTCAGGCCCTCTGGTCTACCTAAACGCTGAAGGCCGACTCGACGAGGCCCTCAACCAGGTCGAGACGCACGGCGGCAAGCTGCTTCAGCCGAAACACCAGATCGGCCCGTACGGCTTCCGGGCCATGATCCTCGACAGCGAGGGCAACCGGCTGGCGCTGCATTCCAGGTAAGTGGTCCTATTTCACAATTGGCAGTAGGGTTCGGGAGCGAACGTGTCATTAATTCATTGAGGTAAACCACCGCCTCTGGCGGTGAGAATTGACAAGGCTCTGCCGGCTCGTGCGTGTGTCCCGCGTTGACCGATGCCTCAGGCAGTTGCTCAACGTCAGTTCCAGCACCCGTGGGGCTGCCTCCGATTCCCGCATTGACGCACTCAGGATATGGTGGAGAGACGGTAGGCGATCAGAAAGCTCAAGCGATGGAAGGTGACGAGCATCAGACCCTCACGAAACTCCCGGCCCCTTCAAGGGGCCTTCCTCATACCACCAGCTCTGCCGGTGGTGGCTGATTTACGGAGTTCCTTGGCCCAGTCACATCAACCAAACTGGTTGCAAGGCAGGTTTTCTACAGAGCAGGCGGCGCTCACAATGCCGCCTCGTGCCTCGAAATGTCTGTTCAGGTGGCTCGCTCTGACTGCTATAATCAGGCAACAAAAGGCAGGGATTATCGCACCTCAAGGTCCGAGCCGCCGCATGCGGAAGATCACAGTCAAGCATTCGTTGCCGGCGCGGCTGGCTCGGCATTTCGACGAGGACCTGAACGAGTCGCAGCGGGCGGCGGTGATGGCGCCTGAGGGGTACAACCTCATCCTGGCCGGGCCGGGATCGGGGAAAACGCGGGTCATCACGTACCGCGTGGCGTACCTGATCGCCCGCGGCGTTCCGGCCGAATCGATCTTGCTGGTCACCTTCACCCGCCGGGCTGCGCGGGAGATGGTGCGGCGGCTCGACACCCTGATCGGCCACGACGCCGGCAAGGTCTGGGCGGGGACGTTCCACCACGTGGGCAACCGCCTGCTTCGCCGGCCGGCCAGGCTTCTGGGATACCAGCCCAACTTCACGATCCTCGATAGTGAAGACCAACTCGACCTGATCAAGCTGGCCATGGACGACGCGGGCTTCGCCGCCAGGGACAAGCTGGCGCCCAAGCCGGCCGAGGTCGAACACCTGATCAGCTTCAGCCTGAATACCCGGGCGTCGCTTGCCAAGGTCATTGCCGGCCGGTCGCCTGGCCTGGTCGAATGGCTGCCGAAGATCGAGGGCGTCGCCCAGGCGTACGCCCGCCGCAAGCTCGCCGCCAACTGCATGGATTATGACGATCTGCTCATCCAGTGGCTGCGGCTGCTTCGCGAGTTTCCCGACCAGCTCGAGCACCAAGCGGGAATGTTCCGGCACATCCTCATCGACGAGATGCAGGACACCAATGCTCTTCAGGTCGAGATCGTCGAGACGATCGCGGCGGCAGGCGCGGGGAACCTGACCGCCGTGGGTGACGACGCCCAGTCGATCTACCGGTTCCGGGCGCGAACTACGACAACATCCTCAAGTTCCCGGATCGACATCCTCTCTCACGGACCTTCATGCTCGATGTCAATTACCGGTCCACTCCCCAGATCGTGGCCTTCACGGATGCATCGATCCGACACAACCGCTCGGGCTTTCCCAAGAAGCTGGTCTCGGCCCGGGCGGAGGGCCTGAAGCCTGTGGTCGCCGCCACGGCCGATGTCTACGAAGAGGCCGACCTGGTCTGCCAGCAAATTCTCGAGGCGCGCGACAAGGAGGTTCCCCTGGGCCAGATGGCGGTCCTCTACCGCAACCACTACGACAGCATCGTGCTTCAGGGCGAGCTGGTGACGCGCGGCATTCCCTACACGGTCCGGAGCGGACTCCGGTTCTTCGAGCAGGCCCATGTCAAGGACGTGCTCGCCCACTTGAGGGTGGTGCTCAACCCTCGCGATGAGGCCTCGTGGCGGCGCGTGCTGTTGCTCTTGCCGGGGATCGGCCCGGCGAAGGCGGCGGCCCTCTACCAGCTCCTTGCCGGTTCGTCCGATCCCCTGGCCGCCCTGGCCTCGGCCGAGGCGATGGCCGCGGTCCCCCCCAGGAGTAAGGGGTTCTTCGCGGCATTTGTGAGCGATGTCCGGCAGATCGCCGCGACCGATCCGGAAGGCCATCCCGCGGCCGCCATCGAAGCGATCTTGAAGGGGGGATATCCGGCGACGCTCCGGCAGAAGTATGACCGGGCGGACAACCGGATCGCCGATCTCGAGCAGTTCGCCGTGCTCGCCGCCAGGTACGAGAGCCTCGAGCGGCTGCTGGCCGAGCTCCTGCTGGCCGGCGACGTTTACGGCATGGACACGATGGCCGCCGCCGAGCCGGGCGACGTGCTGGTCCTGAGCACGGTCCACCAGGCCAAGGGCCTGGAATGGTCCCACGTCTACCTGATCCGGCTGATCGAGGACAGCTTTCCTCATCGCCGGGCGCTGGAGGAGACAGGGGGCGAGGAAGAGGAACGGCGGATCTTCTATGTGGCGGTCAGCCGGGCGATGAACGAGTTGACCCTGACCTATCCCTCCACCGTCACACGCGGCGGCTATGGCCCCATGGTGTTCGCGACGCCCAGCCGTTTCCTGACGGAGCTTGCCGGGGACCTGTACGAACGGGCCGAACTGGATCACGCGTTCGAACCGCTCGATGATGAGGGAGACGTCGATGGCTCGGGCGGTCATGACTCAGCCTGGCCGCGGTTGCACAAGCCGCACAACTGAGGGGTGGGACGGCTGGAAAGGAGCGATCGCCATGGCTCGTCGAGGTGCCTTCGCCTGGCTCCCGGTCGCCCTGGGCCTGGCTCACGGCCGCAGGCCGAATCAAGGAGGACAAGACGCTGCTCAACCTCCGCGACGTCCTCACCGGCAAGCGCGTGCTGGCCCACGGGGGATCGGTCTACTGGAACGCTTCTCGCCACCGCTGGGTGATGATCGCGGTGGAGATCATGGGCAGCTCGCTGCTGGGCGAGCTCTGGTTCGCCGAGGCCGACGCACCACTAGGGCCATGGGTCTATGCTCGCAAGATCGTTACTCATGACGACTACAGTTTCTACAATCCCAAACAGCACCCGTTCTTTGACCAAGACGGCGGCCGGGTGGTGTTCTTCGAGGGGACCTACACCTCGACGTTCTCGGGCAACAAGGATCCCACCGCGAGGTACGATTACAACCAGGTGATGTATCAGCTTGACCTGGCCGACCCACGCCTTGCGCTTCCGGTGGCGGTTCATGTGCTTCGGGAGTCGTCCTCGTCGTTCCGGCTGGTGCTCGGTCCGCAAATGGCCGATAATCAACCCGTGGGTGTGATCGCGTTCTTCGCCCCGGATCGCGCCGGGCTCGCGACCGTCCCCATCGTGGGGCGACATGGCGAGCTGGGTGGTCAGGTCCTGCTCGCCGGTTCTACCCATGGCAGCGCACCCGCAGGGGGGAAAACCGGATGAGTCGCCGCTCTTCTTCGTGATTCCCGCCGACCAGGAAAAGCCACCGGCGGGAACGGCTTCGCTCTACGAGTTCCGGCAAGAGACCGGGCCCGGACGCTATTACTCCCCGGTCGAGGATCCCAGGCCCGGTTTCCGGCGCTCCTCGAAGCCGCTTGGCCGGGTCTGGAAGAACCCGAGTCGTCTGACGATCTGGTGACCGAACGGACTCAGGAACCACGAGGATGGATGGACCCGGCTCCGAGATCCTGAGCCCACAACCCCCGGACCGCGCGGCTCACGCTGACGACGGTCGGCGGCAACGGGGGCGGCGGAGGATCGGGCGTGGCTGAGGAGATCACGCTTCACGATGTGGTCGCGCAGCTCGAGCAAGATCCGGGGGAATGCCCGCACGCCTTTCACGGCCTGGAGTCGATCGAGGAGGCGACGCGACTCAGGATTATTGAGGGGCTGGCATCCAGCGCGGGCGGGCCCGGGGTTTCGGCCCTGCTTCGCCTCCTCGCCTCCTCCGGCGACGAGGCAACGCGCCGGGCCGCCTTGATCGCCCTGGGTGAGCCCGATGCGGGGGACGGCGGCCAGGAGGAGAGTCTCCAGGTGAAGGAGCCATTCTCCTTTGAGGAGCTGACCGGTCAAGGCCTCGGATCCTCGACGGGTCGGTCCGGTACCGGGCCGACGCGGGAACTCGTGCGGGTTGGGGACCTTTTCCGACCGCGACTTGTGCAGTGCCTGGTGACGGCCGTCGATGGAGCCGGCCGGGGGTCAATCGCGCTCTCGGCGAGCCTGGACGCCCACCGGAGCACCGCCGTTTTCCTGTGCGACGTGGAGAACGGAGTCACTGACGCGATCGGTCAGGTCGAAAAGGAATCACCCGAAGCGGGCGGGCTGCTCCGCGAGGTCCGGGCCCAGGCGGGAGGGCTCGGCGTGGAAGGGGTGCCGGATCTCGCCCTCGGCCTTCTGGCTGGCAGCTACATGCTCAGCGCTCAGTCGACACCGCCGGCGGTGGCCGAATGGCTCGAGCGTACCGTTGGCCTGGACTTCAAGCCTCGACCGTTGACGGCGCCGGATGCCGACTGGGCTGCCAGGCCGATGAGTAGTGCGGAATTGCGGATTCGCGCAGGCGAGGTCCTCGACGCCTGCCCTGCCTGGCTGGACAGCTCGCCGCTGACGTTCGACCTGGCGGAAGAGATCTTCCTCCGTGAAGGCCGGGTCTCGCCCGATCCCGAGCGGGATTCAGGGGCCTTCCGGTTCCTCTTCGAGCACCGCATCATCCACCGGCTGGAGCGTTACCGCAGGATGCTCCTCTGGATGGCCTGGTTCTGGGGGGCAGGCGGTGAGCTAGATCTTGCCAAGTCCGCGCAGATCCTGGCCTGGCAGCTCTCGGACGAGCAATACGCCGTACCGTCTCATCCGTTCGCCGTGGCTCTCACGGCTCGCAGCCTGGATGCCGCCCAGGCACAGCTCGAAACCGCAGCCGATCCCCGGGTGGTGCGGAGGTAAGCCTGAGGACCGGAACCGGGGGTTCCTGTTTCGTGCTCCCGCCGCGGTCCGAAGGTGATGGGCCGGAGCCGATCTGTCATGAGGGATTCACGGCAACCGGCCCAGATCGGACTGATCCGCGAGAGATCATCCTCACTTCTTGGCGGGCTTGGCGGCCGGCTTGGCCTCGGCGGCCGGCTTGTCGGGTGCCTTGGCGGCGCCCTTGGAGGTCTTCTTCTCGTCGGCCTTCTTCTTCTTCGCGGTGTCGCGTGCGTCACCCATGATTCGCCACTCCTTCTTGGGTCGGTTCGGGAAGTGTCCAGATGGAAATGAGCCGTCGTCATCTCCAACCAGGATAACGACGGATATGAGAATGACGTTTTGAGTCGAGGACTTCAAGACTAAATCGTGAAGAAATTCGATTCCGCGTAGCGTTTTCATACACTGAACTCAGGGTCCACGAACCTTGCCGGTTGTGAGAGTCGGATCGGTCGCCCGAAGCGCGGAATAAAGGGGGTGGATGCCGATGGGTCCCGGACCAATGTCCGGCCGGGGCAGCCACCGCCCGCCCGCGCGAACTGACCGCGCAAGCCGGACGCCCCGAGAGGGTCGACCGCGGCGGGCCGGGAAATGAAAAACCCCGAAAACGGCTGTGCCGTATTCGGGGCGCGGATGCGATCGGATCGGGCAGCGAGCGGACGCCCTGGTTCAGAACGGCTCGTAGCAGGACCGCTCGGGATTGCGGCAATCCGGCCCGGCGACCATGTCGTCGTCCGGGCCGTACTCCTTCATGGTCTTGAGACACCAGTAAATGGAGTTGTCGTAGTCGTGGTGCGGTTCCCGGCCCTGACCGTCGGAGTAGACGTACATCCCCTTGTTCCGCAGGTGGCGGCACGGGGGCGCCGTCGGCTCGGCGATGGGCAGGTCGCTGGGTCCGGATTCGGATTCAGGGCTGGTCATGGCGTCAACCTTCCCAGTAGCGGTTGCCGGCGGCCGCCAGCAGGGCCCGCTTGACGGCCGTTCTGGTCAGTCCGACCTTGTAGGCGTTCATCGACAGGGGAGTGGCCCCGGAGATGGCCGCTTCGCCGGCGGCTGCGGCGGTTTCCATCGTGATCGGCTTGCCCGCGATCGCCGTCTCGGCGGTGACGCTCCGCCAGGGGATCGGGGCCACGCCGTAGATCACCACCCGGGGATCGGCGACCTTGTCTCCATCCAGCGTGTAGTGGACCGAGGCCAGCACCAGCGGCCAGTCGTGGGCCTGCTTCTGCCTCACCTCGTAGGAGGCATTCTTCCCCTTGGCCGGGGGAATCATGACCCTGGTGAGAAGCTCGTCCGGTGCGACGGTCAGCTCGCGGTCCTTCTCGGTCTTGGGAACCTGGTACAGGTCTTCCACCGGGACGGTCCGCTCGCCCTTCGGGCCGGTGATGGTCGCCTTGGCCCCGAGCGCGATGAGCGGCACGGCCAGGCTGGAGGGGCAGACGAAGAGCGCGTCGCCGGAGGTCATGAAGATGGCGTGATAGCGGTTGTCGCCCGCGCGGACGAGGCTCTTGCCGTCCTTCATCCCGAGAAGCCCGTTGCCGGCGCGGAAGTACCAGCAGCGGGGCCGCTGGAGCAGGTTGCCCCCCAGGGTGGCCATGTTGCGGATCTGGGGCGTGCCGACCTCGAGGGTGGACTGCCAGAGGGCCGGGTAGCTCTCGTGGACGGCCTTGCTGTCGACGATGGCAGCGAGCAACGTCCCCGCGCCGATGGTCAGGCCGGAGCCGGGGTCGCCGGAGATCCCCGCCAGGGGCTTGATATCCTTGAGGTACACCACCCGCTGGGGCGAAGCGACCTCGTCCTTGATCCGGCTGATCAGGTCGGTGCCGCCGGAGAGGGCCGCCGCGTTCTGGCCGCCCAGGAGCTTGACCGCGTCCTCGACGCTCGTGGGGGCAGCGAAGTCGAAAGCATTCATGGGTGATTACGCCTTCCCTTCTTTGGAAGCCGTGGCCAGGGCGTTCAGTACGTTCCGTGGGGTCATCGGCCACTCGGGAACCCGCACGCCGATGGCGTTGGTCACCGCGTTGGCAATGGCGGCGGCGGTGGCGATCGTGGGGGGCTCGCCCACGCCGATCACGCCCCGGGCCTTCTGATCCGGGGGATCATAGGGCCGGACGATGATCTCGGGGATGTCGGACGCGCCGGCCAGCTTGTAGAGCTCCAGGTCCGGGTTGAGCATCACGCCCGTCTCCGGATCCATGATTCGCTCTTCAAAGAGGCCGTAGTTCAGGCCCATGATCACGCCGCCGTAAACCTGGCTCTCCCAGGTGAGCCGGTCGATGATCAGTCCCGAGTCCTGCACGGCGACGATCTTCTTGACCCGGACCACGCCGGTTTCGAGATCGACGGCCACCTCGGCGAACTGGCAGCCGGCGACGCCGACGCTGGTCAGCCCCTCGACGACATTGCCGGTCTCGGAGATCGACGCCATGCCGAGCTTCCGGCAGGCGTCTTTCCATCCCATGACCGGCTCCCCCTTGACGTAGAGCTGCCCCCCCTTGAGCGTGAGGTCCTCGGCCGCGGCCTGGAGCGTGGGGGCGATCTTCTTGAACATGGCGTCGCGGGCCTTGGTCACCGCGTCCAGGCACGGGGGGGCCATCGAGGGGGTGGTTGTCGAGCCGCCCGAGGGCTGGCCCGGCGGGAAGCTCGAATTGCCGATGTTCGAGATGATGTCGGTCGGCTTGAGCCCGAGGACCTCGGCGGCGATGATCGCCAGGACGGTGCGGATGCCGGTGCCCAGATCCTGGGTGGCCGACTTCAGCTCGACCGAGCCGTCGGGGTTGATGGTGCAGGTCACCTTCTTGTCCTGGGTGCCACCACCGCCCCACTGGTGCAGGGCCATGCCCAGGCCCTGGCGGATGGGCCCCGTGCCGCTCTGGCCGCGAGGCTTGCGCTTCTCGCGCCAGCCGATCAGCTCGGCCCCCATCTTGACCTCGCCCTCGTAGACCGGGGTCCGGAAGTCGCCGGGGGCCAGGTTCTTGAGCCGGAACTCCAGGGGATCGATCCCCAACTTGTCGGCCAAGTCGTCCATGGCTGCTTCCATCAGCGCGCAGCCCTGGGGATGGCCGGGGGCCCGCATGGCCCTCGCCCCGCCGCAGTTGACGAACACCTCGTTGTGGGTTCGCGACGAGGCGGGAATGTCATAGACATAAGGAAGGGGGAAATTCGAGCCGCCCCGACTTCCGCCGGTCCCGTACGTGTCGGCGATCATGCCGACGATCTTGCCATCTTTGGTGGCCCCCAGCTTGACCTTGCCCGACGCGCTCGGGCGATTGCCGGCCGCCAGGTGCTCCTGCACCCGATCAAGAAACAGCTTGACCGGCCGGCCGGACTTCTTGGCCAGCTCGGCGGCTGTCCGGCCCCACACGTCGGCCCCGAACTTGGAGCCGAACCCCCCTCCCATGTAATCGGTGAGCACCGTGACGTTGGCCACGGGGATGCTGAAGGCGTCGGCCAGCTCGCCCGCCACCACCTGCACCGCCTGCGTGCTCGCCCAGACTGTCAGCTTGTCGGGGCTGTCCCACCGGGAGCAGAGCCCGTGGGGCTCAAGGCAGACGTGGGTGATGACCGGCACGCTGTACGTCCCCTCGATGGTTGCGTCGGCCTTGGCCATGGCCTCGTCGGGCGTGCCCTTGGTCTGGGCCCGGCCCTTGCGGACGTTGCCCCCCTTGAACACCTCGGGCGCTCCGGGGGCCATCGCCTGCGGCTCGGTGACCACGTGGGGCAGCACCTCGTACTCGACCTTGATGGCGCGGACCGCGTCGCGGGCCTGCTCCTCGGTCTCGGCGGCCGCCGCGGCAATGTCGTCGCCCTGATAGCGAAGCGTCGTCCCTTCCTTGGCGATGGCCACAACCGCCTTCACCCCGGGCAGCTTCTCGGCGGCCGAGGTATCGATCGACTTGATCTTGGCGTGAGCATGGGGGCTGTAAAGCATCACGGCGAACAGCGTCCCCTCGGGGCGGGTATCGCTGGGATACTTGGCGCGGCCGGACGCCTTGGCGAGCCCATCGAGGCGAGGGACCTTAGTTCCGATCAAACGGGGGTTCTCGGGCCAGGTGAGGGCCATGGCTCAGGCTCCTTTCATCGCTTTGGCCGCGTCGAGGGCCGCCTGGAGAACGCCGATGTAGGTCCCACACCGGCAAATGTTGCCATCGAGCCCCTTGCGGACCTCCTCGAGCGTCGGGTTCGGGTTCTTGTCCAGGAGCGCCTTGCAGGCCGTGACGAACCCGGGCGTGCAATAGCCGCACATCAGTGCGTCGTTCTGGTGGAACGCGTGGGGCACGCCCTGCTCGCCCGTGTCAAAGCTCTCCAGGGTCTCGATCGCCTTGCCCTGGCAAGTGATGGCCAGGGTTGTGCATGAGTAAACCGGCACGCCATCGACGATCGTGGTACAGGCGCCGCAGCTCGCCCGGTCGCAGACCCGCTTGGGACCGGTCACATCCAGGCGATTCCGCAAGGTGTCGAGCAGGGTGCTCCGCGGCTCGACCGTGGTCTTGTGGTCCTGCCCGTTGACCTTGAGCATGATCTCGACCTGACCCGAGATGACCTTCGGGCTCGCCTCCTGGGCGGCACGGGCCTCGTCGAGCGCCGTGGTGGCCTGGCCGGTCAGCACGGCGGTCGCTGCCGCCACGCCAGACCCTCTCAGGAAGTCGCGGCGGCTATGGCTCGACGGCCCACCGTCTTTCTTGGGATCCTGTTGTCGCATCGCGCGAATCTCCCTTAGGTGACTGACCACCCGGGAGCCCGCTCCCGAGATGGCACGCAGGCAGCAACCCGATGCAGGCGGTGAGTCTTGCCGCGGTCTCGACGCGGGCACGCCGTACCCGCACCGGGGCTGCCCGGGCCCTGAAACCTGGCGAAGATGTATAACCTAAGTTCTGATTGATCCACCGACAAGAGCCTCAATATTGCGAGTTCTTCCGGGTTCTTCCCCGGTTCTTCGCCGGGGCAAACCTATCTTGCCTATCTTGTCAGCCGCGTGAGAGGGCCGTTTCTGATCTCGTTCTTGAGCCTCGTCCCGGCGACGGTCCCTCTGGCGCGAGCAATCTTCCGGATTCGGGGAGCGGCCCCTTGGTTTCTCGACTCGGCGGGGCAGTATAATCAGGTTCGCACTCGCTTCGATCTTGCACGGCCCCTGGGAGCCAGAAACCATGGCGCACACGGCGAGGTTGACGTTCGACGATCAGGCAGTCGAGCTGCCGATGATTAAGAGCACCGAGAATGAGCTGGCCCTGGACATCTCGTCGCTCCGCGCGGACCGGTCTGATCGCGCTGGACCACAGCCTGAGCAACACCGGGATCTGCCCCAGCGGCATTACTTACGTCGATGGAGAGAAGGGAATTCTCCGTTATCGCGGCATCCCCATAGAGGAGCTGGTGCGGCAATCCAGCTTCGTCGAGACCAGCTTCTTGCTCATCTACGGGCACTTGCCCACAAGCAAGGAGCTCGATCGCTTCCAGGCCCGGTTGACGGCCAATGCGGCCTTGCACGAATCGTTCAAGTACCATTTCGAGGGCTTCCCGGTCGATGCCCCGCCCATGGCCATGCTCTCGGCCATGGTCAACACCCTGTCGTGCTTCTATCCGAGTGTGCAACGCACCAGCGACGAGAATTTCGACCAGGAGGCGGCGTGGCTCCTGAGCAAGACCCGGACGATCGCGGCCTACTCGTACCGGCGCTCAATGGGCTATCCTTTCATCTACACCGACCCCAGGCTCTCCTATGCGGGCGACTTCCTGCACATGATGTTCTCCGAGCCGCTCGAGGAGTACATCGCCTCCGAAGAGATCGTCAGGGCCCTCAACGTGGTGCTGATCCTGCACGCCGACCATGAGCAGGGCTGCAGCACCACCACCGTGCGCATCGTCGGCTCCAGCCGCGCCAATCTGTTCGCCTCGTGCGCCGCGGGGATCTGCTCCCTCTGGGGTCCGGTTCACGGCGGTGCGACGGTGGCCGTTGTCGACATGCTCGAGGCCATCCACCGCGGCGAGATGACGATCGACCAGGCCATCGCGCAGGCCAAGGACAAGACGAGCGGCTTCCGGCTCAAGGGCTTCGGCCACCGGATCTACAAGAACTTCGACCCCCGCGCGCGGCTGCTCAAGCGCGCTGCCGACACGCTGCTGGACCATCTCGGCGTGCGCGACCCGTTGCTCGACGTGGCCCTCCAGCTCGAGGAGCGGGCCCTCAAGGATCCTTACTTCATCGACCACAGGCTCTTCCCCAACGCCGATTTCTACAACGGCATCCTGATGCGGGCGATCGGCATCCCGCGGAACATGTTCACGGTCATCTTCGCGATCGGCCGGATGCCCGGCTGGATCGCGCACTGGAAGGAGCAGGCCGACGACCCGAGCATCCGGATCGCCCGGCCCCGCCAGCTCTACACTGGCCCGGGAGAGACCGCGTACGTGCCGATCGAGGAGCGGTGAGAGACCGGGTTCCTCCGCCCCCGCCCGGTCGGTACAAGAGAAGGGCGGCTCACCCGAAAAGGGAAAGGGGGACATACAGGGAAAGGGGGACATACAGATTTCGAATTCTAGGGCATCAAAAAGCGCTATGTCCCCCTATGCGGTTGCCTATGTCCCCCTATGCGGTGCCACCTAAACCGGACGTCTACGCCCGGCCTCCGGGAGCGTACGGCGCATCATCGGGGTTGCCGCGTCCGCTAGAATCCCTGAAGACCGTCTGCCGTCGAATGACCCATAGAAGGAGGGGGACATGGCGCGAGTCGTGCGATTTCATGAGACCGGTGGGCCTGAAGTCCTCAAGATTGAAGAGATCGAGGTCCCTCCACCCGGGAAGGGTGAAATTCAGATCCGCATCCACGCGTTGGGGCTCAACCGCGCCGAGGCTATGTTTCGGAGCGGCCAGTATCTGGAAGAACCCAAGCTTCCCGCTCGACTGGGGTACGAGGCGGCGGGAACTGTTGCCGCGATCGGGCCGGATGTCCAGGGTTTCAAAATCGGCGATGCGGTCAGCACCATTCCGAGCTTCTCGCTGAACGCCTACGGGCTCTACGGCGACCTCGCGAACGCCCCGGTCCATGCCGTGAGCCATCATCCAGCTTCGCTCTCGTGGGTCGAGGCGGCGGCGGTCTGGATGCAATACCTGACCGCCTACGGTGCCTTGATCGACATTGCCGATCTGAAGTCCGGCGATACGATCCTGATTCCTGCCGCTTCAAGTAGCGTCGGCCTTGCGGCGATCCAGATCGCGAACAAGGTCGGGGCGGCTCCGGTCGCCCTGACGCGTAGCCGGTCGAAGCGGCAGGCCATCCTGGACGCCGGGGCGGCTCACGCGATCGCGACCGATGAGCAGGACCTGGTCGAAGAGGTGTTGCGAATCACCAAGGGCCACGGAGCCCGCGTCGTGTTCGACCCCGTCGGCGGCCCGACCATTACAAAGCTCGCTCGGGCAACGGCCAATCTGGGCACTCTTTTCCTCTACGGTGCTTTAAGTACTGAGCCGACTCCCCTGCCCTTGATGGAAGTCCTGGGCAAGTGGCTCACGATTCGCGGCTATGTGATGATGGAAATCACGAGCGATCCAAAACGTCTGGACCGAGGCAAGAAATTCGTCAACGAAGGGCTCGCTGAAGGGAGCCTCAAGCCGATCATCGCCAAGACCTTCCCGCTCGAGGAGATCGTCGAGGCTCACCGTTACCTGGAGTCGAACCAGCAGATCGGCAAAATCGTCGTGACTGTCTGATGCGGAGACGGCCGCCGATCGCAGTGTCCTTCGGTGTCATGTCCTTCGGTGTGAGCGGCGGAGTGAGGGCGATTTTACTTCCAGCAGACCGATGTGGGACGCATCTAGCTCCTGTTGATCTATGCCAAGGGAGTGCGAAAAGCGTGTGGGAAAAGGGGACATAGCGTGTGGGAAAAGGGGACATACAGGATTTCGAATTCTAGAGCGGTTTGCATTCGGGTTGCGGACAGAAACAATTCACATAGAAGGACACGATCGAGGAAGGAGACGGCAACGAATCAAGAGCTACCTGCCATGCGTCCCTATTCGATAGACCTGCGGGAGCGGGTCGCGGCGGCCGTGGATGAGGACGAGGGCCCGCACGCGCAGATCGCCCGCCTCTTCCGAGTCAGCGTCTCGTTCGTCTCCCGGCTGCTGCAGCGGCGGCGCCAGAAGGATACATTGGCCCCTGAGCCGCACGGGGGCGGCCCGACCCCCGTGCTGAGCCCGGACGACCTGCGGCGCCTGGAAGATCTGGTCCGGGAGCACAACGACGACACCCTGGACCAACTGAAGCAGCGGGGCGGCTTCAGCTGCAGCCTGACGACGATCTGGCGCGCCCTGCGGCGACAGCGATTGACCTGCAAGAAGAAGACCCAGCACGCCGACGAGCGCGACCGGCCCGACGTCCAGGAGAAGCGGCGGTCGTTCCCGAGGAAGGTGAAGCGGGTCGAGCCGAAACGGCTGCTTTTCGTGGACGAGTCGGGGGTGACCACGGCGATGACCCGGGCCTACGGTTGGGCCCCGCGTGGCGAGCGGGCCGTCGGCTCGGCCCCCGGCTCGTGGGAATCGCTGACCGTGATCGCCGCGTTGGGTCGGGACGGGGTACGTGCCCCGCTGGTGTTCCCGGGGTCGACCGACACTGCGGCGTTCGAGTCGTCTGTCGAGCAGGTGCTGGTGCCGGAGCTGCACGCCGGCGACGTGGTCGTCTGGGACAACCTGTCCCCCCATCAGGCCTATGCCGCGGCGGCGGCCGTCAGGCGGGCGGTGCCAGGCTCCTGCCCCTGCCGCCCTACAGCCCGGACTCCACGCCGATCGAGAGACTCTGGTCGAAGGTCCAGGCGTACCTCCGCCGGGTCGCGGCGCGGAACAAGGATGCCATCTACGAGGCCCTGGAGAGGCGCTCGAAAAGGTGACCACCCAGGACATCATCGGCTGGTTCCAGCTCGCGCAGCTGTGCGCAACACATGGGTAAACCGCCTCTAGGGCATCAAAATCGCTACGTCCCCTATGCGGTGCACACGACATCTCCACAAGCCACGAACATCCTGTCAAGACCGACTTCACATCAGCCTCATACTTTGCAACTGACGACCCCCGAGGATGCAGAAGAGGCGTGGCCGCTCATCCCGTTCACGCAGGCCTGACCCGGAAGACGCGTCACATCCGCGGGAACCCGGATGGTGGCGTTGTGACGGCGAGTATGGGAGGTGGAAATATTTGCAGTATGGAAGGCGGATCCGCTCATCCAGCACTTCGATACAGAATTGGCGTCGCTTCGCCTTGCGGGATTGCTTGGAAGTTCTCCTGGGAAGACAGTTACGGACGGGGAGCAAGAGTATTCAGGGTATAACGTGAAAGTCAAAAGTCTCAGCAGGAATGTCGATTTTTTCCTATCGCTCGCCAGTTGGTGCGCCGGACGGGGGTGTGACCGCCCTCGTGCCGGACGGGGCCGCCCCGGCTAGCCGATGGCCGCGCATCAACTGGCGAGGCCTACGGATTTCGTGGGGAGTTTGGAAGCTACGGCAACATTAAGCCTTCTTTATCAGCCGGAGCAGTAGCAGGAGGACAATTGCGCCAACGGTCGCAGTAATCAGGCTCCCGAGGAGCCCCCCCGCGCTGATTCCCAGGAGGTCAAACAAGAAGCCGCCCAGCAGAGCCCCGATGACCCCGACGATCAGGTCGCCCCAAAGGCCGAACCCGCCCCCCTTGAGGATTTGTCCGGCTAGCCAGCCAGCGGCTAACCCAATCAGGAGAAACCATAGAAGATAAACGATCTCGAATTGCATGATATGCCCTTTCGGATGATGTTGAGGACCGGTCTGAATCGGTTGCCCGAGACTCATCTCGATTTCCGCGGGGCCGGGCGAGGCCATGAAAAGGCAGGAACCGAGATTTCCGAAATCGACATCGATTAGATCGGCCAGGAAACTACGTCAGCATCATGGGTTCCGGGCCGGGTCGCTCTGGATTCTGACCGTCACGGATTTTGGGGGGGGAATGCTGGAACGGTCCGGCGGCAACGGGTGCATGAAGTTCCAGGGATTACGCATCTTTTCCCTGTTTTGTCGGCGAATTCGGGAAAGGGGTTTGGCATCTTCCTAAGCTGGACGTCGAGGGTTCGAATCCCTTCGCCCGCTTTGACTTACGACAAGCCGCGATCCTGGTTGCACCCTCGGTTGCACCAGACAGCCAGCCCAATGAACTCGCGCAGGTACTGAAAACGACCCAGGCCCTACGCTTCTGGGTGACCGTGGGCTCGCTGCGCCATGCAGCGTGACGCGAGTTCGTCGGCAAGCTCCGCTTCGCACCGGAAGTGGGTATCGAGCCGGTCCGGTGTCGAATCGCCCGACCCGATCTCCCGCCGACGAGAGGCATCGGCTCCGCCGGTCGAAGATGATCCTTCGGGACCCGAGGCGATGCGATCAGGAGCCGAAGTCGAAACGGACCTCGCCTCCCTCCAGTCTCAAACGCGCCTCAAATGGCTTACCGGACTTCGACGCGAAACCTTTGAGCACCGGGCTGCGACCCTGTCTCAGGAGGGCCTGGGCCGTGCGCGCCGTGATTCGCTTGCCGGCGATGGTCTTCCAGATCGCAAACTTGCACCCACGCTGCCAGCCGCTGCAGCCGTAGCTCTTCGCCTGATCCAAGACCTCCGAGCCGCAGAGGGGGCATGGGCCCAGCGTGACCGCACCGGAGCCCGACGGCCGTCCTCGGGGCCGAGCCTCTTCGGACTCGCCGGAGGCCTTTTCGCGCCACTGCGTCCGTGTCCGCCCGCCGGCGTGCCGGAGTCCCGTCTCCCGGGCCCGCCGCCGCTGCCCCCCGACCGGAATCGGGATCTCCGTCAACTCGCCGTTGTCGAGCAACTGGAGGACGACCTCGCCTGACTCCCCGAACACGAGGGGCCCGAGCAAGACGCGTCGCTGCAAGAGCTGTCGGATCTGGTCGTCCTCGAGCGCGTGTCCCTTGTATTCTCGCCACAGGACGAATGGGCAGCCTTTCCGCCACCCGGAGCAACCGAAACCTCGCTTCCCCGCGATCACCGGGCGGCCGCAACGCGGGCAGTCGCCGAGCCGCCCTTCGTCGATCGAGGTCGCATCGCCGCAACGGATCACCTCACCGGTGTACCCGACGATCTCCGCCATGAACCGACGGGGGTCCAGCCGGCCGCGCTCGACCTCGCGCAGCTTCGCTTCCCACTCGCCGGTCAGCTCGGGGCTCTTCAGGCCCCGATCCTGGACCAAGGCTACCAGGTAACGGCCCAGGTCTGTCGCCAGCAGTGTCTTCTTCTCCCGCGTGATGTAGCCCCGCTCCAGCAGGGTCTCGATGATGGCGGCACGCGTCGCGGGCGTGCCCAGGCCCTTCTCCTTGAGCACCTCCTTGAGCTGCTCGTCCTCGACCAGCTTGCCGGCCGTCTCCATCGCCCCCAGCAGGCTTGCCTCGGTATAGGCTTTCGGCGGCGCTGTCTCGCCCCTCCGGACAGTCGGCTCGTGCGGGCCGCTCTCGCCGGGGCGGAACTCGGGCAAATCCTGTTCGTCCTCTCGATGTCCGTCATCGCTGCGGGGGTAGAGTGCGGTCCAGCCCGGCTCGAGCACTCGCACGCCCCTGGCCCGGAACGGCACCCCGTTCGAGACTCCGGCGGCGGTCGTCACCTCCTTGGCGCAGGCCGGGTAGAAGGCGGCGATCAGGCGGGTAACAACGACGTCGTAGATCTTCTGGCCCACCGGCGAGAGGGCCCCTGGTCGCTTGCCGGTGGGGATAATCGCGTGGTGGTCCCCAACCTTGGCATCGTTGATGATCCGTCCGGTAAAGGTCAGGGCGCCCAGATCCAGCTTGCCGATCTCGTCCGGCCGGATGGCCCGGAGATCCTCCAGGATGCCGGGGATCTCGGCTCTCATGTCCGAGCCCAGGTAGCGCGAGTCGGTCCTCGGGTACGAGATGACCTTGGCCTCGTATAGCATCTGCGCCGTCTTCAGCGTCGCGTCAGCCGACAGTCCGAAACGCCGGTTCATGTCCCGCTGGAGTTCGGTCAGGTCGTAGAGCTGCGGCGGTTGGACTTGCTCCGGCTTACGTTCGACGCCCAGGACCTCGAAGGGATGTCCCTGCACGCGCCGCAGCACCGACCGGGCGTCCTCCTCCCTGACGAAGCGGTCGCCCGCAAACTTGAAAACGACGTCGCGGTATCGGGTCAGCAGCTCCCAGAACGGCTCGGGCCTGAAGCCGCGGATCTCGTCGTCGCGGCGGACGATCATGGCCAGCACTGGCGTCTGGACCCGGCCGACGCTCCAGAGCAGGCCGCCGGCGCGGTAGCGGACGGTGTAGTAGCGGGTGGCGTTCAGGCCGACGACCCAGTCGGCCTCGTTGCGGCACCGGGCCGCCGCGTACAGCGCGTCGTAGTTGGACAGCGGCCGGAGGCGGCTCGAAAGCCGCGCGGATCGCCTCGCGAGTCAGCGAGTTGAGCCACAGCCGCTGTGCCGGATTGCCCGCGCAGCCGGTCAGCTCAACGATGTAGCGGAAGATCAGCTCGCCCTCGCGGCCGGCATCGGTGGCGGCGATCAACTCATCAGCGGACCGGAACAGGCGGCGGACGACCGCCAGCTGCTTGCCGGCCCCCTTCTGGTCGAGGGGCTTGAGCCCGAACCGCTCGGGCACGAACGGCAAGGTCTCCAGCGACCAATGCTTCAGGGCCGGGTCGTAGTCCTGCGGCTCCTTGAGGGTGACCAGGTGACCCAGGGCCCAGGTGACCTGGTAGCCCCGGCCCTCGTAGTAACCGTCGTGCCGCTGCGTGGCGCCAAGGAAGGACGCCAGCTCACGGGCGACCGACGGCTTCTCGGCGAGCACGACCCTCATGCGACCCTGACGTCGGCCATCTCTCCGACACCCCTCCAGCAGTGATCGGCGTCCGGTGAGCGGGAGCGGGCTCGTGACTCCGGGCCGGCGACCACGATCCACCCCGGACGGCAGTTGCGGGGACCGGCCGAACCGATCGGCCTATATCTATACTACAGTACATACAAGCTTCGTGCGCGAGAAGAGCGCCGGGAGCGACTTCGGGCCGAACTTCCCTGGAAAGCTCGCCCTGGAAAATCGCCGAGGACTGGATCGGATGAGGTCGGGCCACGACCTCGACCAGTCCTGACGATCAATACCAGCGAGATCGAGTTCTTCCTACGGCGCAGAAACACTCCGACCCTCGATCCCTCAAGGGCCATCGCCTCATGGCGATTTGCGAAGAATTCCAGATTCAAGCACTCATCTCGGAGGCGTCAGTTTAAGCTCTCTCCTTAGGCGTTCTGCCCGGACCGCATGCACGACATGGCGGTGCAGGGACTGCCACGCCTCGATGACCTGCCGCAACTCCGGCGGCAATGTCATGGGGCACCGGGAGGTGTCACCTGACACTGACGGTTCCCAGCCAGGATCATCCCCGATTGCCGTAAGACATGACAGGGAATGCCCCTCCTCGTCAAGGTTGCCCGGCGATGCCGACCCATCTTTCGAGTAGCACATCCCACGCGTGAAGGCAGCGCCGTTGGATATCACTCCTGCCGCTGCCCTCCGCCTGCTCATGGAGCCGGATCAGGAGGGGGCCGACCTCCGAGAGCTGGTGCGTCGGGCCGTGGAGGCATCCCGGGACGCATCCAGCAACGGACCTGCGCAGACTTCGATGATAATCATAAGGAGGTCCGCCATTGGATGGAGAGACTCCGTATGAATCTCGAAGGCACGCATGAGGACCCACTGATTCCCGTGGAAGCTCCACGAGCGGATGCATGTTACGAGGAAGGGTCTCAGATCCGTGTGATCAAGAGTATTCCCGCGGTGGAAGATCCGGTGATACCGAGCGGGAATTCAGAGCCGGTTTTGAGCATCAGCGGAGACCCAGTCCTGGGCCTGAGCCAGGTGGCAGCATGGCGGGCGCGCTAATTCACCCTGCTCGACGCGCAACGTACTTGCGTGAAGTCGATCGGTGTTACACGATGTGGCGTGGTCGCACGGGGTAGACATCATGGTTGCGTCGAAACTATTCGCCGCAACCACTTTTCCAGTCTGGTCTTCGGGCAAATCTCACGCCCTCGGACACATGTCGCTCCGAACGAATTAATGGCCTTCCCTAACTGTCCTCGTTCATAAGACTTGCGACGACAACCATAGCAGGGTGAGGCGCAATGTCTCGCCGCGGTGTGACGCGATAGCGGAACGGCAGAGAGCAAATTACCCGCCCAATCCGACCGTTGGCCCGGGGTGACTTCGTCAGCATTGGCACGCTGTAAGCTAGGAAGTGTTCTCCGCATCTCTCGCTGCTGCATCCGCGAGCTCTTCCGTCACCTCACTTCGTCTGGGAGCTATACACATGCGTGACAGAGATGTGGTTGTCAGCAACTACCCCGAGGCCGAGGCCGTCGAGGAGGTGCTGCCCCTCCGGCAATCCGCACCGATTCATCGGTGCTGCTGGTTCGTCTATGACGGGCCTGATCTGGACGCCCGCGTACTTGGTCGTGGCACTACGGAAGACCGGGCGTGGGCGGACGCCGCCCGCGGGCTGAGTAATGCCAGGCGAAGGGTCAGGGTGTTGTTGGTGGATTGACGGGAACTGCGGCCTTCAACTCGCACATACCCGTAAGCAACCTTCTTTCAAGAGCTAGGCTCATGGACGAGCAAGATATGGTCCTCTGCTCGGTGCCTTCCGGTCTACCCCCGTACACCGGGGAGAAGATCCTTGCAGGGTAAAAAGGAAAATGAGGTACTAGAATCTGGCGACGCGGCACCGCTTCCCAACCATCAGTTCGACCCCTGCGTTACCCGTCTTGCAGTTCCGATAGACAAGTATCAGACCGTCGCGTTCGATCGCAATCGTTACAGCGTCCCTCGCCTGTTCGCATTTCGTATAGTGAAGGCCAATGGCTATGTCGACCGGGGCGTGATCGTGGCCGAAGACCAGGTCGTCGCGACCCACGCGGTCTCCACGGCCCGACATACTGGTCCTCGATCCACTCCATTACCTTGCGATCCTGGGTCGCAAGGCAGCCGCACTCGACCATCGCCGATGTGCTGGGACTGGAGGCTCCCCGCCTGCTTCGCTGAGTTCCGCGCCGAGTGGAACAACACCACGGCACCGTGGCCGGCTCACGGCGGTTCGTCCGGGTCCTGTAGGCCCTTATGGGCCGCACATCGAGCCCTTATGGGCCGCACATCGACAATTTGTTGTCGTTCTTTCTACGCTGGTACTTTGAGTGTCTGCAACAGCTTGCGGACCTCGTCTTGGATCGCCTGATAATGATTCTCCAAGGGGCCGCGATTTTCAGGGGGAAGCGGGGGATGGGGTTCGGGCTGGCACGCCTTGGCCAAGATCGGCTTGAGTACCTGCTCACGCACGATCCCCACCGCGGCCATCGTCCGCAGGCCCGGCTCCGTGGCCGCGTAACGCCGCGACTTCGCCTGCCGCTCCACCAACCCCTTGCCTCGCAGTTTCTTCAGGTCATACGACGCCTGCCGCGGACCGTACTCCGCCTCGTTCTGACCCGTCAGCTCCCGAACTTTGGCCGCCAACTCCCGGCTGATCAGACCACCGGGACGACTTGACAGCACCACCACCGCTTGCAACACCGCCGCCATCCGCGGCCGGTTCACATCGATCCCCGCCACATGGCTCCGGCCCACCTGCGATGGCAAGGGCAAGGCTTCCAACGTCCCATCATCCAGCGTGGCTGCGTCCACGCACCGGACTACCGCCAGGAACCGCTCCAGGATGTCCCTCAAGTGCCCCGCGATCTCCGGCAACGCCGACAGCGAACGATGCCACCGCTGTTGATCCCGGAGGTTGTGCACGATCACTTCCGTCCGCAAGACGCGACCGCCTTTGGTATACATCTTCAGCGTCAAGCTCCCGCAGTGGATCTTGAACACCGTCAGATCATACGTAGGTCTCTCGGTCACGACGCGCAAACGGGGTTCTCGATCCGTCCGTTCCCGGGTATTGGGACGATGCTTGTAACCGAAGATCGTCGTCACGGTCTTGAGATCCAACGCGGCTCGGGTGCGATCGATCAGCCCCTGGAAGACGACTTCCAGATCCCGGCCGCGCCGGAACAGAAGATTCCGGCTGTACTCGACCTGGTAGATCGAGAACGCGTACTGGCAATGCATCTTCTTCTGTTCAGCCACATCCAAGGCCAGACAGAGGCACTGGGAAAGCCAACGCCGCAGGACCTGCTCCAGGCGCCCTATCGCGTCGGGCTGACGCAAGGTGTCTGCGACCTGATTCAACTCCGCGGCGTGGTCCCAGTCGGTGAAACAGTTCCCCTCTTTGGTGAAGCGGATTCCTTGCCACGACGCCTGGTTGGCTACATACTCGTGGCCGTTGAGGATGACCATGGCATTGAACGGGGGATGGCCGCACATGCGGATGGTCAGATGACCCCAGTCGGCATCCCAGATATGGAACGAGTAGTGATTGACGTAGGGGAAAGGCTCCTTGCGGCGCAGGTTGATCCCGTTGTCGCCGTAGCGTTGCACGTCCCAGATGGGGGCCGGGGCGCGGTTGACCAAGACGCAGAAGATCCCGGTGCGTGTGGGATCGGTGGGCAGGTACTGTTCGCCGATCTCATGCTTCCGCTCGCCGGCGCGGCAATCGATGACCGGGATTCCGTGCTTCTTGGCCCAGCCGCGCATGCGGCGGCTGAAGCGTCCGGCCAGGCGCATCAAATGGGTATTGTCGAGGTTATCGTCCGAGTCGAACAGGTCCCGCCACCACGTGCGGAAGCCCCCCGGGGCCTGCGCGATGGGGAAGTAGGCGTTGATCGTCAAGCGATCAACGCAATCGTAGACTCCTTCGAGCCGAGGCCCGTAATGCTGGCTGAGGGGATCAGGACCGAACAAGGTCAGTTCGACCTGGAGCACTTGCTTGCGACTGGGTCTGCGCCCTGGCGGAGGAAGACACATGGGAGGACTCCTGAAGCACAACGTGGAGAACGCCATTGTAGCCAGGAGAACTGCCCCGCAGGGGCCACTTCTTCCGGGCGAAGTCCCGGAAAAAGCGTAGTAACTGCTGACCGATCATCCCTGGCCCGCGTGCGTCGGGCGGTCGAGGACTGCCGTACTGCTGTCGATTTCCGAATTCGCGTTCCTGCTGCCTTTGACATCATTGCCCAAGCGGTGCCTCACCATACGGCGCTAGGTCCGACGATCCCCGTCCCCGAGTCAAAGACGCAGCAGGTCCGACTGCGACCGACCTAAGTTCCCTGCTTCGTTCGACTACGGGAGCATCCGCTCATGGAGCCCTTGGCCAGATACGTCCAACAGGGAAACCGGGAGGTTACGAAACCGCACCCTTGGCCCCCACTGCACCGCTCCGTGGGATCGCGTGGCTCGCTCACATCGGATGGGGAACAGGTCAGCGCTGGCGCAGAAGGAACCAACGGGCGCCCATGACAAAGGTCTTAGCCGCTTCGCCCCGATCTTGCGGGAGTGGCCGGGTGAGGCCGCTGCCACGGAAGTAGTCAATGCAGACGTAGCGGCAGTGCAGGTCAGAAACGCAAGGCGATTCATCGTCCGTTCCTCCATCACCTGGGTCGGACGCAACTCGAAGCGCTCTCATGTGACAGTCATCGTAGGATCCCCCTGGGCTTCATCCAACTCCCAACCGCGCGGGAGACGCGATTTCCGCCCCGACCGGGACCAGGAGCGGCGAACGGGGGGCGTGAGCGATGCCTAACGCTGTTCGTATCCGGACGATCATTCCACGGGCAGGTCGAGCCTCGTCCCCCACTCGTTCCATGAGCCGTCGTAGTTGGCGAGGTTTGTGTAGCCGAGGCGTGCCAGGTTGAAGAGGACGACGGTCGCGGCCACGCCACCATTGCAGTACGCAACCACCGGCCGGTCGGGCGAGATCCGGGCTTGCTCGATCCGGCTGCGAAGCTCATCGACGGGGAGAAAGCCTCCTTGGTCAGAGAAAAGAGCTCGCGCGGGAGATTCAGGGCGCCGGGGATGTGGCCGCCGCGGGGGCCTCGGCGCCGGGCGCCGGTGTACTGGCCGGCATCGCGGGCGTCGATCAATCGAAGACCAGATTGACCCAGCCGAGCGGCAAGCTGCTCGGCGGTGAGGCGGAGCTCAGGGCGGACCCGCGGCGTAAACTCGGCGCGGGGGAACACCACGGGGCCAGCTTCAACCCGCCGGCCTTCATCGACCCATCGGTTCCAACCCCCCTGGAGCACGCTGACCTTGTCGTGGCCATGGTATGTGAGGGCCCACCAGAGCCGGCACGCGAACTGTCCCCCGCTATGGTCAACGGCGATGACGTGGGTCTCATCGCCGATCCCGCGCTCGGCCATCGACTCCGCGAACCGCTCCGGCGGTGCGATCTGAGCCGGGATCGGGTCATCGAGATCGACGATGTCCCGAGTCCAGTCGACATAGACCGCGGCAGGGATGTGAGCATGAAGGTATTCATCCGTCGCTCCACGATAGTCGGCGTGTTCAACACCCGGTTCGATCGGCCGGGTCACCACATAACCGCGCACGTCGACCACGCGCAGGTCGGGTTGATCCAGGTGGGCGTCCAGCCATTGGGTCGAGACGAGGAGATCGTGCGATTGGGCCATGCGAGTGTTCCCGGTGGGTTTATCGGTGGGTTCCTATTAAGATAGCGAACGTCGATGCTCCCCCCAAGGGAGACGACCCGGTTCTAGCCGGCCCTGAGCCTTTCCACGGCACCAGCGAGAGAAACGGAATGAAAGCCGCGGTCTTTGAGTCGTTCGGAGAGCCGTCCGAAGTTCTGAGCGTCCGTGACGTTCCCGAGCCCGAGCCGGGCCCCGGCGAGGTGCGGGTGCGGATGATCGCCAGCCCGATCAATCCCTCCGATCTGCTGGTCGTCCGCGGGCGTTACGGAGTCCTTCCCCGGCTGCCGGCCTCGCCGGGCTTTGAAGGGGTCGGGATCGTGGACCGGGCCGGGCCGGGATTGCTCGGCAAGTGGGCACTGGGCAAGCGCGTGGCGGTGATCAACTCGGCGGGAGGGAACTGGGCCGAGTACGCCGTGATCCCGGCGCGACAGGCCCGGCCCATTCCCTCCGACATCCCCGATGAGCAGGCCGCGACCTTCTTCGTGAACCCCGCGACCGTGCTGGCCCTGGTGCGGCACGTCCTGGGCGTGCCGCGGGGCGAGTGGCTGCTACAATCGGCCGCCGGCTCGACCCTGGGGAAGATGATCATCAAGCTGGGCCGGCACGACGGTTTCAAGACGCTCAATGTCGTCCGGCGTAGCGAAGCCAAGGAGGAACTTACCCGGCTGGGAGCCGATGCAGTGATCAGCTCCTCCGAGGGCCCGATCGAGGAGCAGATCAAGCGGATCACGGGGGACGAAGGTGTGCGTTACGCCCTTGACCCAATCGGTGGAGAGACCGGAACCGGGGTCTTCCAATCGCTGGGCTCCGGTGGCCGCATGGTCCTGTACGGAACCCTTTCCGGAAAACCCATTCAGCTCGATCCCCGACACATGATCTCGGGTCGCAAGGTTGTCGAGGGATTCTGGCTCGGCCACTGGATGAGGGATCGATCGATTCCCTCGTCGCTGCTCTTGTTCCGCGAGATCGCCGCCTTGATTCGCCAGGGAGTGCTGGCCTCCGATCTCGGCCCTTCCTATCCTCTCGCAGACATCAAGGCGGCGGTGCATCGCGCCGATGCCGTGGCTCGTGGCGGCAAGGTACTCCTCAGGCTCCCGGCACCTTCGGCGTGACCAGCCCCGGAGGCAAGGCCTAGTCTGGCGAGTTTTTGGGTTCTTCTGAGTACTTGTTGGCGGCTTCGCTCCCGACGGCTGGCTCTCGAGACGGGTTCTCGACGTTCAAAGCCGCAGGAGTTGAGCTCTCCGAAAAGGAAGAATCGTCGTCGGGGAAGATTTTTCCCGAATTCATTCGCCGCAGCTTCTTCAAAACGCTACAATTCTTACGTCGAGATCGTGGAGCGGTTTTGTGGTGAGGAATCCGCCGCTCGCCTCGCAGGACGAGCCGCAGTTGCCTTGCCCTGCCTCTCCGACCCGAATCTGCCCGCCCGCGTGACTTTTCTTCGGACAGGTCCTGGTTCTGAGGCGCTCATGCACGCCCGGATGATTTCGGTGCGGTTCGGGATTTGCTTTCGGATCGAGGCAATCGACTCTCGAAGTTTCGGGTAACGATCTGGATGAGCGCATGATGCTGCCGGATCTGTAATGAGGATTCTCCTAGATGACCAAGTCCCGGTGCCACGATGACGAGCAGACCCATGACAAGGCGGTCTGGGCACCAAAGTACCGGGCGGGGATGAACAACAATGAGTAATGGTACGAGTGGTGCACAGGACTGGCGAGCCGTTGCATGTCTGGCTCCCAATGGCGAGCGTTTGCTCTGTGTCGGCGAAAGCTCTTCGCAGGTTCGCGCCGCCTACGCGGGGGCATGGGGTGAGGTGATCCGCGACGAGGATCGCCCGACCGTCCGCGCAATCTCATTGCAGCGGTGGGCTGGTCAGTTCTGGTCAGGCCAGTGGGAGCACCAGATGTATCTGGCCGTCCCGACCACGCGAACTGGCAAGGGAACTTCGAGCGAGGCGGTGGAACTCGAGGAAGAGGAAGACACGGTGGAAACCACCGGCGGCCCCAAGTCCAAGAAGAAGTGATCGGGCCCCTTCTCGCTCACGCCCGCGCGGTGCGATGACTCGTCACCTTCGCTCTCATCCAGAGGACTCCTGATCTCTTTCCCTGGGGCCACTCCTGGGGTCTTTCTCCGAGCCAAAGCACCGGTCCGGGGGATTTTGTGCCCTGATCGGTGGGCTGACGCACGTCCATCTCCCGGATACGGGGTGTTTATTTGCGATTTTGCACAGGCGCGTGGGACGGTTTGCTCCCCTGAATCTGCTGGAGAGGGTCGCGCTCGTGCTGGCTTGGCCAGACAGTCAGGTCCGGAAATACGCGGGCAATTCGTTCTGCAAGATCCTCGACGCCCGGGCGTTCGGTGCTGTAGTGACCGGCCAGGATCAGGCCGATCTCGAGTGATTCCGCCTCCAGGGCGCGATGAAACCGTACCTCTCCGGTGAGAAGGACATCGGCCCCGGCCTGTACCGCATCGCTCAGGAAGTCGTCGCCCGCGCCGCAGGCGATCGCCACTCGCTGGATCATCTTTCGGGGATCGCCGGCTATCTGGACGGGGACATGACCGAGTGCGCGGGAGACGAAGAGAGCAAACTCCTCGAGGGTCCGCGGCTCCGGAAGATGGCCGATGCGACCCGATCCCGACCGGGATGAGGGATCGTGGAGGGGGTAAACGTCGATCGCCGGCTCCTCGTACGAGTGCCTGGACCGGATCGCGGCCAGGACGGGGGCAAGGCGTGCTCCCGGGCAGATCATCTCCACCCGGAGCTCATCGACGGTCTCCCGCTGGCCTTTCCGGCCCACGGCAGGGCTGGTTTCCTCGGTTCCAAAGAATGTCCCCTGCCCGGCGGTCGCGAACGAGCATTCGGTGTAGGCCGCGATATGCCCGGCGCCGGCTTCGAAGGCAGCGGCCAGCACGGCCGGGTGATCAGACTCGGGTGTGAAGACGACGATCTTGTAGGCGGCAGGCGAGGCCAGCGGCCGCAACGGGATCATCTCCACGAGTCCGAGCCGGTGGCCGAGGCCATCGTTGATGCCTCCGGCGGTGCTGTCGAAGGCCGTGTGTGGGCTGGCGACGGCGATGCCCGCCCGCGCCAGCAGCCACAAGGGACCGGTGGCGGGGAGATCGGAACGGATCCGTTTGACCTCGCGGAACAGGATGGGATGGTGGCTCACGATCAGGTTGGCCTGCTCGGCGATCGCCTCGGAGGCAGTGGCCCTGGTGACGGTCAGGCAGGTCATCAGTCGGGCCACCTGGGCATTGGGATCGCCCCAGAGCAATCCCACATTGTCCCATGATTCGGCCAGCCTCGACGGGGCGAACCCCTCGAGCCATCCGGCGATTTCCCCCACGGTCCTCATGTCGTCCCTCCCGACTCGAGCCAGGGCAGAATGTCCTCCCAGAGGCGTCGGGTGACCGGGCCGGGCGCTGGAAACCGCGCCTCGCCCCACCGTCCAACTGCCATGATCCCCCTGACCGAGTTGCTCAGGAAGACCTCATCCGGCTGGAACAGCCGATCGAAGAGACTCAGCGGCGTTTCCCGGACTTCCAGGTCCAGCCGGCCTGCCCGCTCCAGGATCAGGCCCCGCATGATCCCGGGCAAGACTCGGCCAGAGCAAGGTGGAGTCAGGAGTTGCCTGTCCCCCACCACGAAGAGGTTCGTGCGGCTGCCTTCCCAGAGCTGGCCGTCCGGTGAGATGGTCACGCACTCATCGAAGCCTCCGCTCCTGGCGTTTTCGTACATGAGCCGGTTGGACCAGTAGTTCATGGTCTTGTGACCCGTCAGCGGGTCCGAGCGCGCCGGCCAGAGAGGGCCGATCACCGCACCGTCCTGAGAAACCGGGGGGGGCAAGGGGAACGCTCTCATCCAGAGGGTCGAGCCATGCGATGGGGAGATCCCGCCGGAGAGGGTGATCCGGAACGCAGCGTCGCCGCTGCGGCCCTCAGCGCAAGAGGTCCGCGACGGCTGTAGGGTCGGGAAGGTCCGCCCGATCGAGCGGCAGGCCAAGCTCGCCGGCGGAACAGGTTAACCGGTCCAGGTGGCGCGGCAACAGAGTGGGATGACCGTTCCATGTCCGGAAGGTCTCGAAGAGCCCCAGGCCGTGCTCGAAGGTGCGGTCCAGAACGCTGATCGTCACGGCTTCGTCGGCGACAATTTGGCCGCGCACCCAGATCATCAGAGTCCGTCCTTCCCCTCGAGAACCGCACGCAGGCCCCGGCCCTTGTGCAGTGTCTCCTCGTACTCGGAACGGGGATCGGAATCGGCGACGATTCCCCCGCCGACCTGGTAACTGGCCCGGCTGCCCTCGACAGTGATCGTCCGGATCGCGATGCTGAAGCCGCTGGCTCCCCCCCGGCTCAGGTAGCCGACCGCGCCGGTGTAAACACTTCGGCGCGTCGGCTCCAGCTCGTCGATGATCTCCATTGCCCGGATCTTCGGCGCCCCGGTGATGGACCCGCCGGGGAAGACCGCACGGATCAGATCGACCGGGCCGATATCGGGGCGGAGCCGTCCCTCGACCGTCGCAACCAGGTGATGGACTTGGGCGAAGGTCTCTACCCCCAGTGGATCGATCACACGAACCGTGCCGAAGCGGCAGACCCGCCCCAGGTCGTTCCGCTCGAGGTCCACGATCATGGTCAGCTCAGCCCGATCCTTGGGGGAGGCTGCGAGCTCGGCCACCAGCCGGCGATCTTCCTCCACATCAACGCCCCGCGGCCGAGTTCCCTTGATGGGCCGGGTCACCACCAGATCTCCCCGAGACTGGTAGAACCACTCAGGGCTTGCGGAGATGACCGCAAGGTCGCCCCAGCTCAGAAATGCCGAGAACGGTGCCGGGCTGGTCCTGCTCAGCCGGAGAAACAGATCAAGCGGCTCGATCGACCCGTGGGACGTGAACCGTTGCGAGAGATTGACCTGAAACACGTCCCCCGCCGCGATGTAATCGAGGGCCCGACGAACCCGTTTGAGATAGGCGTCGCGGCCGAGGCTGCTGACGATCGGCCCCAGCCTCGACGTGCGGATCCGCCGGGGAGACTCGGCCCCGCTTCGCAAGGCGCGGCGCCAGGACCGACAACGCCGCTCGGCAGCCTGATGCCCTTCACCGGTCAGGTCCCAGGCTCGGAGAACGACCCGCCCCGAGTGGTGATCCACCGTGACCGCCGTGTCGTACAGGGCCATGCGAAGATCGGGCAACCGTGAGTCGCGGGGCGCCTTCCGCGGCAGCCGCTCGAGGAGCGGAGCCAGGTCGTAACCCAGGAACCCGATGAGTCCGCCATGAAACGGGCAACTGCCTGGAGCAGAGGGGTCAGCGGGATGTGCCAGCCCGAAGCGGCCAGCGATCCGCCCCAGCTCGGTCAGCGGATCTCCTGCTCCGACCTCGGACGCCCCGGAATCCGTCCGGACCGTCCAGTGCCGGTCTATGGCCTCAAACACGAGCCTGGGAAAGGCCGTGTAGACGCTCCACCGGCCGGCCTCGCCAAAACCAGGCCCGCTCGCCAGGATCGCCGGCTCGGGCCATGCACCGATCATTGCCGCCAGCCGATCGGCCGGCAGGTCGAGAGCCTGATGCACGACCGAAGACAGAACCGGGGACGCCATGGTGTTCAAACGAATCTCTTGAGCTGGGCGGAAGAATGCGATCGTCACCGAGAAACGATCATCGTCAATCCCGCGGATTGCTTCAACCCGGGCACTCGAGAGCGCCCGCGGCGGCGTGGGGACCCGATGGGCGACCATCGATCGGGCTCGGCAAGGCAACAGGTGATCTCCGCGAGTCGCGGACCGGCATTGCCTTCGCGGGCTTGCTTTCCAGTTCCCTTTGCGGTCTGTGCGGCTTTGCGGGAGAATCTCCAAAGGGAAAACCGGAGCAACACCTCGTTCACCCCATGAAGGACCACTGCGCGATGATTCGGCATCCCCTGGGCCTGCGGCTCGATTCCAATCGGCAGCTCCGCGATCAGATCCACGAGGCGGCTCGGATGGGAGCCCGCGGTGTGGTCATTGAGGCCATCGGCGAGCTGGCGCCGCAACGGCTGGGCGAGACAGGCCGCCGCGAGCTTCGCCACGTGCTCCGCACGGTCGAGCTCTCGCTCGTGGCCCTCAGCCTCCCCACCCGGCGCGGTTTTGACACGACGGATCAGCTTGAGGAGCGGATCCGTCGCGCTGATGGTGCTTTCGCCCTCGCCTACGAGCTGGGGACGAAGCTGGTGCTCGTCCGCGCCGGCCACGTGCCCTCCGAGGAGGAGCCGCAGCAAAGAGCCGCGCTCACGACGGCGCTCGCCGAATTGGGCCAGCGAGCCGACCATCGCGGCATCCGCCTGACGCTGGAGACCGGCACCGAGCCCGGAGAGCAGCTCAAGACGTTTCTCGACGCTCTCGGCATCGTCAGCCTGGCTGCCAGCATCGACCCGTCAAGCCTGCTCCGCGCGGGGCTGGACCCCGTGACGACGATCCACGAGCTTGGCTCATGGGTGGCACACGCCTATGCCGCCGGTACGCCCGGCCCAGGAACAACGGCCTCCCATCCCCGCGGCTTCGGGTTCGCTCCGGGGGTGCTTGACTGGGAAGCCTACCTCGGAGCCCTCGAGGAGATCGGCTACCGCGGCTTTCTCACGGTCTGGCCGGACCCCGCCGCTGATCCGCGCGCCCAGTACGAGGCGATTGTCAGTCGCCTTGACCGGCTCTCATGAATCCGCTTGCGGTTGCACGTCGCGGCATCATGACCGCGTCCTGGACCGACTCCCCGGTGACGCCTTGAACGCACCTCTCCGCCACGGCTAGGATAAGCTCTTGCTCTACTCGCAAGGGGTCCGATACCGTTTTCTTGATCGCGAGCGTGAGGCTCCCGTCGGGTCTCTCGAGTTCGAGGCTCGGCAGAAGCCTCGCGCTCTCTCCCCTGTTGTCCACCAAGCATCCAGTCACTTGATCCTAGGACGATCCCATGGCGCTTGTCCGATATGTTTCCACCGAGGAAGCCGCCGAGAGCATCAGGCCCCATTTCCAGAAGGTCGAGGGCCGCGGGCACAGCGTGCCGAACTTCCTCCGGGTTCTCGCCCACAGCCCCGAGCTGCTGGAGGGGTTCATCGCGCTGAACGGGGCCTTGAATCGGATCGAGCTGGACCCGAAGCTTCGGGAGCTCGCCTACATCCGGGCTTCCGAGATCAACAGTTGCGGATACTGTCTCGAGCACCACAAGAAGGCGGGACGGAAGGCCGGACTCGATGAGCGGCAGGCGAACGAGACCGAGAACTACGCTGGCACCGAGATCTATGACAAGCTTCAGCAGGACGTGCTGCAGTACGCCGAGGAGGTCACCCGGAACGTCGTCGTCAGCGACGATCTGATCGAGCGGCTCAAGCAGAAGCTCACCGAGCGACAGATCGTCGAGCTCGCCGTCGCGGTGGCCCTGGCCAATTTCACGAACCGGATCAGCGAGACCCTCCGGCTCGAGCTGCCATGATCCTGGACCTCGAGCCCGGAGGTCCAGCCGTCGACCGTCAGTGTTCCGAGCGAGGATCGAGTTGATCATGAGCCAGAGCGAGTCGACGAGTGGACCGGGCGCAACCTGGGCGCCACTCAATCCCCATGAGCGCCGGGTCGTGGGTGTGCTGGCCGAGAAAGGTAAGACGACGCCCGAGTATTACCCCATGACCGTCGCGGCCATCATGGCCGGCTGCAACCAGAAATCGAACCGCGACCCGATCACGAATTATGACCAGGACGACGTCGAGGACACCCTCCAGACGCTGCGGAAGAAGGGGGCGGCCATCATGGTGGAGGCCGGCGGCCGGGTGCCGCGGTGGAAGCACACCCTGTATGACTGGCTGAAGGTCAACAAGGCCGAGCTCGCGGTCCTGATCGAGCTCCTGCTGCGCGGCCCTCAAACCGAGGGAGAGCTGAGGGCTCGAGTCAGCCGGATGGAGGCTCTGCCCGACCTTGGCGCGTTGCAGGCTCTGCTCGAGGGGCTGACTCCCCGGGGCCTGGTGGTTTACCTGTCGCCTCCCGGCCAGAAGCGCGGGGTCATGGCGACCCACGGGCTCTACCCTCCCGAAGAGCTGGAAAAGGTGCGGCAGGCCTTCGCCAGTGCGGCGGCTGCCGGTGATGACGATGCCCCGCACCGCGTCTCGGCCGCGCGCGGCGATCTGGCGGCCGCCGCCCCGGCCTGGACCGCGGAGCTCGCGGCGGTGCGCGAGGAGGTCGAGGAGCTGCGAGATCGTCTGGAGGCACTCACCAGCGAGCTCCGCGAGCTCAAGTCGGCCCTGGGAGTCTGATCGCATGAGCATGCCCTCCCCTGGACCGCCAGAGACCGACCTCCACCCTGCGAACGAGCCCGCGTCCGGGGCGTCCGTTCCCCAGACATCGCGGTTCGGATCAGGCGGCGATGATCCTCGTGGCGTCCGCGATGAGAGCGAAGGGGCGGAGCCCGTTGACGGCTCGCAACCCGGGACGACCCCGGAGCCGGAGCCCGAGCCGCTGGCTCCGCGCACCGGCTGGAAGCTGATCAGCCTGATCCCTCACGACGGCAAGGAGCCGCGGGCCGACCTGGCCGATAATCTGGCCCAGGCGACCTGGTGTGCCGTCTCGGCCCCCTGGCATCCGTCACTTCTCTCTCTCGCGGCGGAACTTCCCGCGGTCGAGCCGATCGAGACTCCCACCTCGCCGGGGGCACGGGAAATCCGCATCGTCGCGTCAGGGACGCTCGATCGGCTGCCCTCCGGTTACCGCACCCAGGCCGAGGATGCGGGCGCCATCGTCCTCGAATCGGGAACCGACCGCGCGACCCTGATTCGCCAGATCCAGGAGCGGCTGGGAGCCGTCGGAACCCCCGAGACGTCGGACGATGCGGCGATGATCGGCGTGGCCAGCGATTTTCTCGCCCTGGGCACCACGCGCTGGATGCTCCGTGACCTGGCCACCGCAATGGGACACGAGGGCGCGATCAACCATCAGGCGCTGACGCGCGAGGTCCTGGCCGGCGCCGATGCCTGGCAGGGCTGCGATCGATCGACGGCAGTCAACCGGTTGCGTGCCGGTTTCGAGGTGCTGACCCAGGCAAGAGAGCGGTTCTATCCGGTCGATGCCTATCTCCTGGACCTCTGCCTCCTCGATCCGGCAATGCCGGCGGGCGTTCTCGCGGGCCCGCTCGAGGCTCACGTGGCGATCTCCTTCCTGGCCCCGGCCCTGGCGATCGAGAACCAGGCCGGCCGCGATCCGGCAGGCATGGAATCGCTCCGGCTGGCGATCACCGAGGGCTGGGTCGATGTCGCCGGCGGGCCCTACGCCGAGGCCGAAGACCTGGTCCTCCCGCTGGAGTCGATCCTCTGGCAGTTCCGCCGTGGGGGTGAGGTCTACCGCACCCATCTCGAGGAGCGCAACGTCGAGACCTACGCCCGTCGAAGATTCGGGCTCTACTCACAGATCCCCCAGATCGCCAAGCGGTTCGGCTTCCGGTACGCGCTCCATCTGGGATTCGACGCCGGACGGTTTCCGATCCGGTCAGAGGCCAAGCGGCTCTGGGAAAGCCCGGACGGGACCAGCCTCGAGACGCTGCTGCGGCCGCCGCTGGCGGCTGATCGACCGTCCCAGGGATTGATGGTTCCCTGGCGGCTGGCGGCCAGCATGAGGAACGACCACGTTGCCACGCTTCCCCTGGTCCACTGGCCCGCGCCCGTGGCATCGTGGTATCTCGACCTCCGGCGGGGAGCAACGTATTCCCCGGTGCTGGCCCGCTGGGTCACGCTCAACGATTACTTCCACCTGACCGACCGACCTTACGAGACCTTCCGGCCCGATCCCGATTCCTATGTTTCTCCCTACCTGGCCCAGGCGGCGGCCCGGCGCGATCCGGCGTTGATCTCGCGCCTGGCGCAGCACCATCGGTTGCGAGCCCGGTTCGAGTCCGTTGCGTTTGCCCGGGCGATGGCGCGGGCCATCCCCTCTGCCGGCCTGGAAGCAGTGGCCAGCACGCAGCCCCCCGTCGAGCTGCCATCTCCGGCGGACCTGCAAACCTTGATCGAAACCGGGCATCAGGCCGAGGCGGCGGCCGCGCTCGACGCTCTGGAGCCCTTCTGGACCGAGCTGCTGCGCGCGGGATTCTCGCCAGGCCCGCCGGAGCATCCTCGTCGCCTCGCCTTGGCTACCTCGTGATCAACCCCCTGGGGATTCCCCGGCGAGTGGCGGTGATCCTGCCCGACGCCGCTCTCGACCTTCGCCCCGAGGGGCCCCTGAAGGCGGCCCAGTTCACCGACGAGGGAGTCTACGCCGTGGTGGACGTGCCTCCGTTCGGATTCGCCTGGGTGCCCGCCGAACCGAACCTCGAGCAGTCCCCCTCCGGGCCTGGCGGGCCCTCCGCCAGGGGCCGCACGCTCAAGAACGAGACGATCGAGATCGAGATCGACGAGGGCACCGGGGGGATCCGCGGTGTGATGGCGGTTGGCGAGTCCACGGCCCGGATCGGCCAGCAGCTCGTCGTGGCGGGACTGGGCGAATCTCGCGAAAACCCGGTTTCCAGCCAGATGAAGGCGGATCGTTTCGACATCGATTACGGCGGCCCGGCGCTGGTGCAGGCAACTGCGTCAGGCAAGCTGATCGATCCTCGGAACGGCAGCCAGCTTGCCGTTTTCTCGCAGCGCTACCGGCTCTGGACCGGCCGGCCGGTTCTGGAGATCGACGTCACCCTCGACCAGATCGACCCTTCATGGCTCGAACGTGCGGCCCAGGGCGATCCCTGGACCCACTACCTCGCTTGCCGATGGGCCTGGCCCGACCCGACCTCGATGCTCCGGCGGACCGTCCTGCTCACTCCGGAGATGACCGAGCTGGAGCGGCCCGAAACTCCCGATGCCCTCGATCTCTCCACTCGCCGCCAGCGCACGGCCCTGCTCTTCGGCGGCCTGCCCTACCACCAGAAGCACGGCAACCGGATGCTCGACACGCTCCTGGTGGCTGGAACCGAAGCCGCGCGGTCCTTCCGCCTGGGCGTGGTTCTCGACCTGGAGCATCCGTATCAGGCGGCCCTGGACCTGATCACGCCGGCCCCGGTCGTTCCTGTCGCCGACGGACCGCCCCCAGTCGGCGCGCGAGGCTGGTTGATTCTCCTCGACCAGAAGTCCGTCGCGGTGACTCACGTCGAATTCGTCGAGGCAACCGGCGATGGTCGAGGATGGGGCCTGATCGTTCACCTTCTGGAGACCGGGGGCCAGTCGTCGCGGTGCCGCATCCGCTTCTTCCGCAATCCGACCTGGGCCCGCCAGGTCGACTTCCAGGGGGAACTGGTGATCGATCTCTCGATCGACGGTGATGGCGTGCTCGTGGATCTCACTCCCACCGAGCTGGCCAGGCTCGAGGTGACGCTGGCCTGAGCCGATCCCGTTCCCCTGTCGTGTTTGCATCGCACGGATCTCATGCGGCGCCTGGTCACGGTCTCTCGTCGAGCAACAGCCTCGCCTCGTGGGACCCGAGGCGCGCCGACTTCTCCAGCTCGGATCGAGCCGAGCCGCCATCCCCCTGGCTCCGATGAGTCAGGGCGAGGTTGTAATGGAGCCTGGCCAGCATGGCTCGATCCCGGCAAGTACTGATGGCCTGCTCGTAATCAGCAATCGCCTCGCGGTATCGACCCCATTCAAACAGGAGGATTCCTCGATTCAGCAGGGCTTCTTCCAGGTCGGGTTCAAGCTCGAGGGCTCGGGAGTAGTCGCGATAGGCGTCGGAGAGACGGCCCAGGGCCCGGCTGGCCAGCGCCCGATTGTAGTAGCATGTTGCGGATTTCGGAGTCAGCGCGATGCACGTATGGAAGGCCGCCACCGCGTCATTGAACTTACGGAGTCGAAACGCGCAGAGGCCGTGGTAGAAGTTGGACCAGAAGTCCTGGGGTCGGAGTTCCAGCGTGGCCCGAAATTCCTCTGCGGCCGACTCGATCCTCCCGGTTCGCAGGCAATAGCGGCCGTGGTCGTAGTGCTCCCAGGCTGACTGCGGTTTGCGGGCCTGCTCGGCGGGCGCCTCGGGGCTCGTCGAGGTGGAGACGAGATGGCGGCGCCGGCCGTCGATCGCAAACGAAGCGCCGAAGTCGTGCTCCGCTTCCGCGAGGATGCGGAGTGCCTCCCTTCGCGCGGAATCGGCCTGACCGGAGGGCGCAATGTCGATGAGCAGATCGGTGTTGATGACAGCCAGCTCGAGCAAGTCTGTAGCGATTTGTTCGTGCAATGTCGATTCGCGATCGGCATCATTGGCGGTGAGGAGCTGTGCTCTCCGATCCCAGATCGCCTGGCAGAGGCGGCTGACCGATCGGGATTCCTCCGGCCCGGGGAGCTCGACTCCGTAGCGAAACCGGATGCTGTTGGCGAGCTCGTGAAGCTCCGCGGTGAGCTGGCGACGCTGGGTGCGGATGAGTTCTGTCTGGAGAGCCTTTCGCCATTCCCGGACGGCCGGCAGGGCTGCGGATTCGTCGAGCCCACGCTTGAGCGTATGGATCGCGTCATCATAGCGTTCCGAGGCTCGCGCCGCACGGCCATCCTCGAGTGCGATCCGGAGCTGTTCCACGCGTTGAAGGAACACGGCCAGGATCAGGATCGAGGCGAGCAGGGCGGCCGATGCCGCGACGCCCCAGGCGAGCGCACCCGGGTGTCGTCGTCGCCACTTTCGCCACCGCTCCAGGACGCTCCGGTTGCGAACGCCTCGAAGCGGCAGGTCGTTGAGCTGCCGGCGAAGGTCTTCCGCAAGCAACCCCGCGTCCCGATAGCGAGCGTCGGGATCGGTGGCGAGGCACTTGTTCACAATATCAACCAGCCCGACCCCAACGTTCGCAGGTCGACGCAGGATCGGAGAGCGTTCGTGGTTTCCGTCGTCCGGGGACGGCAATTCGACGGCCTCGCGGAGCAGGAGTCCGAGGGCGTAGATGTCGCTGCGGCCGTCGACCGCCCGGGGAACCGGGCGGCCCTTGACGACTGCCTCCATCGCCGCCGCCTGCTCGGGAGACATCCAGCCCTCAGTTCCGCCCAGGCGGTCGGAGACCCACTGCCCGGCCAGGATGGGGCGGCGCGAGGTGGAAGTCGAGGAGCATCGGCTGTCCATCGACCGTGATCAGCACGTTCGAGGGCTTCAGGTCCATGTGAACGAAGCCCCGCTCGTGAGCGTATTGGAGAGCTTCCGCCAGGCAAGCGGCGATCCACGTCACGGCTTCGACATGAGACGCCTCTTCGAGGCTGCGGCGGAACGGGCCGTCCGGTCGCGGCAAGGCTGGTGCTGGGTGAGTGTTGCGGTCGATCAGCTCGACGACGAGCTTCCCCGTGCGCTGTGAGCAGGGCACGCTGGCCAGATCCTCGAACACCTGGAGGAGGGTCGTTCCACCCAGGTAGGGCATGCAGAGCCCGCGGAGATTCCGTTCCGGGAAGGAATGCTCGGAGAAGAGCGGAACGATATGGGTATGTCGAAGCTGTGCGAGGGCGAGGTGCTCCTCTTGGTCGTCCGGGACAACCTTCACCACAACCGGCCGGTTTGCAAGAGTCGGGTCGGTGGCAAGGAAGGTCCGGCCGGATCCGCCTTGCCCCAGAAGGGCCAGCAGAAGGAATGGGCCGAGCGCCTCCCCGACCTCGGGATAGGAGGTGACCATCCCCGAGGGGCGGAGCAGGCGGTCGCATTCCAGCATGGCCTGCAGCTCCTCCTTCCACTGAGGATGCCGGCACACGACCTCGTCGGTATCGACGGAGAGCCCGGCCTCACGATGAAGGCAGACCTCTTCGTAGATGAGTCGAACCGCGCCTTCGGCAGGAATGTCGGGGAAGCGTTCCATGAGCTCGGTGGCCGAGACTCGCTCGCCGCGATCCCACGCCTGGGCCATCGCGGACACTTGCCGTGAGACCCACTCACTTCCCGGCTGGGGAGGCATTTCCAGAGTTGACGAACCCGCGCTGGGATCGGATCCAGTGATGTCGCTCGGCCTGCTCATGGGGTTGCCCTTCAATCGGCCTCATGGTGCTCAGACGAAGCTGGCTTCCGCTCCTTCGCGAACTGGCGAGCGAGATTGTAGAGGATGCGTCGAACGCTCGATTCGTGCAGGCCTGTACGGAACGCGATCTCCGACAGTTTCAGACCCCTGCTCTTGAGCTGAACAACATCCTGGTGGAGGGGAGACGATGCTTCCAGGAGGTGATTCCAGAGCTCGTGGCCTTGCGCGACCTGGCTTGGCCGAGGCAGGCGTGATGGGGGATGGTCCGTCGACGGCGCCTCGCTGAGCGACCGTTCGTCACTCAGGGCTCGTCGGTGCTTATGGTAGCAATCGGCAAGCCGTCGCCAGGCAATTCGCCGGAGGAAAGCGAGGAACTGGGCTTCGCCCGCAAAGCTCCACCCCCCCTCACGAAAGCCGCCGAGAACATCGGCAAAGACCGACTGAACGATGTCTCCCGAGTCGACCTTGGTCCGGAGCCGGCGGCTCAATCGCCGCCGCACGGCGATCCGCAAGTAGGGCTCATAGGCGCGAAAGACCGGCTCCACGGCCTCAGCGTCCCCTTCGCTCAGCCGCTTGATCCAGTATTCGAGCGAATGGGCATCCATGATACCTCCCTACTCTTGGCTCGACGTGGCTTCAGATCGGATGATGCATCGCGGATCGGCGGATCACCCAGGATCGCCCGGAGCCGACGCCGTGACGGTGCCTCTGCCACCGGCGCGACGCCTCGATCGCCGCGAGTCCGCCAACGATCAGAAGAACCGGGGACACGTTGTTCGCCTCGAGTTCCTGGGCACTGTCAAAGCTCACGATCCGCTCGACAAGCCTGGAGAACGATTCCTCGATCGGGGTGAGATCGAAGGGGCTGAATCGAGTGATCAGGTCGGCTCCTTGAGGCGAGGGATCATCGGGTGGAACTGGCTCATGGTGCTCGAGCGGTGCGGTCACCGAGGCATGAGAAACCTCGACAATGGGGAGTCCGGTCACGGCAGTGACTGGCGCTCTCGAATCCGGTCCCGTGGGACCAGGCTGTACCAGCGGGAGCGACACGAGAGCGGCGAAGACGCGCTGGCCAACACTGACCACGATGCCCGAGATAAAACTCGTCACCGGCTGATTGGGAAGAGCGGGCGCGTGCGCCACGAGAGCCTCCGCGCCTCCTAGCGTCGAAATTCCCTCCACCGGGTTCAGAGTCGCGAGATTGATCGAGCGCTCCGGAACGGTGGGGCCCGAGTCCGGACGAACGGCGGCGGGGGGCGGGATGGGTCGATCCGGGGCGAGGAAGGGAGCCGAGACGGCCTGTTGATCGCCTGCCACGAGCCGTCCTGGAACTGGGAAATCGGACCCGAAACCTGGTCCTGGCCGTCCCAACAGTCCACCGTCAGGACCGCGCCAGCCCGCATCGAATCCGCCCAGCGGAAGGGACATGTCCCTCAAGATCGGAATTACAAAACCGACCCCCGGCCCCGGGCCGGGCACGAGCCCCATCTGAGATTCACCCCCCAACGCGCGATCCGGTAGCCCGGGGCCTGCGGGAAACTGAACTACGACAGGCTCCCGGACATAATTCCCCTGCGGCATCGAAGCCTGAGTGAACGCGACCACGATCGGCACGCTCTCAGGCAGCGACGCCACTGGCCAGCCGAAATGACTGAGGAGACTGCGGTCCTCGAGTGGATCCACTTCGAGCGACCTCCGGCTCCCACGACGAGAATCCCTCCGCATGGATCGTGTCCTCTTAGACTTAGAGCGGATCTCGGGAGGGCAAGGCTCCTGCCGAGCCTTGCCAGGGAACCCGGCAGCAGCCTCACACTCTCGAAGTTCCGGTAGTGTCCCAGCCGAATTGAATGATCGCCGTAAGTCCTGGAGAGAAGCCGAGTTCGCTCCATCCGGCGGTCTCTCTCATAACCTCTTGCATCATAGCAACTTAGAGCCTGCCGTTCAATTCCTCTAGGACACGACCGAAGTTCCCCCACCGGAGGAATTATATACGACGCTCTCAGCCCATGTTTCGCGCGTTCTCCGTCGTCCGGAACCTCTTACGCACCTTTGACTTCAGCCAGGTGAGAGGGCTCAGCCCCGGGTGCCGTGACGGTCATCGAACAGAAAAGCATCGACTCCGCGCGCTTTTGGAGCTTTCACTGGATCCATCGTAAGGACCCGCTTCTGTCCGTCAAGGCGAGTTGAGCTTTGAACGTTGCCTCCCGCAGCCGAGGGGTATCCTCGGTCCTGATGCGCGAGACCCGTCGAATCGATAATGGGCGAACGAACGCGATGGCACAGGTCCTCTCGATGAGGAGGCGCTTCGGGGCACCAAGTCTTGATCCATGGCGTTCCTGCTCAGTCCACCAACGCCGAGCTTGTTCTGAGCCCCGGATTCGGACCCGGGCCAGGGTGGGCGGGCCATCACAAGTGCTGACCGTGCTGCCGGACCGTGCCGTCTGACGCCCCCCGGGCAGGCCGATTCCACTTTTCAGGCCGCGGGAAGAAAAGCGTCACGGCACGAGCCCGGCGGCAGCGCTTGCGGATCGCTCACGCCAGCCGGCCATCGACCGAACGAGGTTGTCGCGCCGGTCGCCCCCCAGACCATAACCCTGTAACCCGATCGGGCACTGGCAGCCGACCTTCAAGAGGGTCCGCAGCACCATACCCACGTCGAAGGAGCCCCGGTCCAGGGTCTGGATCAGCCGGTTCCACTGAGGTCCTTTCACATACGAATCGGCGCCTTGATGGTCACGGCCAGCAGCGAGGTGCCGGCCTTTTCGAGCAGGGCGGGGATCCGCGGCTCATCGCCCGCGGCCAGGGTGTGACAGAGGTTGAAGGTCACGCCGAAATTCTTGTGGTCCACCAGGCGGGCAAGCTGAACGGCGTCCTCGAACCGCTCGGTCCAGTCGCCGATATGGGGATAGACCGCGATACTCAAGCCGTTTCGCTCGGCCCGGGCGGAAAGTGCGCGCAACTGCTCGACCACCTAGGCATTCGCGGAGAGGGACCCGATCGCCGGCCCTTTCCCTCCGATGTGCAGCCAGATCAAGGTGCCATGGCCGCGGAGAGCCTCCATGATCGGTTCGATCTGTGCAGACGGTTTGAGCTCTCCCTCCGCGGTCACGGTGGCGCCGCAGTAGATCGAGAACATCTTCAGGCCGCGGGCCTCGGCCTCCCTGGCGGCCGCGCTCACCTGCTCGGGCGCCTCCTCGGTCCAGGCGATGCCCGCGTAGCCGAGTTCCTTGAGCATGTCAAATTGCTGCGCCGGAGTGATGTCGTTCTTCGGGTAGGGCCGCTTCGTGCAGGTGTCCATCGCGTAGAAGGGATTGGCGAAACCGGGCGGCGCGGCGGCCGCAAGGGAACACGTGGCGAGCATCGCCAGGAGGGCTAAGAAACCACCAGCCGGTTCGTTATAGTGAGGGGTGTGCCATTCTTGACCGCTCGATTCTCGAGCGGGTAGACCGGGCTGGAGCGAGGCAGCGATGAAGACCATCATCCTGGCGGTTCTTGGTGTTGCGGGATCACTGGTGCTGCTCGGCGGCGCCGCGGTGGGCTTTCTTGACGCGAAGCCCCCTGCCAGCCGGGAGAAGCTCGAGGAGCTCTTCCGCCAGGGGAACTACAAGGACGCCTACGACGGATACCGGGCGCTGGCGCTGGATCCCAAGGACGACCCTGGGCGGGTTGGCCAGGACCTGAGAAACGCCATCCAGTGCCTGGTCCAGCTCGGACGCCTTGACGAGATCGACGACTTCCGCGAGGCGGTGATCCAGATCCACAAGGGAAACTGGCGGTTGATCCAGTCGGCAGCCGAATCGTACATGAACGATGGGAATCACCAGGGCTTCATCGTCGCCGGCAAGTTCCATCGCGGACACCAGGGAGACGGACGGTTCGTCAACGCGTTCGAGCGCGATCGATCTTGCGCCTTGCAGCTCCTGGCCCAGGGGCTGGATCGCGTGCGGTCGGACCCCGATCGCCCAGGTGCAGCCCGTTATTTCTTCACCCTCGGCCAGGCCCTGCTGATGCTGCGTGCCGAGGTCGGCTCCTGGCGGCTCCAGAGCCAGACGCCGCTCGAGACCCTCCCCGACTATGATGACTTCACCCCGGGGCTCTGGGGCGTTCAGGCGACGGGAGCCCCCGTCGGAGTCGATGGTCAGCCGGTGTACTATCAGGTGCCGCAGGATTTTGCCAAGGCCAGGAGCGACGGCGAGCGATGGCGGTGGGCACTGGCACAGGCCGTGGAAGCGGATGCGGGCCAGCTCAACGCAGCACGTTATGAGCTTGCGAGCTTCCTGCTCAGCCAGTTCGGCACGCAGACGCTGGCGGGAGTGGGTCTTCCCGGCCCCTCGGAAGACGGCCGGCCCGCGGAGTCCGGAACCTGGGCCCTGAACAAGCTTCGCGACGAGGAGACGATCGCCCGCCTGGCCACCGGTGTCAAGCGGTTCACCCTTCCCGACGAGTTCAACCCGATCAAAATCTACCAGAGGATCGCCGACGATCCCCAGACCGGCCATGGCGAGGACGCTCTGTCTCAACTGTCGTCGATCTTCGAGAACCGCCGCCAGCTCGACCGTGCGGCCGAGTACCTCAAGCGCAGCAAGGACTCTTACGGCGATCAGAACGGCTGGAAGGCTCAGCAGCTCGGCCAGATTCTCGGAGCCTGGGGACAGTTCGAGCCTGGGATGACCCAGCCCGCCGGGCGAGGAGCGACCGTCGATTTCCAGTTCCGCAACGGCCGGCGCGTGCAGTTCGAGGCGCACGAGGTTCTGTTCAACAAGCTTCTCGGCGATGTCAAGGAGTATCTCTCCTCCCGGCCGCCTCAGCTCAACTGGCAGCAGATCGACATCAACGACGTGGGCTCCCGGCTGGTGGCACTGAACCAGCAGCAATACCAGGGCCGGCTCGTCGCCCGCTGGGAGCTGGACCTGGAGCCGCCTCAAGGCCACCTGGACCGGCGGATCACCGTCAACACTCCTCTCCAGAAGGCGGGGGCCTATCTCCTGACCGCCCGGATGGACGGCGGGAACACCTGCCACATCGTCGTCTGGCTCGACGACACGGTGATCGTCAAGAAGCTCCTCCAGCAGAAGATCTATTACTTCATCGCCGATTCCCGCACCGGGCAGCCCGTGCCCGGGGCCGATGTGGACCTCTTCGGCTGGCGAATGCTCCAGGTCGAGGGCAAGAACGAGTTCCACATGGAGACGAAGGCCCTCTCGCTCAAATCCGACCAGGAAGGCCAGGTTGTGGTTCCCACGGACGGCCTCCACGATGCCAAGGGCGTCTTCCAGTGGCTCTGCACCGCGGACCCCCGAGGGCCGCCTGGCCCATCTCGGATTCGCTCCCATATGGGGACCCCAGTACTACGACCCCGCCTACGATCAGGTCAAGGTGATCGCGATCACGGACCGTCCGGTCTATCGTCCCGGCCAGCCGGTGCGGTTCAAGTTCTGGGTGGCCCATGCCCGCTACGATCAGCCCGACGCCTCGGATTTCGCCCGCAGGATCTGCACGGTCGAGATCCAGAATCCCAAGGGTGAGAAGATTCTGACCAAGAACTTCGAGGCCGACGCCTTCGGGGGCTTCGACGGCTCGATCGAGCTGCCTTCGGATGCGGCCCTGGGCGTTTACCAGGTTTACGTCACCAACCTGGGCGGCGGCTCGTTCCGGGTCGAGGAGTACAAGAAGCCCGAGTTCGAGGTGAACGTCGAGGCCCCCACGAAGCCCGTGATGCTGGGCGAGAAGGTGCCGGCGACGATCAAGGCGAAGTATTACTTCGGCTCGCCGGTCGCAGAGGCCAGGGTGAAGTACAAGATCACCCGCACCAACGCCGACGAGCGGTGGTATCCCATGGCTCGCTGGGACTGGCTGTTCGGACCGGGCTACTGGTGGTTCGCCCCGGATTCCTCGTGGTATCCCGGCTGGTCGCGGTGGGGTATCCTTCGCCCCTCGCCGTGGTGGTGGAGTCGCCCTCAGGGCCCTCCCGAGGTTGTCGCCGAGGCCGAGGTACCGATCCGTCCTGATGGCACGTTTGCTGTTGAGATCGACACCGCCCTGGCGAAGCTGGCTCATCCCGATGTCGACCACCGCTACGAGATCACGGCCGAGGTCACCGATCAGTCCCGGCGCACTATTGTCGGTACGGGTACGGTGCTCGTGGCTCGCAAACCCTTCACCGTCTACACCTGGCTTGATCGCGGACACTATCGCACCGGAGACACGATCGAGGCCTCGATCCGGGCCCAGACGCTCGACCACAAGCCGGTCGCCGGCAAGGGCGCGCTCAAGCTCCTGAAAATCAGCTACGATGTCGACCACAAGCCCGTCGAGACCGCCGTGGAAAACTGGGAGCTTGCGCTCGACGCCGACGGTCAGGCCAGCCAGAGCATCAAAGCCTCCGAGCCCGGGCAGTACCGGCTCTCGGCCACCATCGATGACGGTCAGGGCCATTCGATCGAGGGAGGCTACCTGTTCACGATCCTGGGCCAGGGCTTTGACGGGACCTCGTTCCGGTTCAACGACCTGGAGATCATCCCCGATCGCAAGGAGTACCGGCCCGGCGACACGTTGCGACTCCTGATCAATACCAACCAGGTCAACGCCACCGTCTTGCTGTTCGTCCGCCCGACCAACAATGTCTACCTTCCACCGAAGGTGATTCACCTGCGCGGCAAGAGCACGGTCGAGGAGATCGCGATCGTCCCCCGCGACATGCCGAACTTCTTCGTGGAGGCCCTGACCGTCGCGGGGGGCAAAGTCCATTCGGAGGGCCGCGAGATTGCCGTTCCGCCCGAGTCGCGCGTGGTCAATGTCGCTGTCGAGCCCTCGTCGCCAACGTACAAGCCCGGCCAGAAGGCGAAGGTCAAGCTCAAGCTCACCGGCCCGGACGGCAAACCTTTCGCCGGCTCGACGGTGCTGACCGTCTATGACAAGGCCGTCGAGTTCATTTCCGGCGGATCGAACGTGCCCGACATCAAGGAGCTTTTCTGGAAGTGGAAGCGGCGCCACTTACCCGCAGACCGAGTCGAGCCTCAATCGCTGGTTCGCCAACCTGATCAAACCGAATGACGTACCCATGCAGCCGCTGGGCATGTTCGGCGGAGTCACGGAATTCGACCTCGCAGGCGTTCAGGACTTCGCTGCCAACGGCCAGGCGCGCATGGCTGGTCTGGGCGGCATGATGAGATTCGGCGGACGAGGGCACGCCATGTTCGCCGCTCCGCTGGCGGCCGCTGCGCCGGAGGGAATGGTGCTTGCGAAGCCGAAGATGGCCGCATCTCGGGCGTCTCGGATCGCAAGTTTGGCGAAGTGATCTCCGCCGATGCGTTCGAAGGTGAGCCGGGAGCGGCGGTCCCCGTCCAGCCCGTCGTTCGCACCAACTTCGCCGATACCGCTTACTGGGCCGCTGCGCTGAGCACGGCCGCGGATGGAACCGCCGAGGTCGAGTTCCCGCTGCCCGAGAGCCTGACGACCTGGAAGGTCAAGGCCTGGACGATGGGCCCGGGAACGCGGGTCGGCCAGGGTGAGACCGAGGTCATCACCAGCAAGGACCTGCTCGTCCGGCTCCAGGCGCCCCGGTTCTTCGTCCAGAAGGACGAGGTCGTCCTCTCGGCCAACGTCCACAGCAAGCTCAAGACGAAGAAATCGGTCCAGGTCGTGCTCGAGTGCGAGGGGAGCGTGCTGCAACTGCTTGACTCGCCGTCCCAGGCCGTTGAGATCGCCGCCGGCGGCGAGCGCCGGGTCGACTGGCGGGTCAAGGTCGCCCACGAGGGCCAGGCCGTCATTCGTCATGAAGGCGCTGACCGACGAGGAGTCTGACGCCGCCCAGATGACCTTCCCGGCCCACGTCCACGGCATGCTCAAGCTGGAGGCCGTCGCCGGAGCGATCCGGCCCGATCAGGACAAGGCCCAGGTGGTCCTTCGCGTTCCCGCCGAGCGGCGCCCGGAGCAATCGCGGCTCGAGGTGCGCTACTCGCCGACCCTGGCCGGCGCCCTGGTGGATGCCCTGCCCTACCTGGCCGACTACCCCTACGGCTGCACCGAGCAGACCCTGAACCGGTTCCTGCCCACGGTCATCACCCAGAAGGTCCTGATCAACCTGGGGGTCGATCTGAAGGCGATCCGCGACAAGCGGACCAACCTCAACGCCCAGGAGCTGGGCGATGCGAAGGAGCGCGCCAGGAGGTGGAAGCACTACGAGCACAACGCGGTCTTCGATCCGGCGGAGGTCGTGAAGATGGCCGCGGCCGGCGTCCAGCGCCTGGCTGACATGCAACTCTCCGACGGCGGCTGGGGCTGGTTCTCCGGCTACGGTGAGTTCGCCTCGCCGCATACCACGGCCGTGGTCGTGCACGGCTTGCAGGTTGCTCGCCAGAACGATCTCGCCCTGCCACAGGGCGTCCTCGATCGTGGGGTCGCCTGGCTCACCGGCTACCAGGCCAAGCAGGTCCAGTTGCTCCAGAACGGCATCAGCGAGATCAAGCCCTACAAGAAGGCGGCCGACGACCTCGATGCCCTCGTGTTCATGGTCCTCACCGACGGCGGAGTTCGCAACGACGCCATGCTTGCCTTCCTTGACCGCGATCGCACGCACCTCTCCGTCTACGCGAAGGCCATGTTTGGCCTGGCGCTCGAAAAGCTCGGCGAGAATGATAGGCTGGCCATGGTGCTCCAGAACCTTCGCCAGTATGTCGTCGAGGATAACGAGAACCAGACGGCGTTCCTCAAGCTGCCCAACGAGGGCTTCTGGTGGTGGTGGTACGGCAGCGAGGTCGAGACCGACGCGTTTTACCTCAAGCTGCTGGCCCGGACCGACCCCAAGGGAGAGCTTGCCCCGCGGCTGGTCAAGTACGTGCTCAACAACCGCAAGCACGGCAGCTACTGGAACTCGACCCGCGACACGGCCTACTGCATCGAGGCGATGGCCGATTACCTCAGGGCCAGCGGCGAGGACCGGCCCGACATGACGGTGGCGATCGCGCTGGACGGGCAGACCCGCAAGGAAGTGAAGATCACGCCGGCCGACCTCTTCAGCTTCGACAATGCGTTTGTCCTCGAAGGCAAGGACGTGGAGATGGGCTTGCACACGGTCTCCTTCGTCAAGCAAGGGAAAGGCCCGCTCTACTTCAATGCTTACCTGACAAACTTCACCCTCGAAGATCCGATCACCCGCGCGGGGCTGGAGATCAAGGTTGATCGCAAGGTCTATCGCCTGGTCCGTGAAGACAAGTCGGTGGAGGTGGCCGGCGGCCGGGGCCAGACGGTCGCGCAGCAGGTGGAGCGTTATCGCCGTGACCGGCTCTCCGAGGGGGCCACGCTCAAGAGTGGCGAGCTGGTGGAGGTCGAGCTCGAGATCGACAGCAAGAACGACTACGAGTACCTGATCTTCGAGGACTACAAGGCAGCCGGGTTCGAGCCCGTCGAGGTTCGCAGCGGGTACAACGGCAACGACCTGGGCGCCTACGTCGAGTTCCGCGACGACCGGGTGGCCTTCTTCTCCAGGACGCTGGCCCGGGGCAAGCACAGTGTCTCGTACCGTCTGCGGGCCGAGATCCCCGGCACATTCCACGCCCTGCCCGCCCGCGCCCAGGCGATGTACGCACCGGAGCTGAAGGGGAACTCGGATGAGATCCAGCTCAAAGTGGTGGATTGAAGATCGAGGTATTCCGCGATCTTGATAGTGAATCCGGCTCGAGTCACACCAGTGGCGTTCCGTAGGGGGCTTTCGACTCCGGCGTGCCGGCGAGCTCGAGGCCGGCGCGGACCAGGTCGAGGCTCTCCTCGGGCGAGAGGGGTGCGCGCGGGCGACGACCGAAGCGGCCTTCTCGAGCTCGGCGATGTTCTCCAGGCCGATCATCGCGACCGCGATCCCCGGGATCGAGAGGGCATAGCGGATGGCCCGCTCGTAGAACTTGTCGTCGGCTTGGTTGTAGCTCTGCCGCGTTAGGTATTTTGCTCGGTTTTCGTGACGAGGAAGAACTTGTCGCGAAGCTCGCGAATTCCCAGGCTTATCTTCTCCTCGGCGAAGCCGGTGTCGGCGTTGCCGTAGTTCGGCGCCGCGTCGAGGTAGTTCACGCCCAGCTCCAGGGCGCGGCGCAGGGTCTTCGTGACGTCGTCGGGCGAGACGCGATTCCGCTGGAAGTAGGCGCAGCCAATTCCCAGTCGAGACACCTTGGCCGCGGTTCGCCCCAGAACCACCTGGGGAACCGGCGTCGTCCCGGAGGGCACCGAGGCGACGCCCCGGGACGCGGGTAAGGCCGCGGCCAGACCGCCCAGAACCGCAGATCCCGACTTCACGAAGTCACGGCGTGAGACGGCAGACGGCGAAGATTCCATGTGAGTCGCTCCCCGGATCTCAAGCGGTGTGAAACGCACCAGGAGTAGAATGGACCAGTCATCACGATCAGGGATGTTGCCCGCCCGTCTTGATGTTCTTTCCCTGGGCAACCCACTCCACGCCCTGGGTAAGCAGCCGGCCCAGGTTCGGGTTGCGAAGAGGGTCGTCCTTGGCGGAACCGAAATCACGGTGGCTGACCACGAGATGGCATACCCGGCCTTTGCCGAAGGTGCGGGTCCAGGCGACCGGCCAGTCGGTTCCGTCGTATTCGACCGTGGCCAGCGGCTCCACTCCCGGCAAGATCTGGACGTTGTAATAAAGCTCATCGTTGATGGGGAAGTCGGCGATCCCCTGAGTGATGGGGCTGGTCCTGTCAACGATCTTGACCACGTACGACCCCTTGCGAACCTTCCCATCGGGCAGTCCGATGTGGGAAAACACGCCGCCCAGTAACACCTTCCAGTCCGGAACCCAGTCCGGGGCCGCGTTGTTGGCGCCATGGATCGACACATAGCCGTGACCGGAGCGGACGTACTCCAGGATCGCCTCCTGCTGGGCCTTCGTGTACTTGAACTCGGGGTCGCGGCGGTCGGCGTTGGCGATGATCAGGTCGTACTTCCGGATCGCCGGAGTTTCCAGGATGGCGGCATCCTCGCCCAGGGTCACCTCGAAGCGCCCGGTGTTCTCCAGCAGCTCGGCAAGGTAGAATGCCTGGTCGCGGTAACTGTGGTGCTGCCGCTGGCCGCCCGAGAGCAGGAAGACCCTGGAACCGCCGGGGGCCTTCCTCTGGGCCAGGGCCGGACTGGTGAGGCAGCTGATCAGAACGAGCAAGGTGCAGGCGATCCGACGTCGATTCACCGTGTGGCTTCTGTCTGTCGATGGCACGGGCATGCGGAGGACGCGGACTGGCCCGCCTGGCTTTCCTTCACGCGGGCCGTCACGTTCCTAGAGGTAGGTCAGTCGGTCGGCACTTGCCCGCAAGAGGTGGGCCAAATCCTGACTTGGCGACGGGAGACGAGACAAGATGAGCGAAACGAGCAAGAAGGCACGAGGCTGGATCGGGGCCGTGGCCGCGATCGGCATTCTGGCGCTGGTCCTGGGCGCCGACGATCCCAAGAAAACCATCGAGGCCGGCGACCTGAGCTTCCAGGCCCCGGATTCCTGGAAGTCCGTCCCGACCCGATCCACGATGCGCAAGGCCCAGTTGCAGGTCGCGGCAGTCCCCGGGGACGAGTTTCCGGCCTTGCTTGTGGTCTATGCCTTCCCCGGTGGTGCCGGAACCGTTGACGCCAACGTGAAGCGGTGGCAGGAGCAGTTCCGGGATGCCGACGGCAATCCCCCCAAGATCGAGAGCAAGACCGTCAAGGGGAAGAATGTCGAGGTCACGCGGGTCGAGACCTCGGGGCATTACAAACCCTCGCCGATTCCCGGCGTCGCACCCGAGCCCGAGCGTGCGAACGCCCGGCTGCTTGGAGCCATCGTCGTCACCGACAAGGTCGGCTACTTCCTCAAGATGGTCGGCCCCGACAAGACCATGACCTCGATCCGCCCTGCGTTCGATGAGCTGATCTCGACGCTCGAGGTCGGAGAGAAGTAAGCCCAGGAGGTGTGTTCCAAAAGGGCGAGCCGCTCAGCGGGCGAGATCCTCGCGCCGCAGGCCGGATCCTCGCCCTTCCCGGCGACGTTCAACCTTGAGCTCCGACCCATGTCATCGAACACGATCGTCTGTGCCCGATGCACGCTGGCGAACCTGGAGTCCGACCGGTTCTGCGCGGACTGCGGCTTGCCCCTGGGGGCGGTTCAGGCCGACGCCGGAGCCGGAACCGAGGCGCTGGGGACCTACGAGGCCCCGGAGCCCGCCGACCCCGATGTCGAACGCCTGATCCGCGACTTCGTGGCCCGCTCGGGCTTCGATGTCGTCCCCGCCAGTCATGGCTGGCGCCTGACCGTTCCATCGCGGTTCGATCGCAAGCAAGCGGTCTACATCGGGCCGGCCGGCACCGATGAGAAAGGGCGTTCCCTGCTGGCGCTGGTGTCCGTGTGCGGACCGGCCAACGACCGCGATTGCCGCATCCTTCTGACGGTCAATGGCCGGATGACCGATGGCCATTTTGCCATCCGGGTGCTGCGGGGTGAGGAGTACTTCGTCGTCATCGAGAACCTCCCCGTCGAGACCGCGAGCGCCGTTGACCCTCGCAACGTCATCCGGAAGATCGCCGAGCTGGCCGATGGACTGGAAGATCGGCTCTCGCGGGGCCGCGACCTGTACTGAACGGGGGTCCGTTCACCACCGTTTCCGTCCTGGCCGTCAGGTCGTCCGTGCGGTAGATCGCGATGGTGGTGTCATCGCTCATGCGAATTGGCCGGACCGGATTCAGCTCATCGAAGAACCCGGGCGGTCCCCACGGCCCCCACTGGAGCGAGGCCGAGACCGCCAGGAACCGGGTCCTCACGGTGTGAAGGCCCGGCAGGTCCGTGTGGTCATCCACGGCATTCACGACGTGGGCGACGCCCTCCACGCCATACCATGAAGGATCGGTGTCGCCGAAGTAGTAGAGCGTCAGGTCGCGGAATTCCGGCTCCGCGCGTGAAGCCGGGCCAGGCCCTTGAGCCCCTGGCCCCAGTCGAGATTGGAGTCCGAGAGAACATGCCGGCCGCCCAGCGGACCTCCGGCCAGAACGTTGAAGTACGTCAGCTCGAACGGGTGTACTGCCGCGACGGCCAGGGCCTGTCCCACCAGCCCCAGGCCGACGATCCAGCCCGGCCAGCCCACTTGCCATCGCCGGCTCACGCTCGCTTCCTCTGCCAGCCGGGAGACCCAGATGATGGCCAGCGGCGCAAGGGGCAGCACGTAACGCACCCCGTAATTCCGCGCCGAGCCGGCCGCGGCGATGGCCAGGAACAGACCGATCGTCCAGGGAAGCACCTGGTCGTGAAGATCACGATCGCCCTTGTGGCGCCTGGCCAGCGCCAGGCGGCCGGCCAGCAGGCACCAGAACGTCAGTGGCACCTTCACGGCGAGTGCCACGAGGTAGTAGGATCGCCAGCCGGTCATCCGCCGCTCGCCCAGTAGGTAGCTCGGTCCGCCGGCAATCTGGCGGTAGACCTGGTTGGCGAATCCGACCCAGTCCTGGGGGATCGGTGTCTCGTAGAGCCTGGCGATCCAGGGCGCGAAGCGGCTGCCGAACTTCGCCTCGATGCTGGGATGCTCGCCCCGGGCCCCGCTCAGCGGCACGGCCGCGCCTCCCGTGATCACGAGATTCGCCACGATCATGACCAGGACGTAGCCGGTCATTCCCAGGATGACCCGCCGCGCCAGCCGAGCCCGGCCTGTTCTGTCGCCACGGCGCCGGCCGGCACACCACCAGACGACTGCGAGAATTGGTGAAATGATCACAACCGTATACTTGCACGAGAACGCAAGGCCACCCAGTGCCGCCGATGCCCAGAGCAAGCGCTGCCGGCCGCTCATGAGATAGGTCCAGAAGAGAAGCAGCATGCCGGTGGTGCAGGCCAGGAGCGGCAGCTCCATCGTGATCAGTCCGCCGTGGGCGATCAGGTTCGGGCTGAGGGCGAAGAGCCAGGCCCCCAGGGCCATGGCCCTGGGACCATAGAGCTGCCGGCACCACCAGGCACAGAGCCCCAGCGCGGCCAGCCAGATCCAGATCGCCCCGGCGCGGACGATCGGGAGGAGGTTCGCCTGATGCCGGATCGGGTCGTCGATCAACGCTCCCTGGCCCAGCCGATCGAGCACCCAGAGCACCGGGGCTTGCTGCAGCTTCCAGAACGAGAGCGGCGACCCCATGCGCGTGATCTCAATCTGCTCACCGGTGCGCCACCACCGAGCGGCCACGCGGAGGTAGGTGACCTCGTCATACGTCGCCGAGCTCAGGCGAATCGAATCGAGCATCAGGACGAGGCCAACGGCCAAGGCGGCCGCGACCAGAACCACCCAGACGGGTGCGACCCTGGTCGTCGTCGACGGTCGTGGCAATGAGGGCGTCCTACCCATCATCTGTCTGTCCTTCTTCACCCCGCGGCGGACACGCACTGAACGACGATTCCTGCATCCTGGCTCTGCTTCAGGTCCTGGACCAGCCGGGCGATTGCCAGGGCGTCGTGAATGGTGGGAGCCAGCGACTGGCAGTTGCGGACCAGCCGGTGGAACTGGTCGTTGAGCACGTCGCCGACCGTGGGCTCCAGGGGGAGCCTCTCCTCATGGGTGCCGGTCGAGTCCCACCACTGGATCCGCTCGGGCATCTCGAGCCAGGCGGCTCCGCGCTCCGCGTAGACCTGGAATCCCGAGGCCGGCAGGAAACGGCTCGCCTCTCCCCAGCGGTGGCGGTCGTAGCGGCCGTATTCGATCTGGGCCGTCGCACCACCAGGAAAGCCGGCCACGAAGCTCTCGAAATCCGGCTCGGAGCTCCTCCCTTCCTCGGCTGGAACAACCTGGCACCGCGATCCGCTGATCGATACAGGCAGCGCCTGCATCAGGAACGCGCACCAGTCGAGCAGGTAGCCTCCCGGGTCGATCGACAAGGGAGCGGGCGCGATCTGCGTGGTCGGCCCCGGGACAGCGTAGCGATCGAATCCGAAGAGCCGAGAATGGCCGAGGATCAGCCGTGGTGTTCCCAGCGTGGTCGCCAGCAGCTCCTTCAGCCGCAAGGTCGCCGGGTAACAGCGGCGTGCGAACTCGGGCATGAAGGGGATCCCGCTCTCGTCCACCCGTGGCGCCAGCCGCTCCAGCTCGGCCAGGTCGCCGGCCACCGGCAGCCCGCAATACACGGCCTTGCCCGCCGCACAGGCAAGGTGGGCCGGATGCAGTCCGAACCATTGAGGCGACAGCAGGTACACCACATCGACGTCCGGCCGCTCCACCAGGGCCGCAAGCCCCTGGCAGGCCGCGCACCCGAGCTGCTCCGCCTCGAGCTCGGCCCGCCGGTGAACCTGGTCGTAAACCGCCGTGATCCGGAATCGGTCCGGCAGCCGGGCCAGCGAGGGCTTGTGCCGGCTCTCCCAGAGGCGGCCCAGACCGATCACTCCCACCCGGAGCCGAACCTGTTTCGCCTCGCCCAAGATCGCCTCCTCGCGCTCCCGCGCCGCCGATCCCGACGGCCCGCGGACAGGCTGGCCTCGACCAAACTCCCAAGAGGTTATCACCTCACCCTGAAATCAGCTACCCAGAAGAAGTCCAGGGCAGACGCCCCGGCGGCACGTTAAGATGTCTCGAGTCGAAGGGTGATGGGAACCCGGAGAGGCTAGTTCATGCGTGCAGTCATTCAGAGGGTCACCGAGGCCTCGGTCGAGGTGGACGGCACGACTGTCGGCCGTATCGGACCGGGCTATCTGGTCCTCCTCGGAGTGGCCCGGGGCGACGATGAGCAGGACGTCGCCTGGCTGGCGGACAAGCTGCTTGAGCTCCGTGCGTTCGAGGACGACCAGGGGAAGATGAACCGGAGCGTTCGCGATGTCCGGGGGGGAATCCTGGTCGTCAGCCAGTTCACGCTCTTGGGAGACTGCCGGACCGGCCGCCGCCCGAGCTTCACCGAGGCGGCCGAGCCCGGCGAGGCAGAGCGACTCTATCTCCAGTTCACGAAGCTCCTGGCTCTCAGCGGTCTCGAGGTCGCCACCGGCGTCTTTCGTGCGATGATGAAGGTCGCCCTGGTCAACGACGGACCGGTGACCCTGCTCCTCGATAGCCGAAAGCAGTTTTGATTCGCAGAGAAAGCAGTAGGCAGTTGTCGGGTGCGTCGAGTCTTCGATGACGCACCGGTTCTCGCGGAGTAGGCAGTAGGCAGTGACGGGTTGTCGGGTGCGTCGGGTCTTCGATGACGCACCGGTTCTGCTGGGTTCTTGATTGCGAGAGACTCTTCCATGCACACCGCACTGGCGGAAGAACGTTTGGTCCTGGGCCTTGATGTCGGAACCCAGAGCTTGCGCGCGGCTCTGGTCGATCTTCAGGGCCGAACCGTGGCCTTCGGGGTCGCTCCCATCGAGACAACCTATCCTCGCCCGACCTGGGCCGAGCAGGACCCCGCGCAATGGTGGAGCGCGGCCCGCGCCGCGGTTTCCAAGGCCCTTTCGCAGGCGGGCGCCGTGCCCGAGCAGGTGGCGGCGATCGGCCTGGATTGCACGGCCTGCACGGTGCTGGCGTGTGACCTGGAGGGCAAGCCGCTCCGCCCTGCCCTGCTCTGGATGGACCAGCGCTCGTTCCGCGAGGCTGACGCCATCAGCGCGACAGGCGATCCGGTTCTCCGCTACGTCTCGGGACGGGCCTCTCCCGAGTGGATGCTGCCCAAGGCGCTGTGGCTGAAGACGAACGAACCGGAGACCTACCGCCGTGCGGGCCGGATCGTCGAGTGCACCGACTGGATGATGTTCCGGCTGACCGGCCAGTGGACCCTGTCGCTCAATCACGTGGCCGTGAAATGGAACTACGCCCGGCCCGACGGCGGCTGGCCCCTCGCGCTTCTGAGGGCGGTGGGGCTCGACGACCTGCCCGGCAAATGGCCCGAGCGGATTGTCCCCCTGGGCAAGGGCCAGGCGCGGCTCGATGCGGCATCCGCCCTCGACCTGGGCCTGAACGCCGGAACGCCCGTCGCCCAGGGCGGAATCGACGCTTACCTCGGCATGCTCGGGCTGGGAGCCACCAATGCCGGCGATGTCGCCGTGATCGTCGGTTCGAGCACCTGCCACCTGGCCCAGTCGCGCGACGGCGTCTTCGGCTCGGGTGCGGCCGGCTGCTACCCCGACGCCACCGTCGAAGGATTGTACACGATCGAGGCCGGCCAGACAGCGACCGGATCGATCCTCGACTGGTACTGCCGCCACTTCGCCGGCCGCGAGCAGGCCGAGGCCGAGCGGCGCGGAGTCAACGTCTACCAAGTTCTCGACGAGCAAGCGGCCCAGGTTCCCCCCGGCGCCGAGGGGCTGATCGTCCGCGACGACTGGCAGGGCAACCGTTCCCCGTACAAGAATCCCCAGGCCCGCGGGGCGATCGTGGGGCTCTCCCTGGCCCACGGCCCCGGGCACCTCTTTCGCGCCCTTTACGAGGCCACGGCCTGCGGCACCCGGCACATCCTCGAAGACGCGGCGGCGCACGGGCTGAAGGTCGAGCGGGTGTTCCTCGGGGGCGGCGGCGCCCGTTCGGCACTCTGGCTCCAGATCCACGCCGATCTCCTCAAGAAACCCGTCCACCTGACCCGCGAGAGCGAGTCGTGCGCGCTCGGCTCGGCCATGACCGCCGCCATTGCCGCCGGAGCCTACCGCGACTTCGACGAGGCCGCCCGCGCCATGGTAGCCATCGAGAAAACCGTCGACCCCAACCCCGCCCATGCCGACGTCTACGAAGACCTCTTCGGGCGCTACGTCGAGCTCTACAAGACGCTCAACCCGTCCTGACGGCCCCATCACAATCCAGCGGAATTGAAGCTATGAGAGGGAGGTGAAGGTCGACGCGACGGTTTGCAGAACCCCTGAGCCTGGGGAAAACTTGAGGAATTATCCCAGTTTCCCCGTTTACCCAGACCAGGAGCCCTGCAATGAACTACATCGGCGTCGACCTTCACAAGAAGATTATCACCGTCTGCGTAATGGACCAGAACCGTACCGTGCTCGCACGCAAGACCCTTTACTGCAACCAGCCTGACCAGATCGTTGAGTTCTTCCGGAAATTCCAGCCCTTCAAGGTCGTCGTGGAGGCGACGGCCAACTACCACTGGCTCGTCGATCGGCTCGAACCCCTGGCCGAGAAGGTCGTCCTGGCCAATCCCAAGAAGCTGAGGGTAATCGCCGAATCCACCAAGAAGACCGACCGCCTCGACGCCCAGATCCTGGCGGAGTTCCTGGCCCGGGATATGATCCCCGAAGCCTACATGCCCACACCCAGGCAACGGCAGCACCGGATTCTGGTCCGCCATCGACAGTATCTCAGAGAGTGCCTGACCTCCGTGCGGTGCAAGATCCGCCACATCCTGGCCGACCACAACGCCGACCGCAAGGACCTCTTCTCGACCCAGTGCGGCAAGGCTTACCTCAAGCAGGTGCCCCTCAGCGACGCCGAGCGGTTCGTCATCAGGCAGCTGTGGTCGGAGTTCGAGGACTCTCAAGCCCAGCTGTTGGCCCTGGCCAAGAAGATCAAGGCCTTCGCGGCCAAGGCATCGAAGCGGGAAGCCGAGGCCCGGACGATCCTCAAGACGGCGCCCGGCGTGGGGACGGTGACCGCCGAGGTGATCCTCAGCGAGCTGGGCGATGTGAGCCGATTCCGCAACGCCAAGGCGGTCTGTGCCTACGCGGGGCTGGCACCCGTCGTCAAGCAGAGCGGGGGCAAGAGATCCAAAGATCTTGCAATCAGCAAACAAGGATCGGGACTGTTGCGGTGGGCCCTGGTGGAGTCGGCCTGGCGGCTGGTGAACACGAGCCCGAAATGGATGGCCGTGTTCTCCCGGTTGAGGAAGCGCAGCGGCACCAAGCGAGCCATCGTGGCGGTGGCCAGGAAGCTCTTGTGCGTGCTCTACGCCATGCTCAGGACGTCGACTCCCTACAAGGTGATGGCTGCCTAGCGGGCCCACCAACCCCCAGAAAGGAGGGGAGGCCAAGACCGAATCGAACACAATCTCTGTGAGAGCGAGCCACCTGTCGAGCGAAGGCCGGTGGACGTGACGACCAGGAGGACGACCCCGCAACGAACCCCGACAGCGACCCCATCACCAACTGTCGTGAAATTGAATGGTGGCGTCCCTTGGATTCCGGCTGAGTGGCGACATCGGAGCGATCCGGTGATCCCGAATAGATGGTTGAGCGAATCACGTCACGTCGGCTAACGCTTCGTACACTGCCGGCACTGAGGGGGAGCAATCTCCCTCGGCCTCAGGCTCAAAGGATGTGTTGCGGGGTGCACAACCAATTCGTCCGCGGACAGGTCTGAGATGGGCCAGATCGACCGAAGCCGACGGCGAAGGGGATGTGCGGGAGCCCTCCGACACAAAATCTGCACCGCCTCGCTTGACAACGCCCCTCTCATAGATGGGTTCGACTGTCGCCCAAGAAGACGAAGCCATCGGCTGTAAGTCTTTTTCATGGCGACTTTTAGCCTCGCTTTTCGATTGGCTTCGATGGTCGGTTTGTCGTTCCCACCCGGGCCGAGACGGCATGAGCCCCGCTCCATCCCCAGGTGGGCGGGGCTCATGAACGTCAGGGCCCGGACGGGTCCCTCCACGATTCCTACGATTCATGCGTATTGCCAAGGAGCCTGGAGGGGAGCACGAACCGCCTTCCCCTCTGCCTAATCATACAATCATACCATCCCTTTCTGTCGACCCAGCTTCCGAGACCACTCGCGGCGCCGGCAAAACCTAGTGGATGCTGTGTGACCCGGAGAACCGGCCCCAGGGCGACCCGGTGGTGGTGGGGTGAACCCAAGTGCGCGGTCCCGGCCCGATTTTCGGACGAAGAGGAACTGGCATGGGGAAGCACCTTGCCAGCGACGACCCTAGCACTACTTTGGCGACATAATCGGAACATCATTCTCTGAATGTGAGCGGCCTTGGCGGCGGGAGGCCAGCGTCGGCAGCGCGATGTGACTGCGGCAGACCGGGCAGGCGACCGTTAGACCCAGCGCCGCTAGCACCTGGCGCCGCGCCTCCGGCAGGCTCCGCCGAGGGGGAAAAAGCCTCCGACACCTCGGAGGTGGCGGAGGCGGGTCCCAGCACCGCATAGCACCAGACCAGGCTCACCAGCGCCAGATGGCGGTGCAGCCCCGGCCACATCCGGCCCTGGTAGTCCCCCAGGCCGAGATCCTGTTTGGCATCCTGATGCAGCCGCTCGATTGACCAGCGGCGGTGGCCGAACCGGAGTTGCCGCTCCAGCGGGTGGCGGTCCAGCCCCCAGGTGAAGTACCACTTCGGATCGCCCGGTTGCCCCGGCAGCGGCCGCTCGCCGAGCAGCCAGCCCTCCGGGCCGGTGACGTCGTCGAACCCGCGGTGGACCCGGACCCGGCACGCCTGCCGCTGGCTGGCCTCCCCCGGCCCGTCCAGCACGGTGACCGTCCGCCACGCCGAGTCGGGTAAGGAGTCGATCAGGGCCTGCGCCGGGTGGAGCGGCGCCACCTGCACCGGGTGGGGGCGCTTCCGGGGCCGGCCGCTCCGCGCGACGGCCGCTCTGGGGCGGTGCCGTCCTTGCGGGGTCGTCCCGGTCGACGCCCCAGCGGCACCGGGGTCCGCCGGCGGCCGCGACCTCCTCGGGCAATCGGACCCCGAAGACCTTGCTGACCTGGACGATATAGGGCTCCCGTCGCCCCTCGAGCCCGGCCAGGAAGTCGGGGATGTCACCGTAGCCACAATCGGCCGTCACCACGGCGTGCTTCACCCCGGCCTCGCGGGCGCGATCGAGCAGGGCCAAGGCCAGCTCCGGCTTGGTGGCGAACTCGATCTCCGCGGGCACCCGCGCCTTCTTGCGGCGCACGGGGTCGTTGGCCCACCCCTCGGGCAGATAGAGCCGCAGGCCGACGGGCCAGTGAGTGTGGTCGTCGGTGTAGTGGGCGGTGACGATGGCCTGGCAGTTGGCCAGCTTGCCCAACTCGCCGCAGTACTGCCACTGCACGCCCACGGAATGCTCGCCTTTCTTGGGGATCGCGGTATCGTCCAGGCAGAGCACGCCCCGCTTGGGGTCCGAACCGGCCCGCCCGAGCATCAGGGCCAGACGCTTTTGGTCCAGCGCGTCGGGGTCCCAAGGGCAATCGACCAGGAAGTTCTGGAGCTTCTCCAGGGTGGTGGTAGTCAGGACCTCGGCGATGCGCTCGCCGTTCTTGCGGGGCAGATCCGAGATCAGCCCGAGCAGGTAGTGGGTGCAGTTCTCGACCCCGCGCTGGCGGGGGAAGACGGAGCGGAACAGTTGGACGAACGCTTCGAGTCGCGAGCGATCGACGTCTCCGACGACCAGTTGCATAGCGGATCTCCTTGGCAAATTATAATGCCAAGGATGTCGCCAGAGTAGTGCTAGGGGGTACATCCAGCGATTGCGTTTGTCTGACAGACCTGCTATGCGGTCTGACAGCCGATTATACTGCGGGCGGGACGCCCGCGCTCCCGGGGAGATGACTCCCGGCGCCCGCTGGGAGCGCGGGCATCCCGCCTGCTCTTCAATCGGCTCAATCTAGAACAAATCCACCGCCTCTGGCGGTGAGGCTCCTAACGCGGCAAAGCCGCAACCAAAAAGGACTTCAGCGCACACCGCAAACCCTCCGAGATTCGCAGTTACTGATGTAATTCTGTCTGCTGTTCACCCGGCGTTGCGGGCTCGATTGAGCAGGCCGCTCGTTTACGTCAGCGGTTGTTACGGGTGCAGGTCTTCGGCCTGACCAGAGCAGAAAACCATTCGGAAATCAGGACTTATCTCGGCGTTTGTCCCGTGATAGTCGTTCAGTCGCAGCTCACAGGTGCGATCTGAAACAGGGCTCTGGCAACATCCATGAGGGGTGCGGCCTCGGAATTATGTGGGCTCTGACGAGCCGCTTGGGTAAAGTCGAGCCTCCTTCCAGGGAGGTTGCCATGCCCGCTGCCATCGTCGCCCGCACCGAGTCCGGCTTCACCATCCAGGTCGAGATCCCTTACCGGTCCTCCATGCTGGAGTCCGAGGAGACGATCCAGGAAGGTCTCAACCAAGCGGGCGTCCTCGCCACCCAGGAGGCCCTGCAACGGTTCGACACCGACGGCTCACCGATTCAAGTCGGCGACACCAAGCTCACCTCGATGGGTCAGGTCCTCAAGGAGTACCAGACTCCCTACGGGGTCGCCCCCGTCGAACGTCACCTCTACCAGAGCTCCCGAGGCGGCAAGACCTATTGCCCGCTGGACCGCAACGCCCGCATCGTCGGCAGTTCTACTCCCCGGTTCGCCAAGATGATCTCGCACAAGTATGCCGAGTTCGGCTCCTCTCGGGTGATCGAGGACCTGCGGGAGAACCACGGCCGTACGGTGGCCCGGTCGTTCGTCCAGAACGTCGCCGACGCCGTGGCCGCCGTGGCGTTGGCCCAGGAGGAGACCTGGGAGTACGCCCTGCCCGCGTTGGAGGAGCCGACGGCCACCATCACCATCGGCATGGATGGGACCTGCCTACTGATGTGTGAGGACGGGTGGCGGGAAACAATGGTCGGCACAATTGGCCTGTACGACCGGAACGGCGAGCGCCAGCATACGATCTACCTGGCGGCGACCCCGGAGTACGGCAAGGCGACGTTCCTGGACCGCTTGGAGCGGGAGATCGCCCGGATCAAGGTGGCGTACCCGCGGGCCCGGTACGTGGGCTTAGCCGATGGGGCGAAGGGGAACTGGGAGTTCCTCTCCCGGCATACCGAGGTCCAGGTGATCGACTTCTGGCATGCCGCCGAGTACCTGGGCGATGCCGCCGATGTCCTCTTCGCTGGATCGCCTGGGGCGAAGCGGCCGTGGCTGGAGTCGAGTTGCCACCGGCTGAAGCATGAGCCGGGGGCCGCCCGCCAGTTGGTCCGGGACCTGAAGCGGCTGGCGGCTGAGAAGGGGGTCGCTCCGGATCAGCCGGAGGTCGGGGCGGCGATCACATACTTCACCAATCAGAGCAAGGCCGGCCGGATGAACTACGCCCCGCTGGTGGCAGGGAAGATCCCCATCGGCAGCGGAGTGACGGAAGCCGCGTGCAAGGTGTTGGTCAAGCAGCGGCTGTGCGGGTCGGGGATGAGGTGGAAGGAGCCGGGTGCGGCGGCGGTGTTGAGTGTGCGGTGCCTGACGTACACGGCCGAGCGTTGGTCACAGTTCTGGGCCAAGATCGACCAGTATGGGTTCCCGATTGCGGCCTGACACTACATACATCCGAGGTCACACCCTCCATGAGTCTACCCAAGTGTCGAAGCGAATTCCACAAGATGCGCGCAGGCGCAGAGAACTTACGGAGGTAGAATCTACGCTTTTTCCGGGACTTCGCCCGGAAGAAGTGGCCCCTGCGGGGCAGTTCTCCTGGCTACAATGGCGTTCTCCACGTTGTGCTTCAGGAGTCCTCCCATGTGTCTTCCTCCGCCAGGGCGCAGACCCAGTCGCAAGCAAGTGCTCCAGGTCGAACTGACCTTGTTCGGTCCTGATCCCCTCAGCCAGCATTACGGGCCTCGGCTCGAAGGAGTCTACGATTGCGTTGATCGCTTGACGATCAACGCCTACTTCCCCATCGCGCAGGCCCCGGGGGGCTTCCGCACGTGGTGGCGGGACCTGTTCGACTCGGACGATAACCTCGACAATACCCATTTGATGCGCCTGGCCGGACGCTTCAGCCGCCGCATGCGCGGCTGGGCCAAGAAGCACGGAATCCCGGTCATCGATTGCCGCGCCGGCGAGCGGAAGCATGAGATCGGCGAACAGTACCTGCCCACCGATCCCACACGCACCGGGATCTTCTGCGTCTTGGTCAACCGCGCCCCGGCCCCCATCTGGGACGTGCAACGCTACGGCGACAACGGGATCAACCTGCGCCGCAAGGAGCCTTTCCCCTACGTCAATCACTACTCGTTCCATATCTGGGATGCCGACTGGGGTCATCTGACCATCCGCATGTGCGGCCATCCCCCGTTCAATGCCATGGTCATCCTCAACGGCCACGAGTATGTAGCCAACCAGGCGTCGTGGCAAGGAATCCGCTTCACCAAAGAGGGGAACTGTTTCACCGACTGGGACCACGCCGCGGAGTTGAATCAGGTCGCAGACACCTTGCGTCAGCCCGACGCGATAGGGCGCCTGGAGCAGGTCCTGCGGCGTTGGCTTTCCCAGTGCCTCTGTCTGGCCTTGGATGTGGCTGAACAGAAGAAGATGCATTGCCAGTACGCGTTCTCGATCTACCAGGTCGAGTACAGCCGGAATCTTCTGTTCCGGCGCGGCCGGGATCTGGAAGTCGTCTTCCAGGGGCTGATCGATCGCACCCGAGCCGCGTTGGATCTCAAGACCGTGACGACGATCTTCGGTTACAAGCATCGTCCCAATACCCGGGAACGGACGGATCGAGAACCCCGTTTGCACGTCGTGACCGAGAGACCTACGTATGATCTGACGGTGTTCAAGATCCACTGCGGGAGCTTGACGCTGAAGATGTATACCAAAGGCGGTCGCGTCTTGCGGACGGAAGTGATCGTGCACAACCTCCGGGATCAACAGCGGTGGCATCGTTCGCTGTCGGCGTTGCCGGAGATCGCGGGGCACTTGAGGGACATCCTGGAGCGGTTCCTGGCGGTAGTCCGGTGCGTGGACGCAGCCACGCTGGATGATGGGACGTTGGAAGCCTTGCCCTTGCCATCGCAGGTGGGCCGGAGCCATGTGGCGGGGATCGATGTGAACCGGCCGCGGATGGCGGCGGTGTTGCAAGCGGTGGTGGCGCTGTCAAGTCGTCCCGGTGGTCTGATCAGCCGGGAGTTGGCGGCCAAAGTTCGGGAGCTGACGGGTCAGAACGAGGCGGAGTACGGTCCGCGGCAGGCGTCGTATGACCTGAAGAAACTGCGAGGCAAGGGGTTGGTGGAGCGGCAGGCGAAGTCGCGGCGTTACGCGGCCACGGAGCCGGGCCTGCGGACGATGGCCGCGGTGGGGATCGTGCGTGAGCAGGTACTCAAGCCGATCTTGGCCAAGGCGTGCCAGCCCGAACCCCATCCCCCGCTTCCCCTGAAAATCGCGGCCCCTTGGAGAATCATTATCAGGCGATCCAAGACGAGGTCCGCAAGCTGTTGCAGACACTCAAAGTACCAGCGTAGAAAGAACGACAACAAATTGTCGATGTGCGGCCCATAAGGGCCTAAAGAGGCTCATCGCAAAATCGTGTGGGCAGATTCTGCCCTTCGAGGGGCGGGAATCTCCCTGTTTTTCGGGCTGAAGTCCACTTTTCCTACGGCCAAAAACGTGTCACCATGCTCGGATGGGGAAACTCAAGCGACTGCACGATGTTTACCGGTTTCCTGGCTTCGTCCCGCTGGCTCAAGTTCGCGGCGTCTTCGGTGACCCTGTCGCGGTGGTCATCACGCTCCGCCGTCGTCGAAAAAAACGGGCTGCGGCGTCTGTGGGCGTGCCTATCGCACCTTCTACGACCAGCGGCCTCGGCGGGTCCGCGATCTCTCCTGTGGCGACAGGCGGGTCTACCTCGAGTTCCCGATTCGCCGCGTCTAGTGTTCCCGGTGTGGTGGCGTGAAGCGCGAGCGTCTGGACTGGCTGGCGGACAACCCGCTCTACACCAAGCGGTTCGCCTTCTTCGTCGGCCGGCGCTGCCGGGAGAGCACCATCCAGGCCGTGGCCGAGGAGCTGCATCTCGACTGGCACACCGTCAAGGAACTGGACAAGCAGTACATGCGCGAGCAACTCCGCCGAGCTGGTAGCCCTGCGCCGCGGGTCATCGGCATCGACGAGATCGCCGTCGCCAAGGGTCACCAGTATCGCATCGTGGTCAGCGACCTGGAGCGAGGCCGCCCCATCTGGTTCGGCGGCAAGGACCGTTCCGAGGCGAGCCTGGACGAGTTCTTCGCCTGGCTCGGCCCGAAGAAGAGCCGGAAAATCCGCCTGGCGGTCATGGATATGTGGAAGGCGTTCCGCAACTCCACCCTCAAGGAAGGTCATGCCCGCCAAGCCCGGATCATGTACGACAAGTTCCACATCCTGAGCCACCTGGGGACGGCCATGGACAAGGTGCGCAAGCAGGAGTACGCACGCCTCTCGGGGAAGGATCGCCGCTTCATCAAGGGGCAGAAGTACAATTTGCTGTCGCGCTGGGAGAACCTCACGACCGAGGGAAAGCAGGCCTTGAAGCTGCTGTTCCGGGCCAACAAGCGACTGAACAAGGCTTACCTCCTGAAGGAGTCGTTCGGCCAACTCTGGGACTACAACCGACCCGGCTGGGCTCGTCGGTTCTTCGACAACTGGCGGAGTTCCCTGAGGTGGCAACGCCTGGACCCTTTCAGAAGTTCGCCGCCATGATCGAGGCTCACTGGGACGGCATCGAGGCCTATTGCCACGAGGAGAACAAGGTGCCTTGGGATTCGTCGAGGGGCTCAACAACAAGATCCGTGCCCTCCAATGTCGGGCCTACGGCTACCGTGACGAGGAGTACTTCCGACTGAAGATCCTCACCTGCATGCTGCCGAAACTCTGAAGACGGGCTCTTCTCCAAAGCGTGCTGGTAATTGGTTCGACCTCTTGGAATACCACATGAGAGGATTTTCTGAGGCATGACTCCGGTGTCCGATGGCGGCTTGCCGCGTTGTTCGGTCGGGGCTAATCTGATGGTGCCTGGTGAAACGGAGTCGGGCTCTGGGGGGACGCAACCCGACAAGGGATAACCAGGTCGACGGTGCACCGAGGGTGCATCAGGCCTCTGATGGTGAAAGCCACTGGAGGCCATTTTCTTGATGCCGTCGGACACCGGAGTCATGCCTCCGAAAATCCAGCTACATATCTACATCACGAAGTTATCTCGAGACTCCGACTAACAAGCCAGATGCGGGCTTCTCAAACCGGTTCTTACACACTCACGTTCGGAAAAAGCCTCAAAACCACCCACACGATTCTGCGAAGAGCCTCTTCTCCATGAACAGCTTCGATTCGCGTAACAGCCGCTCGAGGCGGTTCGACCGCCGGGTTTCACGTTCGCGGTCCGCCAGATCCACCAAGTGACGCTCGTAACTCAGGGACTCCTGACGAGCCCGTTGTGCCGCCGATTCGTACTCGTCCCGTATCGTCGGCAAATAAGGATCCACGGCCAGAGGCCGTGGTATTAGGAAGGCCCCTCCGAGGGGGCCATTGCCGTGTGGTAGCCCCCGTTGGGGGCGTGGATGTCAAAGCAACTCATGCGATTCCCCGGCGCTCGGCAACGGCTACTCCGACTGGGCGATTGGCTCTGCCATCCGTCCTCTGGGCGTCTTCCTTTGGGGAGGCGGAGCTCACGCCGTTCCTCGGAAGAAGCACGTCGGATCGCTCGAAGCTCTTCGGGTCACACGGCCAGAGGCCGTGGGTTCAGCACGCAATGAGACATTCCCCCTGTCCGGAGATTCTGGTATACGAGTGTCGAAGTCGGCAAGGAGGTCTTACGTGTGTTTGGCACCGCATGGAGGCGGACGATGGCTTGGTGTCGTGTCCAACTCATAGAAGACGAGCGACGAATCGTCAATGAGGAACGCGCGAGCCATCCCAATCTCCTGGTTCGCAACAAGACGCTGACAATCTAGCTCCTGCACTGCGGGGTCACTCGCCAGAAGGCTGCGGAAATCGTTGGGGTGTCGCACGCTACAGTGGAGCGATACGTGGACGCGTACTGCAAAGGCGGCTTGGTACTACTCCGTTAAGTTATGCAATCTCTTACGGCTTCGAGACTTGTGGCATCACATGGTTGTCAATATGACGGGAATAGCATCCATGTGATCCGACGAAAACCCTGAAAAACCAGGGGTTCCAGCATCCGATATCATACACCCATGCGAATGCCGTTCGGAATCGTAACGGAGTAGTATTAGAAACTATCTCAAAACCCAGCTCGGTTCCCTTGTTTTCCGCCATCCTGCCCCGGTTTTGAGATAGTTTCTTAGACGGACTGCGGCATTCAAGCGTCCCAAAGGCCGTCAGCGAGTTGGCTGCCTTCCGTGACATCATCCGGGCGTCGTTCGAAGAAGCACCTGTGTGTACGATTGCCGAGGCGTGCGACCGCATCGAGAAGCTGACTGGCATCCGTCGGAGTCCCACCCAGGTACGCCAATTCCTCAAAGGCCTGGGATTGAAGTGGCAGCGCATCCGAGCGATCCCCATGCCGCCCAAAAAACCTTGGCCGAGCACGTTGCAGACCAAGCCGAGTTTCTCGACACCGAGCTGAAACCGAAACTGGACGCCGCTCAAGCCGGTCAGGGTCACGACTTCTTCGTGGACGCGGCTCACTTCGTGTTCGGCACATTCCTCTGCTGCCTGTGGTCGTTCACTCGCAGCTTCGTGCGCGCGGCGTCGGGGCGTCAACGGTTCAACGTCCTGGGGGCATGGAACGCCGTGACGCGGGAACTGATTGCTGTGACCAACACGACGGTCGTCAACACTGAGACGATGTGTGAATGGTTGCGCAAGATTGCGGATCTGGGACTGACTGGACCCATCACGCTGGTGCTGGACAACGCCCGCTATCAACGCAACGCCGTGGTGGAGGCGTTGGCGGCTCAGTTGGGCATCACGCTGTTGTTCCTGCCGTCGTACTCTCCCAACCTGAACCTCATCGAACGACTCTGGAAGTTCACGAAGCGTCGCGCCCTCTACGGTCGCTATCACCCGACGTTCCGGGACTTTCAAGCCGCCATCCAAGAGGTTCTCGACGGTTGTCAACCAAGTACTCCCAGCAACTGGCCTCGTTGATGACGCTGAACTTCCAGCAATTCGATAATGTCTCACTCATGGCCGCGTAAGGTATATTTACGGCGACAGGAGGCTTGATTCTTCACCCGTTGTCAAGGGCTTGCGTCGAGTGGCTGGGGTAGAATGTCCCAGGGGCGCGGGCCTCGGACCTTGCACAGGCTCCACTGAAGCCTGGGGATGGAGCAGTTTACGCACCCCACGAATGATGCCTTCCACGGGTCCATCGTCACGAGGGTGGCGCGGGGCTTACGGCTTCTGCTTCCAGACTTTCATCAGGTCGTCGGAGGCCTGCTGGCGGATGCCGTTGTCGGAGAGGATCTCGTCGGTGGCCTTGAGTGCTTCCTTGTGGTCGAAGACGATGGTCTCGGAGAAGCGGTCGCCGAAGGCGATGGTGGTGTATTTTTCCTTGGTGTCGCGGAGCAGCTCGACGAAGTGGCGGAGGTTCTTGACGGGCACGCCGTTGATCTCCTTGACCACCTTGGAGAGCGCGTTGTCGTATCCCTTGCTCATGGCGTGCGGGAACATCGGGGAAGTGACGACGACGAGCTCCTCGTCCTTGAAGGCAGGCCGGTCGCTGCGGCGGGTCACCAGCGGGCTGCCCATGATGGCCAGCGCCGCGGCCACCGGGCTGCCGGGCCGGTCGATGGCCGCGCAGAACTCACGGTTGACCGCCGAGAATACCAGCGGGCCGTAGACAAAGTAGGACGGATATCGCCCCTGAAGCGATTCGATGAGCATCGGCCAGCGGGTCACCAGTGGCAGCTCGATGTTCTGGGGCTTGCTCTGGCGGACAATCGAGAGCGGAAGCTTTCCGTCCCTGGCCACCTTTTGAATCATGTACTGAAACTGCAAGCGCAGGTTATCCTTGATCTTGACCATCCCGACGTTGTCGATGTCCTTGTCGCCGATCTTCGTGATTAGGTCCCAGGTCTTCAACGGGTAGTCGAGCCTGGACTCGGCCGGGGCATGCACGATCATCCCTTGCGATTTCTTGTCCAGGCGGAGGAAGCTACGAAGCGCTGGGTTTTCCAGGGTCTGGAGCAAGTCGTGGAGGGCGGGCTTACCGTCGTACTTGCCATCGGCGACGTCCTTGAGGAACAGCTCAATCTCCTCGCCGGGGATGATGTAGCCGATGTTGTCGGCCTGGGAGATCTTGCTGAAGACCAGTCCGATCATCTTGCCGTCGACCAGGGCAGGCCCGCCGCTGTTACCCGGGTTGATCGGCGCATCGACCTGGATCCGAACGCCGCTGGCTCCCTCACTGTAAGCGACGAATTCGATCCGGGAGACGATCCCCTTGGTGACCGAGAGGCTTGAGCCTCCCTGGGGATAGCCATAGACCACCACGGTGTCCTTGACCTCGGGGAGCGTCTGGACGCGCGCGAGGGGCTGCCGCTTGTCAAAGAACGACTCGTCCTCGAGCTTGAGAACGGCCAGGTCCATTCCCGGGCTGACCGCCTCGACCGTGGCGGTCAGCTTCTCACTGGACTGCTGGCTCTCCACGGAAAGCTGGCTGGAGTAAAGAACCACGTGGGCGTTGGTCAGGATCCGCTTGCCGTTGATGACGATCCCTGTGCCACTCACCTCGCGTGGACTCTGCTTGGTCCAGGGATGAAGAATGTCGGGATACCGCAGCGTCGCCGAGATCTTGACTACTGACTCGCGGATGAGATTCTCCCGCGTGCTCTCGGAAGCCTGTTCCGCGGAGGCCATCACCGGTGACGCCAGACCCACGCTTGCCACGATCATCACCGATATCCGGGTCAGCCTGGGAATCTTCAACGCAATGACTCGCATGAGGTTGCCAACCCACGTCCAACCCGGAAGGAGAACTTCCGGAGGTTCAAGCTTGCGGAGACCGGTCCTCGAAGACCGCCGAACCGCCGCACGTTCAAGCGAACATACCCGAGATCATCTTAACTTGTGGCTTTCCGGGAAGGTAGAGTTGCGCGAACCTCGATTCCGCGTGAGCACGGGCGCCGAGCCCTTGTCGCCCTCCCGAAGACGGGGAAGAGCCCTGGGCTAACCCGGCACCCCACTTGATCCGCGATCAAGCCTCATGTAGACTGGGGGCTTGAATTCGAGTCAGTATTGAAACGACTTGCGCTTTATGGCTGCATGGCAGTGCCGCGAGGGAATTGCCCCGGCGAGCGAGTTGACTGGGGCCCTCGGCTGGTCGATTGAGGCGGCTGGGGAGGGGGCACGTCTGCCGTCGCTCTTCAGTCTCCTGACGTGCCTGAATGAGCGTGTTCACTCAGTTGGCCAGGCCATCGCCGCGCTGGCGATGAGCGGTCGTTGATGCCCTGCGAGAACGGCTTGGTCTGACGGCACCCTTCCGGGCGACATACCGTCGCCTTGATTGTCTTGATCTCGCTTGCTTGGTCCGCTTCTTCCGAGTGTGCCGTGTCCGGCACACTCGACCTGTTTCGTTCGTCGATGGTGCGATGAAGTTCCGGAGCGGTGAGGGATCAACTCGCGTGGTCCTCGATCCTCGGTTTTCAGGATCTGCAAGTCATTCCATCCCTGCACGCGATGGTACTCCCGATCCAGCGGGATTGGGCACTGGCCGCCAGGCTGGAAGAACGTCCGACGATGCTCCCGAGCCAGTATGTCAACCTGGCCTCGGGAGTGCATCGGCGGCGGCCAGTCCATCGCCCCTGATCTTGGGAGGAGAGACACCCGCTGAGCCGCCGCCTCGGGTGCTGCTGGCCGAGGATCATCGCGACCTGCAGCAAGTGTTCGCGCGTCAGCTCACCCTCCTGGGACTAGAGGTCGTCGGGGTCACCAACGGTCGTGATGCTATCGATCTGGCCCTGGCCGCTCACCGCGGAGGGCATCCCTTCGCCCTGGTCTTGATGGATCTGGAGATGCCAATCATTGATGGTTATGAAGCAATCTGCCGGATTCGCGACGGCGGATTCCCCGGTCCAATCCTGGCCCTCAGTGCCCATTCGACCGATGATTACCGCCAGGATAGCCTGAAAATGGGTTGCAACGATTGCCTCCGTAAGCCCGTCAACTGGAATCAACTCGCCGCGCTGATCCGCAAGTACCTGCCTGATCATGTGCTTCCCGATCTTCCGATGCTCCCCGATGATTGACGATCTCCGTGCCAGCCGCTCGAGCCGATCTCATCGCATTCCCGAGGTTGTTGTGAGGAGTATTAACCCGGCAATAAAGATAATCATGTACTGTAATGCACACATTATGTATCATATACTTAGGGAAGTTGCGTATTGAATGCACTTGTGTTGAAAGCAAGAAGCGACCCGAGCCGGCACGTTCGCCAGTCTGTGCATGAAGGTTTTCAGATGGTCTTTCAGTTCTGCGCGATCCTTCGGCAGCCCTTGTCTGTTCACGCCGTTCTTGACGTCACAGTTCAGGTATTCGTCCGGATTCAACTCCGGAGAGTACCGCGGTAGGTAGAACTGAAGTTTTGCAAATATGATGAAAGCACTGCAAACAAAGCCCCAGATCGCTCATCTTGGCGACCCAAATGCCCGGCGCAACCTGTGGGCATCCAGGGCTAGTGGATCATGGCATGATGTAGTGGTAACTACGACTGAGTGCCGGTCCCTCGGGAAATGCCGCCAAACAAAGGGTTCGGCCTAATATCAACGTTTCGGATGGTCGTCCTATGTCGATTGGTTGTCCGAGTCCTTGCCCGGCATTGACCGGGGTGGTCCCCTTCCGATGCTCCACCGCACCCCAGATTGTACGCAAGTTGCGCCCGCTTTGCAAAAGACCACGTAGAAGATTTCGAGCCGGTCCTTCTTATCCTGCAACCAGGCTTCCACCGCAGCCGCCTCATGAACGCTCAGGTTATCGACAATCAGAAAGATCTTCCGCTCCGCCCGACGCAGCAAGCGGGAGAGGAACACGATGAACACAGCCGCCGTCATGCGGCCCGTGGAGATCATCCAGCGAACTTTCCCTTGATTCGTGATCGTCGACATCATGTGGACGCTGAAGCGACTCCCCGCAACCTTCAGTTCCGGTGTCTCACCACGTGGGGCATACCCGCGGTCAACTTGGCAGGTCGATCGGACTCCCGTCTCGTCTCCCCAATGGATCTCTCCATTTTCGTAACTGTTAAGCGTAGCGTCACAGAATTTTTGTCAAAATGCGCCACCTATTTTTTGTGAGTATTCCCCTAGGTAGCCGATCTGCACGAACCGGTCGGGTCGTCGATTGCGCGCCCGCAGATGGCGGCTGATCCGCCTTCGAGTCGTCCACTCATCAGGGTCGTCGCTGTTGTCCAGGAGGTTCTGCTGGATGTCGCTGAAGATCGTCTCACACGGATTATCGTCGGGGCTCCGCTTGGGCAGGCTGGTCCAGTTCAGCCGCAGCCGCCGCATCAGCGACTGCGTGACCTGCGCCTTGATCGGGTGCGCCGGGTCGCGGTCCAAGGCGATCCGTACCGACTGCCCGGGATACCACCGGCGTACTCGCCGCAGGAACCGGCAGACGTACACGGCCCCCTTGCCGGGGAAGAAGGTCCCGTGGACCAAGCCCCGGTTCACCTCGTAGAGCAGGAACAGGTAGAACCGGCCGCGGGTCTTCTGATTCCGCGCCAGGACCAACCGCTGAGCCCTCGTGGAGCGACGGCCGCCGTACGCCTTGACCGTAATCGGCTGGACGTCGAAGAAGGCCAGGAGGGCGCGGCGGGGCCGGTGACGCCACCACGCCCGCAACCGGTGGAGGATCACCGGCCGGTTGGGATCGGTGCAGACGAGTTTGCGCCGAACGTGGCGGAGACGGTATCCCCCTTTTTCAGCACCCGGCGGAGGTGCTCGCGGCTGATCGCTTTGACGACCCGTTGTCGGACGAGGTACGCCTGCAACTTGGCCAGGCTCCAGCGGCCGTACGGCAAGCCCAAGGCGGTGGGCAGTTGCCCAGCCAGCCGCCAGATGGTCTCGATCTGCTCGCGGGATAGGCGTGAGGGAGCCCCGACGGCACGCGGGCCGTCCAGGCAGGACAGACGGCGCCGCGCGAAGTCATGCAGGTCCGCGTACACGGTGTTGGGATGTACCTGAAGCAGTTGGGCGATCCTGGTGGCGGACAGGTCTGCAGCGTGGAGCAGGAGCACCTCGGCGCGACGACGTTGCCAGGGCAGCAACGGTTTCTCGAGCCAGCGATGGACCCGGCGGAGTTCCGTCGCGGTCGGCTTCCGCACGGTCGAGGGACGTGACATGGCTGAACCTCCGCAGGAGTGAGGCTCAACCTATTTTAACAGAGTCGGTGACAATAATTCCGACAAAAGTTATGTGACGTTGCGCTTAACAGTTACCACCGGTCAATGAGGAGCCTTCTCGTGGTGTGCCCCGCCGCCGTGGAGTAGTATGGGCTGCACGGCCGACTTCGACAAAGGAATTGGGTTTCGGCGGGGGATACGATGATCTGTACTTTCCGCGATTGACTTCGCTCTCATGCCGCCAGGGCAAGCAACCGCTCGGCGACGGCCCGAATTTCCTCCTCGGTGACCCCGGGGCGTAGAACCGCGCGAATCTCCTCGGCCAACAATTCACGGCGCCAAGCCCGACGCTTGTCTGCGTGGCTTGGGCGACGGTTCGGATCGTCCCATGGCGATGCTCGGCGGTCCACCAAGTCGTCCTCCTCCCGACCCCATGCCCAAGCTTCGGTCATCGTGAACGTCCAGAGGCAGATGTGGAATGCACCGATGTTTGCCCACACGAACCGCACCTGCTGCTGGCCGGCTCCGACGATCTCCTTGCAGTCGCGGAACGCGATCTCTAATGAGAACCGGTCGGCGACCGTCGAGAGAATCTCTGCTACGGTCGCTGACACGTCGGTGCAGAAGAAGGCCACCCATCCACTCGGCTCCTCCACCAACACCACCCGGATTGCCCCGCCGACGGGCCGCCACATCGCCACGAACGTCTTATACCGCTTCTTCGCCCGCTTGCCATACAAGTCGAAGATGCTAGTCGTCCAACCGCGACGCTGCCCGGCCCGTTTGGCCAAGTCAATGCGCGTCTCTCCGTAGACCCGCGGCCTACCGCGCCGACCTGGTACCCGGGGCCCTGGGATCGTCCATCACGCCGCGTCCTTGCGCAGCCGGCTGACGACCGTCATTCCCAGCAACATCGCCGGTTTGAGGAACGGGGCCTTGGCGTAGGCCCCGTCGACCACCACCCACAGCGGCTTGCCCAGGAACCGGAGCCAGAACCAAGCCCACCGCGGAAGCTCGACTCCCATCTCCAGCTTGGTCCGGAAATCCGGCCGATGCTTTGGGTCGATGCACGGCAGATCCTTGGCCCGCACGTACAGACGGGCCAACAGCGGCAGAGCGATGACTCCCCATGCAGGATGGACCGCCAGGAGCCCGAGCACCACCCAGACGTGGCCGTAGACATGCGGCGAGCCAGCCGGGCCGGGGGTCGGGTTGTGATGGATGCCAGCCCCCTGCACGGAGGGCCCATACCGCTGTGTCGGCGTGTCGTCTAGCGCCACGGTGAGCCGCGTCTGACCATCCACCAAAGGCTTGACCACCTCGTGGATCAACCGGCCGGCGATGTTGTCCGCCCGCTTGCCGGCTGCTGCGACGGTCGTGTAGCAAGGCTGATACTGTCGACTCAAGCCGGCAGCGCAGATCCAGCTGGTGACGGTCCTTCGGCCGCGGGCGAGGATCGCGCCGATAAAGAGCCACACCAGCCTGACGGCAGATCTGCGATCCAGGGGTGAAGCAAGGCAAGAGAACCACTGGCACGATGTCGCGTCCTGGTGCGATGATGTCACGGCCGACTCCGTCCGGGGTTGATTGGCAGGCTTGGTCACCGCCATCGTCCCGGCCGGACCGGCATTCGTCTACCCGAGTCACGTCAACGACCAAGGGAACCAAATCGCGGAAAGTACAGGATGATCAGAGTACCGGTTAAGACGAAGAAAGGTGTCTACAGGGTCATGCGGACAAGGGTGCCACGCACCAGGACTTTCGAGCTTTATCGATTGGCCGACGCGAAGACTCCCGACCTGATCAAGGCAATCTACAAGGCCATATCCGATGCGGTGGAAACTCATCCCGAGGCAACATCGCATCGATCCTCGAGCCTGATCGAAGGAATCCCTTCTGGATGGTCCCACAAAAGCCGCTGGCTCGAGTTCTCTTCTTCCGAGGCGGAGCGGCGATCCCTGTTCGAGCAGGTTCTGTGGACCTTTTTCTTCGACCAGAGAGATACCTGGGAAACATCATGGCCCGAACCTCGTCGAACGGATGCGGAATATGTGGCGGTGGCGGGGAAGCGGCCCGTGGATCGGGCACCAGCTCCTCGGCCCAAGCGCGCGGCTGCCCCCATCCCGAAGGCAGCCAGCCGGGGAATTGAGGCGGCCCCCTCAGCCGCGCCAGCCGCGGTGGGGGTCACGGCTCAGCTCATTCCCGGGGACATCGTTAAAATCATCGAAGGAAGATATGCCGGGATCATTGGGCAGATTATAGAAATCCGAATCGTTGGCGGATTCAAGCGCCCCACGGTCAGACTGCCTGGTGACGACCAGTATTACGACGTGCCGAACTTCCCGATGTTCGCACTCGAGAAAGTGAAGTGAGCTGCGAGATGGAGTCGGTCAAGGAATCTCGAGGGAGTTCTAAACATCGAGGTTAAGCGCAACGTCACATAACTTTTGTCGGAATTATTGTCACCGACTCTGTTAAAATAGGTTGAGCCTCACTCCTGCGGAGGTTCAGCCATGTCACGTCCCTCGACCGTGCGGAAGCCGACCGCGACGGAACTCCGCCGGGTCCATCGCTGGCTCGAGAAACCGTTGCTGCCCTGGCAACGTCGTCGCGCCGAGGTGCTCCTGCTCCACGCTGCAGACCTGTCCGCCACCAGGATCGCCCAACTGCTTCAGGTACATCCCAACACCGTGTACGCGGACCTGCATGACTTCGCGCGGCGCCGTCTGTCCTGCCTGGACGGCCCGCGTGCCGTCGGGGCTCCCTCACGCCTATCCCGCGAGCAGATCGAGACCATCTGGCGGCTGGCTGGGCAACTGCCCACCGCCTTGGGCTTGCCGTACGGCCGCTGGAGCCTGGCCAAGTTGCAGGCGTACCTCGTCCGACAACGGGTCGTCAAAGCGATCAGCCGCGAGCACCTCCGCCGGGTGCTGAAAAAGGGGGATACCGTCTCCGCCACGTTCGGCGCAAACTCATCTGCACCGATCCCAACCGGCCGGTGATCCTCCACCGGTTGCGGGCGTGGTGGCGTCACCGGCCCCGCCGCGCCCTCCTGGCCTTCTTCGACGTCCAGCCGATTACGGTCAAGGCGTACGGCGGCCGTCGCTCCACGAGGGCTCAGCGGTTGGTCCTGGCGCGGAATCAGAAGACCCGCGGCCGGTTCTACCTGTTCCTGCTCTACGAGGTGAACCGGGGCTTGGTCCACGGGACCTTCTTCCCCGGCAAGGGGGCCGTGTACGTCTGCCGGTTCCTGCGGCGAGTACGCCGGTGGTATCCCGGGCAGTCGGTACGGATCGCCTTGGACCGCGACCCGGCGCACCCGATCAAGGCGCAGGTCACGCAGTCGCTGATGCGGCGGCTGCGGCTGAACTGGACCAGCCTGCCCAAGCGGAGCCCCGACGATAATCCGTGTGAGACGATCTTCAGCGACATCCAGCAGAACCTCCTGGACAACAGCGACGACCCTGATGAGTGGACGACTCGAAGGCGGATCAGCCGCCATCTGCGGGCGCGCAATCGACGACCCGACCGGTTCGTGCAGATCGGCTACCTAGGGGAATACTCACAAAAAACAACGATCCGCGAGAGGGCTAGAAGATACGGGTTTCGCGGTGTAAAGTCTTGCCTTGTTGGCGTCAACGATGGCGTTCACCCGTGGCACGGAGGTCGGCAGGATGTCCTACGCTTGGCCCAAGGATACGGATTTTGCTCTGTGGGAACTCGATGTCCTCGACCGCCATTGTCCGGTCTGTGGACGGCTGATGTATATCTGCGACCACCGGTACCGTCGGGTTCACACCCTCGAGGGTCCGGTGCAGCTCGTCTGCAAACTCAACCACTGCCCCGATCCCGCCTGCCCCGGCCACGCCAAGACCAAGAGCCCCGAACTCGAGATCACGATCGCGCCGCCCAAGTGGGCGGTCGGGTGGGATGTCCTCTGTTGGATCGGTCATCGTCGATGCTCACGTCATTGGTCGATTTCCCAGATCCAATCCGATCTCTGGGATGATTACGGCATCAAGCTCTCGGCCGACTCGATCGCCCGGTACATCGGATCCTACCAGGTCATGCTCGCCGCGCACCAGCAGGACCCCGAGTCGTTGCGGCGGCACTATGAAGCCGTCGATGAGATCATCCTCTCGATCGACGGCCTACAGCCCGAGAAGGGGCACGAGACGCTGTACGTGGTGCGCGAACTGACCGGCAAGCGGGTCTGGTTCGCTGAGCCTTTGATCTCCGCCACGGCGGACGAGGTGCGCCGCCTGATCGCGCAGGCCAGGGCGTGGGCCAAGTCCCTGGGTAAGCCGGTGGCGCTGTGGTTGTCGGACCGGCAGGACGCCTTCGTGACGGGCATCGCGGCGGAATTCCCCGACGTGCCGCACCGCTACTGCGACAATCACTTCCTCCGCGACGTGGCCAAGCCTGTTCTGGAGGCTGACAGCCACGCCAAGGTTCAGATGCGGAAGAAGGTGCGTGGCCTTCGGAAGATCGAACAGGCGGTACTCAAACAGCAGGGCGTCCAGGCGTCGGAACGCATCGTGGAGGATGATCCTGCTGCGACCGCGCCGCCGCTGAACCCGCCCGGGCCCCGAGTCGATGCCGCCAGCGCCGTGGTGCTCGAATACTGCACGGCGGTGCGTGGCATTCTCAACGACGATCAGGGAGGACCGCTCCACCCTCCCGGCTTGCGGATGGCCGATGCGCTGGATGAGGTTCGCGTGTCGCTCCAGCGAAACCTGGACGCGAAAAAAGGGGATTCGCCGAGCGGCAACTGGGCCGACTCGCCGACTGCATCGACCGCGGCCGAAACGAAGTGCGCGACGAACAGGAGTCGATCCGTGAATTCATCGCGGAAGTCACGGAAGTTGCCGAAACGCTCGATCCCGGCAAGGGAACATGTGCGGACCGGCAGGCGAAGTTCGAGGAACTGATCGATCGATTCCAGCAAACCGGGGGCCCGATTCATAAGCAAATGGCCCAGGTGATGATCAGTTTTCTCGCCGGCCTGTTCGTGGGCGAAGGACTGTTTGAAGAGATCAAGGACAACCTGGATTTGGAACGATGGTTTCGCTTGCCCAAGAGTCATGAGCGGCGGATTCACGGCCACCGCCACGCGGGGACCCGTATTGTTCTGGAGGGGCCAACTTTAGTGCACGCACTGGATGCACACGCCTTCCATCCGGAGCCGTTCACGGTGGACGACTTGCTGCCCTATCGCACAGCGCACGAACCACAGTGCCAGAGGCAGGCACTGGATCGTCGCAAGATCATGAGGAAGGCACGCTCGAAGAAGAACCGCCCGATACTCCTGGCCGACCTCGAGCGGCGCTATCAGGAAACGTCGGGGTTCTAGCCCTCTCGCGGATCGTTGACAAAAAATAGGTGGCGCATTTTGACAAAAATTCTGTGACGCTACGGTTAAGACCACACGATGGAGAGGAACTAGCGGTTCAACGTCGGAGATCGACCTACGAATCAGGGCAATACCCGTTGTCCGACTGCCGTATTCAGCTTGAGCATGCTCCGCCGGTGTTGGATCTTCAATTCATCTAACTTCGCGAGCTGGTTGTCGTCATCATCCGAGATCAGCCGTTGAAGGCGCTCCAGCAGCAGGTGCATCTGCTCGTCCTCTGAAGGTCCTCCTGCCTCGAACCTTTTCATGAGCGGCTTGATCGCCACGGCTTCGCTGGAGAGGGTTTCCGGCTTGACCCGCTCGACGGCCTTCAACGTGGATTCGTGTTGGCGGACAGCCCGCCGGACATCGGCCTCCACAACTTTCTCAAGCAAAGCGAGCTGCGTCCGGGCCTGCGAGGCGATCGTCCCGGCCTTTTCAATGTTCCCCTGCTGTCGATTGTATATCGGCAGAGGCACGGTGACACCCAATGCCCAGGCCAGCATGTTGCGCGGCGTGTCATTCGGTATGCCTGTGTAGAACGTGTACGGCTGATACATGAGAAGAGCGTCGTCGAATCGGTTGGCTCGGGCGACGGCGATATCCGCGTCCGAACGAGACGCGATGATCCGCTGTGTCATGAGGTCTGGGCGATTGGCAAGGGCAATCCGGACCAGTTCGTCTTCGGGGGGAAGAGGAGGCTCATCACGACGAGTGAAGTGGAGCCTCCCATAGAGTCCTCGTTGTTTAAGCTCCTCCAGCGGCAGGTTCAACTGAATGGACAAAGTTCTCATTGCCTCTTCGTACACTTCGTTTGCAGCATCACGATCGATCACGGAGAAAATACTCGTATTCGCCCCTCGCTCTTTAAGAAGAGTCGGGTCTTTCCTGTCTTCAAACTCGACATTGCGCTGGGCTAGCAGTGTATCGACGTAGGCCGTGTACAGGTTGTCGATGGCGAGACGGATGACGTCCCGGTATTTCGCTTCGACCGCACGCCTGGTCAACCAAGCCGACTTCATCCGCGCCTGACGTTTGTGGGACAGATCCAGCGGGTGGACAATGTTGAAATCAAACTGGTTCGGTCCCCCGCTCGAGTTGCTCGTGTATTTCCCATAAGGCACGCCTTGCGTATCGACATAAGCGATGGGATTGGTCCGCAGGCCTGCCGTGATCAGGTCCGCCTCCGCCTGGGAGATGTCGCCGCGACTCTGCGCGAGCTCAAGGCTGTTGTGCAGGAGGATCTCGATCGCCATGTCCAGAGTGATGCCGTCGGGCTTGCCAAACACGGGCTTGAGCGCCGGTAACCCGGGACGAGGGCGTTCGGGATCCGGGTCGAGGGGTAAAGGACGATCCTGGGGCGTCCGGGTCCGGGGAACATTGAGATTGCTGGGATCGGCCGGGCCGAAATCGATGCTCGGGAGAACTCCAAGGCTCGGTTGCGTCCGTCCGACCGAGGGGCCCGGCTGACCGCCGACGATGCCTTGCGGCCCGGATTGACCGGGGTTAACCAGCGAGTCGCGGCGGGTTTGGGCCTCGCAAACAGTTGGTTCGGATAACACGACGATGAGGAAGGCGATCGCCGCCAGAGCCCAGTGTTCACCTTCCGTGAAAGCACTCATCATGCGCGGCACTCAGTCGCTGCCAGAGAAACCCCAACATCGCCTACATTTCTGACTTTCTTTCGGCTCAGGATACCCCTCAAATCCAGTAAACGTGGTCGGCTCATGTTGGGCCTCTCGTGGGATTGGGCAAGGCAGGACGTTCGGTTCGGCGTAGGCGTTCACCGGTGTAGTTGCGGGTATCCTCCCGCTCTCCGAGGAGGACCAGCATTGTGCGAAACCCTGAGAATCGCTACTTTCGCGATTTCTCAAAGTCATTCCGTGGACTGCAAGGCTGAACGGGTTCGGCCGGGTAGGTGCGGCAATGACACCCCGATTGTTCCGTCAGCGAGCTGGCGTCGGTCGAGGACCGTCACCCGAAACGGTCGCCGTACGTCTCCTCGAACGCGGGAAACCAGTCGTTCGATTGCTAGCCGATGTTGCGAGACAGGTGGGGTCGATAATCGGATTTCCCTGGGAAATCCCCACGTGACGGGTCTGGGTCTTCACTACATTTCACGATCGGGACTCAGCCGCTCGGGGATGCTCAGCTTCAGGGCAGCCAGGATTTTTGCCTGCTCTGGCTTGGGTCGGGCGACCCGCCGCAGGGCCAGCGTCCTGCCATCTGTCGTCTCCAGAAGGATGTCGCCGATCTGAATCTCTCCCAACTGCCGGAGGATGACCTCCGGCGTCATTGGCCGTGGTTTGGGTGAGGCGTTTGGTCGGCGACGATCGGGCTTGCGAATCTCCGTCTCCAGTCCTGCCTGCTTGGACAAGTGATCCAGGGTCTTCCACAGTGCATAGGCCAGCACGCAGACCAGCACGTGCGCCTGTGTCCGTCCGCTGTAGTGGTGCCACACCGGCGCAACAGCAGCTCGCTCTTGAGCACCCGGAACGCGTGCTCCACAACCGTCAACTGCATGTACGTCTCCCAGAATCCCTGCACCGACCAGCCTCGTTGGTTGCTCTGCAGCAAGTAGGCCCCGTCACGGGCCAGCGCTGCTTTGAATTTCACGACGTTCCACGACCAGCTCAGCTCAGCCCGCTTGGCCTTGCTGACTGTGATCGTTACAAAAGGGCGGGCCTTGGGATATCGACCTGTGAGCCGCCCCACACGCTCCAGGATCTTGTCGCGGTTCTTCAGACGCCCTGTGCTGATGAGCTGCTGGAGGCGTTGCAGACCGCGAGCCAAGCCGCGACGCTGGCGGCGACGAATCGCACGCTCCTTCTTACGACGCGGGCGACTGCGAGCCAGGAGATAATGCTCTCGCTTCCGGTGGATCAGCTTGACGGTGACCTCGGGATTCTCAGGCAGGTGGTGCCAGCCGCCACTTTGCAATTGGCTCTGGAACTTGGTCAACTCGCCACGCCGAGCTGCGAGCACGTATTTTCGGCCGGACTTCTTGAGGAAGGCCAATGACTCCTTGCTGACCATACCGCGGTCCATGACCCAGATCCGCTGGGTCTTGCCGAACCGTTGCTCGACCTCGGTCACTATGGTCTCGACCGTCTGCAGGTCTTGGGTGTTCCCCGCCAGCGTGCGATGCGCCAGGGGAAAGCCGTCTCGGGTCACGACCAGGGCCAGGACAACTTGCTTGCAGTCGCTGCGATGATCCCGTGAATAGCCCCTCTGGGCCAAGTCGTTCTCCTCTGCCAGGCCCTCGAAGTAGGTACTCGTGAGGTCATAGAGCAAGAGGTCGTAATCGAGCTGGAAGAGCGTGCCGAGCCGGGTCTTCAGGTCCTGCTCGATCGACTCCTGAGCGGCCAGCAAACGATCCAGTGTGTGGTATAACCGGTCCTTCGTAACGGCGCTGTCGGGCACGCCGAGTAGGTCTTCCAGGCCGGTGGAGACATACCAGTGCTCGGCCAGAGCAAACTCGCTGCAGGGGCCGCAGAGACGATTGATCACCTCGATGGCCACGACGTCGGCAGGCCGCACTGTCTCTTTGCCCTGGGGCATATGGCGCTCGACGATCTCGTCGAGGCCGAGGAGTTTCCAGAGCCAGAGTCCCAGCCAGACGTCGCCGAATCGGCGTCCGTTGGTCCAGCCGATCGAACCCAGCCGGACCCGTACGACATCGGGATCATCTGGAATAGGGACCTGATCGTCATCGGGGAATAGGCGGAGTTGCTGCGAATCGCCTTGGCGGTTGTAGATGACCACTGTGTGCTGCCAACGATGCTGCTCGTCGTGGTTCAGTTCGCCGAGGTAGGCGACGATGTGCTGCCGAGGCCCAGCCTCGGTGCGCGTGCTCTCGACCAGGGCGTAGTAGGTGTGGGACTTGCCGTCCTTGTTGCGAGTGTATCGGCGCAGGAACATGCCGGCCTCCCGAGCATCAGGATGATCAGGGGTCGGCATGGAATCAAGGTCTAAAGTCTCAAGTAGGTCTTCACTACAACGATCCGAGGCCGTTTTCACTACCAAAAAACCAGGAAATCGAGCCATGCGGACCGAGTTTTGGAGTAAAATCCGCCACTAACCGCGCAACTCAGGCTAGAACGTCTGGCGTTCGATGCTGCGCATCGAAAACCGCCGTTGGTATCTCCAAACCTTATCTGTGCGCTGCGAGGCGGCGCATCCCGGGACCATGGTCTGCCCTAACGGGATGCCACCGATGGACGTCGACGCTCTTTGCACAGGCCTCCATGCAGCAGCCCCCATGAGTCCGTCGAGCAGTAACGTGACTGTCTCCGTGCGCGCTCGGTGCAAAGTACAGTAAGCGCAACTATACCGGCGAACAGACACCGCCTCGGTCATGAAGAACTCGAGCCAACAGGCAACGGCAACTTCGAACGCCATTCGGATGACTGGTAGAGAATTGGCACCGGCCAACTCATCCCGCATGGTCTGAAGTTTGAGGATGATAACCTCGACCATCTCCGGACTTGTATCGCGTAGTCCGGTGACGATCCGGGATAGGGGCAACCCGCGCCAGGTCCCCGAACGTGTTCTCGACCAGGATCGCAGGGAACCCCCTCCCTATCCGCCGCAACTCGAGGGATAACCTCTTGTGCTCAGGCCTCTCCGATTTCCCCATTGGCTCATCGAGCCGCCGGACTCGGCGTTGGTGCCGCGCCCAGCGGCGTCATGGGTTGCCCCTTATGATTCCAGAGCCTGGTTTGAAGCTGGGGGAAGAGGGCCAGCGCGTTCTCGCGGAGGATCTGCCGGCTGATGTGCACAGCATGCTCTTCGCGCAGATCGCCGCGATCGACCTTCTCGGCGAGCACTTCGGCCAGGTAGCGGCGGGTCAGCTCGGTTGCGCCGTAGATGCCCGATGATCATGCGAGTCGATGGCTGCCGTGGCGTAGAGCTCTGCCCTGATTCGACGATCGGTCGTGGTGGCTCTCGTGCTCTGCGCCAGCGTCCCGGCTTGCATCACCATGACCAGCCCCCAGACCGTACCCCACCTGATTTCGCGATATGCACACACGATCAAAACATCGCGTCATCCAGGCAACCATCTCGATGAGGACCACATCCTCGTGAGATACCCAGACGGGCGACGCGTGTAAACCCGTTCGTGTTACGGGACAGTGCCAGTCTCCACTTCCGAGAACGGAGGCATGTAGGCTATGCCATCAGGCGGGGCGGGGTGTCATAATTGAGGAAGTCCTGGTAGAACCAATGGAGCGGTGCCAATGGTTCTACGGGACATCGCAAGATCGATGAGGATCCCCTCGGCCACGGCCTCCCCGAGTCCCGCCCACGGCTTGAGGATCAGACCGGTCCGGGAAAGTCCGGAGCCAACGCCATGGACCGTTCCTCCAGCTCTGTCTCCTCCCAGGATGTTCATAGACTTGCGGGTCGGTGCCAGTTCTATCTCCTCCGCTGGGAGACCGAGTTCACCCCATGTACGGGGATCACCGCGGTCGCTCGCGAGGAGCGGCGAAACTTCGGCTCCCGAGGCGTGATGATTGCCCCCTGGGAATCGAGGATGCCTGCAGCCGGGACGGCTCTCGAGCAGGGGCGAGTCGTGGAGACGGAGTTCTCGTTCAAGATCGCCGGCCCGTGTGCTCGTGGCGCGCGAGTGGAAGTCCTGGTCACATCGGCCACAGACACGATGCCGATCGTGTACCTGGCCGTCCAGGGGGCGTTCCAGGGATCTCCGACCCCTTACGACACCCCGGGACTGGCACGCGACACGCTCCTCTTCGGTGCGGCGGTTTCCGAGTTCCTTCCGAAAGTCGGCGCCACAACCCGACAGTTCGTCTGGGGGGCGGATTGGCAGACCGTTCCGGCCCTGACCCGGCTACGCGCCCGCCATCACACGGTCCTGACGTTACACAACGAGTTTGATGCCTGGCTTGCCCAGGAAGCGACGGAGTTCGGTGGGGGACTGTATCCCCTGTTCGGCGGCCAGCAAACGGCGCTTCGGATCGGGCTGAAGACCGTGGACGTCGCAACCACGGTCAACCGGGGCTATGCCCGTGGATTGCGAACCGAGCCGATTCACACCCAGATTATGGCTCATCATCTCCAGGATCTCGTTTCCAGGATCGTGCCCGTCGAGAATGCCAACTTCTCGCTGCTGAGCCGCAACCACAGCGAGCTCGAGTCGCTGCTGGCGCGTGATCCATCCTCGGGCCTGGATGCAATCGAGAGCTTCCAGCGCGAGGCCCGAGCGGCCCTTCCCGAGGCGATCAGAACGCGAATCGGCGACCGGGTCCTGGTCGTCGCGATGGGCCGCCGGGTCTCGCAAAAACTCCACGAGGTGATCACCGAGGGGGTGCGGGCCCTGCTCAGGCAGCGTCGCGACTTGCCCCTGTTTGTCGTCCTCGCCACGGTGTCAGGAGAATCCGCCGATCGCACCAGGCTGGAGCGAATTCAGTACCTGGCTCGCGATTTTCCGAGCCACGTGTTCTACACGAACGGTCGGCTTGACTATTATGAGACCCTGATGCGGGCCGCCGACTACAACGCCATGACCAGCCTTTACGAGCCGCACGGAGGGGCTTTCGAGGGGGCTGTGGTGCCGATCGTCCGCTTGGTCGACGGTCTCGCCCGCCAGGTCAACGCCCTGGAACCGACGGGTCGTGCCGTGCCCTTGAATGCGATCTGGCACGAACCTTGGGAGCCTCCTTGCGGACTGGGGTTTCGCGAGCCGAGCACACCCACCGAGGTCGACGACCTGCGGAGCCTTCTGACCGGCACGTTCACACCCGACAATCTCACGTTTCGCGCGATGGTCGCGTCATTTGCTGAGATCCTTGCAACCGCCGTGGCGATTCGCCGGGACCGTCCCCAAGTCTACGCACGCCTGGTCCACGGGGTCCTGAGGGCGCAGATGGGCCGTGACTGGCTGATCCAGCTTGGTGGGATTCTGGCCCTGGTGGACAAGGCGCGATTACGCAGGCCGTTATGAGGGTGGCCGCTGGCGCTTTCTCAGGGTATCTCGGCCAGAAGAGAATCCAAGGTGGCGTAGTCCTCATCGCACCCGCTATTGGAAGACGGCACGGCTCGATGCCCGGTTCAAAGAGAGAGCGGAGCAAGTCCTTTGGTGCTATGGGAACGCGACTCGGCTGGCGGAACAGGGCATCTGGGTCGTGTGGGTCGTGTGGGTCGATGAGATCCCGAACTTCCAGGTGCTGGAACGTCACCCAATCCGCCGCGCGAGACCGTGCTCAATTGAGCAACAGGAGTTCGATTATACCCGGCATGGGACAGTGAACTTGTTGGTGTTCTTGGTCGTGCCTACCGGGCTGATGGAGTTGGTACTCTTGGCAAAGAACGAGCACGAGCACTCCCTTCCGGAATTAGAACTCTTTCACAAGCAGCACAAAGACCTACAGGGTGTCTTCTTGATCCAGGATGGTGGGGCAAGTCACATAGCGGCGGAAACGCACAGGTACTTTGCCCACCGTCAGGGGTGGTGGAAGCCTCGCTATACGCCGGCCAGCGCCTCATGGTTAAACCACGGAGAAATCTTCATTCACTCGTTCAAGCACTATTACCTGAAACGTGCATCATGGAAGAGTCAGGAAGAGTTCAGGACGCATGTGATAGCTTCGTGGCCAGAATACAACCATCGGTATGCCCACCCATTGAATGGACGTGCACGAATCTTAAGATGCGCCAATGGTTCGCAAAGCACTCGCCGAATTCAGTGCAAGTTTTGTAATTCTACTGTATCCCGGTCTTGACCTGATTTAACTTTCATTGGACCATACCCTTTCGGCGAGGACGCATCAAGGAAGGGAGTGGGCCATGGAACGGCGTTACGAATTGCGCTTGGAGCAGATGCTGGCTCAGGCGGAAGTGCCGCCCGAGCTTACGAGGGGCCTTTTGGGGTGGCTCTCGGCTTTCATTGAGCCGTACGCGGAAGCACTCCGCGAGCCAGAGCAACGGCAACATGCGGCAGAGTACATGACCGGCCTCATCTCTGGGCTGGAGCGGAAGACAGGCGAGGCCATCGCCTACCTTCATGACCAGGAGCGGCAAGGTCTCCAGAAGTTCATCGGGCACGTGCCCTGGGCTCAGGGGCCGTTGTGGGCGACCTTGGCCGGGGAGGTCGGTGCCGAGCTGGGCGAGCCGGATGGCGTGATCGTCTTCGACTCTTCGGGATTCCCCAAGAACGGGGCGAAGTCGGTGGGTGTTGCGCGGCAGGGGTGCGGCCGGCTCGGGAAGGTCGAGAATTGTCAGGTCGGCATCTACATGTGTTATGTCTCGCGAAAGGGTCACGCGATCGTCAACACGCGGATCTATCTTCCCAAGGAATGGACCAAAGCTCGCGCTCGTCGCAGGGGAGCGGGTGTGCCCAAAGGGGTTAGGTTCCGAACCCGCCAAGAGCTGGCCCTGGAGATGTTGGAAGAGAGTGGGGGACAGTTGCCGCACGCCTGGATTGCTGGCGACGACGCGATGGGCCGACCATCGGGTTGTCGCCAGGAATTGCGGACGCGAGGCCAGCGTTACCTGCTGGGGGTGCCGTCGAACACACTGGTCCGCGACCTCGATGTGCCGCCGCCGGAATACTCGGGGCATGGGCGCCGCCCCAAGAGCCCGTTCATGCGGCTGGACCGCTGGAGGAGCGCCGTGCCGGAACATGACTGGGCTGTCATTGATGTTCGAGATGGCGAGAAAGGACCGCTGGTGATCGAGTGCGTGAAGCGCCGCGTTCAGGCGAGGACACCAACAGGGGGAACGGGACCAGCGGAGTTGCTGTTCGTCACGCGCGAACTTCAAGCCGACACCACGTACAAGCTTGATTATGATTTGTCCAATGCCGACCCAGAGACGCCGCTTTCGGAGCTGGCACGGGTAGCCAAGGCGGAGCACCGGATCGAGGAATGTCTTGAACGAGCTAAGGGAGAGGCGGGGTTGGCCGATTACCAGGTTAGGAACTGGATCGCCTGGCATCATCATCAAACCCTGTCCCTCCTGGCCGCGTGGTTCCTGAACCAGGAGACGCGGCGGGGGAAAAATCCGGACCCCCGCGCTCACGTTCCCGCAGCTTCGACAGCTGATCGGTGGGCTGATCGAGGTCCACTTGAACACGAACGACCCCTCATCACTTTGCCGCCGCAGTACCCGCTGGCTCCGACGCAACGAACAAGCAAGGTTCTTTCATTACCGCAAACATAACATATTACTACCTTTAAAGCACCAGCTCAGACGGTAGCAAGACAGTAGTTCTACTGTATCCCTACGTTCTGAGTTGATTCTTGAGGCGCGGCATGACTTTACGTGCGCGATGATGATACAGGCGGGCTTGCTCGTTGCGTCTCAGCCAGTGTGACGGCCGGCGAGAAAACGGCTCTTCCGCACTTCCCGTGATGCCGCTACCCGGCTGCGAGAACGCGGGCACGAAGCAGGTCGAACCGCGCGCGGCCGAACATCGCCCGCTTGATCGCCTTCAGCCGGTTAATGTGCCCCTCGACCGGGCCGTTGCTCCAGTCCAACCCGATCCCCGACCGGACCGCCGCCCCGTCCTGGCACAGGCGCTGGGCGAACGACTTGAGTTCCGACACCGACGACTTCCACGCCCGGTCTGACCAATCCTCGAGGTCCTGCGGGCGCCTCTGGCGAATCAACGAGGCAAACCCCTCGATCGTCTCTGCCACCTCGCGGATGACGGCATCTCCGGAGCACAAGGTCGCAAGAGCGTGCTGGTCCTCCTCGTCACGGTCGGCGGGGCGACGCACGATCGTGACGGCCAGTTGCCGGAAGGACGGAAGGGCCGGGCGCTCCTGGACCGCTGACACGGGGGCGAGGTAGCCAGCGGGATCGGCCTCAGCCTTGAACCGCCGAACACGCTGCTGGACCACGGTCCTCCCGCCCCGGTACCCCATCCCGTGCAACTCGCGAAGGATCTGGCGGGCGTTGCCACATCCCTCGGCGAGCCGACGACGGATGTAACCATCGAACCGGTCCAGGCGGCTGGGGCGGTGGCGCCCCGGCTGCCAGTCCGGGCAGGCGTCGGACCGGACGTAGCGTTGGACCGTCTGGAAATTCATGCCCAAGGCTCGGGCGATCCCGCCAAGGACGCCCCGTCCGCCTGCATTCGGCGGACCTCCTCGAACCGGGCCAGACGTCGCTCCCGCTTCGGGCCGCGAATCGCCTCGTATACGGTAAGTGACCCACCCTGAGCGCGTAAAAGTGACCCACCTGGTTCTTCAAGATGGTCGCTCTGGGCAAGAGCGGCAAGCCTGTTTCACTCGGTCTTTCGACCCTTCTTCGATCTTCATCGACTCGCGGAAGCGGTAGCTCTCGCCATTCATCTCAAAAATCTGCGCGTGGTGGGTCAGGCGGTCCAACAGCGCCGCGGTCATCCGCTCGCCCTGGAAGATCTGGCTCCACTCGCTGAAGGGCAGGTTGCTCGTCACCAGGATGCTGCCTCGCTCGTAGCGGTCGGCGAACACGCGGAACAGCAGCTCGACGCCACCCCGGCTCATCGTGACGTAACCCAGCTCGTCGCAGATCAACAGGTGCGCCCGGTCGAGTTGGGTGAGGAAGCGGTCCAGCGTGTACTGCTTCTGCTCCTTCTCCAGTCGGCTGACCAGCTCGGCCGCCGTGAAGAACCGCACCCGCAGGCCCGCGCGACACGCTGCAAGGCCAAGCCCGATCGAAATATGAGTCTTCCCAGTTCCGTGACTCCCCACCAAGCAGCAGTTCGATTTCTGGGCGATCCATTCGCAACGCGCCAGCTCCAAGATCTTCGGCTTGGAGAGCTGCGGCATCACGCTGAAATCGTAGGTGTCGAAGTCCTTTTCGACCGGAAACCCGGCGTCCTTGATCCTCGTGGCGACCGCGTTGATGGCACGAGTGGCCAGCTCCAACTCGGTCAGACGGAGCAAGAACTGGGCGAAGGTTTGATTGGTCGCGGCGGCGTCCCGCGCCAGTTTCTCGAACTCCCGGCCCATCGTCGGCAGACGCAACTGCCGCAACTGGGTCTTGAGCAACTCGATCGTCGACATCGGCCATCATCACATTCCTTTCCAACACGTGGTTGAAGAGACCGGATCAGGCGAAGATGACGCTGACAGGGCCCTCGGCAGCGGGGCCGCTCAGAAGCTGATTGAAGCGGCTGAGGTCGGGGAGCGGGACGTCGACACGAGACGCGGCGGGCGCTTCGGCAGGCACCGCGGCATCGCGCTTCGTGGCCTCGATCGCCGCCAGCGATCGGGTCCGCTGAATCACGGCCTCGGCGCTGTGGAGATGATCGCGCAGGCACGCTTCGATCGCCTGAGTCACGCGTGCCATCGGGTGCTCGCCCAGCAGTTGCAAGACCCGCACGAACCGACGAGAACCGCCCATCGCGCCGTGGATCCGTTCCAGTTCCGCACGCACCTCGGCGAAGCACGCGGGGAGCTTCCAGTCGCGGAAAACCGGCGCGTGGTCGAGCGCGCCAGGCTTGCGGCCCAGCGTCACGAGATAGTGGATCGGGTCGAGAATCATCGTCTGTTTCTCCAAGGATCGTTCGTGAGTGGCGACGACCTGGCCGTGCGCCACGATCACGACCCGGTCGACGTAACCCTTGACCGTCACCATCTGGAACGCGAACGAGCGCGGCACGCTGTAACGGTTGCCGTCGAAGGCGACGCTTTGATACTTGTCGACCGCGACCGCAGGCTTGATCACGCACGGGTCGAACCGATGCTTGGGCAGCGGCGTCGCCGCGGCGCGGTCCTCGGCGAGGCGATCCTTGATCGTGAACGAGCCGAAGAGCGACTGCACGACGCGTTCGCGTTCGGCCTCGCAACGTTTGCGAAAGACCGTGTTCAACTCGTCAAGATCGGCGACGCAAGGCACGGGCGTGGCGAACCGCTTCTGCACCGCCTTGACGGTTCCTTCGGCGTCGGGCTTCTCGTTGCCGCGCGCCGGCATGCAGAAGAGCGGGGCGAAGACGTAATGGCTGGCCAGCGCCACGTAGCTCGGATGGCACTGGCGTTCGCGTCCCAGGAGGATCAGCGTGGCAACAGTCCTGGGGTTGTCCCACCAGACCTCCTTGGGCACGCAACCGAAGAACTCGAACGCGGCGACCATCCCTTCGAGGATCGCCTCGGTGCGCTCGAAAGGGAGCGCCAGCACGAAGGGGGCGTTCGAGTAGGCCCAAGTCGTGACCAGGAACGGCACGAGCCTGCGGCCATCGGGGAAATCGACGTGGATGTGGCCGAAATCGGCTTCGAGTCGTTGCACCGGGAAGATGCCCCAGAGGGATGAACGTTTCCTTATACCGGCGTCGGTGCTTACGCAGATAGCGTTGCACCTGGGCATAGCCGCCGCGGTAGTCGTGTTCGTCGCGGAGCCGCCGGAAGACCTGGGCGGCGGTGTGCCGCTGCTTGGGTGGGGCGATTTCGTCGTCGACGAGGATCTGGTCGATGATCGTCTGAACCGGTCCCAGGAGCGGAGCGAATCGATCCCTGGTCGAAGGGAAGGGGTTCGGCTCGGCTTGCTTGAGAATCTTCCGGATGGTGTTTCGCGAATGTTCGAATTCGCCAGCGATCTGGCGGATGGACTTGCCATCGCGCCGCGCCCTCCGAATGGCACCGTAGTCGTCCACCGTAAGCACGTCCTTGACCCTCCGTGAGGTGAACAATCCCTGTGGGAACGTTCACCGTAACGGAGGTGGCTGCGGTGGGTCACTTTTACGCGGCTCATTTCGCCCCCAGGTGGGTCACTTTTACGCGGCTCATTTCCACCTCGCAAGGGTCCGGGACGGGGCTACTGACCACGGCCACTGGTTCGTCGCGTGCGGCCTCTACGCGGCGACCGCCGAGCAGCTTCCGGATCGAGGCCGAGCGCCGCTGGAGGACCCGCTCGGCGACCTCGCGGGCGTTCTTCACCAGGTGCCAGCGGTCGGCGACCTGCACGGCGTCAGCTGCCGCCTCGCTGACCGCCTGGGCGTAGGCGGTGGCACGGTCGCGGGTGACGACCTCGACACCCGGACGGGCGCGGAGCCACGCGGCGACTGTCGTCACCTCGCGGTCCGTGAGCAGGTCGATGACCCGCCGGCGCTCGAGGTCGACGAGGATGGTGCCGTACCGTGAGCCCTTGCGAAAGGCGAAGTCGTCGACGCCCAGGGCTCGGGGCGTGGGGGCCGTCGCAGGGGCGCCGCAACGGACCCGCCGCAGGAGTGTGTCCGGGCTGATCGGCATCGCCAGCCGAGCCGTGCAGCCGGGCTGGCCGCCGAGGGCGTGACCGATCGCGGTGTGTGCTTCATGGAGCCGCACGGTTGCCCGCGCGTACGGGGCGACAAGATCGGGGAGTCGCGCGGCGAAGGTCCGGCGGGGGCAGTCGGTGGTCGGACAGAAGAAGCGACGCACCGTGATAAGGAGTCGGGTGGTTCGGCCGTGCCCGGGAAGGTCCGCTGGCCGTCGGGTGTAACGGCTGTGCACGCGCGTGGAACCCACGCCGCAGTCCGGGCACAGAGCGGTCGGGGCGGTGGTCTTGACGATGAACGTTACGGACGAACCGTCGACGACGGTGTCCTCAACCTGAAGCCCGGCATGAGCCGGGAGGAGATCGGACATGGGTAGGAGCGATCTTGACTGGAGAAGGAAAGAGAAGGGCACCCCTGTTCTACGTCCTGACTTCACGAGAAGTGCGGAAGAGCCGAGAAAACGTAGCGCGGGACGGCCGAAAAACGTGGCGCCCGGGACCGTCAGATTACCCTTCGCTCGATCCTGCGTCGACAGTCGAAGTCGGTGACTCTGCCGCTGGACTTCGACGCCGCTTGCGAGCCTCTTTCAGCCGGTAACTCTCCCGGCCGGTTTCGAGGATCGTACATCGATGGGTGAGACGGTCGAGGGTTGCTCCCGTCAGCCGCTCGCTACCCAGAACCTCCGTCCACTCCTCGAACGGAAAGTTCGTTGTCACGATCATGCTGGAACGCTCGTATGCCGTGCTGATCACGTCGAACAGCAGCTCGGCGCCGACCTGGCTGGCTGGCACGTAGCCCAGTTCGTCCAGCACCAGCAGGTCCAGCTTCGCCAGCTGCGACCGTAGCCGCGTCAGCTGACGATCCTCGCGAGCCTCCAACAGCAACGTGGCCAGCTCCGTGACCCGGAAGAACCGCACCCGCTTGCCCCGGGCACACGCTTCGCTCGCCAGCGCCGTGGCCAGGTGCGTCTTCCCCGAGCCGCTTCCCCCAATCAACAGCACGTTCTCACGGCGGTTGATATATTCACACCGCATCAGCTCCAGGACCAGCGGCTTGTTCACCGCAGGCGCGGCGGTGAAGTCGAACCCGTCCAGGCTCTTGGGCGTCGGGAACCGGGCTGCCTTCAGCCGCCGGGCGGCTGCCCGCCGCTCGCGGTCCAGCAGCTCCAGCTCCGACAGCTGGAGCAGGAACCCCAGGTGGTCGACGTTCTCCTTGGCACACCGCGCCGCCACCTTCTCGCACTCGGCCGTCATGGTCGGCAGCTTCAGTGCCTTGAGGTGGTGCTTCAGGAGCACGGCGCTTTGGGTCACCAGCTTCTTCATGGGGTCACCCCCGCCGCCAGGCTCGCGTAGGCCGAGAGGTCGGGCGCCGGCACGGTCACCGCCTGGAGGTGCGGTCGGCCGTCCAGGCAGAACAGCCCCGCCGGCTGCTGCCGCCGATGCTCCAGGATCAGCCGCACGGCGTCGGCGTCGGCGACACCCAGTTCCAGCGCCCGCTCCACGGCGCGGGTCAGCTCGGCGGGGTCGGCCCACTCCAGGAGCCGCAGAACCTTGATAAATTGTCGCGTCCCCGGCCCGCCCAACTCGGCCTCCAGCCGGCGCCGCAGCACGCCGAAGCAGACGGGCAACTGCCAGCCTTCCAGAGGTGCCGCGAAGTCCAGCGCCCGGGCTTGCGCTCCAGCACCGCAAGGTAATGCACCGGGTCGTAGAAGACCTGCTCGCGGCCCCAGCACCGCAGATGGACCGCGGCCAGGCGATTGCCGGAGACGATGCGTACTGTGTCCACCGAAGCGACGACCGTCACTGGGTGGTGGGCCAGCTCAGTGGGAACCGAGTACTGGTTGGCGTCGAAACTGACCAGGGACAGCGAGTCGACACACCTCGGCTCAACCCGGGCGGCGACGAAGGATTCACCCGGTAGGGGCAGCAGTACCGGCCGCTCCTGGTCGAGGAGCTCAGCCTTGGACGCGGGCTTACCCCAGAGCCGTCGTGCCAGGTCCTCGCGGCACCGCCGCTGGAGGTCGGCGTTCAGCGATTCGAGCCCGCCGTGGACGACGGGGACCGGCACCAGGAAGCTGCGGCGGGTGAAGCCGATGAGCGTCTCCACGTGCCCCTTCTCGTTGGGCCGCCGCACCAGACAGAAGTGATCCTCGAACAGATGATGACTCTTGAGTCTGAGGAACGCGTCGGTCACCTTCCGGTCGCGGCTTCCGGTGATCTGGGCGACGGCGACCTTCGAGTTGTCGTAGCTGATCCGCCGGGGTACGCCCCCGAAGAAGGCGAAGGCCCGGACGTGCCCCTCGAGGAACGCCTCGGTGCACTCGCGGGGGAAGGCACAGACGAAGGTGGCGTCGGAGTACGGCAAGGTCATCACAAACAGGGCGACAGTGGTGGTCTGGCCGTCGAGCGTGACCTCGGCCTGGCCGAAGTCGACCTGGGCCTCGCCAGGGCGGTGGGCCAGGGGGACGAAGACCTCGGCGGAGCGGAGCCTCCAGGCGGCGACGGCTTCCTTGACGACGGTCAGGCCGCCGGTGTAGCCGTGCTCGTCGCGGAGCCGCTCGAAGATGCGGCGGGCGGTGTGCCGCTGTTTCCTCGGGGCCTTCTTGTCGTCCTCGAGGATCTGGTGGATGACGGGCAGGAACGGATCGAGCTTGGGCCTGGGGCGTGGGACCGCACGGCGATAGCCAGGCGGTTCGGCGTGCTCGAGGATCTTCTTGAGAGTATCCCAGTGGATGCTGTACGCGCGGCAGGCAGCGCGTTTGCTCAGGCCGTCAACGAGAACGCGACGGCGGATCTCGGCCCAGATCTCCATGTCGGTGTACACCCATAGACCTCACGACTGGGGGACCTCGATGGGGTTAGCGAAAGCTCCATCGTGGCTCCAAGGCCGTGAGCAAGGCCATGGGCGCTACGTTTTCTGACCGACCATCGGCCACCGTCCCGCGCTACGTTTTCTCGCCGGCCGTCACAAGAGATGAGGCCGGTCATGTACTCTGCCGCATGTTGCCGTCGCTCTGGCCCATCTTCGACAGCGAAAATTAGCATCTTCTTCATTGCAATGGACTTAACCCATCAACCAGGGGGCGTGGCACTATGCGCAGCATCGTCCTCCGGAGTGGTCGGCTCGGCTTGTTGAACGGTGGGGGGATGGCCACGCCCACCGTCTGGAACACCTTGCCACACGTCCCCTGCACGTCGCTCCGCAACAGGAACCGCTTCCCGTCCTGCTCCACCTCCACCACCTGTAAGCCGTCCAGGTCCGCGATCACATCGGCCCACTCGAACTCGTGACCCCGCTCCTCCAGACGCGACTGGAGTTCCTGACGCAGCACCAACGCCAGGAACGAGCAGAACACATGACCCCGGATCGTCTCGTCACACCGGTGGTAGATCGGACGGGTCTGGAGCAACGTCTTGCACGAGCGGAACCACTGCTCCACCATCCAGAGTTGCTTGTACTGCAAGGCCACCTCGGCCGAGTCCAACTCGGTGTTGGTGCGCAGCACCCACTTGCCGTCGTAGCGGGCGTCCTCGGCGACCTTCGCCTCGTCGATCTGGAAGTGATCGGCGGCCACCACCGCCCAGGTAACGACGGTAGCCCTTGTTGCCCACCAGCGACTTGTCCCCTCGACGGAGTTGCTCCCGCAGCGCCGCCACGATCGCCTCCCGGTCGGCGGCGTCCTTGCGCGCCTCGTCCTCGTTGAGGCAGACGACGTACCGGCGGTCGTCCACCCACACCTCCTTGACCTTCAAGGGCGAAGGGTCGTCGCTCTTCACCCGTGGCGGATGCACCACCCGGTAGCGACCGGCGCGGGCCAGCACCTCGTCCTTCACCTCCGTTCTGCGTCCGCATCCGGGCGCCCAGGATGTACTGCCAGCCCCGCTCGTCCTGCTCCAACGCTTCGATCGTCTCCTGGCTGATCATGCCCCGGTCGGCCACGATGCAGACCCGCCGCACGCCGAAGCGACTCCGCAGGCGATCCACGATGGGGATCAGCGTGGTCACGTCGGTGGTGTTGCCGGGCCACAGTTCGCAGCAGATCGGCCGCCCTTGCCCGTCGAGCACCGCCCCCACGACCATCTGGTACAGGTCGGGCCGATGGTCCTTGCTGAAGCCGCGCTGGCCGATGTCCTGGCCGCCTTCGCCCTCGAAGTAGATCGAGGTGGTGTCGAAGAACACCAGTTGGAGGTCGGTGAACAGGTCGCGGCGGTGGGCGAACAGGTCCTCCTCGATGCGGTCCTTGGTGCAGCGGGGGGCGAAGGGCGTCTTGCCCGCCTGCTGGTCGTGGGGCAACTCCTCGCCGAGCCAGGCCATGGCCCGGTACAGGTGGTGGAGTTGCAGGGCGTCACCCCCTCGATCGGGTAGTCGGCCTTCCACTTGTCGGCGGCGCGGTCGCTGCCGGGGTTGACGAGGCGGTGCAGCACGGTGAGGAAGACGGCCCGCTCGACGTCGAACTCGAAGCGGCGTCCTTCCAGCAGTTGCTCGATGACCCGCTGGCAGCCGGTCTCTTGCCAGAGCCGCTCGAAGATGAGGACGGGCCCGATGTGCCGGGTGGTGATGGTGGGGAGCTGTCCCTTGGCGTGTGCCGACAGGAGGAGGACGTTGCGACTCAGTCGTGCCCCCGAGAGCAGGAGGCCATCGAGTTGGCCGGACTGCTGGAGCTGATCGAGTCGCCCCAGGGTGGCGATGACGCGTTGCCGTGGTCGCCCGTCTTCCCAGCGGTTCTCGACGATCTGGAGGTAGGAGCGTGGGCCGGAGGTCTTGGTGCGGAAGAACATGGTGCCCTCGTGGTTGGGACACCATGATCATAAGGCGATAATGCGGCAATTCAAGGGAAAATATCGGTATGACGTGGCACTATGTAAGTGGCTCGGAGTCGATTCCCGGCCCATCGGCAAAGGACTTACGTCAAAAACCGAGGCGCAACTGTCGAAAATCAGTCTGGCTCGCGGAGTGCTTCCGCGTACGGCTCAATGAAAGCCGAGAGCCGCCCCAAAAGGCCCCTCGTAAGCTCGGGCGGCACTTCCGCCTGAGCCAGCATCTGCTCCAAGCGCAATTCGTAACGCCGTTCCATGGCCCACTCCCTTCCTTGATGCGTCCTCGCCGCAAGGGTATGGTCCAATGAAAGTTAAATCAGGTCAAGACCGGGATAAAGTAGAACTCTGCAAGTCGATCTGATTGCCTTCTTCGAGCCTCCCTCGATTCGCAACCACGTATTCGATATCGATCCAGAAGTGTGCTGCTGCTGCAAACGCCATCGCCTGCGTCGCAGGAATCACTGGTGATGCTTGCAGAAGCAGGTTAGCCCGCTCGTCTTCAAATTCTTCAGGCAGGACTGGGGCTGCTGGTCGGACCGCCGCGTAACGGTCGATGAAGGCGGGGTCGATCACTGTGGCCCATGAGACGACCTTTTCTAACTCCTCAAGGCCGTTCGATACTGCCGGCGGGAGCACACTGGAGGCGGACGTCGCTCGCGCTAGTATGGCATGTTCGTGTCCGAAGCACAGGCCACTGCATGTGAGGTTAGCCCGGATTATTCAAATAGAGGCCAACGAAGAGCCCCCGTTTGACGTATAAACTGTTGTAGACATACAAGTTACACGCCAAGCAAGGGGCTTACTATGAGTTTACAGTCTGTTCCACGTTTGTCATTCGATTTCTTCCCATCGCGGCCGGTTCACGTCGAACTCTCGACTTCTCCTCTCTCGACGGATGCCGGGCTCCTCCCGATCCGGCAGTTCGATGAGCGGATTCGGCTCACCGAGCAATTTGCCGCTGCTCTCCAAGACAAACGGGATCCCACCTTCGTTGAGCACCCACTGCTCACCATGGTTCGACAGCGGATCTATGGCATCCGGGCCGACTACGAGGATCAGAACGACCACGACACACTGCGATCGGACCCCATCTTCAAGCTCATCGCCGACCGATTGCCGGGCGATGCCGATCTTTCCAGCCAGCCGACCCTCTCGCGGTTCGAGAACGCCGTCTCAATCCCCGACCTGTACCGTTTACGCGACGTGCTGGTCGAGCAGTTCATCCAGTCATTCGACCGACCGCCACGGCATCTCACCCTGGACATCGACCCCTTCGATGATCCCGCCCACGGCGCGCAACAACTGATCATGTTCCATGGTTACTATGAACAATATCAGTATCTTCCTATATTGATCACGTGTGCCGAAAACGCCATGGTGCTTTTGGTCGGTCTGCGCCACGGCACCTGCGAAGCATCCCTGGGGGTTGATAATGATCTGCGATACCTGGTGGCCCGACTACGAGCCGTCTGGCCCGACGTGCACATCCACGTCCGCGGCGATAGCGGCCTGGGCGTGCCTCGCATGTACATCGTTTGCCGGGAGCTGGGACTCTCTTACACATTCGGCATTGGCATGAACTCGCGGCTCCGGGATCTGAGCGAGTGCCTCCTTAAGGGAACGAGCAAAGAGTACGAGCGAACGCGTCAGCCGCAACGCCGGTTCCTCGCGACCCGCTACCGGGCCAGGAGTTGGGCGGCAGCGCAGACGATTGTCATCAAGGTCGAGGTCCATGCCCAAGGGACCAACCGCCGGGCTGTCGTGACCAACCGACCTGGCTGGTACGCCCTACCCTCAGCGGTTTACGACGAGTATGCCGAGCGGGGCGAGAGCGAGAATCGCAACAAGGAGCTGAAAACCGAACTGCATGCCGATCGCCTCAGCGACCATCGATTCCTGGCAAACTTCTTTCGGCTATATCTTCATGCAGCGGCGCTGAACTTGTTAGTGCGGCTACGACATGCCATCGTCCTGCCGTCCCCCACCACTGAGGAGTTGGGTCTGCCTGCCGAGTTGCCCACTGCTGCGATCGACGAACCGCAGCGCAAGAAGTTCTTCAATCGCCGCCGCCAGCGTGATCCCCTGGGAGAAGGGTTCGCCTGCACGTGGCGCACTCGCCTGATCAAGGTCGCCGCTGAGGTGATCACCCGCGCTCGCCGCGTGATCGTGCGGCTCTCAGCGAGCTGGCCGCACCTGGATCATTTCCTGGCCGTGAGCAAGCTCCTGGCCGAGCCTCCTTCCGGGTAATTCCGCTCTCAGTTAGCAACTCCTGCAACGGCCGAAACAAGAGAAGATCACACCGGGGGTAGGGGTTACTCTGCGCTGACCAGGACGCGTCAGCCTCGGCTGCTTCCATAAGCCGATGGGGCCAATTGCTTGAATGGGTGCGAATTATCCGGGTTAGCAGAACCGACCATGATCGCCGCCGGAACGAAAACGGCGTCTTGCCTCTCTAACAAGAGTGTTTTGGGGTGAAACCGGCAAATCGGCATGAGTCTCCGCGTCAATAGTTCTTCAGCGTAGGGCACGCGGACTTCCGATCTGCGGTGGTTTATCAGAAACCTGAGAGCCTCTGGCTCGGTAATGCCACCGTCAATGGATATGACCCAGCGTTTGAATGCCGCCGACCAGCTCGGCGATGCACTCAGCACATTGATTATCAAACGCACGCCCTTGAGCGACGCAAATGCGTAAAGTCCGGTGAGGCGATTGAAGACCGTCGAGGCAGCGAGGGCACGATAAGCGTTCAATATCGCGGTGCCCTCTCCGGGTCGTTGAACTGTATAGGAGACAATTGTCGCCATCAGCACACCTCACGCCGAAAAAGAATCCTCGGAAATGAAAAGACTGGGATGAATGGCACTGTACTTTCCGCGATTTGGTTCCCTTGGTCGTTGACGTGACTCGGGTAGACGAATGCCGGTCCGGCCGGGACGATGGCGATGACCAAGCCTGCCAATCAACCCCGGACGGAGTCGGCCGTGACATCATCGCACCAGGACGCGACATCGTGCCAGTGGTTCTCTTGCCTTGCTTCACCCCTGGATCGCAGATCTGCCGTCAGGCTGGTGTGGCTCTTTATCGGCGCGATCCTCGCCCGCGGCCGAAGGACCGTCACCAGCTGGATCCGCGCTGCCGGCTTGAGTCGACAGTATCAGCCTTGCTACACGACCGTCGCAGCAGCCGGCAAGCGGGCGGACAACATCGCCGGCCGGTTGATCCACGAGGTGGTCAAGCCTTTGGTGGATGGTCAGACGCGGCTCACCGTGGCGCTAGACGACACGCCGACACAGCGGTATGGGCCCTACGTGCAGGGGGCTGGCATCCATCACAACCCGACCCCCGGCCCGGCTGGCTCGCCGCATGTCTACGGCCACGTCTGGGTGGTGCTCGGGCTCCTGGCGGTCCATCCTGCATGGGGAGTCATCGCTCTGCCGCTGTTGGCCCGTCTGTACGTGCGGGCCAAGGATCTGCCGTGCATCGACCCAAAGCATCGGCCGGAGTTCCGGACCAAGCTGGAGATGGGAGTCGAGCTCCTGCGGTGGGCTTGGTTCTGGCTCCGGTTCCTGGGCAAGCCGCTGTGGGTGGTGGTCGACGGGGCCTACGCCAAGGCCCCGTTCCTCAAACCGGCGATGTTGCTGGGAATGACGGTCGTCAGCCGGCTGCGCAAGGACGCGGCGCGATGGACGATCCCAGGGCCCCGGGTACCAGGTCGGCGCGGTAGGCCGCGGGTCTACGGAGAGACTGCGCATCGACTTGGCCAAACGGGCCGGGCAGCGTCGCGGTTGGACGACTAGCATCTTCGACTTGTATGGCAAGCGGGCGAAGAAGCGGTATAAGACGTTCGTGGCGATGTGGCGGCCCGTCGGCGGGGCAATCCGGGTGGTGTTGGTGGAGGAGCCGAGTGGATGGGTGGCCTTCTTCTGCACCGACGTGTCAGCGACCGTAGCAGAGATTCTCTCGACGGTCGCCGACCGGTTCTCATTAGAGATCGCGTTCCGCGACTGCAAGGAGATCGTCGGAGCCGGCCAGCAGCAGGTGCGGTTCGTGTGGGCAAACATCGGTGCATTCCACATCTGCCTCTGGACGTTCACGATGACCGAAGCTTGGGCATGGGGTCGGGAGGAGGACGACTTGGTGGACCGCCGAGCATCGCCATGGGACGATCCGAACCGTCGCCCAAGCCACGCAGACAAGCGTCGGGCTTGGCGCCGTGAATTGTTGGCCGAGGAGATTCGCGCGGTTCTACGCCCCGGGGTCACCGAGGAGGAAATTCGGGCCGTCGCCGAGCGGTTGCTTGCCCTGGCGGCATGAGAGCGAAGTCAATCGCGGAAAGTACAGATGGCATTAAGCGAAGGGTAATCCTCTTCCCCGAAAGGGCTTGAGGAAAGCAAAGGTCTCCTGACCTCATGGGGTTGTCACACGACCCATGGGACAGGAGGCCCTCGGATGCATCGACGGATTGATACCACGCTGCGGCAACTTCGGCAAGACCCCTGCCAGTACCTCGATCGCTCTGTGGTGGAACGGATTTGCCGCGCCGCCGGGCACGTTTGGCGCGACGGCGTCCTGACGCCCTTCGCCACCCTCCACTGGTTCCTGCTCCAAGTCCTCAGCGGCAACACCGCGCTGGAGCATGTGGCCACGCTGGCCAAGAAGGCTTTCACCGACTCGGCATACTGTCAGGCGCATGCGCGCCTCCCCTTGGCGGTCTTTCGGGCGCTGCTCCGTCACCTCATCACGGCCTTCGTTCCGGATACCCACGACCACCTGTGGTACGGGCATCGCACGTTCCTGCTCGACGGGTCCTCGTTCTCGATGCCCGACACCCCCGAGTTGCAGCGGTCGTTCGGCCAGCCCGGCGCACAGCAACCGGGCTGCGGGTTTCCCGTCGCCAAGATCTTGGCTCTGTTCCACGCCGGCACGGGGCTGTTGCTCGAAGTGATGGCCGCCCCCTTGCATCTCATGAGAGGGCGCGTGCTGAGGACGTCCATCCTGCCTTGCAGCCAGGCGACGTCCTGGTGGCCGACCGCGGCTTCTGCTCGTTCGCGCATCTAGCCCTGCTGATGGCCCGGGGCATTCACGCGGTGTTCCGCATGCACCAGCGGTAGATCGTCGACTTCACGCCGGATCGGCCACACGCCCGACGCGGTGACAAGGCCGCCGGCACGGGGCTGCCCCGTTCGAAGTGGCTCCGCCGGCTGGGCACGCTCGACCAACTCGTCGAATGGATCAAGCCCAAACAGAAGCCCAAGTGGATGAGCGCCGAGGTCTACGCGGCGCTGCCTGAGACGCTGGTGGTGCGCGAGCTACGTTACACGCTCGACCGGCCGGGCTTCCGGACGCGTTCCGTGACGCTGGTGACGACGCTTTTGGACGCGGAGACTTACTCTGCGGAGGCGCTGGCGAAACTCTACGGCGCGAGGGGGGGTGGAGACGAACCTGCGTCACTTGAAGCAGACGATGAAGATGGATGTGTTGCGGTGCAAGAGTGAGGATGGTGTGCTGAAGGAACTGATGGTCTACGCGATGGTGTACAACCTGATCCGGGTGGTGATGGGGGAAGCCGCACGACGGCAGGGTGTGCTTGTGGAACGAATCAGTTTCATCGACGCGATGTGTTGGCTCCTGGACGCCGAAGCGGGCGACGATCTGCCACGCTTGAAAGTCAACCCCGACCGCCCTGGGCGGGTCGAGCCGCGCGTCCGGAAGCGAAGACCGAAGCAGTATCCGCTTAGGAAAACACCACGCTTTAAATTGCGCAAGAACCTTTTAGGACAAGTGCTTGCGGCTTAGCTTAATGCCATTCAAGACTGGGATCTTTGATGCAAGATGGCAGCCCCGGTCGCTCGGCCCGCTTCGCGGCCCTTGTGGCTTGGTCGACCAAACGGTTCAGTTCAAGCAGGAATCTAAGCTCGTGCTCATTGTGTGCCATGTCGTATGCTTGGCGCACGAGCTCGTCTAACTCTTCGTGCGCCGTTCTGAGCGGGTGCTTACCCGGAAGCTCGAGGGCGCGATATAAGTCCCGAAGGCCGCCTCCAGCCGTGCTCATGGCTCGCGTCCGGACCTCCCTGACATGCTTGGCGGCGGCGACAGCCTCAACCTGAGAGACCGTCGGCGATTGGGGCCATGGGAACGTCTCGAAAACGTCTCGAACCGAGTATCGGGTGTCGGACTCGACCTTCATACGCGAGGACTTCCGGAACCACTCGAAGTGCAGGAGACTTTGAAGGATGCCGAAGGAATAGTCATCGGCAAGAGCGAACACTTGTACTAGGTCGCTCGGACAAATCTGGGAGGATAGGAACACCATCACCGGTCGCCGCGTGACCCGTGAGCAACCGATGTAGCGTGGTATTTCTTTCAACGATCCGCGAGAGGGCTAGAACCCCGACGGTTCCTGATAGCGCCGCTCGAGGTCGGCCAGGAGTATCGGGCGGTTCTTCTTCGAGCGTGCCTTCCTCATGATCTTGCGACGATCCAGTGCCTGCCTCTGGCACTGTGGTTCGTGCGCCGTGCGATAGGGCAGCAAGTCGTCCACCGTGAACGGCTCCGGATGGAAGGCGTGTGCATCCAGTGCGTGCACTAAAGTTGGCCCCTCCAGAACAATACGGGTCCCCGCGTGGCGGTGGCCGTGAATCCGCCGCTCATGACTCTTGGGCAAGCGAAACCATCGTTCCAAATCCAGGTTGTCCTTGATCTCTTCAAACAGTCCTTCGCCCACGAACAGGCCGGCGAGAAAACTGATCATCACCTGGGCCATTTGCTTATGAATCGGGCCCCCGGTTTGCTGGAATCGATCGATCAGTTCCTCGAACTTCGCCTGCCGGTCCGCACATGTTCCCTTGCCGGGATCGAGCGTTTCGGCAACTTCCGTGACTTCCGCGATGAATTCACGGATCGACTCCTGTTCGTCGCGCACTTCGTTTCGGCCGCGGTCGATGCAGTTGGCGAGTCGGCCCAGTTGCCGCTCGGCGAATCCCCTTTTTTCGCGTCCAGGTTTCGCTGGAGCGACGCGCGAACCTCATCCAGCGCATCGGCCATTCGCAAGCCGGGAGGGTGAAGCGGTCCTCCCTGATCGTCGTTGAGAATGCCACGCACCGCCGTGCAGTATTCGAGCACCACGGCGCTGGCGGCATCGACTCGGGGCCCGGGCGGGTTCAGCGGCGGCGCGGTCGCAGCAGGATCATCCTCCACGATGCGTTCCGACGCCTGGACGCCCTGCTGTTTGAGTACCGCCTGTTCGATCTTCCGAAGGCCACGCACCTTCTTCCGCATCTGAACCTTGGCGTGGCTGTCAGCCTCCAGAACAGGCTTGGCCACGTCGCGGAGGAAGTGGTTGTCGCAGTAGCGGTGCGGCACGTCGGGGAATTCTGCCGCGATGCCCGTCACGAAGGCGTCCTGCCGGTCCGACAACCACAGCGCCACCGGCTTACCCAGGGACTTGGCCCACGCCCTGGCCTGCGCAATCAGGCGGCGCACCTCGTCCGCCGTCGCGGAGATCAAGGGCTCGGCGAACCAGACCCGCTTGCCGGTCAGTTCGCGCACCACGTACAGCGTCTCGTGCCCCTTCTCGGGCTGTAGGCCGTCGATCGAGAGGATGATCTCATCGACGGCTTCATAGTGCCGCCGCAACGACTCGGGGTCCTGCTGGCGCGCGGCGAGCATGACCTGGTAGGATCCGATGTACCGGGCGATCGAGTCGGCCGAGAGCTTGATGCCGTAATCATCCCAGAGATCGGATTGGATCTGGGAAATCGACCAGTGACGTGAGCATCGACGATGACCGATCCAACAGAGGACATCCCACCCGACCGCCCACTTGGGCGGCGCGATCGTGATCTCGAGTTCGGGGCTCTTGGTCTTGGCGTGGCCGGGGCAGGCGGGATCGGGGCAGTGGTTGAGTTTGCAGACGAGTTGCACCGGACCCTCGAGGGTGTGAACCCGACGGTACCGGTGGTCGCAGATATACATCAGCCGTCCACAGGCCGGACAATGGCGGTCGAGGACATCGAGTTCCCACAGAGCAAAATCCGTATCCTTGGGCCAAGCGTAGGACATCCTGCCGACCTCCGTGCCACGGGTGAACGCCATCGTTGACGCCAACAAGGCAAGACTTTACACCGCGAAACCCGTATCTTCTAGCCCTCTCGCGGATCGTTGATTTCTTTCAGGGCGGCCGACAATTCATCGCGCCGGTTCCAGAGCTGCCACCAGCGGCCCAGGTGTTCTCTCCGCGCCGCTACCATGTCGCTATCCGATCGCTCGACTTCGTGCAGTGTTCGCTCAACGGCCGGGAGAACGTGCTGCCGGCAATGGGCAAACGCAGACGGGAACGCAGAAGCCTCGATGATGCCCCGATTGCCGAAGTCGATGACCCAGCGCTCGATCTTGAATTCGTCGAGCATCTCCCGGCCGGTGAGATATGGGAAGATTACTTCGGCGGAATCGAGCCGCAGCCTGTTCGCCGTCTCCCGGTCCAGGAGAAAACCATCGTATCCGGGAATCTTTCCCTGAAAGCATCGCTTTGGGGACAGGTTGCAGGAAAGCCGTACCTTCCCGCTGACATCGGCTTCGTCCGACAAACTCGAATTGATCGACGGCACGTCTCGAAATACCAATTCGTAGGCAGGCTTGTCGTGATCAGCCGCGCGGCGGTTCTTTTTCGTCGTGCCCGACTTATTGAGCTGTGTTCAAAGCCGCCGAGTCCGCGGAACCACCTCGTCATCTTTGGCCTTGACCCAATTGGCGATGGATACATGAACTTTGGCCTCGCCGGACCACGGCTGATTGTCTACGGCCTCGATGATAGTCCCGGTCCGGACGATGTAATCGAGCCCCCCGACCCTGGATTGATTGTTGCGGATGTTTTGGGTCCCGACCAAACCAGCGCGACCTGCGACGGGGTCCTCCGGAGTGCACGGCCGTAAATGGTCATGGGCAATGGCATTAAGAGAAAATGTAAGTCGTTTCCATCACATGGCTTGCGTCTTTCGTACGCCCGACAATGCGGACATTATATTGATATTTAGCTTGGTGCATGTGGCTAGAATTTGGGGATTTTTCGCTAATGCAATCTCGTGAAAATATCTTGTTCAACGCGTAGGCCCCAGCGGAATTGATCGCAAGTGCAAAGAGGTTCCGGTTTTACGCTTAGCTTAATGGCATTCTGGTCATCTTTCGGAACCAGTACACACAGTAGTCGGCCATGCCTGGAATCTTGGGATACGCGCGGCGGACTGCGTTCACGTAATGGGCGCCTTGCTCGGGCTTCAGGAGCTTTGCTCCCGCGAATGGCGGGTTGCCGATCATCACGTCCGCAGGCGGCCACGCAACCGGATTTCCGAGTTCGTCGATGAGGGCATCCGCGGCCGTGAAGTTGCCGTCCAGGTTGTCCAGCGGGAGGGCTCTTTCCGTGATGTGCAACTCGTCGATCGCCAGCTTTCGGGCGATCATCATCGTGACCTTGGCCAGCTCGACGGCGAACGGGTTGATGTCGATGCCGAAGAACTGTCGGGCCGTTATGAAGCCGAACATCATCTGAGTGACTGTCCCATAAGTCAGTTCAGGCCGCCTCGCGGTAGTGGAACTCGGCGTCCGTGCCCGTGGGCTCGATCCGGTTGAGCATCAGGTGGATCATGGCCAGCTTGATGAAGGCCTCCGACGACTGGACGCTCTTCTCCCGGTCCTTGGTCAGCCGCCGGCATTGGCCCAGCCACGCGAACGTCCGCTCCACCGTCCACCGGATCGGCAGCCTCACCCAGCCCTCAGACCCCTCGGGACGCCGCACGATGGACAGCTCCCACCTCGCGTTCGCCTCGACCCACTCGTACAGCTTGAAGTTGTGGTACTTGCTGTCGGCGTACATCCGCACGACCTTGCCCATCGGCTGGCCGTCCAGCCGGGTGAACAGTTCGGTCGCCGCCCGGGCGTCGTCCACGTCCGCGGCCGTGACCAGGACGGCCAGCAGCAGGCCCAGGCTGTCCACCACGATATCGCGCTTCCGCCCGTCGACGTTCTTGAAGTTGTCGCGGCCCCGCTGCTCCCGCCGGAGGTGGTGTCGACCGACTGGCTGTCGACGCTCGCGGAGGTGCGGGGGTGGTAAGGCTTCTCCATCGTGCGGACCTTGCGGCGGAGCCGGTCGTGGATCAGGTCCAGGGTGCCATCGTGCCGCCACCGGTCGAAGTACCGCCAGACGGTGCTCTTGGGCGGGAAGTCGATAGGGAGGCAGCGCCACTGGCAGCCGGTGCGGAGGATGTACAGGATGGCGTCGACGACGTCCCGCATGTCGGTTTTGCGGGGTCGTCCGCCGGTGGAGGCGGGGATGTGGGGCTCGATTCCAGGCCCACTGCACATGTCAGGTGACGTCGCTGGGGTAATGGCGCGTTCTCATACACCATTCTAGTGCTCTCGACTACCTTATGAACATCATCTGAGAAGGGTCCAGGCGTCCCGACTTCTCCGCCATTCGCTCGAAAAGTCGAGCTTCCAGCCGTTTCAGTTCGCGATAGGCGATGTAGAGGAAATTCCCCGACCCGCAAGCCGGGTCAAGCACGGTGAAATCGTGCATTCGCTGCCAAAGCTGGTTTAGGCGCTTCAGGGTGTCCGCTTCCTCGATCACCTTCCGCCTCGGCTCAACGATCGTGGGGCCGACGATTTTCATAATGTCAGTCGGAGTCGTGAAATGGGCACCGAATGCGCGGCGCTCGACTTTACCGAGAGAGTGCTGAAAGAGCGTCCCGAAGATTTCCGGTCGAACCTTGGACCAGTCCTCTTGTGAGGCGACCGTCAACAGACCCACTTCGTCTAGCCGCAACTCGACCCGGGCCGGTTCGGCGAACAACCCCCCGTTGAAGTAATAGACACCCTGATAGCAATCATCGGCCGTCTTCTCCCGGGTGTTCATCGCCTCGAACAGACCGCCGATCAGGTCGCGGCTATCTTGCTTCGTCTTGCAGTTCGCCAGCAAATGGTCCACGAGATAGCGGGGCAACATCCCATGTCTTCGGCGAACAGGGCCACCAGCATTTGCAGGACGAAGCGTTGCGCCAGCGGCCGATCGACCGGGCCTCCCGGCCGGCTCGGATGCACCATCTTGTTGAAGCAATCCGCCAGATGATCCGCGGCCTTCCTCGTGACGGCGACTTGATCGTTGCCGAAGATCGGGACCAGCGGTTTCGGGAAGAGGAACCCCAGCGCCCCCCATCGAGTCTCCAGATCGGCAACCTTGACCCGATCGACGGGGGCATCCATCTGGGTATCGAAGTCGTAAACCCAGAACTCATCAAAGTTGCAGAGGATGACATACCGCGGCCGTCCCGGCACGAGGTGGGTCCAGTAGTCGAAAGCCTGCCGATAGTGCCGGGTCAGGTCCTCCCCGCGTTTCTTCATCTCGATGAGAACGATCGGCTTCCAGACCAGATCCGCAAACGCGGTCCCCCTCCCATCGCTCTTCTTGATCCTCTCTTCGAGCGTCGCGCCAGCCTCTCTCAACCCGGCATGCCCAAAAGCCTGAAAGAACCGGTCCAAGAAGACCTGGGCCTCCCCCTTCTCGTCCCCCTTGATGTTCGCCCCGACCCACGAGACGAAATCCGCCAGTCGTTTCCCGCGTTTGATTTCCATCGGTGATCGGTCCCTCTTCCAAGGTGTCGAGGGACATTCTAACGGCAAGAAACAATTCATGCACGCCGACAGGAGAGCGTCTTGACCACTTCATCGGGGCCGGAGAGGATGACCTTAAGCATAGCGTCACAGAACTTTTGTTAGAATGCGCCACCTATTTCTTGTGAGTATTCCGCATGTAACCGATCCGCACGAATCGGTCGGGTCGTCGATTGCGCCCGCAGATGGCGGCTGATCCGCCTTCGAGTCGTCCACTCATCAGGGTCGTCGCTGTTGTCCAGGAGGTTCTGCTGGATGTCGCTGAAGATCGTCTCACACGGATTATCGTCTGGGCTCCACTTGGGCAGGCTGGTCCAGTTCAGCCGCAGCCGCCGCATCAGCGACTGCGTGACCTGCGCCTTGATCGGGTGCGCCGGGTCGCGGTCCAAGGCGATCCGTACCGACTGCCCGGGATACCACCGGCGTACTCGCCGCAGGAACCGGCAGACGTACACGGCCCCCTTGCCGGGGAAGAAGGTCCCGTGGACCAAGCCCCGGTTCACCTCGTAGAGCAGGAACAGGTAGAACCAGCCGCGGGTCTTCTGATTCCGCGCCAGGACCAACCGCTGAGCCCTCGTGGAGCGACGGCCGCCGTACGCCTTGACCGTAATCGGCTGGACGTCGAAGAAGGCCAGGAGGGCGCGGCGGGGCCGGTGACGCCACCACGCCCGCAACCGGTGGAGGATCACCGGCCGGTTGGGATCGGTGCAGATGAGTTTGCGGCGGACGTGGCGCAGGCGGTATCCCCCCTTTTCAGCACCCGGCGGAGGTGCTCGCGGCTGATCGCTTTGATGATCCGTTGTCGGATGAGGTACGCCCGCAACTTGGCCAGACTCCAGCGGCCGTACGGCAAGCCCAAGGCGGTGGGCAGTTGCCCAGCCAGCCGCCAGATGGTCTCGATCTGCTCGCGGGATAGGCGTGAGGGAGCCCCGACGGCACGCGGGCCGTCCAGGCAGGACAGACGGCGCCGCGAAGTCATGCAGATCCGCGTACACGGTGTTGGGATGGACCTGGAGCAGTTGGGCGATCCGGGTGGCGGGCTGATCCGCGGCGTGGAGCAGGAGCACCTCGTCGCGACGACGTTGCCAGGGCAGCAGCGGTTTCTCCAGGCGGCGATGGACCCGGTGGAGTTCCGTCGCGGTCGGCTTCCGTACAGTCGAGGGACGTGACATGGCTGAACCTCCGCAGGTGTGGGGCTCAACCTATTCTAACAAAGTTGGTGACGATCATTCCAACAAAACTTATGTGACGTTGCGGTTAATTCTACAGCAGCAGAAGATTTTGCCCAGTCCGTATAATGTTCATAGACAGCGAGCTGATTATACAAGAACCGGCCGGTTCGTCGTTCCAACGCTCTCGTCGGGAGGGAGCCTCCATGACACCGGACGACGTCCGCGCCACGGCCGAGCAACTGATTGAGTTCCATGAGCGCTTCGCCCCGCTCTTCGGTAAGGAGCCGGCCCAGGATCATGCCTATACCTATCTCAAGGGGCTCCTGGCCTGCCCCGAGCGCAAGAGCATCGAACCGATCGCCCTGAATGTCGGTACCGGCCAGGTCTCGGGCCTGCAGAAGTTCATCAACATCGCGCCCTGGCCGTACGATGACGTCCAGGGCGAACTCCAAGGCCTCTTCGCCGATAAACTGGTCCCCTCGGCGGCGCCCACGCCCACCGGGGTGGTCGGCGTCCTCGATGAGTCGGCCTTCTCCAAGAAGGGGACCCAGAGCGTCGGCGTGGCCCGGCAGCACAACGGTCGCTTGGGCAAGAAGGACAAGACAACTGCCAGGTGGGCGTCTTCTTGATCGGAGTGACGCCCGCGGGCATGGCCCTCTTGGATCATCGACTCTACCTGCATCGCTGCTGGTATGACGGTCCCGATGCGGCCAGCCGCCGCGGCAAGGTCCATGTCCCCGAGGGCCTGCCGTTCCGCACCAAGCCCCAGATCGCCGCCGAACTGGTCCGCAATGTCGCCGTGCTGGGGGCCGTGGACCTGGACTGGATCACGGCCGACGAAGAGTACGGTAGGAACGGGGAGTTGCTTGAGGAGCTGGAAGGCCTCGGGCAGCGGTATGTGATGGAGGTGCCGACGACCACCACGGTCTGGACCGTCGATCCGGCGAGTTGCGTGCCGGGGTATTCGGGTCGGGGGCAACCGCCGACGCGGCCGACGCGGGAGTCAGTCTGTTCGGTCGCTGAACTCATGGCCCGCTTGCCTGCGGGGGCGTGGCAGCGGCTGAAGGTCCGCGCGGGAGCCCAAGGCCCCCTGGTCCTCGAGTTCGCCGCGGTGCGGGCCTGGGCGGTTCGTCACCGCAAGCCCGGCCCACCGATCTGGGTGCTGATCCGGCGCTCCCTGGAGGAAGAGCCCGAGATCAAGTACTACGTCTCCAACGGCGAGGCAGAGACGCCCTTGAAGGTGCTGGCCTTGGTGGCGTGCAGCCGCCATCGGGTGGAGGATTTCTTCGAGGACGGCAAGGGCCACCTGGGCATGGCACAGTACGAGACGCGGTCATGGATCGGCTGGCACCACCACATGACATTGGTGGGGCTAGCGCACCTGTTCATGACATTGGCGCAGCGGCGGTTGAAAAAAAAGTTCGGGAGTTGACTCTGGACCAAACGATGGCATTGCTGAAGGCCGCCTTTGAAGAACCCGAGATGAGGTTGACGCGGGCAACGGCTTTGGTGGCGTACTACCTCCAACGAAACAGGGTGGCCAGGGAATCACATGAGAGAACATGGCGGAAGAAACACAAGCGCGTCAGATTTCTGCTGCTGTAGAACTAGACTGTGACTTCGATCTCCAGCACACCCCCGCCGGGCCTTGCCGTCACAGATGAGGGCGCAGCCTCCGGCCGTTGCACGCAACTCATAGTCCGGCGAAAAATGCGCAACCGCCCGGCGGGTTGCCCCCCTCTATAAGTCAATGGTGAGCGGACGACACCCGACCAGGCGGCTCGCCGCGGAGCGGTCATTCCGATGCCCGCGCGGGACATTCCCCGCCCTCAAGGGACGCCGCCACAAGTAGGGCCACGGCCCGAGGGTCGGGCCGAGGGCCGATTCCAGGAAGCAGATCCACATAAGAGGAGAACGATCGATGATGAGGATCTCGCATCGCAACCGGCGAAGGATGGTCCCGGTGCTCGATCAAATGGAATCGCGGAACCTTCTGAGTACCCTGATCGGACCCACGACGCATGCGGCGGTTTCCCCGCAGAGCAGCGCCGTGACCGGCCTCCAGATCGCCACGAGCCCGACCGTCTCGCGCTCCATCCTGACCGCAACCACGGCGATCGCCTCCAACGACATCTGGTCCGTCGGCTTCATCAACCTGGCCCCCAACCCCCAGCAACTCCTCGCCGAGCACTGGAACGGCTCGTCCTGGTCCGTCGTGCCCACACCCAACCCTGCCGGTGCGGCGGGCGGGTCCCAGTTCCATGGCGTTGCGGCCGCGGCCAGTAACGACGTCTGGGCGGTCGGCCAGACGGTGAGTCTCGACGCCAACGGCTTCACCACGTGGCGACCGCTCGTCGAGCACTGGAACGGCTCAGCGTGGAGCATCGTCGCCACGCCGACCCTCTCTCCCAGCGGGACGACCCTCACCACCAGCGCCGTGCTCAACGCGGTAACGGTGATCTCCCCGGCCAACGTCTGGGCAGTCGGTGGCCTCGGCAGCGGCAATAGTGGGAACTTGATCGAACACTGGGACGGCACGAGCTGGAGCGTCGTCGCGGCCCCCAACAACACCACAAACGGCGCCCTGCTGAGCGTCTCGAGGACCTCGGCCACTGACATCTGGGCCGTGGGCCGGACGCAACGGCACCCCAATGTCGAGATCCTCCACTTCAACGGCCAGACCTGGAGCACCGTGGCCGCCCCCAGCCCGGCCTTCGACAGCGTCCTCACGGGGGTCACGGCGCTGGCCCCCAACAACGTCTGGGCCGTGGGCGAGACCAACGTCGGACCCATTCAGACACTGATCGAGCACTGGGATGGGACGAGCTGGACAGTCGTCCCCAGCACCAACCCCAACGGCGGCTCCACAAACGGGAACAATGTCCTGACCGGGATCGCGGCCGTCTCGGCCACGGACATCTGGGCCGTCGGTTATACCACGGACCCCAATACCGGCTTCCAACAAACGCTCGCCGAGCATTGGGACGGCACGAACTGGAGCGTCATTGCCAGCCCGAACGCGGCCCCGGCGGGCTCCAGCACACTCGCCGGAGTGACTGCCCTCGCCGACGGCACCGTCGTGGCGGTCGGCACCATCAGCAACAACAGCAACAACAACGGTCTCATCCTCCAGAAGTGAGCGCGCCCACCCGGGGCACGGCCCGGCGGCGGGGGGGGAAACTCGTCCATAGTGCCCGGTCAGTCGACCTGTTCCTTCTCCCAAGACTTCGGGCGCCGTCAAAAGCTGTCGAACGCCTTGGCCAGATCGTCATCGTCGCGGTCACGGCCAAGGCGTTATCCTCGGCCCCGCCCGTGCAGCGCCGTGGCCCCTCCGTCGTCGACTCCCTCGGCTCCGCACCGCTGACTCACTCCAGTGACGCTGAGGCCGTGGGGGTTGTCAGGCGGCTGGCCTCACTGCTCTCCGAGACGGCGCGGACCATCGCCACGATGCCGGCTCGGATCGCCTCGGGCAACCCGGGCCAAGCCTCAAGGATGGCGGCCAGATCGGGGTCATTCTGACAAGTGTCGTTCGGCAAGGATTCGGCAACGGCGGGGCTGGAACGACATAAGCCCTTGCGGGATATGGTGGTTCTGTCGGAACTGTCGCGGACTCCTGAATCCGAGGATCCTCCGATCTGGAGGCTGAAAACGGAAATCGAGCCAGAACGAGGTGTCCTGCCGTTTGCGGCTGCAAATCGTTCTGACCCGGTTCCCCGGTTTCGCTCGGGACGTTTACGACGACAAAGCCGTAGGCACTCCGGTGATGGCCTGCAAGGCGAAGGCATCAAGAGCACCGTTGATCAACGGGCCGAAATTGGTATTCGAGACGCCACCCATGAACACGCCCGCCGCCGCGGCCTCGGCATACGTCGTATTCGCCGACAGGATCCCACTCAGGTCGAAGTCCGATGAGTTTCCTCCCGCGAGCACAGACCCGATCGAGTCGGTATGGTCCTCGAACAGGCTGGTCGCGGTTACGGGCACTGATCCGAAATAGATCTCAAAATTATCGCCTACAAAGAAGTTCTTATCTTCCAGATGGGCGTGCCAGGTCCAGGACCCATCAGGCTTGAAGATCACCGTCGCCTGGCAGTGCACATTGCCGGTGCTGCCGCTGGCGTCAGTGACGAGGCCATAGTCGGCGTCGAATTCCGTTCCGTACCTGGAGAAGACGTTGACGGTGAAGGCGACGGAACTATTGACGGTGGCGTCCGGGTAGATGGTCTGGACGCCCACGGTCATCGGCAGACCCTGACCGACCGCGGCGGAATCCGAGGCGGTGACGTGGAGAGTGACGTGCTCTGTCTGGCCGGGCTGAAGCGACACGGTGAGCGGGGCCATCGACAGGCCGTCGGGGAGCTGTTGGCCGCTCAGGACAACGGTGTTGGGCCTGCCCTCGAAGTTCACCAGCGTCAAACCGATGTCCCGGCCCTCACTTTGGGCCGTATTCACCGTCACGCCGTCGGGATTGACGAGCACCGGCGCATCCGGCCCCAGCAGAGTCACATTGGCCGTTACCGGGACCGTCACACTCCAGGTGTCGCCGTAGACGATCACGCTCAGCGACATCGGGCCCACGTCTTGCGCCGCGGCGATTTGCACCGTCACGACCAGCGTCTCACCCGCCTTGGCCTGGATCGGTGTACCCGGCGTCGTCTGGTCGGGCACCATCCCTCGCGTGAGCAGACCAGTGACAGGATTGTACCCGTACATGTCGGTCCACTTCAGAGTCTGCAACTGGGTTATGCCGATGCCACCGCTGCTCTGGAGGTTGAGCGGCGAGGTGGCGATGACCGTCGTGTCGTCCGGGACCACGAGCGAGAACGTGAGCGTTTTCTGCTGTCCTACGCCCAGTTCGCCGAAGTCGAGGACGCTGGGAGTCGCCTGGGGAGGCGGGAAAACTGGAAACGGGAGCGGCCCGCTCGTGATCGGAAGCGCGTTAGCCCCGGTGAGAAGGGTCAAGTGCGTGGGATGCACCAGGTGGTTGAGCTTGAACGTTGACCCATGCGCGCCCCGCGGAGTCTGCAAAGACAAGGGTCCCAGCGGGTGCGACTTGGTCCGGGCATGGTGCGGATGCGCAACCGTCAGCCGGGCAAATCCCACCTTCGACACCGGGACGAGGTGCATCGCACTCGGGTTCTGAGTGAAGACATGTGCGGATGTAACCAACGAAACCGCGGTCAACAACTCCCTCTGCTCCAGCCCCTCGAGTTCCCAGCCAATCTGTGCTCTGCGACGTGCGCGAGCACCGCGCCGCGAGGACTGCGAACACCGTGTTACTTCTGACATCTGCAAGCGAAACATTGAAGTACCCCTTGGATCCAATACAAGAAATCAGGCCGATCTCCCCTGTCAGGACTGTTTTCCAGATCGTGTCTGACACGAATGGCGCTTCCTTAACCGTTAAGCGGCCTGCATCAAGCGGTTACGCGCTGCTTTCCGAGGCTCGGTCAGCAGATCGTGGGGTTTGGAGCGGCGCTTGATCGCGCGCGGCTCGACGCGGCCGGGCCGGTTGCCAACCTCATGGCTGGCGATGGCACGGAGCATGACCTCTACAAGCAGACGGCGCGTTTCCGGCGGGGCCCAGTTCAACACCTCGCGGAATGCCGCCATGGTCTGCAGCGTTCCCGCGAAGCTGATCTGCCTGGGTGCCTTCCCATGGGCCTGGGCCGCCGCCGCCATGACCCCACGTATTAAGTTATAAGCGAGCGAGTGCATCCAGATCTCCTTCTTCACCATCCCGGGCGTTTCGCACCGCAGCACATCCATCTGCATGATACATTTGATCGCGCGTAGATCTAATTCGATGTTCCATCTTTCAAAGTAAAGCCGGGCCAGTTCCTCCCTCGTGTACTCCTCCGCGTCGAGCATGGTGGTCACCAACACTAACTCGTTGATCCGGAAGCCGGGCTTCTGAACCTTGAACCGAAGCTCGCGAACCTTCATCCCCTCGGGAACCTGAGCGTAGGCCTCCTCGTCCATCCATTCCGGACGTCCGGGCTTGGTCCAGGTCACGATGTGATCTTCGATGCCCAGCGATCGACCCTTGCGGAAGTCGAACTTGCGTCGCTGGTGCATCCGGAAGAGGCCATCCACCCTACGCTCCACCAGCGAATTGATGCCGAAATACGAGGCAAAACAGCGGTCTCCCAGCAGCACCTCGCCACCTTTGAGGCGATCCAGGAGGTCGCGTAAGAGAGCTGTCTCGCCGGTCTCTTTCCCCTTGTAAGGACCGATGGCCAGATCGCGCAACACCCCGGTGGCCAGGCTAATGATCGCGACCACTCGGGCGATGGGGAAACCGACGCCGGAGGCCTGAGTCCTGGCCTGGGGGAAGGCCTGCTGGTTCTCCGGCGTGTCGGGCATCGAGACCGTGGAGCCGTCGACCATCAAGGTCTCCCGACGCTTCCAGAGCCAGTCCTCCGGCACTCGCTCTTCGAGGGCTTGGGCCGTGCGGTGAACCAACCCGGTGATGACACCGATGGGCAGCCGCTGCCGCGCCTTGCAGTAGCTGCCACTGTCGGCCGAGCAGGGGTCCTGGCCCCGTGCGGTGCGGTAGGCGATCAAGCATGCCACGGCCTTGCGGCAACAATGGTCGAGGCTGAGCACCTGCGTCAGGAAGGTCCAGAGGGTCACTAATGGGCTGAAGATCCGTTCCCGGTAATGGACGCCTTCCTCCCCCAGTACTTCCCCGACCAAGTCCGCGTCCAGCAGGTCGCTGAAGGGGAGATGGGGCTGGTCGCGAAGCAAATTGATCTGGTCACGAATCCGCCGACAGATACTCTGGGACATCGACGGCCTCCTTGCCGAACGAACCTGGGATTGGGACATACCCCAAGGTTTTCCTAAGAGAGGCCGTCTTTGTCTATCTCAAACAGAGAACAGAGGTTAGCGTTAAGGAAGCGCCATTCGTGTCTGACACCACTCTTGTCCGGCCGTGGCTCGGGGAGCCACGGCCGAGGTGGTTCACGATCATGCGATTAGGGCGGTTATTCGATCGTCCCCCCCTTGATCGTGGAGAAGCTCCCGTTGTGCAGGAGGCCCACGTGCCCCTTGCCGACGGCGTACGCCAGGTCGCCAGCCAGGCCGACGTCAACGGCCGGTGCGCTGACTTCCGTCACGTAACCGCCCAGGCTGACCCAGCCGAACCCGTGATTGGACCAGAGGCCATCGTCGAGACCGATGGCAAACACCTCCGGATTGCCGGAGCCGTCGAGACTGGCGCTGATCTGCTTGACGTAGCCGCCCCGGGGAACCCACACGCCACCGCTGTTCTCATAGACGGCGTTATCCCCGCCGATGGCATAGACGGTGTTGTTCATCGTCGCGCTGATCTGCTTGTCGTAGCCGCCCAGGCCGGTCCAGATGCCCCCGTCGTACACATAGACAGCGTCGTTGAGGTTGATAGCGAAGACCTCGGGGTTGCCGTTGGCGTCGGTGCCGGCACTGATCTGCTTGGCGTAGAGGCCGAGAGAGGCCCAGCCTGACCCCTTGTTGACCCAGACGTGGTCGTCCGTGCCGATGGCATAGACGGTGTTCCGGACCGTCGCGCTGATCTCTTTGGCGTAGCCGCCCAGGCTGACCCACGGGCGCCTGTCCCGTCCTTCACCCAGACGGCGTTGTCGGCGCCGATAGCGTAGACCTCCGGGCTGCCGGTGGCGTCGAGGCCGGCGCTCACCTGCTTGGCATAGCCGCCCAGATTGGTGAAGCTGCCGCCCGCGAAGCTGACTTCAACAGAGTCATTCGGGGCGATGGCGTAGAGCGCATTATGTTTCAGGAAGAAGGGGCCCAGCCAACTGACCGCGCTCAAGTCTCTCGCGGCGGGCGCCCAGCTATTCGTGTTGTCGGATGTCGAGCCGGATGAGTTCTGGAAGTACCCACCAAGGGACTTGAAGCTCGCCCCTTCGTGCAGGAAGGCCCCGTGCCCCTTGCCCACAACGTAGGCCAGGTCGGCGGGCAGGCCGGCGAGAGAGTTCGTTACGGCCGGCCCGCTGACTTCCGTCACGTAACCGCCCAGACTGACCCAGGGACCCCCGTGGTTGGACCAGAGGCCGTCGTTGAGGCCGATGGCGAAGACAAACGGACCGAAGGTGCCGTCAAGCCCTGCGCTGATCTCTTTGGCGTAGCCGCCCAGAGAGATCCACCCACTGCCGCCTCCGCTGCCAGAGTCCTTGTAGACGGCGTCATCGGCGCCGATCGCATAGACGGTGCTGTCGATCGTCGCGGCGATCTGCTTGGCGTAGCCGCCCCAGTTGGCGAAGCCGCCGGGCCCGCCGGACCCGTTGCCGGCGTAAACATGGTTGTCGAAGCCGATGGCGTAGACCTCCGGGTTGCCGATAGTGGTGGCGCCGGCGCTGATCTGCCGAGCCTTCAGGCCAGAGTCGAACCAGCCGAGTCCGGGGGTCCCGTGGCCGACGAAGATGTCGTCGTTGGTGCCGATGGCATAGATGGTGTTCTCGACGGTCGCGCTGATCTGCTTGACGTAGCCGCCTAAGCTGACCCACGGGCCGAACCCCTTGTTGAGCCAGACCGCATTGTCGGCGCCGATGGCGTAGACCTCTGGCTTGTTGAAAGCGTCGAGGCCGGCGCTGATCTGCTTGGCGTAGCCGCCCAGGTTGGTGAACTTGCCGCCGTCGACGCTGATATCGACATTGTCGTTCGCGCCGATGGCGTAGAGCGCGTGGTGCGTCACGCCGCTGATCGTCCAGGCGACCGCACTGGTCGCCGTCAAGAGCGAGCGGCCCTCCAGGGGTTCCATCTCGGTCACGAGCGACCGCGAGCGCCTGGGGCGCCGAGCTCGCCCATGTCCCCGCGATCTCTGACCAAGTCGATGCAAAAACCAAGCGCGTAGCATGAGATGCTCCTGTTCAAGAAGGCGCGCCAGACCGCAGTGCGATCGGGGCGCCCGTTCCTCTGACCAGGCCCGGCCCGAGGTGCCTTGCCCCGGTTCCCGTGCCAGATCTTCCGGATTCAAAGCCCCACGCATGTCGTTCTGTTGGGGCGTGTCTCCAAGCTGTATTGCGCCCCGCGGACGGACCGAACACGGGGCGCGAGAAGAAAGAAATGTCGATCAAGGCGGGGGTCCACGCCCCCAGCCTCGGGCGCGGTTTATTGAGTGCTGAGCGTGAACTGGACCGCGTCACCGGAGGAGTCGCTGACCTGAAGCTTCTGCCCGGCGAACCCGGTCGCGTCCCCGCTGATGGCGCCGGTCTTCAGGTCGAAGGTAAGGTGCCACTCCGCGATCGTCCCATAGGGGATGTTCGGCGCTACAATCTCACGGAACTTGGGAAAGTCGGGATCCTTGATCGGCCCGTTGTAGGGAACCCTGATCGGTGGGAGGTGGCTGCGAATGATCGAGAGCGTGACCGAGACGTACCGGCCGTTGGTGACGGATGCCGGATCCGAGACATCGACGGTCCAGCTCCCGCTGGTGGGCCCGGACGTCTGGACCAGAGCCAGGCTCTCGGGACTGTAATAGCCGGCATCGGGGATGGGGGCCTGCCATCCCAGAACCTGGAGGTTCATGGTCCGCTCCGTGCTCTGTGACACGTAGAAGACCACCGACGAGTTCCCGTCGATCGCGAAGCTCAGCAGCGAGAAACCCCGGTTGGCCTCGGCCACGAGATTCGGGTTGTTGTTCGCCGACAGGAAGCCGTTGACCGCGGACGAGATGTCGATGGACTGGGCGTCGATCAGGTTGACGATCGAGGTGGTATCGATCGAGGGGGGAGGCCATGGCGGTTTCTCGTAGACCGAGACCTGAGCGTTATGGAGCTGGACGACCGCTGACTCGGCCCAGAGCGGGGGGATGAGATCCTGGTTGTTGGGCGCGGATGTTTCGATGTACGGCCAGACGTTGATCGTGGTTGCGATCTCGACGTCAAAGGTGATCGTGATATGCGGGTCCGCTCCGATGCCCGGATGCGCCACGTAGAAGTCTTCCGAGCCGGACGCCAGGTACTTCAATTCTAGATAGTGCCCATCCTGCTTGACACGGAGTTCGTTGACGCTGGGATCGGTCAACTGGAAGTTGATCATGCCACCGCCGCCCACCCCATATCACTGCTTCTGCAGATACTGTGTGGTCTGCTGAATGAAGATATCGTGCATCTTCCCCGCGATCGTGTTCGCCTCATCAGCGCGCCCCACATCAAGTCGAATACCGACTTCAGATTGCTGAGACTCTGGGACCCAGGTGCCTGGTCATACGCACCCTTGTCGTAGTTCCAGGTCTGTTCGACGATCTGCTCCGACCCCGAGAAGTTCTCCACATAACCGTCACTGTCGAGCTGCACCGTGCCGCCGCCCCCTCCAGTCAAGATGTGGACCGGGGAGTTCACCAGCCCCGTCGGGGAGTTCACCAGACCAGTCGTCGTCTGGACCGGGGATAACGCCGTGATGTGGCTGACTGTGGGCCCGGAAACATGGACCGAGGGGATCACCCGTCCGGTTGTCGTATGAGGCGGGGATAACGCCGTGGTGTGGAAGGCCGTTGGCCCGGAGACGTGGATCGGACCGGTCTTGCTCACGGACAAGAGAGTGGACAGCATCATTCGGTCCTCCATGGGCTCCAGTTGCAGGACGCGCCCACGGGACCGGCGAGCACTTCGAAAACGACCCCTGGGAGTGGAAAGCTCCCCGGGAGGAACCACCCGACGCAAGCTTGGAATAGCCAAGTGAGCATCGCCAGGCGAAAAGAGGTTGAATATGCGGAACATGGAACTGACCTCATGGGTTCGGGGCATTTGAGATCACTGAGCGTGTTCACCAGGCTTATTGCGCTCCGCGGACGGACCGAACACGGGGCGCGAAAAAAAGAAATGTCGATCAGGGGTGTGACGGGTAAAATGGCCATGGAGGAATCACATCGAGAAGAGAAGAATTGCCGGGTCCGGCGATGCCAGTGGAGTGTCGGTCATGGGGGCGGATCGCGATCGCACGGATTACCCCTCCTTCAGCGCGGGGGGCGAAGAGCCTTTGTTCGCCGAGTTCATCCGACGGATCCGCGCCGGGGACGAGCGTGCGGCCGTGGCACTCGTCGCGCGCTATGAGCCGGCGATCCGCCGCGCGGTGCGGGTCCGGCTCCGCGACCCACGGCTGCGGCGGCTGATCGAATCGGTCGATATCTGCCAGTCCGTCTTCGCCACGTTCTTCGTCCGCACCGCCCTTGGCCAGTACGACCTGGAAACCCCCGACCAGCTCCTCAGACTGCTTGCGACCATCGCCCGGAACAAGCTGGCCTGCCAGGCGAACCGGGAGCATGCCGACTGCCGCGATCAGCGGCGGATCAATCCGGGCTCGGTGATCGAGAACTGTCCCGACCCCGGCAGCAGCCCCAGCGGTCAAGTGGCCGCCCGCGAGCTGGTCGAGGAAGCACGGAAGCGGATAACGCCGGATGAGCGTGAACTCCTGGAGCGGCGCCAGCAGGGTCTCGGGTGGGCCGAGATCGCCGCGGAGCTGGGCGGCAGGCCGGACGCCCTGAGGATCCGTCTGGCCCGGGCGGTGACGCGGATCACCAGGCAGCTCGGCCTGGATGAAGGCCCCGATGAATGACCCATCACCAGCGAACCCTCTGCGAGACTGGGCGACCCGAATCGACCCGGGGCCGGCGGGCGGAGAACTGTCGCGCCTCCAGGACGACCAACGCCGCCGCTGGGCGCGGGGCGAGCGAGTCCTTGTTGAGGACTACATGGCGACGTGCGCCGACATACTGGCAGACCAGGACGCCCTCCTCGACCTTCTTTATCATGAGGTTCTTGTGCGCGAGGAGTGCGGCGACACACCCCACCTCGACGAGTATACGCGACGGTTCCCGCAGCTCGCCCGCCAGCTCCGCACTCAGTTCGAGATCCACTCAGCCCTGAACGCGATCCAATGGCCCGAGGCGGGCGAAACGCCCGGCCTCGACACGGTTGCCACCCTTGCCGGCACCGGAAGGGCAGCTTCTGCGGCCTGTCCGGCGATCCCCGGCTACGAGGCGATCCGGGTCCTGGGCCGGGGTGGAATGGGTGTGGTCTATCTCGCCTGGCAAACCGGCCTGGGGCGACTGGCAGCCCTGAAGATGATCGTGGCGGGCGAGTACTCCCGGCCGCAAGACCTCGACCGCTTCCGCGCTGAGGCCGAGGCACTCGCCAGGCTGGAGCACCCCAACCTCGTAAAGATCTACGAGATCGGCGAGCACGACGGCCGGCCGTACTTCTCGATGGAGTACGTTGACGGCGACCGCCTGGCCGACTCGCTCCGCGGCACTCCCCTCGCTCTCCGGTACGCGGCCGAGTTGGCGGAGACTCTGGCCCGTGCCGCCGGCGCTGCCCACGAGCGGGGCGTGGTCCACCGTGACCTGACCCCCAACAACGTGCTCCTGACGGCCAGCGGCCAGCCCAAGATTGTCGACTTCGGACTGGCCAAGCTCGTGATTGGCGGCTCGGACCGGACACAGAGCGGGGACATTCTCGGCACGCCCAGCTACATGGCCCCCGAGCAGGCTGGTGGCCGGAGCAAGGATGTCGGTCCCGCGGCCGACGTCTACGCGCTGGGGGCGATCCTTTACGAGATGCTCACCGGCCGCCCTCCGTTCAAGGCCCAGACGCCGCTGGACACGCACGTTCAGGTGGTCAACGACGAGCCGGTAACGCCACGCCGGCTCCAGCCGAAGGTGCCACGCGACCTGGAGACTATCTGCCTGAACTGCCTGAACAAGGAGCCGGCCCGACGCTACCTCAGTGCCGTGGCGCTCGCTGATGATCTGCACCGCTACTTGGCCGGGGAACCTGTCCGGGCCCGGCCGGTAGGTACGATGGGCCGGGCCGCTCGGTGGGCCCGGCGCCGGCCGGGCTTGGCCAGCCTCCTGGCACTCTGCGCGACCGGCACAGTGATCGCTTTCGGGGTGGTGACCTGGGAAGGACGGCTCGCGCGTCAGGCCCAAGCGCGCGCCAAACAGGCCCAAAAGGCGGAGGAGATCCAGCGGGTCGCCGCCGAGGCGGCGCGGGAGCAAGAGGCGGGGCAACGCCGTTTGTACCAAGGACTCTCGGCTGGCCTGCTTCGCGACCGTGCGCTGCGTCATTGCGAGGACGGTGACGTGGGCCGCGGCCTGCTCTGGCTGGCCCAGAGCCTGCAACTCGTCCCCGACGACGATCTCGATCTCCAGCGTGCCATCAGGACCAACCTTGCGGGCTGGCAGGGCCAGGTCCATCCACTCCTCGGCATGCTGAAGCATGAGGACCACGTCATGACGGCGGTTTGGAGTCCTGACGGGCGCCTCATCCTGACAGGCGGCGTCGACAGGAACACCCGCCTCTGGGACGCCGCCACCGGCCAGATCCGGGGCCGGCCGCTTCCCCACCCCCGGGGCGTCTCAGCCGCCGCCTTCAGCCCCATCGGTGCGACCTTCTTGACAGTCGCCGGTCACGAAGTCCGGCTCTGGAAAAGCAGCACCGGCGAACCCGTCGTCAAGCCGCCGTTGGATCTGGGCCAGGGGGGCCAATACCTGGCCCACACGTTCAGCCCCGACGGCCGCCTGCTCTGGACGGCCACCCGCCGGGGTCAGATGACCTGGCTCCAGTCCTGGGAGAGCGAGACGGGCCAGCCGCGAGGGAAGGAAGTTGCGATCGGCAAAGGGGTCGCGCGCGTCACCTTCAGTCCGGACGGCCAGGTATTCGTGTCTTCCGGCGAGAGCCGGGAAGTCCTGCCACGCCTCTGGAAAACGGCCAGCGGCAAGCCCGTCCGTGACCTGAAGGAACATACCCATTTCGGCACCGCCGTCGCCTTCAACCCGAAGGACGGCCGATCGTTCGTGACCGGAAGCTACGACCATACCTGCCGGCTCTGGGACACCGCGACCGGTGAGCCCCTGAAGCCTCCCTTCCGACACCACGGGGAGGTCCGCGCCGTGGCCTTCAGCCCGAACGGTCGGACCATCCTGGCCGGAGGCAACGACGGGTTCGCCCAGTTCTGGGACGTGGTCAATGGGACCTCGCTCGGCGCGCCGATGCGTCACCCGGATGCCGTCGGGCCTGTGGGGTTCAGCTCCGACGGCCGGTTCGCCCTGACGGTCAGCAGGGACCAGGTCCACCTCTGGGACGCCGCGACGGGCGAGCCGGAGCCGCTGGGCGCCCCCTTGCCCCACCAGAAGGAAGTTCTGGGTGCGTCCTTCGGGCCTGACGGGAGGGCCGTCCTGACCCACAGCCGCGACAGCACGGTCCGGATCTGGCAGCGGGCCACGGCACGTCCCGGCGGCCGCCGCCTGGCACACTACGGCTGGGTCACGGCCGTGGCGTTCCGGCCACCGGCGGGGGAGTCGTTTCTGACCGGCCTAGAGCGGTTTGCATTCGGGTTGCGGACAGAAACAATTCACATAGAAGGACACGATCGAGGAAGGAGACGGCAACGGATCAGGAGATACCTGCCATGCGTCCCTCTTCGATAGACCTGCGGGAGCGGGTCGCGGCGGCCGTGGATGAGGACGAGGGCCCGCAGCGCGAGATCGCCCGCCTCTTCCGAGTCAGCGTCTCGTTCGTCTCCCGGCTGCTGCAGCGGCGGCGTCAGAAGGATACGTTGGCCCCTGAGCCGCACGGGGGCGGCCCGACCCCCGTGCTGAGCCCGGACGACCTGCGGCGCCTGGAAGATCTGGTCCGGGAGCACAACGACGACACCCTGGACCAACTGAAGCAGCGGGGTGGCTTCAACTGCAGCCTGACGACGATCTGGCGCGCCCTGCGGCGACAGCGATTGACCTGCAAGAAGAAGACCCAGCACGCCGACGAGCGCGACCGGCCCGACGTCCAGGAGAAGCGGCGGTCGTTCCGGAGGAAGGTGAAGCGGGTCGAGCCGAAACGGCTGGTTTTCGTGGACGAGTCGGGGGTGACCACGGCGATGACCCAGGCCTACGGCTGGGCCCCGCGCAGCGAGCGGGCCGTCGGCTCGGCCCCCAGCTCGTGGGAATCGCTGACCGTGATCGCCGCGTTGGGTCTGGACGGGGTACGTGCCCCCCTGGTGTTCCCGGGGTCGACCGACACCGCGGCGTTCGAGTCGTATGTCGAGCAGGTGCTGGTGCCGGAGCTGCACGCCGGCGACGTGGTCGTATGGGACAACCTGTCCCCCCATCAGGCCTCTGCCGCGGCGGCGGCCGTCAGGCGGGCGGGTGCCAGGCTCCTGCCCCTGCCGCCCTACAGCCCGGACTACACGCCGATCGAGAGACTCTGGTCGAAGGTCAAGGCGTACCTCCGCCGGGTCGCGGCGCGGAACAAGGATGCCGTCTACGAGGCCCTGGGAGAGGCGCTCGAAAAGGTGACCACCCAGGACATCATCGGCTGGTTCCAGCTCGCGCGAGCTGTGCGCAACACATGGGTAAACCGCTCTAGGTGCCAGAGAGGGGAAGGTCCTGTCCTGGGACACGGCTTCGGACCGGAAACCCGATGTCAAGCTCGATCGTCTCGGCCCGATCCTCTCACTGGCCTACCGGCCCGACGGCCGGATGTTCGCGGTCGGGACCCGGGACCGGCAGGTTCGGCTCTGGGACACGGAAGCGGACCGTCCCGCCCACGGCGACCCCCTCGCGCTCGACGACCGGGTCTGGGCCGTGGCGTTCAGCCCCGACGGGCGGACCTTGCTCACGGGGATCGAGAAGCGCCGCGCCGAGTTCTGGGACGTGGCTACCGGGGAAAAGCGATTCGAGCCGCTCGGGCACGACAGGGCGGTTTACGCTGTCGCCTACAGCCCCGATGGGCGAACCATCCTGACCGGGAGCGAGGACATGATCGCTCGACTCTGGGACGCGGCCACCCACCGGCCGCTCGGGGTGACTTTGGTGCACCAGGGCACGGTCTACGCCGTCGCGTTCCGCCCACCCGACGGCCAAGTCCTCCTGACGGGCAGCGATGACCGCACGGCACGGCTCTGGGACGCGGCCACGGGCCGTCCCTTGGGCGCGCCGTTCCAACACCCTGCCCGGGTGCTGGCCGTGGCGTTCAGCCCCGACGGCCGCACCTTCGCGACCGGGTGCGGGGACGGCATGGCCCGCCTCTGGGACACCGCCGCAGGCTATCAAATCGGACTCCCCCTGCTACACCGCGGCCCTGTTCGAGCCGTGGCCTTCGGCCCCAGGCCGCCGGATTCCCTCGCTGACGGTGGCCTCTGGATCCTGGTGACGGGAAGCGAGGACAAGACCGCCCGCGTCTGGAAGGTCCCCGCCCCGCTGACCGGATCGCCGGACCGAATCATGATCTCGCTCCAGGTGGCCAACGGCATGATCCTGGACGCCCAAAGTGTGGCCGAGTCGCTCGATCCCGCCACCTGGCAGCGGCTTCGGCGGCAAGAGCACGCCGAGTCAGCCTCGCCGCCGTGATCCGGTTGCAGTCCTGCCTTCAAAATCTCGCCCATCCGCCGATCCAGTCGTGCTAAGCTCTGGTTATGAAGCCGGAAAGCAACTTGGACGTCTAGAAGCAACTGTCGTTGGCTCATGAGGCGAAATCGGTGGTGAGGATGTCAGATCGATGCCTGTAGGGTGCGTGTAAGGCATCTTCCGCCAATGAGTTACGGTGTGTTTCACACACCCTCTGAAGAGAGCCCCACCATTTTCGCCTCATGAGCCACTGTCGTTTATCGAGAAGGCGCGGCGAGCTCAGATTGTCGAGTGCGCGATCGACATCGTCACCAGCCTGGGCTACGCACAGGCGTCGTTGGCTCAGATCGCCAAACCGGCGGGGATCAGCAAGGGTGTGATCTCCTACCACTTCGCCAGGAAAGAGGAGCTGATCCAGCAGGTCGTTGCTGAGGTGTTCGCCGCTGGTGCAGCCTTCATCCGACCGCGGATCGAAGCCGAATCAACTGCCGCAGGGATGCTGCGGGCCACTACCGCTGTTCGAAAAGCCCGGTGGCCGCTGGGGGAACTCGTTCGTTATCTCACCGCTCTGGGGAGGCAGCCCTGACCAACGCAGAGATGCCGGTGCGGATCGCCTCGGGCAACCCGGGCCAAGCGGCCACGACGGCGGAAAGTTCGGGGTCCGCTACTATGCAATCGCTGGTAGCGCCACGGGTAGCGCGCGGGAGACGCGGAGGGCCGGATCGGGTCGGTTCCGTGCGCGAGCCGTTATCCAAATCTGGTTGCCGCAACCCAAGGGAAATGACGGCCTTAGACGTGTTCTGACGGGTTCCTTCGCGAATGACCGGGGTGGGACTCGAACCCACGACCAACGGATTAACCTACCTCATCGGCTTTCACCGACCACCAGGGTCCCGAGGTCGATTCTTCGGGCGAAACGAATCTCGGGGTGATGTTGAGAGTCTGGACTATCTCTTCGCCATCGCAGGCGTGCCGCGTCTAGTCTCTGGGGCCGGGGCCGGTGATCCACCGGTCCCTTGCCTGCTGATTGCCCAATTCCGCTCTTTTCCGACCATCACGCTCGCCGTTGCCGGCCACGTTGTGGTGAGCGAACTGTCAGGGCGTCCCAGCAAACTGCGGCATCCACTCATCGCGGTTCCGCGTCTTCCCGCGCGAGGCTCCTGTGCATCGCTCCTTGCGGTGCCTGAAGTCCGTTGCTCTACCGACTGAGCTACCCGGTCTCAACTGTCAAAGACTCTCCTAGAGTAAGCTTCCGAAGCCTCAGCGTCCAGCCGGGAGCGGCCGCAGCCGGCCCGCGGCAACACCGTTCCGCCGTTCCCACCAGGTGCAAAAAATATTAAACAGTCGGGTTGTCGCCGGCGAGCTCGGTTGTTAGATTCAACCTAAACCATGGCGCCGTCAGAACATGGCGGAAGATCCGGTGCATGCTACGGTCATCCGCGGATCTCGTGATTGCTCCTGGGGGACTGGGTGATGCCGATCGGGAAGCGGATACGATCGACGAGCCGGCGCGTGCCATCGGGCATGGCCTGGTCTGCTCGCCTCGGGTGGATCTTGCTGATCCTCTGGCTTCCTATGATTCTGGCTTCATGGATTCCTGCATTCGGAGCCGAGTCGAAACGGCTCGGCCTGATCTGGCTGGATGGAGATCCGCAGCAGCACGAGACCTATGATCCCAAGCCGGAGGCACCCGTCGAATTTCGCGGCCCGCTCAAGGCCATGAGCACGAAGGTGCCGGGAGTGCAGATCTCCGAGCTCCTCCCCAACCATGCGCGGCTGATGGACCGCATGTCGATCATCCGCTCGATGCACCACGACAACGGCGACCATTTCGCCGCGGCCCACTGGATGTTGACCGGCTATCTTGGCTCGAATTCCGCGAACCTGCCTCCTCAGTATCCCTCGTTGCGGATGAACTTTTGCCGGCTGACTCCGTTGGAGTTGCGGTAGGTTACGCCGGCAATCTTTGAGTGGATGGTCCGCGGCTTCGGGCCTTGGCCTTGGTGGGTTTCATGGCATGCGCCCGCGCTGAGGGCCTTGATCCGCTCGGTCGCCGTCTTGGCCTCGGCCGAGTTTGGATACTTGCTGACGAGCTCGCGGTAGGACTTGAGAGCTTGCTCGGGCCTGTCGCTCTTCTCGAGGTTGCGGGCGGCGGCCAGCAGAACGGTGGCATGGGACGGGGCGTCCTTCGCCGCCGTGCGCTTGGCGTCCTGAACGACGTCGCTCGCGTCCCAGTGGTTGGCCACGCCGACGACCACAATCGCCTTGAGCTGTTCAGGGGTCAGGTCATGCATCCGGGTGATCTCAACCTGCTTCCGGTTTATGTCCCGGTCGAACGCCGCTTTCGCCTGGCGACGGCCGCCGAAGTGATTCTTCCCCTGGGCCTGGACAAAATCGCCGACGGCCTCGCGGAACGCGGTCTTGTGCGGTCAACATCGTGGATGAGCCAGACCCGCGAACCGCGGCAGGTAAAGCTCCGCTTCGTCTCCTCAAGGAGCACGGTGAAGTAATAGCCGTCGTTGGGCGCCATCGGGGGAGCCATCGAGCGGAGGATGGTCCTGGCCGCCTCTTTGGAGCCCAGCGTCGCCGCTCGGTTGCGGGGTGAGACAATGAACAGCGGTGCGAGGGTCGGAATCGGGGCTTTGCCCACATACCTGGCGAGGGTCCCATTGGGGACGGTCTTGTCGGACGGGGACCCGGAGGCCGCGAACGATGGCGTGGACCATCCCGAGATGCACTGTGGTTCTGGCACCGCCGTCGATCACTGCGACGAGGTCCCCCTGATTGGGTTGAGCCTGCGAGATGATCTGACCGGTCATTGCGACGGCGAGAAGCGTGGCGAACATGGTTGGATCTCCTTTGATCCATCCTTGGGGTGAATAGGGGCAACGTTGCCCCGGTACTACTTCTACAGCGGAAGAAAAAATCGCTCAAACGCAGCAAAACGTGCTTGCGCAATTTAGAGGGTCCAGGTAGGCTGTGAACATAACATCGAGGAGCTGGCCAGCTCGTCGTCAATCCTTGGTTCAGTCAGGAGGGAGCCTCCATGACCAAAGACGACGTGGCGCAGCGGCCAAGCGCCTGGTCGAATTCCACGAGCAGTTTGCCCTCACCTTCGGGAAGGACCAAGCCCAGGACAACGCCTTCACCTACATCAAGGGCCTGATGATCTGTCCCGAGCGCAAGAGTATCGAGCCGATCGCGCTCAACGTGGGCAACGGCAATGTCTCGGCAATGCAGAAGTTCATCAACAGTGGCCCCTGGGATCACGAAGAAATCCAAGCCGACCTTCAGCATGTCTTCGCCAAGGAGCTGGTACCCACCGCAGCAGGCAGCCCGATCGGAGTCGTTGGCGTTGTCGACGAGAGTGCCTTTACCAAGAAGGGCGACAAGAGCGCAGGAGTCGCCCGTCAACACAACGGACGCCTGGGCAAGGAAGACAACTGCCAGGTCGGGGTCTTTCTCACGGCAGTCACTCCCGGGGGAACGGCCTTGCTTGCGCATCAGTTGTATCTGCCCGAGCAATGGTGCGAGCAGACCGAGGAGAGCAAGGACCGACGGAACGCGGCCCATGTGCCCCCTGGAATCGAGTTCCGCACCAAGCCACGGATTGCTGCGGATCTGATCCGGACAGTCGCAGTTCTCGACACGGTCCGGCTGGATTGGGTCATCGCCGACGAGCTCTACGGGCGGAACGGCCAATTCCTCGACGAGTTGGAAGCGTTGAGTCAGAACTACGTGGTCGAAGTCCCGGTCACGACCCACGTGTGGACGACCGACCCGACTTTGTCGGTGCCGGCTTACTGTGGACGCGGCCGGACTCCCACCAGACCTGCACCTGGCTCGTCGACCTCGGTGAAGGAGGTTGGGGCGAGCTTGCCCGCCGCGGCCTGGCGGACACTCCTGGTTGCGCAGGGGACCAAGGGACCCTTGGCGTTCGACTTCGCCGCGGTTCCGATCTGGCAGAAGCGGCACGACAAACCCGGCCCTCCGGGTTGGTTGGTGATCAGGCGATCGCTCGATCCGACGCCGGAGATCAAGTACTACATCAGCAATGCCCCCGCGAGCACGGGCTTGAATTTCTGGCTCAGGTGACGTGCACTCGCTGTCGCGTCGAGGAATTCTTTGAGGACGCCAAGACCTACCTGGGCATGACGCAGTACGAGACCAGATCGTGGACGGGTTGGCACCATCACATGAGCCTTGTCGCTTTGGCACACTTGTTCATTACTCTGGTCCGGAAGGACCTTCGGAAGGAGACACCCGCACTGACCTTGGATCGGACTGTTAGGCTGCTGAAGGCCGCGCTGAAGCTCCCCCAGCTGGACGAGGACCATGCTGTGTGGCTGGTGGACTACTACGTGCGACGGAATGAGATCGCTCGAAAGTCACATGAGAAAACATGGATGGCCAGCCGGCCGAACGTGAAACTTCTTCCGCTGTAGAACTACTTAGCGGGGTCGAGCTGTGCGCGAGAGCCAGCGGACGGTTTGAGAGAGCGACTCGAGCTGATGACGCTCTTTGAGCGTCTCCAGCCGCTTGATCGTATCGGTGTCCAAGGTCAGGTTGACGGGATGCTTCAGCCGACCCTGCTGATGCCTCGGGATCGTGGGTTCGCGGGTCATATCGGTCCCCTGTCTCATCTTCATGCCTATGACCCCAAAATACGCATGGTGTCCGCACACCTCAAGAGGGCTGCAGAAAGTCCACCCGGATGGTGGCGCCAAACTTGGTGACGGTGAAGCCGGCCTCGTCGAGGGTGATGCCGGGTCCAGCACCTCTCACAGTGGAAAGTCGGTGTCAGTGGAAAGTCGGTGTCAGTGCATCATTACCGCAGTGGAAAGTCGGTGTCAGTGCATCATTACCGCGAAATGAGGATTGGACATCGGCTGCACCCCCGAAAAGATGAACTGACACCGACTTTCTGCGTCGAGGGTGATGCCGGGTCCAGCACCTCTCACAGTGGAAAGTCGGTGTCAGGAAAGTCGGTGTCAGGAAAGTCGGTGTCAGCAGGAAAGTCGGTGTCACAGGAACGTCGGTGTCAGTGCATCATTACCGCGAAATGGGGATTGGACATCGGCTGCACCCCCGAAAAGATGAACTGACACCGACTTTCTGCAGGGTCCGCGAGGTTCACCTTCGCGACCTCTTCGACGCCTCGTACCCCTGGCGAGAGCTCTTCACCCTCCTTGCGAACCAGAGTTACGCGGGATATACCCTCGCCGAGATTCCCGAGAGCCCCGACCCGGAACGAGTCCTCCGTTACTTCAAGGCCCTGTGGCTGGCCTTCCAGCCCGAAGTACGGAAACCCTGAGAGCGGCTTGAACTCGTTTCAGCGGCCGCTCCAGTGGTGCAGCAAGAGATACAACGCGATCAGACTGGGCAATCCGACAGCGAGGAAGAACAAGATCTCGGAACGGAGTGATCGGCCGTTTGCCGGGATCTCGTTGCGGCAGCTCCGCAAGAGATTCGTCATCACCATCCTCGTGGTCTTCCTCGATACCCAGCTCCGCGGCCGTGGCCGACCAGGTCTGGGAGAGGATGATCCGCGCCTCGCCGGCGAGATCTTCAGGGACCTTGAGCCGCACGCCTCCGGTTGCAACGTGGTACATCGACCGGGAGCCCATCCGCTGACCTTCAACGAACGTGGGAATGCCCTCAGCTTCCAGACGGATCCGAGGCGCTTCGGCCGCCAGGCTATCGGTGAACCGGCTGACCGTGACCCATGTGAACGGTTTGTCTCCGGCATCCAGCCGTGGACTGGGCGGCCCCATGGCGTCGAGCGGGTGATCGTGCTTTGGACATGCCGTGCCCACGGGAAGCCGCCAGTAGTCCTCGCAGATCGGACAGTAGCCCTGGGGAAGCAAGTGATCACCGCAGAGGGGACAGGTGGACAGCCACGGATCCTCGGGAACCGGCTTGCGACACCGCGCAAGAAGCGTGGGGCAGGCCTGGAGGTCGGCTCCGGACCAGGTGGTTCGTGGGGATGGGTCATAAGGATGAGTGAGGTAGCCAGATTCCCGGTTTCGATCTTCGATCCAGCTCACGAATTCAGCATAATCTCCAAGGGAACCCCCAACCAGTCTTCGGACTCGACCGCCTCTGAGCTCGACTCGAGAGGCCGCAAGGAGCGAGCTTGCTCGCACGGAGTGCCCCCGGGAGGATGAAAAGTTGCGATTGACTGTTCCTCCGGCAGGGTACAGCGACCTCGAGTTCTGTTGTACTCGTCGGCTCTTCCGTCCAACCGGCACCAGGGAGCCGACTCCGTGGGTGGGGTCACGCCTGGTCCAGACCTCCTCAGAACCGGGTCGACCCTCGGCTGTCAGTGCGCGTTCTCCGTTCGATCAGCCTGCCACAATCGGGTTCGTTTGCTTTCACGTCAGGGTGGCTGAACGAGATTAAACTTTTGCTCTGACTCAACCTACGACGCGATGAGTTGGCTTCGTTCGTCGCAGTTTCGCAGGGGCATCTGAACCACGAAGGACGACGAAGAGTAGGCTGGCCGAGCAGTCCATGACGGAGCCCGGCTCAGCGGATCGAAGCGGGCCTGGCGCTCTTCGTGGTCGAGCCCACCACGCGGCCGAACCATAGTGGCGATTCCAACAACCGAATTGCCAAGGAGCGTCGGGAGCGCAATGCCCCTACTATTAAATTGCGCCTGTTTCGGCGGTTTTTTTGGCTTCCGCGCGGATTTTCCGCGTCCCGCCATCGCTACAACCGGACCTGGCCGTGAACCGCCGACCGCTTACCTCCCGTGAGACCCGACTTCTCCAGCCGAGTCCCAGCCCTCAGGAATCTTGAGGTTCGTCGGACCGAGATGGCATGGGAGGGAGGCTGGCCGGATTCTTCGGTCGCTCTCCTTCAGTTCAACCGGCGGCGCCGGCGGGGCTGCGAAGTTAACCGATGTTGCGAGACAGGTGGGGTCGATAATCGGATTTCCCTGGGAAATCCCCACGTGACGGGTCTGGGTCTTCACTACATTTCACGATCGGGACTCAGCCGCTCGGGGATGCTCAGCTTCAGGGCAGCCAGGATTTTTGCCTGCTCTGGCTTGGGTCGGGCGACCCGCCGCAGGGCCAGCGTCCTGCCATCTGTCGTCTCCAGAAGGATGTCGCCGATCTGAATCTCTCCCAACTGCCGGAGGATGACCTCCGGCGTCATTGGCCGTGGTTTGGGTGAGGCGTTTGGTCGGCGACGATCGGGCTTGCGAATCTCCGTCTCCAGTCCTGCCTGCTTGGACAAGTGATCCAGGGTCTTCCACAGTGCATAGGCCAGCACGCAGACCAGCACGTGCGCCTGTGTCCGTCCGCTGTAGTGGTGCCACACCGGGCGCAACAGCAGCTCGCTCTTGAGCACCCGGAACGCGTGCTCCACAACCGTCAACTGCATGTACGTCTCCCAGAATCCCTGCACCGACCAGCCTCGTTGGTTGCTCTGCAGCAAGTAGGCCCCGTCACGGGCCAGCGCTGCTTTGAATTTCACGACGTTCCACGACCAGCTCAGCTCAGCCCGCTTGGCCTTGCTGACTGTGATCGTTACAAAAGGGCGGGCCTTGGGATATCGACCTGTGAGCCGCCCCACACGCTCCAGGATCTTGTCGCGGTTCTTCAGACGCCCTGTGCTGATGAGCTGCTGGAGGCGTTGCAGACCGCGAGCCAAGCCGCGACGCTGGCGGCGACGAATCGCACGCTCCTTCTTACGACGCGGGCGACTGCGAGCCAGGAGATAATGCTCTCGCTTCCGGTGGATCAGCTTGACGGTGACCTCGGGATTCTCAGGCAGGTGGTGCCAGCCGCCACTTTGCAATTGGCTCTGGAACTTGGTCAACTCGCCACGCCGAGCTGCGAGCACGTATTTTCGGCCGGACTTCTTGAGGAAGGCCAATGACTCCTTGCTGACCATACCGCGGTCCATGACCCAGATCCGCTGGGTCTTGCCGAACCGTTGCTCGACCTCGGTCACTATGGTCTCGACCGTCTGCAGGTCTTGGGTGTTCCCCGCCAGCGTGCGATGCGCCAGGGGAAAGCCGTCTCGGGTCACGACCAGGGCCAGGACAACTTGCTTGCAGTCGCTGCGATGATCCCGTGAATAGCCCCTCTGGGCCAAGTCGTTCTCCTCTGCCAGGCCCTCGAAGTAGGTACTCGTGAGGTCATAGAGCAAGAGGTCGTAATCGAGCTGGAAGAGCGTGCCGAGCCGGGTCTTCAGGTCCTGCTCGATCGACTCCTGAGCGGCCAGCCAACGATCCAGTGTGTGGTATAACCGGTCCTTCGTAACGGCGCTGTCGGGCACGCCGAGTAGGTCTTCCAGGCCGGTGGAGACATACCAGTGCTCGGCCAGAGCAAACTCGCTGCAGGGGCCGCAGAGACGATTGATCACCTCGATGGCCACGACGTCGGCAGGCCGCACTGTCTCTTTGCCCTGGGGCATATGGCGCTCGACGATCTCGTCGAGGCCGAGGAGTTTCCAGAGCCAGAGTCCCAGCCAGACGTCGCCGAATCGGCGTCCGTTGGTCCAGCCGATCGAACCCAGCCGGACCCGTACGACATCGGGATCATCTGGAATAGGGACCTGATCGTCATCGGGGAATAGGCGGAGTTGCTGCGAATCGCCTTGGCG